>JAISSX010000027.1 GCA_031272885.1 Bifidobacteriaceae bacterium | reverse complement strand
CAGGGGCTTGGGCGGGTTTGCTGTTGGTGACCTACCCAAGACTGTGGCTGTGCGGCAGGTCGATCTGGTGACCAAAAAGTGCGCGAAGGTCACGCAGGAGGGTTGGCGAGCGCGGCAAGGACCCGGAAGCTCAACCCCGGAAGCCCAACCCCGGAAGCTCAACCCCGCAGTTCGGCGCCCACGGCCTTGGCGGCGGCGCGGACAGCGGCGTTGCGGGCCTGGGCAATGTCCTCGGGCGTCAACGTGCGGTCGGGCGCGCGCAGGCGCAGCGCCACCGCCACGGACTTCTTGCCCGAAGGCACCTGGTCGCCGGTGTAGACGTCGAACACGGTCGCGTCCTCCACCAGATCCCCGGCCCCGGCCACCACTGCGTCCACCAAGGCAGCCGCGGCCACGCCAGCATCGACCACGAAAGCCAGGTCTTCCTTCGCCACCGGGTGGGTCCAAACCGGCCGAGCCGGCACAATCTCTGGACTCAGCGCCACCAGCGCGTCCACGTCCAACTCGAATCCAACCGACCGCGCGGGCAGGCCAAAGGAATCCAACACCTGCGGCGCCAGTTCGCCGGCGTAGCCGATCACAGTCCCATCCAAAGCCAGCACAGCGGCACAACGCCCTGGATGGAACGGCGCCTGTTCTACGGCCCGCACAGACACATCAACGTGCGCCACACCGCACACCAACCGGGCCGCCTGCACGGCATCGGCCCAGTCGGCCGGCCGCCCGGGGCCCCAAACCCCGGCCGGTACCCGCGCACCCATCAGCACACCGGCCACGTGGCGGGGCTGCGGCGGCACCGCACCGGTCACCTCGGCCAGTTCCGACGGCGTGGGCCGGCGGTCCACCGCCAGGATTGGGGCCCGCCCAAGCGGCCCATCCGGCAGAGTCACCAACCCCAACTCGAACAGACCAATATCCCCGAAGCCCCGCGACAGGTTCCGCTTGGCCGTGGGCAGCAGCGTTTGCAGCAGGGCGGTCCGCATCAGCGGGGCGGCCACGTCAAGCGGGTTGGCTAGCGTCACCGCGGCCCGCCGGGCGTCATCGGGCGCGTAGCCCAACTGGTCGAACACGCCTGAACCGACAAACGGGTAGCTCAGCACCTCGACCAGCCCGAAGTCCGCCAGCGACCGGGCGACGGATCGCCGCAACCGCTGCGAACCGGTCAACCCGCCACCCCGCGGCGCGGCCGGCACCACCGAGCCGATGGCCGAATAGCCTTCGATCCGCGCCACCTCTTCCACCAGGTCAACCGCCCGGGTCAGGTCGGGGCGCCAACTGGGCGGCACCACCTGCCAGGGTCCCGCGCCGGCGATGCCGCCCGGTTCGCCGTGCACGATGCCGTGTCCGCCGGTTTCGTTTACCACGCAACCGATCGCTTCCAGCACCCGTCGCACGGTGGCGGCCGGGTAGGCCACCCCCACCAGCGCCTCGGCATATGAAGGGTCGAACGAGATCGGGCCGGGCGCCACCCGGTGGTCTACGTCCGTCACGGCCGTGTCGGCCTCGCCGCCGCCGTATTCCAGCAGCAGGTCAACCACCCGCTGCACGGCCTTGGGCGGCAACGCCGGATCGGCTCCGCGTTCAAACCGCTTGGCGGCCTCGGAGGACAGCTTGTGGCGCCGCGAGGTGCGGGCCACCGTGATCGGGTCGAAGTGGGCACCCTCGATCAACAGGTCGGTGGTGGCCTCCGTCACCTCGGACGAGGCCCCGCCCATGACACCCGCCAAACCAAGCACCCGCGCACCACGTTCCCCATCGGGTGAATCGGTGATCAGCAGGTCTTCCGGGTCCAAGGTGCGGTCTACGTCATCGAGCGTCACCAGGTGTTCACCCGGCCGGGCCCGGCGCACCACGATCGGTTCGGCCACCCCGTGCAGGTCGTAGGCGTGCAGCGGCTGGCCCACCTCCAGCATGACGTAGTTGGTCACGTCCACGCCCAGGGAAATCGGCCGCATGCCGGCCTGCCGCAGGCGGCGTTGCATCCAGGCGGGCGATGGCCCCGCGGCCCGGCAGCCCCGCACAATCCGGGCCACAAACCGGTCGCAACCGACCCGCCCGTGGATGGGGGCGGCATCGTCCACTTCGACGCCAAAGCCGTCCGGCGTGGCCGGCGGCGTGTCCAGCAGGGCGGGGTCACGGAAGGCCGAACCGGTGGCGTGGCCGAACTCGCGGGCCACGCCGCGCACCGAGAAACAGTAGCCGCGGTCCGGCGTGACGTTGATCTCGACGGTCTGCTCATCCAGGTGCAGCAGCGGCAGCATGTCGGTGCCGGGTGCCGGGTCCAGCCCAATGCGGGACAGCACCAGGATGCCGGAATGGTCCTCGCCGATGCCCAACTCAAGTTCGGAGGCGATCATGCCGTCTGAAACGTGCCCGTAGGTCTTGCGGGCCGTGATGGGGAAGGGGCCGGGCAGCACCGCTCCGGGCAGCGCCACCACCACCTTGTCGCCCACGCCGAAGTTGTGGGCGCCGCAGACGATGCCGCGCACCCCACCGTGTTCCGGCCCCACGTCCACCTGGCACCATTCGATGGTCTTGCCGTTCTTCTGCGGCTCGGGTTCCTGGGACACGACCAAACCGCAGACCAGCGGCCCGGTCACGCCCGAACCGTGAATGGCCTCTTCCTCCAGGCCCACCGACACCAGGGCGGCCGCCACCGCGGCGCCGTCACGGCCATCCAGGTCAACGTATTCCGCCAGCCAAGGCAAAGGGATCAACATGGCTACACCTCCACCCCGTAGTTGAGGGAGAAGCGGACATCGCCCTCCACCATGTCATGCATGTCGCTGACACCGCTGCGGAACATCAACGTCCGTTCGATGCCCATGCCGAAGGCGAAGCCCTGGTATTCGGTGGGGTCAACGCCGCAGGCGATCAACACATGGGGGTCAACCATGCCGCAGCCGCCCCATTCGATCCAACCCGAACCGCCGCAGGTGCGGCAGGTGGGGTCTTCGCCGTGGCAGATGAAGCAGCGCAGGTCCATCTCGGCTGACGGTTCCGTGAAGGGGAAGAAGCTGGGCCGCAGGCGGGTTTCGGCATCGGGCCCGAACATGGCCCGGGCCAGGTGGTCCAGCGAGCCGCGCAGGTGCGCCATGGTCAGGCCGCGGTCCACCGCCAGGCCTTCAACTTGGTGGAACACCGGCGTGTGGGTGGCGTCCAGTTCATCGGTGCGGAAGGTCTTGCCGGGCACGGCCACGTAGCACGGCACGCCGTAGGTCAGCAGGGCGCGCGCCTGCACCGGCGAGGTGTGGGTGCGCAGCACCAGCCCGCTGCCGGGCGGGTCCACGTAGAAGGTGTCCTGCATCTGCCGTGCCGGGTGGTCGGGGCCGAAGTTGAGGGCGTCGAAGTTGAACCATTCGGCCTCCAGTTCGGGCCCTTCGGCGATGGTCCAGCCGATGGCGGTGAAGACGTCCGCGATGCGTTCCTGCATCAGCTCCAGCGGGTGGCGGGCGCCTGGGGTCAGCCGCTGGGTGGGCAGGGTGACGTCCACCTTCTCTTGGGCTAGTTGCCCGGCCCGCTCCTGGGCTTCGAGTTCGGCTTGGCGGGCGTCAAGGGCGGCAAAGATGCGCTGTTTGGCGGCGCCCATGTTCTTGCCGGCTTGGGCTCGGTCTGGCCCGGGCAGGGTCTTGATGGCGCGGTTGGCGGCCACGATGGCGCTCGGCTCGCCGGCGTGCAGGCGGCGCACTTCCTTCAGTTGGTCCAGCGTGGCGGCCTGCCCGATGGCGCTCAGCGCCTCTGCGACGGCCCTGTCCAGGGCAGCCGTGTCGAGCGGGGAAATGGTTGGTGTTTCAGGCACGGGGAGCATTCTCCCACAGGTGTCCGCCTAGACCGCCGCCTCAACCGCCCGGGCCGCCCGATGACGCGTACCCGCCGCCCGATGGCGCGCACCAGCCGCCCGGGCCGCCCCAGGCACCGGGCGCCATCGGGCACCTACCAGCCGTTGCCGATCTGGGTGGCGGCGGTGAAGGTGCCGTTGCCGCGCCCGGCGTAGAAGAACAGCCGGCCGTCCGGCAACCGGCCAACGATGTCGGCCTTGCCGTCCGCGTTCAGGTCCGCCCCGGCGGACAGCGTCAGCCCGGTCCAGCCTTGACCCACCTGGTAGCCGGGGGAGAAGGTGCCGTTGCCGCGCCCGGCGTAGGCGTACAGCTTGCCGGCCTTGTCCAGCATCAGGATGTCGTTGCGGCCATCGGCCGTCAGGTCGCCGGCGGCATACAGCTCCAGGCCCACCCAGCCGTGGCCGGCCTGTTTCGGTGTGGGCAGGAAGCCGCCCTTGCCGGTTCCGCCGTACAGCCACAGCACGCCGCCGGCGTCGATCGCCAGCAGATCGGCCGTGCCGTCGTTGTTCAGGTCGCCGCAGGGAATGATGCGGAACGGCGTCCAGCCGTGGCCAATCTCCAGCGGCGCGCTGAACACCCCATGGCCGTTGCCTGTCATCAGGTACAGCTTGCCGTCTGACGAGACCCCCATCAGGTCGTTGTAGCCGTCCTTGTTCCAGTCCCCGGGGGCGTACAGCCGCTTGGTGCCGAACGAGGCGTCGATCAGGGCCACCGTGCCCAGGGCGTTGGACTTGTTGTAGGGGTAGTAGACCAGCTTGCCGTCGGCATCGACCGCCACCACTTCGCCGCGGCCGTCACCGTTCAGGTCCGGCGACAGCACAATCTGGGCAAACGGCGTCCTGACCTGCGCCGGCGGTGGCGGCGAGTCAATCGAGAAGTAGGCGGACTTCAACCCCAGGGCCGTCCGGATGGTGTCCTGGCCGGTCAGGGTACGGGCCGTGCCGCTCGTCGAGGTGGCGGTGAGGGTCTTGACATAGCCGGCCGCATCACGCTTGGTCACCTGGATGGAGACGATATTGGCCAGGCCGAAGGCGGTGGTGGCCTGGGCTGCGGTGACGGTGGTGGTCCAAGAGGCGTTCGGGTTGATGGCGTCCAGCGACCAGGGGTCGTTGACGGAGCGCATATTGGGGTTGGCGCTGCCCGCCCAGACGTCCTCGTTGTTCTCCGTCCTGCCGCCCGAACTGGAGGAATAGTAGGCGGTCACCACGTTGCCGGAACTGTCCAGCACCATTTGCCCGCTAGTGCCGCTGAAGGTGGCGTTGACGGCCGTCACCCAGCGCTGGCCGTACAGCCCGTTCTCGGACGGGCCTTCCTTTTCCTTGGCCCGGCCGGTGTAAGCCTGGGAGCGGGTGTCGCTGTAGACCTCGCAGTTGCAGCTGGCCTTGTAGCCCTGGTTGAAGGCGTATGACCGGCCGGCAATGGCCTGGGCCTTCAACGCCTCGGTTTCCCAGGTGGATGGGACCTCGGCCAGGCCGTACAGGTATTCGTCGGTCAGGCGTAGGGTGGCGATCAGGTTGATCTTGCCGTCGATGACGGTGGCGGTCATGTTGCCGCGGCAGTAGCCCTTGGTGCCGGTGGCGCCATCGACCATGACGTAGCCGCTGCAGTTGTTGGAACCGGCCCAGGTGATGTTCAGCGACGTGCCGTTGGCGGTGGCCGCGCCGCTGGCCACCACCTGCGAGCCGCTCACCTTCAGCGTCACCACGCCGCCCTGCGTCACGGCCGCGGGACCGACGTTGCCGGCCGCGCCGGTGAAGCGCAGCGTCACCGTGCTGGCCTGGCGAATCTGCACCCGGATGTTGCCGGCCGTCTTGGTCCCCACCGTCACGCCCGTGTAGTAGTACTGCAGGATGTTGGTGGCGGTCTTGCCCGCTTTGGCCATGGCCTGCGCCCCCCACTGCGACAGGCCGATGCCGTGCCCGTAGCCGCTGCCCTGGAACTTGAACGAGGCGGTGGGCGTGGGGGCCGGTGCAGCCACGGCCGTCTGGCTACTGGGCCCGATGCCGCCCACTACGGTTCCCGCCAGGGTCACCAAAGTGGCCAGGGCGGCGGCGATCAGCTTGGGGATGGTACGGCGGGCAGGGGAACGTCCGGTCACGGGGTCATACCTTTCATCCGGGGACGGTGTCAGGGCGTGGAGGGGACGGGGCTGGTTTGCCAACAGGTGATGGAGTTATGGAACCAGGAGGACCTTGCCGGCGGTGCGGCGGGCCTCCAGGGCTTGATGGGCGGTGGCCGCTTCGGCCAGGGCGAAGCGGTGGTCGGTGGTGACGCGCAGGGAGCCGGCCGTGGCCGCGCTGAAGACCCGGCCGGCCCGGCCCAGCAGTTCTTGCCGCGTGGCGGTGTAGTCAGCCAGCGTGGGCCGGGTCAGGTAGAGCGAGCCGTGGGCGTTCAGTTCCTGCGGATCGAACGGCGGCACCTGGCCGGACGAGCCGCCGAACAACACCAGGGTGCCGCGCCGGCGCAGCGATGACAGGGAGGCGGCGAAGGTGTCGCGGCCGATCGAGTCGTAGACCACGTGGGCGCCCAGCCCGCCGGTCAGGTCCCGCACCGCTTGGGGCAGGTCCAGGTCGATCGAGGCCAGGGTGGACAGCACGATGACGTTCTTTGGGTCAACGCCCAGTTTCACCACCCGTTCGGCCTTCTCGGCGCTGCCGGTGACGGCGATCAGGTGGGCGCCCGAGGCCAGGATCATCTGGGTGGCCAACTGGCCCACGCCGCCGGCCGCCGCGTACAGCACGGCCGTGTGGTTGGGGCCCACCGGGAAGACGGCCCGCACCAGGTAGTCCGCCGTCATGCCTTGGAGGGGCAGGGCGGCTGCCGCGGCCAGGTCCAGGCCGGGCGGCACCGGTAGGGCCTGGGCGGCCTCGACTAGGGCGTATTCGGCGTAGGAACCGCTGGCGGAGGTGGCCCAGGCGATCTTGTCGCCTACCGCCAGGTCGGTCACGTCCGGCCCTAGGGCCTCAACCGTGCCGGAACCTTCGGAGCCGGGCACGTGGGGGAACTTCACCTTATAGACGCCGGACCGGCGGTAGGTGTCGATGAAGTTGACGCCGGCCGCCGCCACCTTGGCCAACACCTGGCCGGGACCTGGCTTGGGCTGCGGCAGGTCGACGGCACGCAGCACGCTGGCCGGGCCGGGTTTGACGGCTTGGATGGCTCGCATGCCCACCAGCATAAGCGGGTGGCCCAAGGAATTACGTATCATTGGGCGAGTTTTTCGTGCCACGGCGGCACGTTGAAAGACCCCTGTAAGGAAGTTGTATGTCTGTTTCGATCCCTCCAGAGGCCGCCCCGGCCCAGGACCGCCAGCAGTGGTCCGGCCAGTACGGTTTCATCATCTCCGCCATCGGCTCGGCCGTGGGCCTGGGCAACATTTGGCGTTTCCCCGGCGTGGCCTATGAGAACGGCGGCGGCGCCTTCATGATTCCCTACCTGGTGGCCCTGGTGACCGCCGGTATTCCGATCCTGTTCCTGGACTACGCCCTGGGCCACCGTTTCCGCGGCTCGCCGCCGCTGGCCTTCCGGCGCATTGCCCGCTGGGCCGAGTCGCTGGGCTGGTTCCAGGTCATGATCTGCGTTTTCATCGGCATCTACTACGCCGCCATCCTGGCTTGGGCGGCCAGCTACTTCTACTTCAGCTTCAACAGGAAGTGGGGCGATGACACCGTCGGCTTCCTGTTGGGCGAATATCTCAAGACCGATGGCGCCACTGGCGGCTTCCAGGCTTTGGTTGGCGGCGTGGTGGGCCCGTTGGCAGCCATTTGGGTGCTGGCCATCATCATCATGGCCCTGGGCGTCAAGAAGGGCGTGGAGCGCACCAACGCGATTGCCATTCCGGCGCTGGTGGTGGCCTTCGGCATCCTGGTGGTGCGGGCCCTGTTCCTGCCCGGCGCCTCGGAGGGCATCAACGCCCTGTTCCAGCCCGATTTTGCGGCCCTGTCGAAGCCCACAGTGTGGGTGGCGGCCTACGCCCAGATTTTCTTCTCGCTGTCCATTGCCTTCGGCATCATGTTGACCTATTCCAGTTACCGCAAGCGCCGTTCCAACTTGACTAGCCCCGGCCTGGTGGTGGCCTTCGCCAACTCGTCGTTCGAGATCATGGCCGGCTTGGGCGTGTTCTCGGCCCTGGCCTTCATGTCGCATGAGGCTGGTGTGCCGTTCGCCGAGTATTACGGCCCGGACGGCGCCGGCGGCACCATCAAGGGTGTGGGCCTCAGCTTCATGACTTTCCCCAAGGTGATCAACGAGATGCCGGGCGGTGCCCTGTTCGGCGCCCTCTTCTTTGGCTCGCTGCTGCTGGCCGGCTTCACCTCGTTGCTGTCGATTCTGCAGGTCATCTCGGGCGGGTTGCAGGACAAGTTCGATTGGTCACCCGCCAAGGCGGCGCTGGTTTTGGGGGTCCCGATGGCGATCGTGTCGGTGATCGGTTTCGGCACCAAGGCCGGCCTGCCCAACCTGGACACCGTGGACAAGTACACCAATGAGGTCGGCATTGTCTTTTCGGCCGTGGTGATGGTGGTCTTGGTGTGTTGGGTGCTGCGGCGGGACAAGGAGTTGGCCTGGCACCTGTCCACCCTGTCCACCTTCAAGGTCGGTTGGATCTGGCGCTGCCTGGTCGGCGTGGTTAGCCCCCTGGCCCTGGGCTACATCCTGGTGCGGACGGTGATCGACCTGATGCAACAGCCCTACAGCGGCTACAGCTGGACACTGCTGAACGTGGCCGGTTGGGGTTCGGTGATCATTTCGATCGTGGCCGCGCTCGCCTTCTGTCTGGTCAAGTGGCGGCGTGACCCGCTGGACTTCACGCCCTATCCCGCCTTGGACGTCGAGGAGGTGAAGTGAGATGGGTGTTTCCGCGATCATCATGATGGTGGTGGCGCTGGCCATCATTCCGGGCGGTTTGATCGCTTCCACGATCTTCTTGGCCCGCCGGCCGGAGCTTGACGGCTATCCGGCTTTGCCGGACGGCGTGTCGGATTAACTGTGATGGTTTGGCCAAGGTGGCCAGCCGTGACAAGCAACACAAAGATGGTGGTACCCCGTATGGGGTGCCACCATCTCTCTATTTGTGGGACGTACGGCCTAGGCCCGGGTGGGCTTAGTAACCGGCGGCGTGGTATTTCTCCACCACGGTGGCCGGAATGCGCCCACGGGTTGAGACCTTGATGCCGTTGGAAGAGGCCCAGGCGCGCACGGCGGCCGGGTCGAAATCCGACACCACGGAACGCGCGGCCGCAGAACCGGTCCGCTTGCCCGCCTTGCGCGCCACCTTGACGTAGGGCGCCAGGGCCTCACGCAGTTCAGCGGCGTGCTTGTCGTTCAGGTCGATGGTGTACTCGCGGCCATCCAGGCCGAAAGACACGGTAGAAGTGGCAGGGCCTTGATCCAGATCATCAATGAGCTGAACCACTACGCGCTGGGCCATGTTGTTTCCTTGTCTACTTGTTTGCGCTTGGGCGCTCTTTCTAACTCTGGGCCAGCATTCCAAGTACTTGGCCCAAGAGAATCTTAGCCACCATGGCGGCTGGATACACCAAAGCATAACCGAGAGCGACGCGTGCGTCTGCATTGGTCTTGGCATTGGCGAAAGCCAGCACGGCCGGCTGGGTCTGGACACCGGCGATCATGCCGGAAAGTCGCGTGCCGCCGGTTGAGAAGACGCGCCGCATCACCACGTACATACCCAGGCCCATGAAAGTAGTGACGGCCGCCCCCAACACCAGAATCTTGACCCATTCGCCGGATGAGAAGGCGGACGAGATTTGCGTGCCGGCGGCCAGGCCGGCCTGGGCCAGGAACAACAGCAGGCCCAGTTCGGAGATAGCCTGCGACGAAGAGGTGGGCATGGTGGTGACGAACGGGCCGATCCGCCCGATCCGCCCAAACACCAGGCCAACCAGCAGCGTGCCGGCGGCGGCGCCCAGTTTGAAGGTGAACGAGCCCAGCGGGATGGGCACCAGGCCCAGGCCCACCCCCAGCGCCATGCCGATGGCGAAACCGACCGGATTGATGTCCGCCAGGCCGCGGGCCGAATCGCCGAAGAATTTGTTGATGGTGTCCATGTGCTGGCGCGGGCCCACCACCCGCAGCCGGTCACCGGTCTGCAACACCAGGTCGTCGTCCGCCAGCATGTCGACATCGCCGCGGCGCACCCGCGTGATGCGGGCCGAGAACTGGTCTTCCAGGCCCAGTTCGGCGATGGTGCGGCCGGCCAGTTGGGGCTTGGACACGGTGATGCGGCGGAAGTCCAGGTAGCGCCGGTCGCCCAACAAGTCGTGCGAGGAGACGTGGCCCAGTTCGCCCGTGACTTCCTTGATGTAGTCGATCGGCCCCACTACGGCCACCAGGTCGCCGCGCCGCAGCACGTCCTCGTCTTGGGCCACCAGGGCCGGGTTGTGTTCGCCGTGGCGGACGCGGGCGAACTTGATGTGGCCCTTGAAGCGTTCCTCCAGGTCGGCGATGGACGGCTGCGAGTCGGTTTCCACGCGCACGGTGCGTGACACCAGCGGGGCGGGGGCGTCGGTATCGGCGCTGGCCTTGCGCAGCGCCAACTGGGCGAACACCAGCATGCCCAGCACGCCGAAGATGTAGGCCACGGCGTAGCCGATGGTGGGGGCGTCGGCATCGCCCGAAGCCTGGCGGATGGCCGCCAGCATGGGGGTGTTGGTGACGCCGCCGGAGGCCGCGCCGGCCGCCATCGCCCCCGGCAGCCCCAGCACCTTGCCCAGGCCGAACGCCAGCCCGCTGGCCGCCACCAGCAGGCCCACCACGGCGAGGATGGGCCGCCAACCGTGGCGGAACGAGTTGAAGAAGTTGCCGCCTGACAGCACGCCCACCGTGTAGGTGAACAGCATCAGGCCGAACGTGCCTAGGCGCTCCAGGTGTTCGGTGGAGCTTTCCGGCAGAGCGACGCCGATGGCCGTGGCGTAGGCCGTGAAGGCGATGGAGATGAACAGGACGGCGGCGGCGGCGATTGAGACGCCCTTGAACTTGAGTTCGCCGATGGCGGAGCCAAGCCCCACCATGATGAACAACAACAGCACCGGCTGGCCGGCCAGGAACTCGACTACTGAGGACATGGCGAACACCGTACAACGTCTAGGTTGCGGATCGACTTGCTTTCGTCCCGATGTCGCCCCCTTCCTCTTGGGCGCGCCGCACCCGCCGTGCCCGCCCACCGGAACCGATTGTCCACAATGTGGACGTTTTCCAGCCACCAGGCGGGCCCGGGCTAAGCTGGCATACGTGCAGCAGCAAGTGGTGGTACTGACCTAGCGCGAAACAAGCCAGCGCTGGTTCGTTTCGCGCGCCCTCCCGCCCAGACCATTCGGCCGGAGGGTTTTTTGTTGCCCAACCAACCCCAGCTTCTTCCCATCAGACAGCCTCAAGGAAAGGACCAAGGCCAATGGCATCGAAGATCGCCTCAGCCGCGGCGGCCCGCAGCGGCGAGCGCATGACGGGCGCCGAGTGCATCGTCAAGACCCTGGAGGCCCTTGGGGTAGAGGTCATCTTCGGTCTGCCCGGTGGCACCATCCTGCCCACCTATGACCCGCTGTACGCCAGCCCTATCCGCCACATCCTGGTGCGCCACGAACAGGGCGCCGGCCACGCCGCCACCGGCTACGCCGCCGCCAGCGGCAAGGTGGGCGTCTGCATCGTCACCTCCGGCCCCGGCGCCACCAACCTGATCACCGCCCTGGCGGACGCCAACATCGACTCGGTGCCGCTGGTGGCCATCACCGGCCAGGTGGGCGCGGCCGCCATCGGCACGGACGCCTTCCAAGAGGCGGACATCGTGGGCGCCACCATGCCGCTGACCAAGCACTCCTTCCTGGTCAAGGACCCGAAGGAGATCTCGGCCGCGATTTCGAGCGCCTTCCACATCGCCGCGACCGGCCGGCCCGGCCCGGTGCTGGTGGACATCACCAAGTCCGCCCAGGTGGCCGAGACCACGTTCACCTTCCCCTCGGCCATTCCGCTGCCCGGCTACAAGCCCACCACCAAGCCCAATGCCAAGCAGATCCGCCAGGCCGCCGGTCTAATCAAGAAGGCCAAGCGGCCGGTCATCCTGGCGGGGGGCGGCATCGTGCGGGCGGGCGCCGCCCAAGAGCTGACCAAGCTGACCGACCTGACCGGCGTGCCGGTGGTCCATACCCTGATGGCGGTGGGAGCCCTCAGCGACCTGCACCCGCACAACCTGGGCATGGGCGGCATGCACGGCACGGTGGCGGCGGTGGCGGCGCTGCAACGCTGCGACCTGATCGTCGCCATCGGCGCCCGCTTCGACGACCGGCTGACCGGCCAACTCGAGACCTTCGCGCCGCACGCCGCCGTCATCCACGCGGACATCGACCCGGCCGAGATCGGCAAGAACCGGGCGGTCGACATCCCCATTGTGGGTGACGCCAAAGCGGTGCTGAGCGACCTGGTGGCGGAGGTGGCCCAGTGGACCGCCAAGCCGGACTATAAGCACTGGTGGAAAACCCTTGATGACCTGCGTGAACGCTATCCGCGCGGCTACGACCAGCCAACCGACGGGCTGCTGGCGCCGCAGTACGTCATCGAGCGCCTCAGTGCCCTGGCGCCGGCCGGGACGGTTTTCGCCACCGGCGTGGGCCAACACCAGATGTGGGCGCAGCAGTTCCTCGACCTGACCGGGCCGCGGCGCTTCTTGACCTCGGGCGGGCTGGGCACCATGGGCTATGGCATGCCGGCCGCCATGGGAGCCAAGGTGGCCTGCCCGGACCAGACCGTCTGGTGCGTGGACGGCGACGGCTGCTTCCAGATGACCGGCCAAGAGATGGTCACCTGCGCCCTCAACCACATCCCGATCAAGGTGGCGCTGATCAACAACTCGTCGCTGGGCATGGTGCGCCAATGGCAAACCCTGATCTACGGCGAGCGCTACTCCAACACCGACCTGCACACCGGCCACGGCACCGCCATGATCCCGGACTTCGTCAAGTTGGCCGAGGCCTACGGCTGCGCCGGCCTGCGGGTGACCCGGGCGGAGGAGGTGGACGGCGCCATCGAGCAGGCCCAAGCCATTGACGACCGGCCGGTGCTGGTCGATTTCCAGGTCAGCCGGGACGCCCAGGTTTGGCCCATGGTGGCCGGCGGCGCCTCCAATGACACCATCGAATACGCCCGTGGGATCGCCCCCACGTTCGACCGCGACGAGTAAAGGAGCGAGTGGACCAATGTCACGGCATACCCTGTCCATCCTGGTGGAAAACAAGCCAGGCGTGCTCACCCGCGTGGCGGCCCTGTTCGCCCGGCGCGGTTTCAACATCAACTCCCTGGCCGTGGGCCCCACCGAAAAGCCCGCCGTCAGCCGCATTACCGCGGTGGTCGATGTCGACGAACTGCCTTTGGAACAGGTCACCAAACAGCTCAACAAGCTGATCAACGTGCTCAAGGTGGTGGAATTGGAAGGCTCGGAGGCCTCGGTGCAGCGCAACCTGCTGCTGGTCAAGGTCAAGGCCGATGCCTCCACCCGGGCCGAGGTGACGGGTTTGGTTGATCTGTTCCGGGCCCACATCGTCGATGTCGCGGCCGACACCTTGATCATTGAGGCCACCGGCACCGATTCCAAACTGGGCGCCTTCCTGACTTTGCTGGAGCCGTTCGGCATCCGCGAACTGGTCAAATCCGGCACCGTGGGCATTTCCCGCGGCGCCAAAGTCATCACCGACCGGGCCGCCGCCGTGCTGGAAGGCGTCAGCCGGTAACCTGACAAGCAATTGCCAACGCCAAATCCCCAATCTAAGGAGCACGAACGAAAAGTGGCTGAGCTGTTCTACGACGACAACGCCGATCTGTCTATCATCCAAGGCCGCAAAGTGGCCATCATCGGCTACGGCTCGCAAGGCCACGCCCACGCCCTCAACCTGCGTGACTCCGGCGTGGAGGTGCGGGTGGGCTTGAGCGCCACGTCCGCCTCGCGTGACAAGGCCCAAGCCCAAGGCTTGACCGTGGGCACGCCGGCCGAGGTGGCGGCGTGGGCCGATGTCGTGATGATGCTGGTGCCGGACCAGGTGGCCCGGATTGTCTACGCCAACGACGTGGCCCCCAACCTGCAGGCCGGCAACGCACTGTTCTTCGCCCACGGTTTCAACATCCGTTTCGGCTACATCAAGGCGCCGGCAGGCGTCGATGTCGCCATGGTGGCTCCGAAGGGCCCCGGCCACCTGGTGCGGCGCGAGTTTGAGGCCGGCCGCGGCGTGCCCGTGCTGGTGGCCGTGGAGGTGGACGCCACGGGCGGCGCCTGGCAACTGGCCCTGTCCTACGCCAAGGCCCTGGGCGGCCTGCGCGCGGCCGGCATCAAGACCACCTTCACGGAGGAGACCGAGACCGACCTGTTCGGCGAGCAGACCGTGCTCTGCGGTGGCGTGTCCCACCTGATCGAGGCCGGTTTCGAGGTCCTGACCGAGGCCGGCTACCAGCCCGAGATCGCCTACTTCGAAGTGCTCCATGAGATGAAGCTGATCGTTGACCTGATCTACGAGGGCGGCATCTCGAAGCAGCGTTGGTCGGTGTCTGACACCGCCGAGTACGGCGACTACGTGTCCGGCCCGCGCGTCATCGACGCCCAGGTCAAGCAGCACATGAAGGACGTCCTGGCGGACATCCAGAACGGCTCGTTCGCCGCTCGCTTCATTGCCGACCAAGACGCCGGCAGCCCGGAATTCAAGGCCCTGCGGGCCAAGGAAGAAGCCCACCCCATCGAGGCCGTGGGCCGGGGCCTGCGCAAACTGTTCGCCTGGGTGTCCACCAAGGACACCGACTACACGGAAGGCACCGCCGCGCGATGAGCCGCGAACTGGATTTGGCCGTCATCGCCGGTGACGGCATCGGCCCAGAGGTGGTGGACCAGGGCCTGAAGGTGCTGGCCGCCGCCCTCGAAACCGAGTCCGTCACCCTGCGTACCACCCCCTACAACCTGGGGGCGGCCCGCTGGCACGCCACCGGTGAGACGCTGCCCGATGGCGAGTTGGACGCCATCGGGCAGCATCAAGCCATCCTGTTGGGGGCGGTGGGCGACCCGTCGGTGCCGTCCGGCGTGCTGGAGCGCGGCCTGCTGTTGAAGCTGCGCTTCGCCTTCGACCACTACATCAACCTGCGCCCGGCACGGCTGTTCCCGGGGGTGGCCTCGCCGCTGGCTGAGCCGGGTGCGATCGACTTCGTGGTGGTGCGCGAGGGCACGGAGGGGCCGTACGTGGGCAACGGCGGCGCCATCCGGGTGGGCACCGAACACGAGATTGCCACCGAGGTGTCTGTTAACACCGCCTTCGGGGCGCGGCGCACCGTGCGCTACGCCTTCGAACTGGCGGCCGCCCGGCCGCGCCACAAGCTGACGCTGGTACACAAGAACAACGTGTTGGTCCACGCCGGGCACCTGTGGCGGCGGGCAGTCGAGGAGATTGGGGCCGAGTTCCCTTCGGTCACGGTTGACTACCTGCACGTCGATGCCGCCACCATTTTCCTGGTCAAGGACCCGGCCCGGTTCGACGTCATTGTGACCGATAACCTGTTCGGCGACATTCTGACCGACCTGGCGGGGGCCATTGTGGGCGGGATCGGCCTGGCCGCGTCCGGCAACATCAACCCCACCGGGGCCTACCCGTCCATGTTCGAGCCGGTGCACGGTTCGGCGCCGGATATTGCCGGCCAGAACAAGGCCGATCCGACCGCAACCGTGCTGTCGGTGGCCATGCTGCTGAACCACCTGGGCTACGCCACCGCCGCCGCCCGGGTGGAGAAGGCTGTCGCGGCCGATCTCGCCTTCCGTGGCGCGGAGGCGCGCACCACCGTCGAGGTGGGCGATGCCTTGGCCGCCCTGGTGCGGTCCGCCATCTAGTCTGTTTTCACTTGTAGCTGTATGTGATGTAGGAGGTCAGCGACATGAGTCAGCTCACCACTTCCGCCGGCCCGGCCTTCGCGCTGGACCCGCACCCCAGCCCCACCAGCCCGGCCGCCCGGGCCGAACAGCTGGTGGCGCCCGGTTTCGGCGTGGTCTTCACCGACCACATGGCTTCTATCCAGTGGCGGGCGGGGGAGGGTTGGTCCGGCCATGCCGTGGTGCCGCATGCGCCGCTGTCCCTGTGGCCCGCCACCTCTGTGCTGCATTACGCCCAGGCCATCTTCGAGGGCTTGAAGGCGTATCGCTGGGCGGACGGCTCCATCCATACCTTCCGGCCGCAGGCCAACGCGGAGCGTTTCCAGAAGTCGGCCCAGCGACTGGCCCTGCCGGAACTGCCGGCGGCCGATTTCATCGCCTCGCTGGAGGCGTTGGTCTCGGTGGACCGCGACTGGGTGCCCGGTGAGGACGGCACGTCGCTGTACCTGCGTCCGTTCATGTACGCCTCGGAGTCCTTCTTGGGCGTGCGGCCGAGTCACACGGTCCACTACCTGGC
>JAISSX010000024.1 GCA_031272885.1 Bifidobacteriaceae bacterium | reverse complement strand
GTGTAACATGGGTGGCCTTGCCACCCATGTTACACGGAACCGTCCCCTGTAACTCCCGTAACCGTCCCCTGTAACTCCCGTAACCGTCCCCTGTAACTCCCGTAACCGTCCCCTGTAACCCCCGTAACCGTCCCCTGTAACTCCCGTTACCGTCCCCTGTAACCCCCGAAACCGTCATCCCGGGCGCCGGTCGCCCCTCGTCATCCCGGGCGCCGTAGGCGACCCGGGATCCACGCCTCTTCGCGGCCAGCGGGCCGGCCCTATTGGGCGGCGGTCCAGCGGTGGATGAAGGTAGCCATGCCGGGCACGGTGAAGGCCACCATGCCGTGGTCTGGAGCGTAGATCAGGCCCTTGTCGATCAGGTTGGCGCGGGTCAGGCTGAGAGATTTGGGATGGCGACCCAGCCGTTGCCCAACTGTGGCGGTACTGGTGCCCCGGTCGCCATCGGGCGCCATGGCCGTCAGGTAAGTCTTCTCGGCCTCGGTGGCCCGCTCCCACCTGGCCCGGAAGAAGCCAAGGTCCAGCGAGTGCCAGCCGCGGGCCAAACCGACCTTGGCGTCCGCCACGGTGATTGGACTGTCGCTGGCGGCGTTCCAAGAGTCTTGGCCAAACTGCTGCAGGAAATAGGGGTAGCCGTTCGCGGCGTCCAACACCAAGCGGGCAGCGGCGTTGGCCCAGGCCACGTCTTCGGCTTGGGCCGGTTCAATCAGGGCACGTTTGGCATCGGTCGGCTCCAGCGGGCCGATCGAGTGATACTCAAACAGGCGTTCCGCATAGGACTTGGCGTCGGTCAAGACCCGCGGCAGGGACGGCAGGCCGGCTACTGCCATGGCCAGCCTCTCCCGGTCTTGGGCGGCCCGGTGGGCGATGGCGCTCAGGGCCACAATCTCGTTCGCCTCCAGGTCTTGAATCTCATCGACCAGCAACGCCACGCCTTTGCCGTCTTCGGCCGCCGCGCCAGCCAAGTCACGCAGCAGTTTGCCGAGGTCCGCTTCGAGCGACCCGGTGTTGGCGTTAGAGCCGGTCACCCCGCTCAAGTCGACACCGAAACTCCAGGTCCCGCTGGTGTCATAGGAAGCCTTGAAGCTGAGCGCGGTCTTCAACGCCTTGAGGACGCGGCTGCCCATGCCGGGCCGGGCCAGGTCGGCCAGGCCGGGCGCGAGTTCTTCACCGATCAGTTGGCGGATTGACGCGTCCGCCTTGGCTTCGACCCTGGCCACCAGCCAACCGCGTTCGCGTGCCTGGCGGGCGAACTGGGCCAGCAGTACCGTCTTGCCAACTCCCCGCAGCCCGTACAGGGCCAGTGGCTGGCTGTCCCGGCCGGCCTCTACCCGGCGTAGGCGGGTATCCCAGGCTTTGAGTTGAGCGTCACGACCAACCAGGGCAACGGGTAGGCGCCCGGCGCCCGGTGAGTAGGGGTTGTTGGCTTCGTCCACGGCCCACCTCCGGCGGAAGTCTATAACAATCTATGAGAATCTATGAAAGCCACAGATTAGCATAGATTGGCATAGATTCTCATAGATTCTGAGTCAGGTTGATCCCGGGTTAAGCCCGGATGGACTTGGGGGGGAGGCTATGTAGCCAGCGAGGGGAGGGCGGCCAGGCCGGCCGGCCAGCGGTCTTCAAGGGTGCCAAGAAGATCGCTGAAGGCTGGTAGATCCCGGCTCTTCGGCCGGGATGACGCTGGGGGAAGCCAGGATGACGCTGGGGGAAGCCGGGATGACGCTGGGGGAAGCCGGGATGACGCAGGTGGCCGGTGATTTGACCAGCATCTAGACCAGGAGTCCTCCTCCCAGGAAGAGGAGGGGTGTGGGTCCCCACAAGGGACCCACACCCCGTTTTCTTGCCCTAGGCCCTCCTAGTGGTCGATCACCTCAGTGGGGGCATCTTCAGGGGTTTGTGCCAGCGCCTCGAACTCGTTGACCGAATCGAGGCCGTTACCCATGGCGATGTTGGTGTCGCGCTCGCACAACACTTCCACCAACACCGGCACTTGCAGTTCATCCGTCAGCCGGCAGGCCTCGGCGAAGGCCGCCGCCATCTCATCGGGCTGCTGCACCCGAATGGCGCGCGCCCCCAGGCCCTCCATCACCTTGAGGAAGTCGACACCAATACCGGGCAATTCCGGGGTGTTGATGTTGTCGAAGTCCAACTGCACCTGGTAGTCCATGTCGAAGCCGCGCTGCGACTGGCGGATCAGCCCCAGGTAGGTGTTGTTCAACATGACGTAGACCAGCGGAATGTGGTGGTGGGCCGCCACCGCGATCTCTTCGATCAAGAACTGCAGGTCATAGTCGCCGCTGACAGCCACGATACGTTCGCCCGGCCGGGCCAGCGTCACACCCAAGGCGGCCGGCAGGGTCCAACCCAGCGGCCCGGCCTGGGCGGCGTTGATCCAGTGCCGCGGGTGGTACACGTGCAGGAACTGGGCGGCGGCGATCTGGGCCAAACCGATCGTGGTGACATAGGTGACGTCGTGGCCGAAGGCCTTGTTCATCTCCTCGAACACCCGCTGCGGCTTGATGGGCACCTGGTCGAAGTGGGTCTTGCGGTGCATGGTGACGTCGCGCTTGCGCACCTGGCAGGACTCGGCCCAATCAGCGAACTGCCCGGCCTTGAGACCCCCGGCCGCGATCCGGTCCCTAGCCGCCGCCGTCAGGGCCACCAGGGCCGCCTTCGCGTCAGACACCAAGCCAAGGTCTGGCGTCAGCACCTTGCCCAGTTGGCTGGGTTCGATGTCGATGTGCACAAACGTGCGGCCCTTCATGTAGGTGGGGAGGTCGCCCGTGTGGCGGTTGGCCCACCGGTTGCCGATGCCGATCACCAGGTCAGATTCAAGGAACGAGGCGTTGCCGTAGCGGTGGGCCGTCTGGATGCCGATCATGCCGGCCATCAGCGGGTGGTCGTCGCCGATGGCGCCCCAACCCATCAGGGTGGGGATCACTGGGATGGACAGCAGCTCCGCGAACTGGACCAGTTCCGGTTCGGCCGAGGCGCCGATCACCCCGCCGCCGGCGATGATGACCGGGTGGGCGGCACCGGCAATCAGGTCGATGACCCGTTCCGCCTGGGCGGTGGACAGTTCCGGCGGCACCACCGGCAGCGGCTTGTACAGCGCCGGATCGAATTCGATCTTGGCCATCTGGACGTCGAACGGCAGGTCGATCAGGGCCGGGCCGGGCCGGCCACTGCGCATGCGGCGGAAGGCCTCTTGCAGCAGGTGCGGCAGTTGGGCCGGTTCCTTGACCGTGACCGCCATCTTGGTCACCGGGGCCGCGATCGAGGCGATGTCCACCCCCTGGAAGTCTTCCTTCTCCAGCTTGGCCACCGGCACCTGGCCGGTGATGCACAGCAACGGCACCGAATCGGCCGCCGCCGCATACAGGCCGGTGATCATGTCGGTGCCGCCCGGCCCGGAGGTGCCGATGCAGACGCCAATATTGCCGGGCTTGGCCCGGCCGAAGCCGTCCGCCATGTGGCTGGCGCCCTCCACGTGGCGGGCCAGCACGTGCTTGATGCCGCCGTGCTTCTTCAGCGCCGCATAGAGCGGGTTGATGGCCGCCCCGGGCACGCCGAAAGCCTGGGTGACGCCCTCCAGGGCCAACACGTGGACGGCCGCTTCGGCCGCCGTCATCTGGGCCATCTCAGGCTGCCTTTCCCGGCTTGACGCTGGCAGGGCCGCTCAGGCGCTCGACGCCGCGCAGCAGCGCCGAATGGTCCTGGTCGCCGTCGCCGTTGGCCCGGGCCGAGGCCATCAACTGGGCCATCAGGGCACCCACCGGAATGACCACGCCGGCCTCGCGGGCGGCGGCCGTCACAATGCCCATGTCCTTGTGGTGCAGGTTGACCTTGAAGCCCGGCGCGAACTCCCGCGTCACCATCTTGGTGGCCTTCTGTTCCATCACGGCCGAACCGGCCAGGCCGCCCTTGAGGACGGCGATGGCGGCCTCCATGTCAACGCCGAAGGCCTCCAGGAACAGCACCGCCTCCGCCAGGGCCTGCATGTTGGCGGCTACGATCAACTGGTTGGCGGCCTTGACCGTCTGGCCGGCGCCGTTGGGGCCCACGTGCACAATCGTCTTGCCGACGGCGGCAAACACCTGGGCGGCGGCGGCAAAGTCCTCATCCGACCCGCCCACCATGATGCTGAGCGAACCGGCGATGGCGCCTGCCTCGCCGCCCGAAACCGGGGCATCCAGGAAGCGCAAGCCGTGCTCACGGGCCTGCCGGGCGGCGTCGGCCGCCACATCCGGCCGGATGGTGGAGAAGTCGATCACCAGCGTGCCGGCGGGGGCGGTCTCGAAGACGCCGCCGGGGGCGGTCAGCACGTTCAGCACGTCCGGCGAATCCGGCACCATCATGGCGACGATGTCCGCTCCGCGGATGGCCTCGGTGGCGTTGCCGGCGGGGGTGCCGCCGGCCGCGGCCAGCTCCTCCAGCCGCTTGGGGTTGAAGTCGAAGCCCTGCACGGCGAAGCCGGCCTGCAGCCAGTTGCGGGCCATGGGGCTGCCCATGATGCCCAGTCCGATCAAACCAATGGTGGTCATAGTTCTAAGTTCCTTTGCGTTGTGTTCTCAACTGTCTAGAAGCCCTTGGCCAGCCAGGCGAAGGGGTTGGGGTCGCCATCGGCCACATATTCCAGGCCGATCCAACCCGGGTAGCCGCCGGCCTGCAGGTTGTCGATCCAGGCACCCAACGGCAGCTCACCGGTGCCGGGGGCGCCGCGGCCTGGGGAATCGGCAATCTGGACGTGGGCAATGCGCTGGCGGGCGGTCTCGATGCCGGCCGGCACGTCATCGCCGTTGACGGACAGGTGATAGACGTCCAGCAGCAGGCCGATGTTGGTGACGCCATGTTCGGCCGCCACCCGGTCCATCACACCCAGCACGTCCGCCACCGTCAACAGCGGATAGGCTGGGGCGCCCGAAACCGGCTCAAGCAGAACCGTGCCACCGATGCGCCCAACGGCGCGGGCGGCATCGGCCAGGTGCTGTGCCCCCAAATAGTCTTGGGCCGCCGGGTCCACGCCCTCCTGCCGGTTACCGTACAGGGCGTTGAAGGCGCGGCAGCCGGTCAGTTCGCCGATCAGCGTGACGGCGTCCAGGTTGGCCTGGAAATCCGCCGCTCGGGACGGCACCGACACCAGGCCGCGCCAGCCGGCGCCCATGTCGCCGGCATCAAAGTTCAGCCCGGTCAACTGCACCTGGTTCGCCTGCAGGGCCGCCACCAGGGCGTCGATCTCCTCGCGCGGCGGGTTGGGGGTGGCGAATGGCCACCACAACTCCACCGCGTCCAGGCCGGCGGCGTGGACGGCGGCGAAGCGTTCCGGCAAGGGCCGGTCCTTCAACAGGATGGAACAGTTGACGGTATAGCGGGGTTCGGTCATGTTGATGCTCTTTCCTCTGGGGGCTCCTTGTGGGGGGCGCTGGGGCACGATGCCGCCGGGCCGGCGCCCCGGGGTGACGGCGACTGTCAAGCCCGGTTGGGTGGCGTACGGCCTGGCTAAAGGCTAGTCCTGGACCTCGGTGAATTCGATGTCTTGAGCCCCTTCCCAGAGCATCTTCTCACCGAGCGCCGGCAGGTTCTCGCCGCCCCGGATGATGGTGGCGAAGTGGTTGCCCGCCAGTTGGCCGGCCTTGGAGGCGAAGTTGACGTAGCCGTAGGCCAACAGGATCTCGGTTTCCGAGGCACCGCCCGGGTACAACACGATCTCGCCCGGGTGCGGGTAGCAGGTGGCGTTCTCGTAGCCGATGCCCAGGTCCAGATCGCCGAACGGGATCCAGCCACCTTGGCCGGACCAGCGGACGTGGATGATGCGGGACTTGAGCGGCAGCAGCCGGCGGAAGGCCGCCACCGTATCCGGTGCCGCGTCGGGGTGGAGCTGGGCCTCGAACTCGAACGGGCCGGCGGTGATCTTGAGCATTGCGGGTGCCTTTCTTACGGGTTGGGGTCAGCTATGACAAATCGTGGTGCCATCGCGGCCTTCGATGGCCGCTGTGATCAGGTTCGGGGTGGTGATGACGACACGCTGGCCGCCACGCCGCAGGAAATCGACCGCGGCCTCGATCTTCGGTTTCATGGAGCCTTCGGCAAACTGGCCTTCGGCCAAGAATTGCTCGGCCTGGGCCAGGGTAATCCGATCCAGGTCTTGCTGCTGCGGGGTGCCGTAAGCCAGGGCCACCTGGCGCACGGCGGTGGGTATGACCAGCAGTTCGGCGCCGATCTCCCCGCCTAACAGGGCCGAGGCCCGGTCTTTGTCGATGACGGCCTCGATGCCGGTCAGCTCGCCATCGGCGCCCTGTGCCACCGGGATGCCGCCGCCACCGCAGGCGATCACCACGTGGCCCAGGCGCAACAGTTCGCGCACGGCGCCGGCCTCCACCACCTTGACCGGTTTGGGCGAGGCCACGACGCGGCGCCACCCCCGGCCGGCGTCCTCAACCACCTGCCACCCGTCATCGGCGGCGTGCCGGGCGGCCGCCTCGGCCGTCATGAACGAACCGATCGGCTTGGTGGGCTGCGCAAACGCCGGATCGGCCGGGTCCACCACGGTCTGGGTGATGAGGCAAACCGGGCGGTTGCAGATGCCTAGGCGCAGCAGTTCGCCGGACAGTTCGCGCACAAACAGGTAGCCGGTGGCGCCCTGGGTATCGGCGCCGCAGACGTCCAGCGGCACCGAGTGCAGCTCTGACAGGGCCAGTTCGACTCGCCGCAGCAGGTAGCCGATCTGCGGGCCGTTACCGTGGGTCACCACCACCGACCAGTTGCCGGCCACCATGGCGGCGATGTGGCGCATCGCCTCCCGGGCCGCCGCCGCCTGGCCGGCGATGGAGGGACTCCCGCCCTGGTCAAGTGCGTTGCCGCCCACGGCGACAACGGCCAGCCGTTTCTTGGCTGTCACGGCCACAGCCGTTTCCTAGAGCCCCAGGATGGACGCCACCAGCGCCATCCTGATGTTGACGGAATGGGAGATGGAGCGGAAGCACAACTGCGAGTCGGTGTCATCGATACGCAGGTCCATCTCACCCGCCCGGCGGGGCAGGGTGTGGGTGATGTAGATGTCGCGGCCCGAGTTGCGTACCGCCTCCAGCGTTTCGGCCCGCACGTAGTAGTCATCCATGATGGTGCGGTAGAAGTCCGAGGTGGCGCCCTTGGGGGCCGAGCAGCCCGGCAGGTAGATCAGGTCCACGCCGCTGACCAGCTCGTTGAACGAATCCTGGTTCGAGTCCAGCACCTCTTCCGGCACCACGCCGAACTCGTCCTTCAGCTTGGCCATGACCTCCGGCGGGGTGCGGCGGTCCGACCGGGAGGCGAGGATGATCTTGGCGCCCAGACGGGCCAGGCCGTACGCCATCGAATGGCCGGTGCGGGCCTCCACCATGTCCGCCGCCGCTACGCAGACCGTCAGATCCTTGATGTGGCCGAAGGTGCGCCACATCGCATACAGGTCCAGCAACGCCTGGGTGGGGTGCTCCCAGTGGCCCCAGCCGCCGTTGATGATGGGGCTGGTGGAGACGGCCGCGGCCGAACGCGCCGCCTGGTCGTCATAGTGGCGCAGCACAATCACGTTGGCGTACTGGCAGACGCAACGCATCATGTCCTCCAAGGATTCCTCCTTGGCGATGGAAGAGGTCTTCTCCGGGTTGGTTTCCACCAGAGCCTTGCCGCCCAGGCGGGTGATGGCCGTTTCGAAGCTCATCCGGGTGCGGGTGGACGGCTGGAAGAACAGCAGGCCCAGGATGGCGCCAGGGAACAGGTCGATCTTGGACCGGTTCCAGGGTTCCAGGGTCTTGGCCAGTTCGAACAGACCATAAAGCTGGTCATCGCTCAGATCCGAGATCGAGATCAGCGAATGGCCCACGAAACCGATGTCGTTGATGATCGAATGAATGGTGCGAACCGGAGTGGTGGTGGCCATGGGCGGTGCTCCTTGGGCTGGTTGGAGTGTGGGGTTAACTGTTGGAGGTGCTGGGGGCGGTACGGGTTAGCAGGCGGCCGGCCGGGTGGTCTGGGTCGATGGGCGTGCCGCGCAAGTAGGTGGCCTTGACCACGCCCTGCAGGGTGCGCCCAGCGTAGGGCGTGATGGGCCAGCGGTGGTGTAGCTCGCCTGGTACCACGGTGAAGGTTTCGTCCGGGGCGAAGACCGTGAAATCGGCCTCGTTGCCCGGCGCCAGGCGGCCCTTGCCGCCGATGGCGAGCAGCCGGGCGGGGGCAGCGGCCAGCCAGGTGGCCAGTTGGCTGAGGCCCGCGCCATGCTCCCGGGTGGCGGTCCAGACGGCCGGCGCCATCAACTGCACCGAGGCGATGCCGCCCCAGGCCTTGGCCATGTCCGTGCGGCCGGGCTCCTTGAGCGACGGTTCGCAGGGGGAGTGGTCCGAGGCCACGTAGTCGATGATGCCGTCCAGCAGCCCTTGGATCAGTTGGCGGCGGTTGGCCTCATCGCGGATGGGCGGGCAGCACTTGTATTCGGGGGCGCCATCGGGAATCTGTTCGGCGCTGAAGGTGAGGTAGTGCGGGCAGGTTTCGGCCGTCAGGGGCAGGCCCTCCGCCTTGGCCGCCGCGATCAGCGGCAGGGCCGAGGCCGCCGAAAGGTGCAAGATGTGCGCCTTGACGCCCGTCTCCCGCACCACGCGGATGACCTGGGCCACGGCTGCCTCTTCGGCTTCGGTGGGCCGGGAGGCCAGGAAGTCCTGGTAGCGCGGTTGGGTGGGGATGGCGTGACGTTCCAGCACGGCCTGGCTTTCGGCGTGGACAATCAGTTGGGCGCCCAGGCGGGCCAGTTCTTGGGCCGCCTCAAGCAGGTCTGGTTCGGCCAGGTGGCCGAACTCGTCCACACCGCTGCCGGCCAGGAAGCACTTGAAACCGAACACGCCGGCCCGGTGTAGATCGGCCAAGTCTTTGGTGTTGCCGGGAATGGCGCCGCCCCAGAAGCCCACGTCTGTGTGGCGTTTGGTGTCCGATGCCGCCCGCTTGACTTCGAGGTTGGCCAGCGTGGTGGTGGGCGGCAGGGAGTTGAGGGGCATGTCCAGGATGGTGGTGAAGCCGCCCGCCGCGGCCGCCCGGGTGGCGGTGGCGTAGCCCTCCCAGTGGGTGCGGCCTGGTTCGTTGACGTGAATGTGGGCGTCGATCAGGCCAGGCAGCAGAACTTCGCCCGGGGCGGTGGTGATGACCTGCTTGGCGCGGGTCAGGTGGGCGGGGGTGCCCGGCGGCAGGATGGCCTGGATGATGCCGTCCCTGATGGCGAGCGCGCCCGGCACCGCGCCATCGGGCGTTACCAGGGTTTGGCTGCGGACCAGCAGGTCATAGGGGGCGGTAGGGGTGGCAGGGCCAGCGCTGCCCGCGCTACCGGCCGGCGCCGTGGTGTCTTCGTATGGCCGCATCGCCCGCTCCCCCCGGGGTTGAAGTTGGTTGCTGGTGTATACACTACTCACAATCTTTCGGCACGCAAGAGTGCCTGATATGCGCCTTGTACTGGGGTTTCTTGGTCACCTGCATGTATACACGGTTGTAACAAACTGTTTACGCGCCATGTCCCTCCAAGGCGGCCGTGTCTGGCTGGCCACGGCTGGCGAAATCGCGGCCCACCACCTGTCGGCC
>JAISSX010000039.1 GCA_031272885.1 Bifidobacteriaceae bacterium | reverse complement strand
GTCGGTGACATCACCGGGGACGGCATCAACGACATGCTGGCCATCACCGAGAAAGACGGCAAACTGTGGCTCTATGCCGGGAACGGCAAAGGCGGGTTCAAGTATCCCTACCCGCAGGTTGGGCATGGCTGGAATCTGGGCTATGAGCTGTATCCGTCAGGGGACGTGAACGGCGACGGTAAGGGCGACATCCTGGCGATCCGTCAGGACGGGAAACTGTTCTTCTATCAGGGGCGTGGTAACGGCACGTTCTTGAAAGCAGTCGAGAAGGGCCACGGTTGGGACTCCACGATTGAGCTGCGGGCCGGCGCTGACTTGAATGGTGATGGTTTGGCGGACATCGTTGGGTGGAAGACGGACGGCACGTTGTGGCGTTATCTGTCCAGGGGTGGTGGTTCGTTCTCGGTGGCGTCGCAGATCGGTAATGGTTGGTCTGGTTCGGCTGGGTGTCCGGCTGCGGGTACGGTGCCGCCTGCTACTGGCGGGGCTACGTCGAAGCCTACGGCGTCGGCTACCGTGACGGCGCCAGCGGGGTCTTGTCCGGCGGGCCAGGTCTGGTACTCCAAGACCAACTCGGTTCAATCCGGTTGGTATACGCCGGGTTGTTACAAGCCGGCCAAGGCGGCTGATGTGTCGGCGGCGTTGGTGAAGTATCAGACTGCGCCCTCGAACTGGGCTACGAATACTTCGCTGACTTGTTCTCTGGTGCCTATCAATGGAACGACCCGTGAGTTCCTGGACGGTGACGGGCCTTGGAACCGGTCTTATGCCAACTCGGTTGATGCGTACGGTAAGGTCACCAAGGCGTTGTTCGAGCGTGACTCGTTCCCTGGTGACATGCTGGGGTTCAAGGTCGAGCAGAACGACAGTGTGACTGTCAAGATCTACCACTACATCTGCCACACGAAGTCATGGTGAGCTAAGCCGCGTGCCCCGGTAGGGGCCATGCGGCTTGGTGTGGGCACTTTCCTGTCCACCTCAACACAGGGGCTGTGGCCCCCGGGCCTGCTCGACAGACCCTGGGGGCCATGGTTGGCAGCATCAAGGGGCCCAGTGTGTTGCTGGCATGGCCGGCCGCACTTCGAGTCTGGCAGGACTGGCCACTCAGATTCTGGACGGCCCACGGGTCAAGACTGGGCGGCCCACCAGGCCAGTAGGCGCCGGGTGGCCTCTTCCTCCCCCAGCGGGCCTTCGGCCATGCGCAGATCGAGCAGGAACTTGTAGGCCCGGCCTACCTCTTTGCAGGGGCCAATGCCCAGCACGGCCATGATCTGATCGCCGTTCAGATCCGGCCGGATGGCGGCCAGTTCTTCCTTGGCCTTCAGTTCGGCCACCCGCTTTTCCAGGTCGTCGTAGGCGAAGGCCAGGCGTTCGGCCTTCTTGCGGTTGCGGGTGGTGCAATCCGACCGGGTCAGCCGGTGCAGGCGTTCCAGCAGCGGCCCGGCATCGGTGACGTAGCGCCGCACGGCCGAATCGGTCCAGTCCGCCTCGCCGTAGCCATGGAAGCGCAGGTGCAGTTCGATCAGCTTGGCCACATCCTTGATGGTGGCGTTGTCGAAGCGCAGCGCCCGCAGGCGTTTGGCGGCCAGTTTGGCACCCACCACCTCATGGTGGTGGAACGAGACGCCGCCGCCCGGCTCGAACCGGCGGGTGGCCGGCTTGCCGATGTCGTGCAGCAGGGCCGCCAGTCGCAGCACCAGGTCGGGGCCCGGCACCGGGCCGTCCGGGCCGGTTTCCAGCGCGATGGCCTGGTCCAGCACCGTCAGCGAATGCTCGTAGACGTCCTTGTGGTGGTGGTGTTCGTCGATTTCGAGCTGCAGGGCGGGCAGTTCCGGCAGCACAATGTCCGCCACGCCCGTGAACACCATCAGTTCCAGGCCGGACCGGGGATGGGCTGCCAGCAGCAGTTTGACCAGTTCGGCCTGTATCCGTTCGGCCGAGACGATCTCCAGCCGGCCCGCCATGGCGCCCATCGCCGTCATGACCTCTTCCGCCACCTCGAAACCCAGTTGGGCCGTGAAACGGGCCGCCCGCATGATGCGAAGCGGGTCGTCATCGAACGACTGGCTGGCCGCCACCGGCGTGCGCAACAGCCGGCCGGCCAGGTCGCTCAGGCCGCCGAACGGGTCCACGAACTCTAGCGAATCGAGCCGGATGGCCATCGCGTTGACCGTGAAGTCCCGCCGCGACAGGTCGCCCTCCAGCGTGTCCCCGTAGGCGACATCGGGCTTGCGGGATTCCGGCTGGTAGGTCTCGGTGCGGTAGGTGGTGACCTCGACGATGGCGTTGCCCCGGCGGGCCGCCACCGTGCCGAAGGCCTTGCCCACCGCCCAGACCTTGTCACCCCAGGTTGCCAGGATGGCTTGGGTTTCATCCGGCCGGGCCGATGTCGCGAAGTCAAGATCGTTGACCGGCCGGCCCAGGAACAGGTCACGCACCGGACCACCCACCAAGGCAAGCTGTTGGCCGGCGGCCGCAAAGGCCTGGCCCAGGCTGACCGCGGCCGGCGGCAACTGGGCCAGGGACCGCTCCAGGTAATCGCTCAGGGCAGGGGGTTTGGGCGCCGCAGCGCCGCCGGCTTGGCGTTGGTTAGTCATCAAACCCCAGCCTAGCTACCCGCGAGTCCGGCCATGGGTCTGTAGGCTGGCCTACGTGACTTCCTCGTTCGACTCCGGCGCGCCGCAGGGCGGATCCTTGCCGGTAGTCGAAGAAGTCTCGGCCGGTGGGTTGGTGGTGGACGCCATCGACGGCGTGGCCCAGGCCGCCATCATCGCCCGGCGCAACCGGGGCGGCAAACTGGAATGGTGCCTGCCGAAGGGCCACGTGGAGGCGGGCGAAACGCCGGTTGACGCGGCCGTGCGGGAAATCCAGGAAGAAACCGGCATCGTGGGTGAGGTGGTGAAACACCTGGGCACCATCGACTATTGGTTCTTGGGCGATGACCGCCGGGTGCACAAGGTGGTGCACCACTACCTGCTGTCCGCCCAGGGGGGTGAACTGACGGCGGCGAATGACCCGGATGCCGAGGCCGAAGAGGCCGCCTGGGTGCCGTTGACCGCGTTGCGGGAACGCCTGGCCTACCCCAACGAACGCCGCCTGGTGCAGGTGGCCCGCAAGCTGTTGGAGGTCACGCCTTGAGGCGTGGCTCCGGCCGGTCGGCGAGGGGGCTGGGGCGATGGTTGGCGGCCGCCGGGCTGGCTGTGGCCGCCGGGCTGGCCCTGATGGTGAACCCGGCCGCGGGCGCGCCGGTGCCGGCCGAGACGCCCACCAGCGGCATCGCCATCACCCTGGCTACCACCACCCAGGTGTTGACCGCGGAGGATGCCGTGCTGCGGATCGAGGGCACGGTGACCAATGCGACCGACAGCGCCATCGAGGGCGACATCAACCTGCGGATCGCCCTGGACCCGTTCGAGTCGCTGGAAGAACTGGAGGCCTGGGCGGCGCCGGGCGCGCCGGACCTGGAAGAGGCCACATTCCGGGTCAAGGCTCTGGGCGCGCAGCGGCTGGAACCGGGGGCCACGGCCAATTTCACGCTCGAGGTGCCGGCGGCCGAACTGAACCTGGGCAACCGCGGCAATGAGCCAGGCTGGGGGCCGCGCGGCCTAGCGGTGGACTTCGACACGGCCGAGGTCGGATCGGTGGCCGAGGCCCGCGACTACGTCATCTACGCCCCACCAGGTGCGGTGCGGGCGGCCGTGCGGGTGACCGTGGCGGCACCCTTGGTCCAGGCGGCCGGTGAGACGCCGGCCCAGGCGGCGGCGCGGGTGCGGCAGGTGGTGACGGCCACACCGGCGGCTACGGTCAGTTGGTTCATCGACCCGGCCTTGCTGGACGCCGAGGCGACCACCGGCGGCGCCGGGCAGCACCCGTTGGCCGATGCCGTGATGGCGGGCCTGACGGCCGGCAAGACCATCTACTCGCTGCCGTACGGCGACCTGGACCTGGTGGCCATGGCCCAGGTCCAGCCGCAACCGGCCAAACTGTTGACCGTGGCCCAGTCGCTTGGCGCCACCGCACTGCAGGACGCCCTGGGGCCGGCGGCGGCCAACATCCGCACCGACACGGCCTTGACCACACAACCGCTGAACCAGGCGGCGCTGGCTTTCCTGGCGACGGCCGGCCTGAGCCAGGCCGTGGTGCCGGCCAGCCAGTTGGCCCACGCCAAGCTGGAACCGGGCCGGACCGTCCAGGTGACGGCCCAGGACCGGAGCCTGAGCGTCCTGGTGCCCGGCGGCTACATCGAGGAATTGTTGACGGCCACCGAAACGGCCGAACTGAACCGCGTGACGGTGGCGCTGGCCTTCATGGCCGCCCAGTCACAGGCCGAGGGCAACCCGGTGGCGATGGTGGCGCTGATGCCACGCAACTGGACTCCGGCCGAAGGCACCGCCGAGTGGTTGAACGCCCTGGCCACTCTGCCGTGGGTGACGTTGACCGGCCTGCCGGCGGCCCTGACCGCTCCGGCCGCCGGTGCGGTTGAGGCGGTGCCCGATGACGATGTGACGGCCGGCGCTAACCCCGTCACCCTGGCGGGTTTGAGCACCTTGGCGGACGAGGCCTACGCCTTCGCGGCTTTGACCGATGACCCGGCCGCCTACGTGGCCGAGATTGTGCCGGCCCTGCTGAAGCCATGGTCAGCCACCAACGCACCGGGTGAGGCCCGCCAACTGGCGGTCGATGTGGCCACCAATGTGGCCCGCGAGAAGACGCCTGATCTGGCCGTGGTGGTGGGCAGCGAGGTGAACATGATCAGCGCCGACGGGCGCATCCCGATCACCGTCCTCAACAACTCGGACGTGAGGGTCAGCGGCCTGGTGGTGTCGTTGAAGCCGTCCACCAGCGCCCTGCGGGTGGCGGAGTCCGCCACGGTGGAGATCGAACCGGGCGGCACGGTGACGGCCCGCATCCCGGTGCACGCGGTGGCCAACGGCACCTTCGACGTGGCGGTGGAGTTGGCCAATTCGGCCGGCCAGGCGGTGGCCCAACCGGCCACCTTGACCATGCGGGTGCGGGCCGAATGGGAGGACTGGGTGACGGCCGTGTTCAGCGTGGGCCTGGCCCTGGTGATGCTGTACGGCGTCATCACCACGGTGCGTAAGCGCCGGGCCCAGGCGCTGGCCCGGCGCCAGGTCAAGGCCCTGCTCGGGGCGGCCGGCGAGGCCGGGATGGCTGGGGTGGCTGGGGTGGCTGAGGCGGCTGAGACGGCCGAGACGGCCGCAGCCCAGCCGGTGGAGGCGGCGTCGGGCAGCGCGGACGAACCGGCGGCCCAAGCCGAGCCGGCGGACGCGGCATCGGGCACTGAGGCGGTAGACCCTCAAGAAGCGGCCGGATCACCGTGAGTTCCGTTACCCGGTCCACCATGGCGATGGCGGGCGGCACCATGGTCTCCCGGCTGACCGGCCTGGTGCGGGCCGCTACCCTTTCGGCCGCCATCGGCGCCACCACGGTGGCCGCCAACGCCTTCGACGTGGCCAACAATCTGCCCAACTTCATCTACGCCATCCTGGCGGAGGGCGTGCTGAACGCCATCCTGGTGCCGCAGATCGTCAAGGCCTTCGGCGCCGGGCGCGGCGAGGACTATGTGCACCGGCTGCTGACGCTGGGCACCGTGGCGCTGGCCGGGCTGACCGTGGCGCTGACGCTGGCGGCCGGCGGCCTGGTGTGGGCCTTCACCAAGGACTGGAGCCAGGAGCAGTTGGCGCTGGCCACCCTGTTCGCCTACTGGTGTATTCCGCAGGTCTTCTTCTACGGCCTGTACTCCCTGTGGGGCCAGGTGTTGAATGCCCGGCGCTCGTTCGCGCCCTTCATGTGGGCGCCGGTGGCCAACAATGTGATCTCGATTGCCGGCTTCGCGGTGTTCATCGTGCTGTACGGCCGGGGCGACCATCCGCTGGAATCGTGGCATACCCCGCAGATCACGTTGCTGGCCGGCACCGCCACCCTGGGCATTGTCTGCCAGACCCTGATGCTGTTGGTCCCGTTGCACCGCCTGGGCCTGATGCCACGGTGGCGCTGGGGTTTCCGCGGCTACGGCCTGGGCACGGCCGCCCGCCTGGCCGGTTGGACGGGGGCCGCGCTGGTGGTATCCCAGGGCGCCATGTGGGTGGCGGTCAAGCTGGCCTCGGGGGCGGCGGAGGCGGCCGGGCCGGGCCAGGTGGTGGCCTCGAACGCGGCCTTCACCTACGCCCTGGCGACCTACATCATTCCCCACTCCCTGATCACGGTGTCCCTCACCACGGCCCTGTTCACCGACATGAGCGAGGCGGTGCAACGCTGGGACTACGGTGCGGTGCGGCGCGATCTGTCCTACGGCATCCGCACCACCAGCGCCTTCTCGTTCTTCTTCACCGCCGCCCTGGTGGTGCTGGCCGTGCCGCTGGTGCGGGTTCTGTTCCTGGGGGTGCCGTGGGCCGATGTCCACGCCATCGCCGGCGTGCTGGTGGCGCTCAGCTTGGGCCTCGTGCCGCTGGGTATAACGCTGCTGATCAAGCGGGTTTTCTTTGCCTTCGAGGACGGCCGCACGCTGTTCTGGCTGCAGGTACCCATGTCCGGGTTGTGGGTGGTTTTCTCGCTGGCCTCGGTCAAATGGCTGCCGCCGGCCTGGTGGGTGATCGGCATTGGGCTGGGACAGTCGCTGTCCTTCCTGGCCGGGGCCGTGCTGCGCCTCAACACGGTGCGGGACCGGTTGCGCGGCGTGGACGGCCCGCAACTGGCCCTGATGCACCTGCGCGGCCTGGTGGCGGCCGGGGTGTGCGGGGTGGCCGGCTATTTCGGGCTGCGGGCGCTGCCATATGGCACGGTGGCTGGGTCGCTGCTGGCGCTGGTGGTGGTGGGTCTGGGCATGGCGGTGATCTACGCCGCGGTGTTGCGGGTGCTGGGCGGCCGGGAACTGGCCGATTTCGCCGGGCCGATGCTGGCTCGGTTGCGCCGCCGGTAATCCAGGGTCCAAAGCCACTAGGATGAACAAGACCGTTGTTGCCGGAATCCGAAGGTCTTCAGCCCATGGGATCGACCACGCCGCGCCCCCAGCTTGCCCTTGGGGATCAGCTCATGGGGCGCTACCGCCTCGATGCCGAGCTTGCCACCCAGGTGCCGGACTGCGCACGGTTCCGGGTCTCGGACAAGATCCTGGCCCGCCAGGCAGACCTGTATGTGCTGTGGGGTGGTAACACGGATGACGCGATCGACGCCGCCCGACGGGCCGCGCTGATCGACGATCCCCGTCTGGCCCGCATCATCGACGCCGGCCGCTACGCCGGGGTGAATTTCGTCTTGACCGAACCGCTCGATGGCGCCACGTTGGGTGACGTAGGCCCGTTGCCGGCGGCGCAGGCCCGGGCCATCGCTGGAGAGGTGGCCAGCGCCCTGGCCGTGGCGTCGGAGCGTGACGTGCACCACCAGGGGCTAACGCCCGAGTCGGTCTACCTGCCCGAAGGCACTGGCGTCAAGGTAGCCGGCATGGCCTGGGAAGCGGCCCAGCGCGGGCAGGCTACCTCCGATCCGATCGATGCCGGCCGGCGTGACGCCCATGCCCTGGTAGCCGTGCTCTATGCGGCCTTGACGGCCCGCTGGCCGGGTGAGACCCCCAGCCAGATGGCCGGTCCGCCAGTCTGGGACGGCAACCCGGTGGCACCGATCGAATTGGTCTCGGGCGTGCCGGGTGACCTGAACACGCTCTGCTCGGTGACGCTATCCTCCAAGGGCATCGGCCCGGCCACACCCGGCCAGGTGATTCAAGACCTGGGCGTGTGGCCGCCCATCAGCGTGCTGGCCGCCCGCCTGGCCACGCCGCGGCCCGGCCCGGCCGAACTGAGCGAAACCGACACCACCCTGGACGCCCCCAACCGGGTGGCCGAATCACAGGTGTTGCAGGAGTTGAAGGCCCGGCTCGATGCCGTGTTGCCGCCCCAGGGAGCCACGGCGGCCGAGACCACGGCCCAGTTGGAACCGGCCGCGCCGGCGACGGCGCCCGAGCCGGCGCTGCCGGCCGTGGCCCCTGTGGCCTGGGAAGACGTGGCGGCCGAGGCCGAGCCGGAGGTGCTGCCGGACCTGGCCGAGGAGTTCTTCGGCACCGGCGACGTGGGCGTAGGCCGGCCGCATCAGCCCACGCTGGCGGCCCCAGTCGATGCGCCGGCCACGGCCGAGGTGCCGTTGGCGGCGCTGGATACCGGACCGATTGTGGGCGGGCCGGCGGCCGATCTCGGCTCGACCGATGAGTTGCCGTTCGGGGCCGCGGCCGCGCCGGCCGCTGCGACCGAGTTGCCCGAACCGGCGCCGGCGCTCGACCCAACCCGGTCGCCCAACGCCGGTCCCACCGACGAAGTGGTGGCGGCCCTGGCCGCCCAAGCCGAGATCCAAGAGAAACTGGCCGCGATTGAGGCCCTGTTGGGGCCGCTGGAGACCGAGGCCCCGGCCGCGCCGGTGGTGCCGGTGCCTGAGCCGGCCGGCCGGCGCAGCCGGTCATTGACCGACGACGTGCGCCAGCGTCTGCTGGCCGATCTTGATGCGGCGCTGAGCGAACCCGAACCGGAAGTGGCGCCGGTGCCCGAGCCGGCCAAGCCGACACTGATGGACCAGACGGAAGTGTTCGAACCGGCCGTCGCGGCCGAGTTCGTCGAGGCGGTGGCCGCCGAGCCGGCGCCGCCGGTCGATCTGCTGGGCGACATTGAGGTGCCACAGGCACCCTACGGGGTGGGCCAGGCGGAAGCCGCCGTGGTGGCCCCAGAGCCGGACCTTGCGGCGGTGGTGGCCGAACTCAAAGGTGCAACCCAGGCGGTTGTGGCACCGGTTGAGGCCGAGGTGGCACCTCAGGTTCCGGCCGAGCCCGAGGTGGCACCGCCGGTTCAGGCCCAGCCCGAGCCCACGCCCGAACCAGCGTCCGCGCCCGAGCCGACGCCGGCGGCCGAACCGGCCGCCGAACCCGAGCCGGAACCGTTCGAGGCCGATGCCACCCATGTGATCGCCCCCGTGCCGCTAACTGAGCCGGAAGAGGTGGCGGCCCCGGCCCAGCCGGAGGAGCCGGCCCCTGAGCCCGTTCCAGTGGTCGAGGAGGCGGCGGACACGACCCCTTGGGCCAGCGTCGCGGCCGAGGAACCGGCCGCCAAGGCCGAAGCGCCCAAGGCGGCCTCACCCGAAGGGACCAAGGCGTCATCGGGCACTGTGGCGACGCCTGCGGCCGCGGCCACCGTGGCGGCTGGGACGGCAGAAGCCAAGGCCGAAGCGGCCAAGGCGGCCACGTCCGAAGCGGCCAAGGACAGCGCGGCCGGCGAGACGACATCGGGCACCGAAGAGGCGAAAGCAGCGGCCGAAGTGAAGGATGCCGCCGAAACCACCGCGGCCGAACCGCCGGCCGAAGGCGCAGACACCGAAGCCGCCGAGGGCACCGAGAAGGACATCTTTGACACCACGCAGCAACCGTTCGACGACGTCTTAGACGGCCCGGACTTCAAGGTCGAAACCCCGCCCCGCAAGTGGCGTTCCGTGCTGGTTTTCGCCATCACGTTCATTGTGGTGGTGGCCATCGGCATTGCCATCTTGAACGCCACCGGCGTGATCAAACTGGGCGGGCAGGGGCTTGCGCCGGCCGTCGACCAGACTTATGCTGCCAACCTTGCCCCATTTTGGTTTATCTAAGGAGTACCGGTGGCCAAGGTCATCATTATCGGGTCCGGCCCGGCTGGCTATACTGCGGCCATTTACGCTGCCCGCGCCGGCTATGAACCGGTGGTCATCGCGGGTTCCGTGACGGCCGGCGGCGCCCTGATCAACACCACCGAGGTGGAGAACTTCCCGGGCTTCCCGGACGGCATCTTGGGGCCGGAACTGATGGAACGGATGGCGGCCCAGGCCACCAAGTTCGGCGCCCAGGTTGAGTTCGATGACGCCACCCAGGTCGAGTTGGCCGGCCCGGCCAAGCGCGTCCTGACCGGCCTGGGCCAAGAGTTCGTGGCCCCGGTCGTGATCATCGCCACCGGTTCGGCCGCCAAGGGCCTTGACCTGGAGGCGGAGAAGCGCCTGGGCGGGCGCGGCGTCAGCTACTGCGCCACCTGCGACGGCTTCTTCTTCCGCGGCAAACAGATCATGGTGGTGGGCGGCGGCGACAGCGCCATGGAGGAGGCCGTCTTCCTGACCAAGTTCGCGTCCAAGGTGACCGTGGTGCACCGGCGCGGTGAGCTGCGGGCTTCCCGCATCATGGCGGAACGCGCCTTGGGCCACCCCGGAATCGAGTTCGCCTGGCACTCGGTGATCAGCGACATCCACGGCGACACGGCTGTCACCGGCGTCACCTTGACCGATACCCGCACCGGTGAGACCAGGCAGCAGGCCACCGATGCCGTGTTCGTGGCCATCGGCCACACGCCGCGTTCCGAGTTGTTCAAGGACCAGTTGGAACTGGACCCGGCAGGCTACATCGTGGTGCACGGCCCGCCGGCGCCGAGGGCCGGGTCCAACTACTTCACCGCCACCTCGCTGCCGGGCGTGTTCGCCTGCGGCGACGTGGTTGACCACACCTACCGCCAGGCCATCACGGCCGCCGGTTCGGGTGCCAGGGCCGCCATCGACGCCCACAACTACCTGACCGAACTGGAGGCCGAGGCCGCCCTGGCTGTTGCCACCGTATGAACGTGCGCGCGCCTGCCTGCCCCAAGGCTCGCCGGTGTGTCACCATTGCTGACCTATAGAACAAGCCAAGAAACCAAGGAGAACCCATGAGCGCACTGCCTGCCGTCACCGACCAAACCTTCGCCGCCGAAGTCCTGGGCGCCGCCAAGCCGGTGCTGGTGGATTTCTGGGCCCCCTGGTGTGGCCCGTGCCGCCAGCTCACGCCCATCGTCGAGGCTGTGGCCAGCGAAAACGCCGACAAGATGAAGTTCATGGCGATGAACACGGATGAGAACCCGGTGACCGCCCAGCAGTACGGCATTGTCTCCATTCCCACCCTGAACGTGTATCAGGGCGGCCAACTGGTCAAGTCGATCGTGGGCGCCAAGCCAAAGCCGCTGCTGTTGGCCGAGCTGGCCGATTACCTGGGCTGAGGCCCTGAAGGAAACCACTATGTCCGGCAAGTCCGCCCCCGGCACGCGTCTGGACCGTTGGTTCGGCGCCTATGCCGCCCGGACCCACGGACTGAAGTCATCCGAAACCCGCGCCCTGTTCGCCGTCGCCTCCCGGCCCGAAGTTGTCTCGCTGGCCGGCGGCATGCCCTTCCTGGACGCCCTGCCGATGGAGATCATCGCCAAGGTGACGGCCGATCTGATCGCCACCGAAGGCGCCGTGGCGTTGCAGTACGGCAACGGCCAGGGCCACCCGGTGTTGCGCGGCCACATCACCGAGGTGATGGCGGAGGAGGCCATCCAGGCCCACCCCGATGACGTGGTGGTCACCACCGGCTCCCAGCAGGCCCTTGACCTGGTGACCCGCATCTTCATCGACCCGGGTGACGTGATTCTGGCCGAATCGCCTTCCTATGTGGGGGCGTTGTCGGTGTTCAAGTCCTATGAGGCCTGGGTGGAGCACGTCCCGATGGACGATGACGGGCTGGTGCCGCAGGCGTTGCAGGACGCCATCAGCCGGCTCAAGGCCGAGGGCCGTCGCATCAAGTTCCTCTACACCATCCCCACCTTCCATAACCCGGCCGGTGTCACCATGCCGGTGGACCGGCGGGCCGAGGTGCTGGACATCTGCCACCGGGAGAAGATTCTGGTGGTAGAGGACAACCCGTACGGCATGTTGGCCTTCGACGGCTCGATCACCCCGGCCATGCGATCCATGGACGAGGAGGGCGTGGTCTACCTGGGCTCTTTCTCCAAGACCCTGGCGCCGGGCTACCGCACCGGCTGGGCGGTGGCGCCCCACGCCGTCAGGGAGAAGCTGGTCCTGGCCTCGGAGGCTTCGATCCTGTGCCCGTCCCACGCCTCCCAACTGTCGATTGCCGCCTACCTGGAAACCTGCGACTGGCGGGGCCAGATTGCCGATTACCGCGACGTCTACCGGATCCGCTGCGAGGCCATGCTGGAGTCGTTGGAGGAATACCTGCCGCAATGCCGCTGGACCGTGCCGAAGGGCGGCTTCTACACCTGGGTGACGGTACCCGAGGGCATCAACACCAACGCCATGCTGCCCCGCGCCACCACTGCCCTGGTGGCCTACGTTTCGGGGACGGCGTTCTACGCCGACGGGCAGGGCTCCCGGCACATGCGCCTGTCGTTCTGCTACCCCACCCCGGAACGGATCCGGGAAGGGGTACGCCGGCTGGCGGGCGTGCTGGACAAGGAAATCGACCTGGTGGCCATGTTCGGCCCCCACGCCACCGGACCGGGCCGTGACGTCCACTTCCCGGCCCCCGATATCGTTTGACACAGCCGTCTCGAGAGAATAGGTGACCCCATGAGCGCCAATCCGACAGTCCTGATCCTGGCAGGGGGTTTGTCCCACGAGCGTGACGTGTCGCTGCGGTCCGGCCGGCGCGTGGCCGATGCCCTGCGGCAGGCTGGCTGCCAGGTGTTGGAGTCGGATCTTGACCTGCACCTGCTGCCGGCTTTGGAGTCGACCCCGGTGGATCTGGTGTGGCCGCTGCTGCACGGCGCCCAGGGTGAGGACGGCTCGGTGCGCGATGTACTGGCGCTGAAGAAGATCCCCTACCTGGGTTCGGACGCGCGGGCGGCCCGGACGGCCTGGAACAAGGCCATCGCCAAGTCGATTGTGCGGCGGGCCGGTTTGGCCACGCCGGACTATGTGACGTTCCCGCAGTCGCTGTTCCGTGAGTTGGGGCCGGCCGCCTTGTTGGCGGAGATCGACCAGTCGATGGGTATGCCGCTGGTGGTCAAGCCTCTGCACGGCGGCTCGGCTTTGGGCATGACGGTGGTGTCCGATGCCGCCGGCTTGCCTCAGGCGATGATGGACTGTTTCGCCTACGCCGAGGTGGCTTTGATCGAGCGAGCGGTGCGGGGGACCGAGTTGGCCGTGTCGGTGATCGACCTGGGTGACGGCCCGGTGGCGCTGCCGGCGGTCGAAATTGTCACCACCGACGGCCCCTATGACTACGACGCCCGCTACAACCCGGGCCGCACCGAGTTCTTTGCGCCGGCCCGGGTCAGCCCCGAGGTGGCGGCGGCCGCGGCGGCCATGGCGGTGACCGCCCACCAGGTGTTGGGGCTGACCCGGATTTCCCGCACCGACATGATGGTCGATGCCGCGGGGGTGCCTTGGTTCCTGGAGGTCAACGTGGCGCCGGGCATGCAGGAGACGTCGCTGCTGCCGCAGGCCGCCCTGGCGGCCGGCTACGCGCTGCCGGACTTGTACCGGAAACTGGTGGAGACTTCGATCGCGGCCGGGTCGGTGCCGCAGTAGTTGTTCTAGGTTGGCCGTGACTCAACAAGGAGGTTGGACGCTGTGAACGTGACCGGGGGATCGTGGGTGCGGCGGCTGGCCGCCCTGGGCGTGGTCGGTTTGGCGGCCTCGGGCCTGGTGGCGCTGGGCGGTGAACAAGAGGCGGCGGTGGCCACGACGCCACCGAACGGTTCGGCCTGTGCGGTGGAACGGGTGATTCTGACGCCGGACGTCAGCGGTGACGGCCGGGCGGACATCATCACGCCGCGCCAGAACGGCGAACTGTGGGTCTACCAGGGCAACGGTGACGGCACCTTGGGTAACGCCTGGAAGATGGGTTCTGGTTTCCGCAACCTCGACCTGTATGCCCCGGGTGACTGGAACGGCGACCGGCGGGCGGACCTGATCGCGGTGACGCAAGAGGCCAGCGCCAAGATGTACCTGTACGCCGGCCAGAAGCTGGGCCAACTGAAGGGCGCGGGGGAGATCGGCCACGGCTGGAGCGGGTTCCGCATCATCCCGGCCGGCGATTTGACCCAGGATGGCGCCAACGACCTGTTGGCTATCACACCCGATGGTGTGTTGTGGATGTATGCCGGCGACGGCCGGGGCGGTTTTGTCCAGAACGCCAAGCGGGTGGGCCAGGGCTGGGCCGGCCTGGACTTGTATGCGGCCGGTGATCTGAACAACGACGGTCGCAATGACATTCTGGCCGTGTTGCCCGATGGCACCCTGTGGTCTTACGCCGGGCGCGGCAACGGCACCTTCGCTCCGGCCCGCAACGTGGGGCGCGGCTGGACGGGCCTCGAGTTGGTGACCGGCGCGGACCTGAACGGCGACCGGTTGGCGGACATCGTGGCTTGGGACCAGGTGGGCGGCAAGGCCTACTGGTATCGCTCCACCGGTTCGGGCTACTTCGCTCCGGCGCAGGAGATCGCCAGCGGTTGGGGCTATTCGGACACGGCCGCCGTTTGCCCGGCCGATCAGCCGCCCACCCAGCAGACTGTGACCATTGCGGCGGCCGGTGACATCTGCTTCATGAGTGGCGGCCACACCTCGCTTGGTAACGCTTCGACGCTGCTGAGCGGCATCGTGAGCGAGGTTTCCGGCGCGGATATCGCCTTCGCCAACCTGGAGACGGCCGTCACCAACGGCGGCGTGCAGGCCAACAAGACCTGGACCTTCCGGGCGCCGCCCTCGGTGCTGGGTTCGCTGTACAACGCCGGCTTCGACATCGTGTCGCTGGCCAACAACCACGCCTTGGACTATGGTGCCAGCGGCTTCGCCGACACCCTGGCGGCCTTCTCTGGCTCTGCGTTGTTGCAGGTGGGCGGGGGTGCCAACAAGTCGGAGGCCTTTGCGCCGCGTTTCATCGACGTGGGCGGCGTGCGGATTGCTTTCCTGGCCTTCAGCGAGATCACGCCGGCCGATTTTGCGGCCACTTCAAGCCGGGCCGGCGTGGCCTATACCCAGTCGATCAGCGAGATCACGGCGGCGGTGCGGTCGGCCGCGGCCCAGGCCGACTACACACTGGTGTCGATGCACTGGGGGATCGAGAACCAGTTCACGCCGACCGACCGGCAGGTGCGTGAGGGCCGGGCCATCATCGATGCCGGGGCTGACGTGGTGCTGGGTGGTCACCCGCACGTCATCGAGGGTATTGAGTTCTACGGCGGCGGGTTGATCAACTACTCGTTCGGCAACTTCGTGTTCGATCCGGGCCGGGACACGGGCAACGACACCTACATCTTGCATCTGACGTTGACGCCCGATGGCGTGACGGACGTTTCGGCCACGCCGGTGCGGCTGTACCACTACGCCCCCAGGGTGGCCACCGGCGCCACGGCCGATCGCCTGCTGGGCCTGATCCAGAACCTGTCTCGGCAGCGCGGCACCACGGTGTCGCTGAGCGGCGGCCGCGCCTACCTCAGCTAACCGTTCGCGCGATACCCCTCATGAGATGCCCCGCATAAGAGGCATCTCATGGGGAAGCTAGATGACGGAGTCGACCAGGTCTTTGGCGGCGGCCTGCACCTGGTGCAGGTGGTCTTCGGAGACGAACGATTCGGCGTAGATCTTGTAGACGTCCTCGGTGCCGCTGGGCCGGGCGGCAAACCAGGCCCGGTCGGTGGTGACCTTCAGGCCGCCGATGGCGGCGCCGTTGCCGGGGGCCGCCACCAGGCGGGCGGTGATCGGGTCGCCGGCCAGTTCGGTCGAGGTGACCTGCGCCGGGTCCAGGGCGGCCAGCTTGGCCTTGGCCTCGCGTGAGGCCGGAGCGTCCACCCGGGCGTACCAGGATTCACCGAAGCGGCCAACCAGGTCGCGGTGGATCTGGGACGGGGTTTGGCCGGTCACGGCCAGGATCTCCGAAGCCAACAGGGCCAGGATGATGCCATCCTTGTCGGTGGTCCAAACCCCCTGGTTGAAGCGCAGGAACGAGGCTCCGGCGGATTCTTCGCCGCCGAAGCCGATGGAGCCGTTCAACAGCCCGGGCACAAACCACTTGAAGCCCACGGGCACCTCCGTCAGACCTTTGCCCAGGGAGGCCGCGACACGGTCGATCAGGGACGATGACACCAGGGTCTTGCCCACGGCGGCGGTGGGGCTCCACTGCGGCCGGTGGCCGAACAGGTAGTAGACACAGGTGGCCAGGAAGTGGTTGGGGTTCATCAGTCCGGCATCTGGCGTGACGATGCCGTGCCGGTCCGAATCGGCATCGTTGCCGGTGGCGATGTCATAGGGCGCCCGTCCGGCGGCGTCCTTGTGTTCAAGGATGGAACGCAGCGAGGCCATGGCGTAGGGCGAGGACGGGTCCATGCGGATCTTGCCGTCCCAGTCCAGGGTCATGAACGGCCAGGCCGGGTCGACTTTGGGGTTCACCACCGTCAGGTTCAGCCCATACTGTTCGCCGATGGCGCCCCAATAGTCCACCGAGGCGCCACCCAACGGATCGGCCCCGATGCGCACACCGGCGGCCTTGATGGCGGGCAGGTCGATGACGTTGGCCAGATCGGCCACGTACACGGCCAGGAAGTCGTACGGCTGCACGGCCTCGGATGCCAGGGCCTGTTCCACCGAAACGCGCGGCACCTTGGCCACGTCACCGGTGCGCAGCAGTTCGTTGGCCCGTTTGGCAATCCAGCCGGTGGCGTCCGTGTCCGCCGGGCCGCCGGTGGGCGGGTTGTACTTGAAGCCGCCGTCCCGCGGCGGGTTGTGGGACGGCGTGATGACGATGCCGTCCGCCAGGCCGGGCCCGTCCACCCGCACCGAACCGGGCCCGCCGGCGCCGTTGGCCACCAGGATGGCGTGCGACAGGGCCGGGGTGGGGGTGTAGGCGTTGCGGGCGTCCACCCGCACCTGAACCCCGGCGGCGCCCAGGACCTCAAGCGCGGTGCGCCAGGCCGGCAGCGACAGGCCGTGGGTGTCGCGGCCCAGGAACAGCGGCCCGTCCGTGCCTTGGCTGCGGCGGTATTCGATGATGGCGGCCGTGATGGCGATGATGTGGTCTTCGTTGAACGCGCCATCGAGTGACGAACCCCGGTGCCCGGAGGTGCCGAACACCACCTGCTGGGCCACGTTGGCCGGGTCGGGTTTGACCGAGTAGTAGGCGGCCTCGAGGGCGGCGATGTCGGTCAGGTCACTGGGTTGGGCCGGTTGGCCGGCGCGTGCGTGCATGGTGATTCCTTTCGTGCCCGCAAAGAACATGCAAAATCGAGACTAGTGCGGGCGGTGGGCCCAGATGGGGGCCGATAGGCTTGGTTGCCATGGCTGACCGAGTTGAACAAGACACATTTGTGGCCCGCCCCTTCGAGGGATTGGCGGGCGAGGCTGACCTGGTGGCGATGCGGGAGATTCTGCCCGCGGCCGAGGCCTGGGGCACGTTGGACAAGGCGCATGGCGGTGGCAAGGTGCAGTTGGTGACGCTGCTGCCGGACCTGGCCCGTGCCTGGCGGCGGGCGGACGGGATCCCCGTGGTGGCCCTGCAACCGGGCGTCACCACGCCGGATGTCAGCCGAGACCTGGGTAATGCGGTCGAGGCGGCCCTGGCCGCCGAGCCGGGCGAGGTGGCCTTCCCGGCGCCGCTGGGGGCGGACGGCCCGCGGCTGCAGGACATCTTGGCGGCCGGCAGTGACCTGCCGGTGACGGTCAAGGAATCGTTCGACTACTGGGAGGACCTGGACCCTGAGGATGAGGCGTTGGCCGATGCCGCCGTGCGGTCCGCTAACGAGATCTACCCCACCGCGGCGGTGGAGGGGGTTACCTCGGCCTATTGGACCCGGATGGGTAACCGCGAGTATTTGCGCTGGTCACTGGGCATCGAGGAGGAGGCCCTACTGGACGGGTTGGCCCGCTTGCAGGCCAAGCGGGAGGCCGGGGTGGTCGATGGCGCCAAGTATGCGGGCGCGTTCCGCTCCCTGGGTTTGGTGATCCCGGTGTGGGATCTGCCGCGCGGCACGGAGGCCGCGGACCTGGTGGAGCCAGCGGCGGCGTTCTTGAAGCGGCTGAACAAGGCGTTGGCGGTCAAGGCGCCGCTGGACGCCAACGAGCGCCGGGCCCGGGCCGGACTGGTGGCGCGCAGTTTGACGCTGCGTTAAGCGCTGGGGGAAGTCTGCGCCACAGTTGCACCACGGTTCCGTCATAAGGCCGTAAAGTTAACCCCATGAACCCGCTGTCCGTGGGCGCGCGGCCAGGGGTTGGTGGAGACGGCCAAAGGGTGGCCGTGGTTATTCCTGCCAAGAACGAGTCCGCGCGCATTGCCGCCACCGTGCGTGCCGCGCTCACCATCCCCATGGTGGACCTGGTGCTGGTGGTTGACGACGGCTCCAGCGATGACACCGGCCACCAGGCCCGCGAGGCCGGCGCCGTGGTGGTGCGCCACCCCTGCAACCGCGGCAAGGCGGCCGCCATGGAGACCGGCGCCGCCATCGTGGCGATGCGGGATGAGGACGGCGTGCCGCCGCGCCTGCTGTTGTTCATCGATGCCGACCTGGGCGCCAGCGCGGTTGGCACCGAGCCGCTGATCGGCCCGGTGGCCGCCGGCCAGGCCGATTTCACGGTGGCCGTGCTGCCGCGCCAGGCCGGGGCCGGCGGTTTCGGCCTGGTGATGGGCTTGGCCCGGGCCGGCATTGCCCGCGCCACCGGCTTCGTGGCCATGGCGCCGCTGAGCGGCATGCGCTGCCTGACCCGCGTAGCGTTCGAGGCCGCCACCCCGCTGGCGCACGGCTGGGGCGTTGAGACCGGCATGACGATCGACCTGCTGCGCCAGGGTTTCGTGGTGCAAGAGGTGCCCTGCAACCTGAAGCACCGGGCCAGCGGCAAGGACCTGCCGGGGCTGTTACACCGGGCGGACCAGTACAAGGACGTGGCGCTGGCCCTGACCCACCGGGCCGTCAAGATTGTGGTCTTATGCACCGGCCGGGCCGTCAAGGCGGCCCTGACGCCGGGCTACCGGCCGGCTCAGGGGCGCAAGGCGCTGCCGGCCGGCCGGTCATCTGTCAGCACGCCGCGCTGACGCGCCACCGCGGCCGCAAACAGCGGGCCGGCCAGGGTCAAACCGAGCCCCGCCACCACCGCGCCTGAATCGTTCACCAGCGTTCCCACCAGCCACAGCACCAGCAGGGCCCAGGCCACCGGCCGCACCATGGGCCCGGTGCGCCACAACTGGGCCACCACCGGCAGGCGCAGGCCGCGCCGCCGCGCCAGCCACACCACCAGGGCCACCAGCGCCAGGATGATCACCACGCCGCCGGACAGGCGCAGCCACATGCCGGCCTTGCGCTGCAGAATCTCCCAGGCGCCGCCGTGCAGAATCGAGTCCACGAAGCCGCCGATATGCGTCCAGTTGGCCGGGCCGCGCAGATAGTCCGCCACCGCTACCACGGCCACGCCGGCCAGGGCGGCCAGGCCAACCAAGGCCACCCGGCGCCACGTCACTTTGACATCGGCCCCCAGCAGGGCCAGCACGGCGAAGGCCGGGATCAAGGCCAGGCAGCCGCCGAAGTCCGCCCCCAGCCAGGGCGCGCCGTCGAACACCACCGCGACCAGGCCCACCAGGAGGGCGGTGGCGGCCACGGCCCGGTTGTGGGCCCGGCGCCAGGCGTGGCCGGCCAGCAACGCCACGGCCAGGATGGCGCCGGTGCCGAACAGGGCGAAGGCCGGGTTGCCGAAACCATACAGCCGTTTCGCATCCAGCAGCGGCCGCCCCAGGGGCGCGGCTAGGGCGAAGGCCTGGCCCACCAGCAGATCGGCCGCCAGTACCGCCGCCGTGAGCAGCCCGATGGCGCCCGGCGCCCCCACCGGCGAACGTAGCGTGGCCCACGGCAACAGGCGGCGCAGCCCCGCCACCAGGCCGCCGATGGCGCCCGCGATCGCCAGGGAGGCCACCGCCCAGGCTGCCAGCGGGTAGGGGCAGCGCCACCAGGGCGTCAGGTTGGCGATGAAGCCGGCCACCGGCAGCGACCCGGCCACCAGGCCCAGCCATTCGAGGCGGCGGCGCCAACCGCGGGCGGCCGCCAGCAGCGGCAGGCCCAAGCCCAAGGCGGCCAGGCCACAGACCAGCAGGTAGGCCACCTGGGTGCCGTGGCGCATGGCCTCGGCGTGGCGGGAGAGGTCCTGGAAGTAGGCGGCGCGGGGGGCGGCGCTGTCGCCGCGCCCCGCGCCGGCGGCTTCCCAAGGGCTGACCGGCCCCACCGGGGCGGGGATCAGGCCGGCCTCCAACTGGGCTGTGACCTGGGGCAATAGGGCCAAGCCGGGGATCCGCACGGCGTTGGACCAGAGGCGGCCGGCGGGGGTTTCGGCGCCAGCGCCGGCCCCGCCCAGCCAGGCCAAGAGGCCGATGGCCGGGTCGCCATAATCCGCGATCGAGGCCACGTAAACGCTGCCCTGGTGGCCGGCGGCAGCCTGGGCCGCCGCCGCGACCCGCTGATCCAGTTCCGCCAAGCCGGCGGTGTTGGAGCGCGTACCGGCATCGACCAGCACCAGGTTGGAGCCGCCAGCCAGGGCAGCCGTGACCGCTTCAGCCAGCCCGGCGGCAGCGGGCGGCGCGGCCACATAGCCGGACACCCGGCCGGCAGCGTCCGCCAGCGCCAGGGCCGCGCCCGGCCCGATGGCCGTGCTGCTCAAGCCCATCTGGTCCAGCCAGGCCGCCAACGAACCCAGCTTCCCTTCAGCCTCGGTGCCGGCCGCGGCAGCCACGTAGGTGCTCCAGGTGGTCAGGGCGCCGGCGGCCGGCTCGGCCAACTCGCCGCACTCGTTGGGGTCCGGGGCTTGCAGGTCGCTGGTCAGGCTGGGCGCCACCTCGGCCGCCCGCACGCCCGCACCGACCGTCAACCAGCCATCGGCCGGGCAACTGCCGGCCCGGACCGTGCGGTTCAACAGGCCGCCCACCACCGTGCCCGGCTGGTCGATCAGTTGCCACAGGTTGGGCGTGGTGTCAGGCCCGATGTCGTTCCAAGACAGCCCGCTGACGCCGATGAAGACGACGGTGCCAGGGTTGGGGGCGTCATCGGCCACCGCCGCCGAGGGGACCGCCCCCAACAAGGCGCCACCGACCGCCAAACCGACAGCCAAGCGGCGCCATGTCCTCACAGCAGCGAGCCTACTAACCGATGGGGGGCACAAGCCCTCAGACGGCCCGGCCGGCCTGGACCTGCGCCACCCAATCCTGGGCCGAGTCGTAGTCCGCCTGGGCGGTGCCCGGCCGCAGGGGCGTGGGGACGGCATCGGCCTTCGGGTAGCTGCCCAGGTAGCGCACGGTGGGCGAGAACCGGTGCAGGCCAACCATGGTTTCCGCCATGCGGGGTTCGGCCACGTGGGCTTCCGCGTCGATGGAGAACAGGTAGCGGCCAAAGCCGTCCCCGCTGGGCCGCGATTCGATACGGGACAGGTTGATGCCGCGGGTGGCGAAATGCTCCAACATTTCCAGCAGGGCGCCGGCCCGTTCATCCGGCAGGCCCACCACCAGCGTGGTCTTGTCCGCCCCGGTAGGCGGCGGCACCGGGCCGGGCCGGCCGATCAGCACGAAGCGGGTGACGGCGCTCAGATTATCGGCCACGCCGCTGGCCAAGGTGGCCAGGCCGTAGTGGCTGACGGCGGCCGGCGGCAACAGGGCGGCATCGAAGTCAAGCAGCTCCGGCGGGGCCTCGCCCTGTGCCACCCGGGCCATCAGCGCGGCCGGCGCCGTGTTGGACGAGGCCGCCACGTGCCAGGCCTGTGGCAGGCGCCGGTGCATCCAGCCGCGGCACTGCGCCCAGGCGTGCGGGTGGGCGGCCACGCGCGTCACGTCCGCCAGGGTGGTGCCCGGCAGGGCCGCCAAGGTGAAGGACACCGGCACCAGGATTTCGCGTTGGATCACCAGCGGTGCGCCCTCCGCCAGGGCGTCCAGCACGGCGGTGACGCCGCCTTCAACCGAGTTCTCGATCGCCACCACGGCGTGATCGGCCCCGCCCTCCCGTACCAGTTCGATGGCGGTGATCACATCCACCTGCGGCAACAGTTCGGCTTGAGCCGGGTCCACCACCCGGGTCAGGGCCTCCTCCGTAAATGTGCCGGCCGGGCCCAGGTAGGCGTAGCGCGGCTTGGCGGGGGCGGGCGTGGACATGGTGGCTCCTGTAACGGTGAGGCTCGGACGTAACAGCTTATCCGCCCCGGACACGTACGGTCAGCGCCAGGTGATCAACCCAGGCTTCGAGGGCCAGGGCCCAGCCGGCCAACTCGCCATCCAACTGGATGCGTTGCGGGTCGTCACAGACCACCCGGACGGAGTCATACTGCTGGTAGCGCAGCCGGCCGGAAGACCATCTGGGCATGCCCCGCAGCCCCAGCGAATGCCCCGCCACCTGGAAGGCCAAGGCGGCCCAACCCAGCAGGCCATGACGGGTTTGCACCGTCACCAGGTCCAACAACCCATCCGACAGGTCGGCATCGGGCGCCAGGCGCAGCCCGGCCGGCAGCAGGCCACAGTTGCCGAACATGACCGCCCGCACATTGGTTTGGCGCTCGCGGCCGCCCGCCATGATGTGGACCCGGATCGGTTGATCGGCCAAGTGGTTGAAGCCGCTGACGAAATAGGCCGGCCAGCCCAGGCGGGCTTTCAGTCCGGACGCGGCATCGGACACCAGGGCGGCGTCGAAGCCCAGGCCGGCAATGACCAGGAAGGGTGCGGCATGCAGCACCTGTTTGGCACCTGGTTCCCAGGCGTTCAGGCGGCCGATGTCGATGGCGCGCCTGGCGCCGGTCAGAGCCACTTCCAGGGCCTCCCGGTGGTCCAGCAGCGGCAGGCCCAGATTGCGGGCCAGCAGGTTGGCGGTGCCCAGCGGCACGATGCCCATGGGGACGTCACCGCCGGCCAGGCCGGCCGCCACCGCCCGCACCGTGCCGTCGCCGCCGGCCGCCACCACCGTGGTGACGCCCGGCAACTTGGCGGCGGTGGCGGCCTGGGCCATGCCGGGTGATTCGACGGTGGTCTCGAACCAGGCCGGCTCCCCCAGGCCCAGCTCCTCGCAGACGGCCGCGGCCAGCCGCTTGAAATCGGTCACGCCATGCTTGGACGGATTGACCACGAAGGCGGCCCGTTCGGTGTGAAGTCGGTCACGGCGGAGTTGACCGGCCCGGCGAGCCGTGCGCTGCACCCGCCGCAGGCGATGCCACATGACCAGGGCGGCTATCAGGCTGGCTAGACCGACCACGCCGCCGGTCACGCCCAGCCAGTCCTGCCATGTCATGGCTCAATTGTGCGCCGGGGTAGGCTCTGGTGCGTGATCGACCTGAAAGTACTGCGCGAAAACCCTGAACTCGCCCGCGCCTCCCAGAGGGCTCGCGGGGCCGACCCGGCCGTGGTGGACGCCATCGTCCAGGCCGATGCCGCCAACCGGGAAGCCTTGGTGGCGTTCGAGACGGCCCGGGCCGAACAAAAGGCGTTCGGCAAGAAGGTGGCGGCCGCCAAGGGTGAGGAGAAGCAGGCCCTGGTGGCCCAGGTGCAGGCCCTGGCGGCCCAGGTCAAGCAGGCCGGCGCGGCGGCGGACGAGGCGGCCGAGGCCCTGCGGGAGGCGGTCTACCGGCTGCCCAACCTGGTCGAAGAGGGCGCGCCGCAGGGCGGCGAGGACGACTATGTGGTGCTGCGCGAGGTGGGCACGCCGCGGGACTTCGCGGCCGAAGGTTTCGCACCCAAGCCGCACGAGGAACTGGGTGAGTCGCTGCAACTGTTCGACACGGCCCGCGGCGCCAAGGTGTCCGGTTCCCGCTTCTATTACCTGACCGGCCTGGGGGCCCGCCTGGAACTGGCCCTGTTGACCCACGCCATGACGACGGCGGCTGAACTGGGCTTCACGCCCATGATCACGCCCACGCTGGTGCGGCCGGACGTGATGCAGGGCACCGGCTTCCTGGGCGAACACAACGACGAGGTTTACTACCTGCCGGCCGATGACCTGTACCTGACGGGCACCTCCGAGGTGGCCTTGGCCGGGTTCCACAAGGACGAGATCATCGACCTTTCGGCCGGGCCGCTGCGTTACGCCGGCTGGTCCGCCTGCTACCGGCGCGAGGCCGGGTCCTATTCCAAGGACACCAAGGGCATTTTCCGGGTGCATCAGTTCCACAAGGTGGAGATGTTCGCCTACGTGCGCCAAGAGGACGCCCATGAGGAGCACCTACGGCTGTTGGCCTTCGAGGAGGCCATGCTGGCGGCGGTGGAACTGCCCTACCGGGTGATCGACGTGGCGGCGGGCGACCTGGGCACCTCGGCGGCGCGGAAGTATGACTGCGAGGCCTGGATCCCCACCCAGGGGCGGTACCGCGAAATGACCTCGACCTCGAATTGCACCACCTTCCAGGCGCGGCGGCTGAACACCAGGGAACGGACCGAGGACGGTTCCACCCGGCCGGTGGCCACCCTGAACGGCACCTTCGCCACCACCCGTTGGATCACCGCCCTGCTGGAGAACCACCAACAGGCCGATGGCTCGGTCTGGGTGCCCCCGGTCTTGCGCCCCGGTCTTGGCGGCATCGAGTACATCGCGGCGGCCAAGGATTGAACCTTGACTGCCCGGCCTCAACACGTTCCCGCCGATGTCGGCCTGCTGGCCGTCGACATCGACGGCACCTTGTTGAACTGGGACGGGTCGCTGCTTGATGCCACCGCCCGGGCGATAGCCCAGGCGGCCGCCACCCCGGGGGTGCATGTGGTGTTGGCCACCGGCCGGTCGATCCATTCGACCATGGGTGTGGCCCGGCGGTTGGGGCTGGCCGAGGGCTGGGCGGTGTGCGCCAACGGTTCGATCATCATTCGTTTCGGCCCGGATTTGCCCGGCGGCTGGGTGTTGGTGGAAGCCGTCACCTTCGACCCCCGCCCGGCGCTGGACGCCGTGCGGCAGTACCTGCCCCACGCCGCCCTGGCGGTGGAGGAAATAGGGGTGGGCTTCCTGGTCACGGCCGAATTTCCGGCGGGTGAACTGGACGGCGGCATGCGGGTGGTGGACTACGACGAGTTGACCGCCCGGCCCGCCACCCGGGTGATTCTGCGTGCCACCGAACTGGATTCCGACCAGTTGATGGAGGTGGTCCGGTTGACCCGCCTGCCCGGCGTCACCTACACGGTGGGCTGGTTGGGCTGGTTGGACCTGAATCCGCCTGGGGTGTCGAAGGCCAACGCCTTGGAGGTGGTGCGGGGCCAACTGGGCGTGCCGCCGTCCGGCACGGTGGCGATAGGCGACGGCGGCAACGATGTCTCGATGCTGGCTTGGGCCTCCCGCGGGGTGGCGATGGGTGGTTCGCGTGATGACGTGGTGGCGGCGGCCAGCGAGGTGACTGCCACGATTGAACAAGGCGGGGCGGCGGACGTGATTTTCGACGTCCTGGATGGGGTGGCACAGGAAGGAAAGGGACATGAAACTGGCCACGGTGGAGGTTAATGGAGCCACCAGTGCGGCCCGGGTCGAAGGCGACCAAGCGGTGCTGATACCGGGTTTCGCAGACGTGGGGGAGGTGTTGCGATCCCGGGCTTTGGCCACGGCCGCCCGGGTGGAGGGCCTACGCCTGCACTTGGACGCCATCGGCGTCCTACCAGTGGTTTTGCAGCCGCAGAGAATCCTCTGTGTGGGCATGAACTACATATCCCACATCGCCGAAATGGGACGGGAAACGCCCACCCATCCCACGTTGTTCCCCAAATGGGCCGGGTCCCTGGTGGGGGCGGGGCAACCGATCACCCTGCCGCCCGAATCGGAGGCCGTTGACTGGGAAGGCGAACTGGCGGTGGTGATAGGCCGGCCCACGCGGCGGGTGACGGAGGCGCAGGCGGCGGACGCCATCGCCGGCTACACCATCATGAACGACATCTCGATGCGTGACTGGCAGTACCGCACCTCGCAGTGGCTGCAGGGCAAAACCTGGGACCGGTCCACGCCGTTGGGGCCGGTGCTGGCCACCCCGGAGGAACTGCCGGCCAAGGCCCGGCTCACCACCACGGTCAACGGCCAGGTGATGCAGGACGATCATGTGGATGACCTGCTGTTTGGTCCGGCGCACCTGGTGGCCTATGTCTCGACCATGATGACGTTGCTGCCGGGCGACATCATTGCCACGGGTACTCCAGCCGGTGTGGGCCACGCGCGCAAACCGCCGCAATATTTGACTCACGGCGACCGGGTGACGGTGACCATTGAGGGCATTGGCAGCCTCAGTAACCTGGCATTACGGGAAGATTGCGACGCCGCGGCCTGATATCTTTCGCCGCGATAATCGAACTAATGTGGTCCCTTTGACTTGGCTTGGAGCGCCAAAGCAGGGAATGATAGACCTGTGGAAGCGACCTGGGCTGATCCCACAGCCGCGCGTCGCGTTGTTGATGACCCTAGTAGTACCGCTGAGGCCCTGGCCCAAGTGGCTCGGACGCAACCTGGTTTGCAGGTCGCGGTTGCCTGGCACCCGGCCGTAACGCCGGATCTGCTTGGTTGGCTGCAACGCAACGGCGAGGCTCATGCTGCCCGCGTGGCCCAGATCCGTTTGACCGCCCACGCCGTGCGCTCCCATCCATCATCCGTCCGGGACGTGTTGAAGGTGCCCGATGACGAGGGTGGCCTGACGGCGGGTGAGTTGCCTCAGCCCGCTACCGCCCTGCCGTCTTATCCATCGGCGCAGGCGGCAGCCACGCAGGTGGCGGTGCGGGCGGCCCGCATTGTGCAGCCGGACAGCGAGCAGGCCTCCTCCTCAACTAATCCGCTGAAGTCTTTGGCGACGCCGCCGCCGAGTAGCGCGTTGCCTTCGTTCACCACTTGGCGCACCATGCGCAGCCGGGCGGAGGAGGCGGCCGGGCCGCCGCCTGAGGTGGCCATTATCGGCTCGGTGACGGCCAAACCGCCGGTGCCGGGGGCGAAGAAACCCAGCACCACCAAGCCTGGTACGGCCGGCATTCCGGTCACCACGGTGTCACGGGTGGGTAAGCCCGAGACCCCGCCGCCAGGTGAGGCCGCCTTGGCGCAGGCCGAGGCCGCGGCCGAGGCGAAGGTGGCGGAAGCCCCGTCTGTGGCTGCCGTGACGCCCGTAGCCGATGTCGTGGCAGCGGAAACGGCGGCGAAAGTGGTCGAAGAAGTTCCGGCTGAACAGAAAACTGTTGAAGAGATTCCTGTTGCTGAGGCGGCGGCCGAGGCCGGGACGGCTGCGGTGGCCGAGGCCGTTGCGGCACCCGAAGTGTCCGATGTGGCCGAGGCCGGCGATGCGGTCAAGGTAGGCGACGCAGTAGAAGCCGCGGCCAAGACTGAAGCGCCGACGGCGGTTGAAGCGCCAGCGCCGAAGGTGCCCGAAGCGGCACCGGCCAAGGCCGAGGCAAAGGCTCCCGAAGCGCCCGCGGCGAAGGCGCCCGAAGCGCCTGCGGCCAAGGTGCCCGAAGCGCTTGCGGCGAAAGTTGAAGTGCCGACGGCGAAGGCTCCCGAAGCGCCCGCTCCCGCTGAAGTCGAGACGCCCAAGGTGCCGGCCGCAGCCAAGGCCGCAACCGAGACCAAGACGCCTGCGCCGGCCGAAACGGCGGCTCCCGCTGAAGCCGAGACGCCCAAGGTGCCGGCCGCAGCCAAGGCCGCAACCGAGACCAAGACGCCTGCGCCGGCCGTGGCCGGAACCCCGGCCAAGGCACCCGCCCTGCCGGACAAAGGACCCGAGTTCGTCCTGCCCACAGCCCCGTCGGCCGAAACCGAGGCCAAGGCCAAGCCGGCCAAGCGCGGCGGGCCGGAGTGGGTGGCCACCGAAGAGACCAAGGGCGCCACGCTCAGCCGGCCCAAGCCGTCGCAGTGGTTGCCGTTCCGCAGCCGGGCGGCCGCCCGGGCGGCCGCCGTCGCGGCCGAGACGGCCGCAGCCACCGAGACCAAGGTGGCGCCGGTCGGGGCCGCACCAGCCGGCAGAACGTCTGAGACCAAGCCAGCCGACGTCAAGCTGCCCACCCCCGCATTTGCGGTGCCCCCAGTTGCGGGCAGCGCCACTGCGGTCAAGGTGGCGCCGGTCGGGGCCGCACCGGCCGGCACAACGCCCGAGACCAAGCCAGCCGACGTCAAGCTGCCCACCCCCGCATTTGCGGTGTCCGCACCGGTGGCGCCGGCGGCGCCCAAGGTGGTGGCGACCGAGCCGCTGGCGCCCCCCAAGCCGGTCACCACGCCCAAGCCGGCCGTCACAGCCACACCGGTGACGGCGACATCGGCCACGGCGACGAAGACCGGCACCGCGGCATCGGCCACGGCGACGAAGGCCGGCACCGCGGCATCGGGCACGGCGACGAAGACTGCGGGGGCGACATCGGCCACAGCCACGGCAGGCAAGGCGACACCGGTGGTGAAGGCTCAGCCGAAACCGGCCCCTAAGTCCGGCCTGACCCCTTGGCGGTGGGCCATGGTAATTCTGCTGGTGCTGATCGCTTCGGCCTGCATTGTGCTGGGCACGCTGCTGGCGTCAGGCGGGCTGAATAAGGCTGGGGCCGTTGCTCATGACCGAACCGACAGCGCGCCCTACCTGACGGGGATATAGCTGCGGCGCCGGCAGCGCGTCAAGTAGCTGCTGCACTTGGGCGGGGCGTTCCAACTCCGGGTCCAGCCAGTCAGCCCAGAACTCTGGTGGCACCACTACCGGCATGCGGTCGTGGATCTGGCCCAGTGTGTCCGTGGCCGGGCGGGTGATGATGGTGGCCGTGGTGAGCAGGATTTCCGTGCCTTCGCCGCGCCAGTCCTCATACAGCCCGGCCAGGGCAATGGGTTGGCCTTCGGGCTCCGGGTGCAGGTAGTAGGGGGTCTTGCCGGCGCCCGGGGTGGGGGTCCATTCGTAGTAGCCGGCGGCGGGGATGAGGGCTCGGCGGGTGCGGGCGGCGGCGCGGAACATGGGCTTGGTGGTAACGGTTTCGGAGCGGGCGTTGATGGGCTTGGGCCCGATGGACGGGTCCTTGGCCCAGGCTCCCACCAGGCCCCAGCGGGCGGTGAACAGTTCGCGGGCGGGCGGGGCACCGCCGGCTGCGGTGGTACCTGGGATGGCTCTGACCACGCTGATGGGTTGGGCCGGCGCCACGTTCCAGGACGGCGGGGCGGCGGCTGTGACGTGGGTGACCTGGAAGAACTCGGCCAGTTCTTGGGCCTCGAAATAGCTGGCGAAGCGTCCGCACATGCCCCCAAGTCTCCCACCGCCTGGCTCTCCCCGTGTTCATGGTTCCCACCCAATCCTCGCGAAAGGTCACTTTTCCGGCGCGAAAGGTCAATTCCGACCTTGGCGTCCTTGTGTCATCCTGGTCCGCAACGCTGTGACCTGCGAAAATCCCGGACCGAGTCTGGGATGGCCGGGGGGAGGGCCAACAGAATTGACCTCTCGTGCAGAGCAGACGCCAGAGGCGATGGCGTCGCGGTGGTCGCGGAGCCCGGGAGGTGGCTGGGTCGGGTATGCTCGTTGGTGCTTCTGCGGGCGTAGTTCAATGGCAGAACAGCAGCTTCCCAAGCTGCCAGTGCGGGTTCGATTCCCGTCGCCCGCTCAAATGTCTTCGCCAGCCGGGGCCGGAACCTCTAGAGTTGGTCTGACGGTCCCCAGCGCACAGATCAGGTAAACCCACCCATGCCACCGAGTCACGAGCCTTTGACCCCGCGCCATTGGGACAAACACCATGTCCTGGTGCTGGCTGATGACGTAGAAGCGGACGAGATTGCCCTCCTGGCCGCCACCCGCTGGCGCGGCGTTGGCGTGGGCCAAAGCGAGATCCGCCTGTCGCGGCATTCCTCCCTGTTCGGCCCCTATCTGATCGAGCCCGCCACCACCGGCCGCTTGGGGCTGCCGCGCGGGCTCAGCGCCGGCTGGGTGGTCTCGACCCTGCGGGAACGCGGCGAGGCCCCCTACCGCGGCACGCTTGACCCGACCGGCATCGCCCGCGCTTTCCCGGACGGCCTGCCCATCCGGGAGGAGGCCCGCGTGGCCCAGTTCCTGGTGGCGTCCGCCCGGCGGCTGGGTGGGGTGGTGCGGTTCGCGGAGTCCGGCGTCATGGTGGCCCCTGTGCCCGATGCCGCGTTGGACTTGGCGGTCTACTCGCCCTTGTGGATGGAACCGGAGGCGGCCTTGGCGGCGGTGCGCCAGGTGGTGCCCGAGTTCGAGTATTCGATGTCGTTGGCGCCGTTCGCCCTGCCGGCCGGCGATGGCGCCCGCCTGCCTCAGAGCGTCTGGGCGGACAGCGGCCTGGACGGCCTGTCGCGGGATCAACGGCTGGCGCTGCACGAGGCGGCCAACGCCCGCGACGAGGGCCAGGCCGCGGCCGAGGCCGTGTTGGACCGCTACGCCCTTGAGGTCAGCTACGGCCAGGCCGGCATGGTGGTGGTGGAGATTGGCGGCGTGGAACAGGTGCCGGGTGCCCTGCGCGAGGTCGACTGGGCGCTGGGCGGCGCGGTGAAATACGAAGTCAAATGGCTGCCGCAGGATCCGAATCACCTGCTGATGGAGTTCCCGCCGGCGGCCCACTGCGAACTGCGCACCCCCATGGCCGGGATAATCAACCAATTGGCCTCGGCCATACACGCGGTGGTTGGGGCCGAGGTGTTGGACTCGGACGGGTTCCCCATCAACCCGGCCGATTTGTAGAGCCAACCCAACTGCTGCGACACCAAGGCGGGGCGGAAAGACCGGGTTTTGGGGCGACATCGGGCATTATGTAACGGTGCCTGGAAGTGACCCCCAAACCAAGACCCAGCCCCTGACCCCAGCCGAGAGCCGCACTACCGGAACCTATCCGGTGCTGGTGGCGCTGTTCTGCGCGCTGCTGGTGATCAGCAACATTGCCGCCGTCAAACTGTTCGGCCCGGACACGGTGATGGTAGCCGGGCACGAGTGGGACATGACGTTCGATGGCGGGGCGTTCCTGTTCCCGCTGACCTACATCATTGGCGACGTACTGGCGGAGGTGTTCGGCTTCAGGGCGGCCCGGCGCGCCATCATCACGGGGTTTGCCTGTTCGGCGCTGGCCTCGGGGGTGTTTTGGCTGGTGCAGGTGATGCCGCCGGCCGCCAACTGGGAGGGCCAAGAGGCCTTCGAGCAGACGCTGGGCGTGGTGTGGCGGATGGTGGTGGCGTCGCTGGCCGGCTACCTGGGCGGCCAGTTGCTGAACGCCTGGTTCATGGGCCTGATTAAGCGGGCCACCAACGGCAAGGCGCTATGGGTGCGGCTGTTGGGGTCCACCGCCGTGGGCGAGGCGGCTGACACGATTCTGTTCTGCACCATCGCGTTCTACGGCGTCATCACGGGCGGGCAGTTCTTGGGCTACCTGGTGTTGGGTTACATCTACAAATGCCTGGTAGAAGTGGTGCTGCTCCCCGTCACCTACCGCGTGGTGGCCTGGGTGCGCCGCCGCGAAGGCCTGGCCTAACACGGCCCCACCCAACCCCCCTCCCTCGCGAAAGTACGGTTATGTAGGTGCTTCGCCCAGAGCGAAACGCGTTTGTGCAGGTCACAGCGTTGCCAAGTCTCGCCCGACCTACATAACCGTACTCTCGCGAGGGGGGAGGCAGAGAGGAAGGGAAGCGGCCCGGGCCGGGGTGAGAGGTGGCCCCGGGCCGGGCCGCTTGCCGTCAGCAGAGATCAGTAGCGGATGTACGCCACCTGGGATTGCAGGTATTCGAACAGGCCGTGCTTGCCGTCAGCGCCGCCGATGCCGCTCTTGCGCCAGCCGGCGTGGAAGCCCTGGATGCCTTCGAAGTGCTCCCGGTTGACGTAGGTCTCGCCGAAGTTCAGGTCCTTGATGGCCTGCATCACGGTGGACACGTCCCGCGTGAAGACGGACGAGGTCAGACCGTACTCCACATCATTCGCCATGGCGATGACTTCGTCGTAGTCATCCCACTTGACGATGGGCAGTACCGGGCCGAACACTTCCTTCTGCACGATCTGCGAATCCTGCGCCGCCCCCACGATGATGGTGGGCTCGTAGAAGTAGCCGCTGGGCTTGTCGGCCGCGCGGCCGCCGGTGACCACCTCGGCGCCATCGGCCACCGCCTTGTCCACCATGTCGCTGATCTTGTCCAACTGCGCCCGGTCGATCTGGGACGAGTAGGTGACGCCCGGCAACGCTGGGTCGTCCAGGACGGCGGCCTCGAAGGAGGCCTTCAGCTTGTCGACGAACTCGTCGTAGATAGACGCATGGACATAGGCGCGCTCGGCGCAGTTACAGACCTGGCCGGAGAAGATCAGGCGGGAATCGGTCACGCCCTTGATCGCAATGTCCATGTCCGCATCCGGGAAGACGATGGCGGGCGCCTTGCCGCCCAACTCCAGGGAGGTCTTCATGATCTTCTCGGCTGAACCCTTGATGATCTCCACGCCGGCCTCGACCGAACCGGTCAGGGACACCATGTCGGTCAAGGGATGCCGCACCAGGGCGTCACCCAGGGTGGCGCCGCCGCCGGCCACGAAGTTGAGCACGCCCGGCGGCAGGTCAAGTTCGGCCACCAGCTCGGCGAAGCGGAGCGTGGTGAGCGGGGTGGTGGAGGACGGCTTCAGCACGGTGGTGCAGCCCACCAGCAGGGACGGCGCCACTTTGCGGGCCATGACGAAGAACGGGAAGTTCCACGGGCAGATGCCCACCACCACGCCGATTGGCTTCTGGAACAGGAAGATGTTTTCCTGCGGATCATCGGAGTTGATGATTTCGCCCTCGTAGACGCGGGCCCAGCCGGCGTAGTAGTCGAAGTAGGTGGCGGTAACGTCGATCTCCACCTGGGCCAGGGGGGCGATCTTGGCCTGTTCGTGCATCAGCAGTTCGGCCAACTCGACCCGGTGGTCGCGGATGACCTGCGCGAACTGCTTCAACACTTCGCCACGGGCGGCGGCGGACTTCTTCGCCCATGCGGGCTGGGCTGCCCTGGCGGCCTGCAGCGCGTCATCGGCTTCCGCGGCGCCACCCTTGGCGACCTCGGCGATGATCTGCTGGGTGAACGGGTTCTCAACTTGGATTACCTCGCTGGCGGGCCGCAGTTCGCCGTTGATGAAGTTCCTGTATTGCCTAAGGCCCATGGTCAACTCCTTTGTCTGCTGGGCGATTCCGGCCTGACGCCGGCTGCCTTCTAGAATACAAACGACTAGCGATGGAAGGGAACCCGGGAAGGGAAGCGAGGCGACGGCAATGGCGCGGCCGGGTGAGAACCTGCGGGTGGGACTGTTCGCCACCTGCATCAACGACCTGTTGTTTCCGGGCACCCCGGCGGCGGTGACCAGAATTCTGGAGCGCTTGGGCTGCCGGGTGGAATTCCCCACGGCCCAGACCTGCTGCGGCCAGATGTTCACCAACACCGGCTACTTCGAGGCCGGCCTGGACACGGTGAAGGCCTACGCCCAGGCCTTCGACGGCTATGACTACATTGTGGGGCCGTCCGGTTCTTGTGTCGGTTCGGTGCGCCACCAGCACCAAATGCTGGCCGAGTCCCACCCGGCTCTGGCGGAGAAGGTGGCCCGGGTGGTGGCCGCCACCTATGACCTGAGCGAGTTCTTGATCGACGTGTTGGGGGTCGATGACGTGGGGGCGGTGTTCCCGCACACGGTTACCTATCACCCGTCTTGCCACTCGGTGCGGGTAGCGCACGTGGGTGACAAGCCCCTGCGGCTGTTGGCCAAGGTGCAGGGTCTGACTTTGGTTGAGTTGCCCGATGCCGCCACCTGCTGTGGTTTTGGCGGCACCTTCTCGTTGAAAAACCCGGATCTGTCGATCGCCTTGGGGCGGCAGAAGGCCGCCAACGTGGTGGCCAGCGGGGCCGAGTACGTGGTGGCGGGGGACAACGCCTGCCTGATGAACATCGGCGGAGTGTTACACCGCGAGGGGGCCGGGGTCAAACCGATACACCTGGCCCAGATCCTGGCCCGGACGGAGGCGTCATGACCACCACGGTTGGTAAAGACCTAGGCGAGCGGGCGACATCGGGCAGCGGGGCGACATCGGGCACTGCCCACAAGAGGCTGACCCCGGCGCCACCGCCCGGCAAGCTGGAAGACAGCCCGGCCTTCCCGGCGGCCGCCAAACGGGAGCTGGGCAACACGCAGCAGCGCGACAACCTGTTGCGGGCCACGGCCACGATCCGGGCGAAGCGGGCGGCGCGGGCGGCCGAGGTGGACCAGTGGGAGGAACTGCGCGTGGCCGCGGCGGCCATCAAGGACCGGGCGCACCGGCACCTGGCGGACTACCTGGAACAGGCCGAAGCCAACCTGACCCGGGCGGGTGCGCACGTCCATTGGGCCAGGGACGCGGCGGAAGCCAATCAGATTGTGGTTGACCTGGTCTGCCAGACCGGCGTCCACGAGGTGGTCAAGGTTAAGTCGATGGTGACACAGGAGACGGAACTGAACGAGGCCCTAGAGGCCGCGGGCATTGCCGCCTGGGAAACCGACCTGGCCGAGCTGATTGTCCAGTTGGGGCATGACCGGCCCAGCCACGTCCTGGTGCCGGCAATTCACCGCAACCGGTCCGAGATCCGCGACATCTTTGTCAAGGAGATGGGGCTGTACGGGCAGGCGGCGCCGGAGGGGATCTCGGACCAGCCGGCGGAGCTGGCGGCGGCGGCCCGGCGGCATTTGCGGGACAAGTTCTTGCGGGCTGAGGTGGGGATCTCGGGCGGGAACTTCATCGTGGCGGACACGGGCAGCCTGGTGATTGTCGAATCCGAGGGCAACGGGCGGATGTGCCTGACGCTGCCGAAAACGCTGATCTCGGTGGTGGGGATAGAGAAGGTGGTGCCCACGTTCGAGGATCTTGAGGTGTTCATGCGGCTGCTACCCAGGTCATCGACCGGGGAGCGGATGAACCCCTACACCTCGATGTGGACGGGCGTGACGCCGGGCGATGGGCCGCAGGACGTGCACGTGGTGTTGGTGGACAACGGGCGGACCAACGCGCTGGCGGACCCGGCAGGGCGGCAGACGTTGCGCTGTATTCGCTGTTCGGCCTGCATGAACACCTGCCCGGTGTATGCGCAGGTGGGCGGGCATGCGTACGGCTCGGTCTATCCGGGGCCGATCGGGATTTGCCTGACGCCGCTGCTGCGGGGCCTGGACCGGCCGATCGACCGATCGCTGCCGTACGCCTGCACGCTGTGCGGGGCGTGCACGGAGGTGTGCCCGGTGAAGATCGAGTTCCCGGACCTGATTGTGCAGTTGCGCCGGCGGGTGGCGGAATCGAAGCAGGCGGAGCGGCGGCCGCACCTTGAGACCACGGCGATGGCGGGCGGGCGGTTTGTGTTTGCGCGCGGCTCGCGGTTTGGGCTGGTGGGGTACGTGACGGGGTTGGCCGGCCGGGTGTTGGCGCCGCGGCGGACCTTTGGGCGGCATTTGCCGTGGCCGGCGTCGTTGTGGACCCGGGCGCGGGATTTGCCGGTGCCACCGAAGCGCAGTTTCCGGCACTGGTGGAAGGGGGCTGGGCGGTGAGCGCGCGGTCGGAGATACTAGCCCGGATCCGGGCCGGGTTGAGTGACGTGCCGGCTGGGTCTGCGCCAGATGGTGACGTGCCGGTGCCGTGGGAGTACGGACGGGCGGGTGCGTTGCCTGCTGGGGTTGACGTGTTGGAGCTGTTCGTGGAGCGCTGCCGCGACTACAAGGCGGTGGTAGAACGGGTTGCCGCCGATGGCGTCCCCGCGGCCGTGGTGCGGCATCTGACCGAGGCCGGGGTGGCGTCGGTGGTGTTGCCGGCTGGGCTGGATGAGGCTTGGCGGGATGCTGTTGTGGCTGCTGGGGTGGAGGTGTTAGGCGACGAGCCTTTGCTTTCGGCCGCAGCCCTGGACGCGGTAGGCGGCGTGGTGACCGGAGCCCGGGTGGGCATTGCGGAGACCGGCACGATTGTGCTGGACCACGCGCCGGACCAGGGCCGCCGGGCGCTGACACTGGTGCCTGACCTGCACCTATGTGTGATTGGGGCGGAACAGGTGGTGTCCGACGTCCCCGAGGCGGTGGCGCTGCTGCGGGCCTCAATTGAAGCCGGGCGACCGCTGACGTGGGTCTCGGGGCCTTCGGCCACGTCTGATATTGAGCTGCAGCGCGTCGAGGGCGTCCACGGCCCAAGGACGCTGATCATCCTGCTGCGGGAGGTGTCCTAGCCGGCTGAGCTAGCTGGCATCATTGGCGGCCAAGATGGCTGTCACCGAGGGATCCGCCCTTCGGTGGGTTCGGTCGGCGACTCGTATGACAATGCTCTGGCTGAGACGATCAACGGCCTATACAAGACTGAGCTTGTCAAACGGCATGGTCCGTGGCGGACCTGCGCCCAGCTTGAACTTGCTACCGCTGAATGGGTCGACTGGTTTAACCGTCGGCGTCTCTACGAGTACTGCAGAGACGTGCCGCCCGTTGAACGCGAAAACGACCACTATGCCCTCCGAGACGCCATCCGGCTACCGGTCAGGGCGCCACAATAGAAACCCTCCGGACAACCCGGGGCGATTCAACCATAGTCCATGTGTTGGTTGCGCTCGTAAGGCTGGAAAAGCCAATCAACCATGCAGGCATGTCCTCATCGACTAGATCCGCGCGTATCCATGAAGCGGGCAACGCTTCTCTTTGAGGGTCGGCTTTCTCCTCATCGGTCAGGTACTGCGGCTGGTTCTGGCGCTTCTGGGCAGTTGGGCTCTTAACTACATCTGCCGCTCGATGATCGTAAGCCCCAAGCATCATGCCTTGGTAAAGGGGGAGCATCCTCTCCTTCGTCACGGTCACGCTTCGTCCTCCTCGTGCTCGGTTGTGGCTATCTCTCGCCTGGCCAGGCGTTCCTTGGCCTGGCGAAGAATCAGTTGGAGACGCTCCTCAAGCTCCTGTTTCGGAGGCAGAGATGACCAGTATTCGGCGACGACTATGCCGTCCTTGTGCATCTCCAGGAGTTCGATCCGCTCCCGACTCGCCTCGGTGCACAGGATCAGGCCGATCGGCGCTTCCTCGCCAGGCTGGCGCTCGTAGCGGTCGAGCCACTTGAGGTACAGTTTCATCTGCCCCTCGTAGGCGGCCTTGAGCTTTCCGACCTTCAGTTCGACGGCGATGAGGCGGCGCAACGGGCGGGAGTAGAACAAGAGATCCAGATACAAGTCGTCGCCGTCAATGATGATGCGTTTCTGGCGGGCGACGAACGCCCAGCTGTTGCCTGCTTCTAGCAAGAATGCCTGCATGTCGTGGATGATGGCAGATTCCAAGTCGCTTTCGTGGAACCCGTCTTCCAGACCCAAGAAGTCGAGGAGGTAGGGATCGCGGAAGGTGTCCAGCGGCACTGCCGAGCCGGGCGCGACCTGGGAGTTGGCGATCTCGCGGCGCTCATATGCCTTGCGTTGGATGATGCCGCGCAGGGCGCGCACACCAAGCCGCTGCTCCGCGGCCTGACGCGCATAGAACATGCGGGCATCTTCAGATGTGACGGGCAGAAGCTCGAGAAAATGCGACCAGCCCAATTGTGTCGACAGCGTTGACACAATCTCAGGGTCAGGAAACAGCTTGGCGAACTGGATCATCCGGCGCAGATTGCGTTCGACGTAGCTGCGCCCGCGTTTGGCGCTGCCGGCGAACGGTGCATGGCCTTGCCCGTCATAGCTGTGGAGGAGTCGGTGGCTGACCAGTTCTTGGAACTGGTGGCAGAGAAGACGAAGCAGGTCAAGGTGGCTGACGGTGCCACGCCTGGCGCTGACATGGGGGCAATCATCACGCAGGCTGACAGAGACCGCATTGAAGAGATCATCACGGAAGCCGAGCAAGCGGGCGCGCGGGTGGTGCTGGATGGTAGAGGCTTCCGTCCCAAAGGCCGGGAAAACGGCTTTTTCACCGGTCCAACCATCATCGACCAGGTCAGCCTGGACCAGCGGGCATATGTGGAGGAGATCTTCGGCCCAGTGCTGGTCGTCTTGCGAATCCCTGACCTGCAGGCCAGCATCGATCTGATCCGCGCCAATCCGTACGGCAACGGAGCGGCGATCTTCACCACTTCAGGGGCTGCCGCGCGCAAGTTCATGCGATCAATCCCAGTGGGCATGATTGGCGTGAATGTGCCGATTCCAGTGCCGGTGGCCTATCACTCTTTCGGCGGGTGGCAGGACTCCTTCTTCGGCGAGACGCACATCTACGGCCCCGAAGGCGTCAAGTTCTTCACCGAAGCCAAGGTCGTCACCCAGCGCTGGCCACAACCGAAACAACGCGAACAGGCTACCTTCCACTTCGCTGGCGCCAGTGCTGCCGCAGAATAGCGCGGATAGCTCGTCGAGTAGGCGGGACGTTTCGGGCTATCGATCTGCCCAACTGAGCCTTGACGCTGAGTCACTCTGCGGGGACGGCGGTAGGCTTTGTCCGTGGTAGTCGGACCAGAGCCTGTGAAGGGAGTAAATCTCACCGACATCGTCAATCGCAACGAGGCGGTGGTGCTCAACGCGATTCGATGGGCGCCGGGCGGGTTGAGCCGGGTCGAGTTGGCGAGCGCAACAGGGCTCGCGCCGCAGACAGTCTCAAACCTCTCGCGGCGACTGCTGGATCTTGGCTTGATCGAGGAAGGGGAGCGGGTCACGCAGGCGGCCGGGAAGCCGCGCACCATGCTCAAAATCAGGGCCGAGGGCCGCTACGCCTTCGGAGTCCATCTGGATGCTGACAGACTGGTCTTTGTCCTGATCGACTTCCTTGGTCGCCTGGTGGCTTCGCGGACAATCATCGCTGATCCGGACGCCGGCCCTTCCGAATTTTGCGGTGTGATCTCCTCAACCTTGATGGACTTGCGACGTAACGCCGACGTGCCGCGAGGGCGCATCGGTGGGGCTGGAGTAGCCCTGCCTGGGCTTGTTGTAGTTGACCTTGAGTCAAGCGGCAGCGACGCGTTCCCCAGATTGCAGGGCCTCGATTTCGGTTCCCTGTTACAGGAGTCGCTGGAGCTGCCAGTGAGCCTCAGCGGCGACATCGCGGCCAACGCGCTTGGCGAGTACAGAGTTGGTGCAGGGGCGGCCTGCGAAGCTCCTGCCTACCTGCATCTTTCGACAAGAATCGGGGCGGCCGCCATCTTCAGTGGTGAAGTGTTTGCCGGCCAGAACGGTCGTGCAGGCGACCTTGCGCATCTCGTTGTGGATCCAGATGGACCTGTTTGCGACTGCGGGCAGCGTGGCTGCGCCGTCGCATGCCTCACGAGGGAGGCTGTGGTTCGGCAGGCGGCTCAAAGGGGCCTAACTGCTGATGGCCCCTCACCAGTTGGCGACGGTCTCCAGGAGTTGCATGAACTGGTGGACAACGGTACTCCAGAGGCCACCGATTTCGTGGCCGCCATAGCCCGACAAGTGTCCAATGCCTTAGTTGCCGTTGCCGGCCTTATGGGTTCCGATGCCGCCATCGTTGGGGGCGCTGTTTGGGAGGCTCTCGGTGAGTCAGTCCTACCACAGGTGGTCGCGTCGGTGCGCGGCCGAGTAGGTTCCCGCGGCGACGACGCGCCGTTCCCAGTGCTGAGCGGAGTCTTGGGGCAAAACGCAGCCGCACTTGGGGCGGCCTACCGTGAGTTACTTGCACCGCGAGAGGCCCGGTCGGGAAACCCCTGACGGTCCGCTGGAGTTGTACGGATTGATCCTGGCGGCCAAGGGCGTCGATGTTGGCCCAGACGGCCACCTCGTCCACTGTGCGTCCATCCTAGGGTTTATCCATTCAATAGACTAATGGCCAGATGCCCACGTCATAGGTTCCTAGAAGGCACGCCGGCGTAGACATTGGCGGACTCACGGCCGGGACAGCGCCCCGACACCGGCACCGGTTTGGATGACTGTGTTGCATTACTCCATCCAGTGGATGTACATTACCTCTAAGGCCGCCCGCGCTGACGCGGGTGGTTGGCTATCACCGCCTGACTGCAAGCCAACACGGCTCCGCCGTTCAGGGAACACGAGGAAGGACTCGAATGGTCAAGCGTCCAATCGCCGCCATGGTGGCGGCCGGTCTGGCTGTAGCAGGCCTCGTTGCTTGCAGCCCCGACGAACTCGAGGCATCTCAAAGCTCAACCACCGACGGGGGTGGATTGTCAGGCGAACTCCTGTTCTGGGAGAACGCCGGTCTTGTCAGACTGGCTGATGACGGCACCACGCCCGACGTGGAGAACTCATTCCTACATCAAGCCGCCAAGATGTTCGAAGAGCTGAACCCTGGAACAACGATCACAATCTTCGCTCAGACCGGGGACCTGTCCACTTCTGCGGCGCAGTTCCAGGCGGCAGTTCAAGCTGGAAACGGACCTGACATGCGGTCACAATTCGCGGGCGGGCCAACCCTCTCCTATGCGGACTACTACGCCGACATCAGCGAATACTTGGACCAAGCGACCATCGACAGCATGTCCGGGTGGATCACTGTTCGAGAGGGCTACGAGCCGGACGGCCGCGCCGTTGCCATGCCCTACGGGGCCGGGCTCTACTTCACGGTTTACGCCAACAAGAAGGTGCTTACAGAGGCCGGGCTGGATCCAGACAACCCACCTAAGACTTGGGAAGAGTTGATCGCCAACGGCCAAGTCGTGGCCGACAAGACCGACTACACGCCGTTCTGGGTGGCAGATCTCGAAGGCTACGTGGGTGCGTGGCTGGTGGGCGGCCACATCGGAGGTGAACTGGGTGAAGGCTCGTCAGCCGCCATGTACAACGGCGAGTTGAGGCTTGATGACCCCGCCATCATCAAGGCATACCAAACCTGGGCCGACTTCGGCGCCAGCGGCCTGACGAACCCGGATGCCGGGTCACAGTCCAATCAGGAAGGTGGAGCTGGGTTCGTCAAGGGTGATGTGGCTTACTACATCAACGGCACCTGGCAGAACACCAACATCCTCGAAGGCCTGGGCGACGACGCCACTTGGTTCTTCCTGCCGATGCTTGAAGGAGCGCAGTACCCGGAAGCTATCGGCGGCGGCCCCTCGATCGCCATCTCAATCGTGGAGAACTCCGATAACAAGGAACTGGCGAAGGCGTTCTTGAACTACCTGGCTCAGCCCGAGATTCAGGACATGTACGTAAAGATGTCCCAGATGGAGTCATCCAACCATAAGGACGCAGATCCTTCCGTGCTCACGAATCGGCTGCTCCGGGAGCAGGCAGAGGAGTTGCCCGGTCTTGGACCGGTGGTGTTCCCCTTCGATTCCGTCATGCCGCAGTCGGTGATTGATGTCTTCTACCGGGTCAACGCTGGGGTGTTCCTCGGATCGATCACCCCCGAAGAAGCGGTCGCTCAACTCCAGGCCGCGATGGAAATCGAACTCGCCGACCGGTAAGCGATTCAACGTCGATGGCTGGTACACGCACGGTTGCCCGTCCCAACACCAAGGGGCGGGCAACCGCACGGCCGAGAGGATCCCGCCGCCGGGAGCGGTGGTACGGGCTGCTTGCCACGCTGCCGGCGTTGCTAGTTGTCCTTGCGATCATGGTGTATCCGGCCTGCTACGCCTTCTACCTGTCATTCACAAGGACGAAAGGACTCTCGACTCGCTGGATCTGGTTCGAGAACTACACGCGTCTAGCGGCCGACCCAGTAGTTCATCAAGTCTTCCTGAACAACGTCAAGTTCCTAGTGTCGGTGCCCATGGTGATCGCGGTGGCCCTGGTCACCGCCGTCCTCTTGTTTGAGAAGATCCGAGGCTGGCGCTTCTTCCGCGTCGTCTTCTTCATCCCCAACGTGCTCTCGGCAGCCGTGATCGGCCTGTTGTTCCGTACCGTGTTCGGTTACAACGGGTTGGTCAACGGCCTGCTGGGCACCTTCGGCGCTGAGCCGGTCGAGTTCCTGACCAAAGGCAAGTGGGCAATGGGCATTATCATTCTTGCCCTTGTGTGGTCTGGCTTCGGCTACCAGACTTTGCTGTTGCTCTCCGGACTGACCGCCATACCGACCGCCATCTACGAGGCGGCCATCCTTGATGGGGCGACCTGGTGGCAGCGGCTCTGGCGGATCACGCTGCCCAACATCCGCCAGACCCTCGGATTCGTCTTCATCATCAACGTGATCTACACCTTCACCGCCTTGTTCGGGTTCGTTTTCGTCATCACCGCTGGTGGACCCGGGTACGACACAACCACGATCGACTACCTGGTCTACCTCCGCGCATTCTCCGGTTCCCAGATGGGTTCGGGAGCCGCCCTGGCTGTGGTGCTCTTCGTGATTGTCGGCATCCTTACCCTCATTCAGGCCAGAGTCTTCGGCCTCAACGGGAAAGATGCCGTGTAATGGAAAACACCCTGTCCCGCCCCGTTCGTGGTGTAGTGTTCTGCGCTCTGCTGCTGACCGCCATCTCCATTATTTACCCCATTGCTTTCATCTTCCTGACGGCCTCGCGCCCGGAAATGGACTACATGAAGAACCCGTTCGGTTGGCCGGGCGAGTTCACCTTCGACAACTTCGTCACGGTTTGGAACGGCTACGGCGTGGGCAAGGCGTTCCTCAACTCCCTGGTGACAGTGTCGATCGCAACTGTGGTGATGCTGTCGCTGGCCGTGCTGGCGGCGTATGGCATAGCCAAGTACGACGTTCCCTTCTCTAGGCTCATCACGGGCACGTTTGTCTCTGTGATGTTGCTGCCTGCACAGGTGCTGGTCATTCCTCTGTATCTGTTGTTGTCGAAAGTCAATCTGGTGGGCGAACTGCCCGGCCTTGGGGCAGTGTTCGTTGCAACATCCATGCCCTTCTCGGTGTTCTTCCTGATCACGACGTTCCGTTCCGTCCCCACAGAGGTCATGGAAGCGGCCAAACTTGATGGTGCCGGATTCCTGCGGACACTAGTGTCTGTCGTTCTGCCTATGGGCACCTCAGGCGTAGCGACTGTGGGCCTGCTTGGCTTCCTGGCGATGTGGAATGAACTGCTGTTCTCGTTCATCCTCATTCCAGACGACAGCAAGAGGATGCTGACAGCAGCCTTGGCGTCGATCGGATCCAGGTATGAGATCGACCAGACTCTGGTAGCTTCAGGTCTGCTCATCAGCGCTTCAGTGCCCATAATCCTGCTCTTCTTTGCCTCCCGATACATCATGAAAGGACTGACAGCGGGGTATAGCCGATGAACGATGAACTGATTCCCAAAGGAGCTGGACCGCTGCAACTGCGCCGGGCCGGACGCCTTACCTTCCAGTCCTTTGTCGATTGCAACATGGCTGAGGCGTGGGTGGATGACAGGCTCCGTATTTTCCCCGGCAAGTACGGGGAGGACCCGGTTTGGGGGCCAGCCAATGACCTCCGGTATGCAGATGGTGCCACCCCCGAAGAGGCCTTCGCGACTGCGCCTGGCGGTTTCCGAAGGCCGACGATGCCACCAAACGCCCCAGTGGGCGAGCCTGGCCTGCATGGTGCAGTGTGGTTTGAGACCATATACGTCGATCCGGCTGTCGAGCGAGGACACCGCCTCTTTGCGCTTTATCACAACGAGAACTACCCGGCGACCCTGCCGTACGATCCGGCCAGTGGTGAGGGCTATCGGTCAGAGAACTGGCCAAGGGGGATGCTCGGTGAAGGCTCTGCCCAGGCAGTGTGCCGCATAGGCCTGATGGTGTCAGATGACGGCGGAGTGAGCTGGCGGGACCTGGGCATCATTTTGCAGGACCGTCACCCAAACCTGGTGCTTGCCCCAGTCAACACGAATGACACCTTCCCCGGAGGTGTGGGCGACCCGTCGGCCGTGGCCAGCGGCGACTACCTTTACGTCTTCTTTGGTGAGTATGGCTATCCGGAGGCGTTCTCTGCCCAGACCTACGACCGTCAGGTAGAAATGTCCTGCCAGTGCATCTCCGTTGCCCGGTTGGCGTTGGCCGATCTTGACGAGCCGTCAGGGAAGGCCGGGCGCTGGGACGGTGCCAGTTTCGCAGGGGCTCCCGATAAGCCCGGTGTTCCCGTCGCCTCGTTGAAGATCCCCGAGGCCGATGGAGGCGGCCCAGCGTCAAGCGGACAGGACTCGTTCTATTGGGGGCCGTCTGTGTCCTGGAACGAGTACCTTGAGTGTTGGGTGATGATGATGGCACGTTCTGATCATTCAACCTGGATCGGAGACTCAATCTGGGTCTCCACCAACCCCCACCGCGATCTCGGCGAAGGTGCCAACAGCCAAGACTGGTCGGCACCGTGCCTGGTACTCCGGCGGCCAGGCCACACCATGTGGTACCCATCACTGCAACCGGCCCTCGATCCCACCCAAGTGGAGCGCTACACCGCCAGCAGCATGGGACGCAAGGCAAGGCTGTGGGTCAAAGACCGCCCGTCGGTTCTTGGGTTCGATGTCGACCGGGACACCGAGGGGACATACCTGTCGGACTACGTTGTTGACTTCGTTCGGCCTGGTGAGGCGCAGTGAACGCTGATTTCACCGGTCGAACTGCAGTGGTTACAGGTGGCGCAAACGGTCTGGGTGCCGCGATTGTTAGCCGGTTGGTGGAAGCCGGAGCCCGAGTGTTGATACTGGATCGTGAACTGGCGCCCGACTCGGCGCTGGCCCCCATTTATCAGGTTGATCTTGCCGAAGAGCACCAGGTGATCGACGCGGCCAGATACTGTCTGGCCGAACTTGGCCGAGTAGATGTCCTGGTCAACTGTGCCGGCCTTGTCTATGTTGCCGCCCTGGATGAACTCGACATGGACCGCTATCACCACTTGCTGGCGGTGGCCCTGCACGCGCCTGTACTGCTGATGCGCGAGTTTTCGCATTCAATGAAGCAGTACGGCTACGGACGGATCGTAAACATCACGAGCGTGCACTCACTAACCAGCGAGCCGGGATGCACCGCCTATGACGTGGCAAAGGCTGGATTGGAAGCTGCAACTCGGGTGGCCGCCATCGACCTGGCTCCATATGGGGTCCTGGCCAACTCCATCGCTCCTGGCTTCGTTGCCACGCGCCTGTCCGTAGTGGACGGTAGAGACGAACTAGACAGCGACTGGTTCCGCACCGTCTATCTGGACAATGCCCAGTTGCCGCTTCGCAGAGTCGCCTTGCCCGAGGAGGTTGCAGAACCAGTGACGTGGCTAGCCAGCGAGGCCAACACCTATACGACAGGCCAGTCACTCATTGTTGACGGCGGACTGTCGATTCGACTGTGAGGATCACGATGGCAGCATCCGAACCAGCAATTGGCCGCTCCGCGGCTCGGCTGAGACGCCTCTGGGCGCAGGACAAGCCCGCCTACGGGATTTGGTCCATGTTGCCAGACCCGTTGACAGCGGAGATACTGGCGGTCAGTGACCCAGACTATGTCTGCGTTGACCTCCAGCACGGATTTGCTACCTTCTCTGACCTTTGGCAGATCACTCAAGCGATGCGGGCCAGCGGCGTGGCACCTCTTGTGCGGGTGCCAACCCCGGTGGGTTCCGAGGTGATGAAAGCGCTTGATCTTGGTGCAGCCGGCGTGATCGTGCCGATGGTTGACACGGCCGAACTGGCGAGGGAAATGGCCTCTGCCTGCCGGTACCCTTCGCGCGGACACCGCAGTTGGGGGCCAACCTGGACGGGTGTAGCTCCTGGAGCTGCCGACAGCCCGGCGGAACAAGACGGCAGGGTCGTCTGCATCGCCATGATAGAAACCACAGAAGGTATGGCGAACGCACCTGCCATCGTGGCCACGCCGGGGATTGACGCCATCTACATCGGCCCGAACGACCTCTCACTTAGTCTCGGCTTGGGCAGGGCCACTTGGGAAGACTCGAGTGCCCTGCATGATCACCTTGACCATGTCATCGCGGTGTGCAGGGCGGCAGGCACGCCCGTGGGGCTGCACTGCACCGACCGGGCAATGGCCGCCTACTGGATAGGTCGTGGGGTGCGGATGGCCACTATCGGGACGGACACGGCACTGCTAATGGATGCAGCCCGCCAGTTGCTCCAGCGAGATGGCCAGCCGGGCGACTAGCAGCACAGGTTTCGCCTGTCAACCCAACAGGTGAGTGCGGTACGAGACTCGGACCGGACCGGCAATCAAGTCATACTGGGACAGCGGGCCAGGTCCACAGGATGCTGATCCCAGTCCTTGGACGGCGCTGTCAAGTGTTACCCAGACACGTTCGCTGGCAACCAGTTCGCTGGCGTGCCGGGCCTTGTCTAGTGTTTCGCTGGTCCAGGGCCGGGCGGTGAAGCCGAATGCCTGGCGGCCAGAAATCTCCAACCCATGTCCGCCCTTATCGAGGAATCGCACCCAACGTACGTCCGAACGATGCCCGTTCTCTTGCGGAAACACGTACGGTGTCTGGAGCGCGGCCACCATCGATTCGAAGTGGCCAATTCGGGCTGCGGCGCGCGAGTCGGGGTAGGTCTCACCAGGCCCAAGACCGAACCAGGCGACATTGGCCAGTTTGGCGGGCAGGGACAGGCGCAGTCCAATTCTGGGGAGAGGTACCGGCCAGGTGCCTTCAGGCTCAGCGAAAACGTCGAGCGTAACGGCTTGATCGCTGCAGCTCCAGCGGAAAACGGTGCGAAAGGCAAGGTCGGTAGCGGCCGGTGCGGTGCGATGGGTGACTTCGAGGGCGCCATCGACCAGGTTGATTCGTTCGAGTCTGTGGGTCAGGCGGTCAAGTCCAAGCCTCCGCCATCGAGACTCAAGAGGCGTGCTGGCAAGATCGCGCTCGTTGTCGATTGGCGCCCGCCACAAATCGAGCCTGGGTCCATCGATGCAATAACTCGCCTAGACGGCGGAGTTGGCCGTTCCGGGGGTCAAAGGTGGCGTTGCCGAGCACCAGGCCAGTGCCACTGATCACGTGTGCAGCGGGGCAGGCCTTTCTAGGTCCGGTTGCCAGTTTGCGGGACATCAGGGAAGCAGCATCGCTGGTGCTACGTGGTACGGGCACCTGCCCCCACGTGACAATATGGCCAGCAGGTAGTAGGCCCTCGGGCTGTGCCAACTCAACGTTGATTAGCAGCCAGCCCTCGCCTTTCGTCAGGGGCAAGCCGGACGGCAAGGGCACCTGGGCTGCGTCTCCGGGCGTCAGGGCCGGCATTGGCCACAACCCGCTGGCAACCTGCACGCCATCGTCCTCGAGTACCCAACTGGCGCGTAGGTGACTCAGGTCGCGGAAGTCGTAGCGGTTGCGCACCAGGACTTGGCCGGGGACATCGCCGACGGCAATCCGGACCGGCTCTATGACTTTGGCGTACTCGGCCAGACCAGGACTCGGTGTCCGGTCCGGGAACAACAGACCGTCTGCCACGAAGTTGCCGTCGTGAACTAGCTCGCCGGAGTCACCTCCGCAGGCGAAGATCAACCGGCCATCAGCATTCGTCGTGGCCAAGCCGTGGTCAATCCACTCCCAAACGAATCCCCCCCGACACCGAGGGTACTTCTCAAAGAGTTCGGCATACTCTGACAGCCCACCAGGTCCGTTGCCCATCGCGTGGGCGTACTCGCACTGAATGAACGGCAGCCTGTGGCGGTGGGCCTCCAGCGACGGGTCAGTCAGCTTCGGTTCGTCGAAACGTCCGATGGCGTCCACCTCGGCGTGCGTCGCGTACATCCGTGAGTACACATCGACATCGGCACAGGTCCGGTCCGACTCGTAGTGGATGGGCCAGGAAGGGGTGGCGAATGTTGGTGTATACCGGCCCGCCGTAGCCTCGCAACTGCCAGTGGCTAGGCACGTCAAGACAATCCCAGCGGCTATCGCCTTCGTCACTGTCCGACAAGTCATCGGGCAGGTCTGGCCGGCAAGAATGCCGGAACCGCCAAATGCCGTTCAGCGACACTTGCATTGCACCCGAGTCCGTCCATGACCGGGCGCAACCGCTCCACGGGTTGGTGCTATCTCAGTTACGTATCCAGGGTTCAATCCCATTCCTGGTACCTCACACGCCATCGTCCAGTTGGGGAGTGCGGTAGAGGACCGTAGTTCCCTCGATGATCTCCAGGTGCTTCAGGTAGGGCCGCAGCCCGGCAGTGTCAACCGAGACTCCCAGACCTGGTTGGTCAGGAAGCCGAATGAGTCCGTCGGCGTCACGCTGTATGCCCACCGCTGTGACAGCCTTGGCCAGCGCGGACAATTCCTGCGGGTACTCGCACAAGCAGCGACCTGGGCTGTCCGCGAAGGGCTGCAGTGAGGCGGACAGCGCAAGGTGTGATGTGAAGGTGTGATTGACGAACTCCACTCCATGCGCCGCAGCGTGCAAAGCGACCGCTCTGGCGGGGCCAATGCCGCCGATCCGCCCGGTGTCGATCTGGATGTATCCAACCTTGCCGTAGTCGATCAGACCAAGTGCGACATGGCGGTTGTGTGACCCTTCACCACCCGCCAGTTTGACCGACCGCGTGCGCGCGCCCAGGGCAGCGTAGGCGCCAAATGCCCCAGCTTCGAAGGGTTCCTCCAGCCAAGTCGCATGGGCGTCTTCCAGCATTGGCAAGCGGGCGGCGGCCGCGTCTACATCAGTCCCAAAGACAGTGCCAGCATCGACCAAGAGGAGAGGTTCGGGGCCGAGCCCCTCCCGCGCCGCCGCCAGGAGTTCACGATCCACCTCGACCTGTTGACCAAACGGGCCCCAGCCGAACTTGACTGCAGAAAACCCATCGGCGATGGCCTGGCGCGCCTTGTCGTGAGTTTCAGCCGGATCGTCACCAAAAAGCACAGACGCGTACGGCAGCCTCGCCTGGGCGTGCTGCATGCCGAGGAGGCGATAGACGGGCTCCTCTTTGACCCTGCCAAGTAGATCCCACAGCGCTATCTCAACCCCAGACCAGGCGTGCGGTGCCTGAAGCAGGTCGAAGCTGCGGCGATCGACCTCACCAGCGATTCGCGTGATGTCCTCCGGCCCGTCCAGCCGCTGGCCAAGCACAGAATCCAGGACGCCATGGCAAGCGGAATGGGAAGGTGGCGTAACCAGGGCAGCAATTGTGGGGATCGGCGACGCCTCGCATTCGCCCCAGCCAACGTGGCCGTCCGCGACAACGCGAATCAGAACCATGTCCTGGCTGCCGTCGCCGACATCGGCAATGTCAGGTAAGGCGAGGAAGAAGGCGTCGACGCCCTCGATCTTCATGAGGTTTGCTCTCGGCGTTCCCGTGCGCCGCCACTTAGCGCTGGGCCATGGATGTCATAGCCTTCATCCGATTCGGTGACGCTCGAAACGGAGGAAATGCCGTCGTAGACGGCCAGCGCGACACGGGTTGATATCACTTCGCTGGGAGCCAGTACTCGGTGCGTGGCATGGGCCACGCCTTCGATGACTGAAATCGGATGGCCTGTGCACGGTTCGAGTATGACAACCTCATGGTCACGCCAGCCGCCGTAGGACGCAAACACCCAGCAAGAGGGGAAGACCTTGGGGTCGTAGATCAACGCCACTCCGCTGCCGTCAGTGTGAGTGAGAGCGCACCAACCCTCGTTGGGGGTGTCCACATACATGAACTCTGAGACCCCGGAAGAACCCGAAGGCACGCGGCTCATGTCATGTCGCTGCCCAGATTTCGTCAAAGTTGGCCAGGGGAAGCGGTGACCAGGGGTGCCCGCCCGTGGGCGCCCGAAGTCTGCCATGGTGGCGTACGTGCCAGGGATACTGATGATCCCGCCCTCGATGGCCGGGAGCGCCAGGTGCTGTTTCCATAGGAACGGCAGGCTCCGTGTGGGCGAGTTCGCTACCGTGACGTCCATGTCCAGATGGCGAGCGCCCGGATCCAACCGAACAACCTTGGTGAAGCGACTGGCAGATATGGGAGTATTCAGCGTCATTGTCAGGATGACTGAGCCATCGCTCTTGGTAACGTCCCAATCCCAGGCCGAAGCCCAAAGCTCACCATGGTCGGGGTAAGACTCGCCGGCCAGTACTTCCGGCTGATCGTTGGGGAACAGGTCGTCCCACCCTCCGTAGAACACGTCATCGAACACGGCGCCGAAATGAAGTGGGGCTGGCGGTGTGCGGGTGTTGTGCCACAAGTGCTGGCGCCCGGTCGCCCGGTCGTGAATCTCCCAGATCTTTCCGCCCAGAGTCGGCAGCACGACAACCTTCAGGTGCCAGTTGGACAGGATGACAGCAGGGATCCCGTGTACAGACCAAGACGTGTCGATCGTTGCCGGAAAGTCGGAGGGCTGGATGGTCAACAGTGATTCCTCTCAGAAGCAGTAGTGTGGCTCAATGTCTCATTATATCAAATGGATGGACTTTATGGGATGGAGCTTCGTTTAGCCTGCCCTAACTACTGTATTGTCGGTACTACCGGTAGGCGCTTGGTGCGGTACTCGGCCCAGCGCTCCTCGTCCTTGCGCTTGACGATCCCGGTGACCGAACGCACTTGCCGCAACTAGCCGCCCGGGCCGCTTTCGGCGACCCCACCATCGCGCCCGCATTTTCCGCCCTCGCCCGGCACCTCATCAAAGCCGTGGGGGAGACTGAGTAGCCCATGCCGCGTCACGGGCGACAGAAACTGGTCGGTCAGGGAGAGGCGGGCCAGGGAGGCAAGCCGGGCAACGACCCTAGTTCTCAGGCGGCGGCGAGGCGCAGGCGGACGCCTTCCCGGATCAGTTCTGACCTTGATTTGCCGGTACGGCGGGCCAACTCGGTGAGGGCTTGATCCTCGTCTTCGGCCAGGCGGGTGCGGGCCACCGGTGAGCGGCCCTGGCCGGGCGACAGGCGAGGCCGGCCGCGTCGCGCCACTTGAAGCGCGTCTTCGATGGTGTCGGCTTGGGTGGCCTCCATCAGGATCTGCCGTGCCCGGGTGACGGCCGCTTCGCCGTAGAGTGCGTGCTCGCCTGGCTGGTCGGGGCGCAGCTCGCCTCGTTGGGCCTGGTCGCTCAGGGTCCAGTAGTGGGCTTCTTCCTCGGGTTTCATGCTGACTGGTCCTTCCACAGATGCCGCCAATGGTCGGTCAGGTCACTGATGTGGAACACCTTGACCGTTCGCGGGAACATGACCTCCGCCAGCAACTCCACGGGTCGGTTCGCCCTTCGTTTGGGTAGCCCACGTAGGCAACTGTGTAGCCGTGGGGAGTGTCGTGGAACACTTCCAGGCCTACTGGGTTGGCCATGACGCAGATGGCCTCCTCGAAGTCGAAGCCGTGCCTGAACCACTTTGGGTCATTTCCACTGGTGGTACCGCAGTGCCTCCTCGCCTGATTATGGTAGCACCAAAATAGTGCAGCCCGATGGTCTGGGTCGCGAGGCTCTCACGGTTGAGAGACCCGTCCACCATGGCAAGAACACGCCGAAGCCACAACTGAAAAAGACAAACCTGTGGATAACAGTCCGGTTCGCCCGGTGGAGGTTCTCGTTGCTACTCGGCGGGCGGCATCGGGCGCCTTGACCTGGGGGTGTGGGAGGCCGGTCTAGCGCGGGCGGTGGGGCCCATCGACATTGAGGTTTCTGCCTGGGCCCAGGTAAACGGGGCGGTGGTGCTCTCGGCCGATCACGATTTCGCCCTGATCGCCCAGGCCACCGGAGGCAGGTTGGCCCAGATGTACCTGGCGCCAACGCTCCAACGGCCCAAGTGACGGGCCGCCTGCGTGCGGTCAGTGGTCAGGCCGGTAGGACCGGTGGTCCTGGTAGTTGGCCAGGTAGGACGCGAATTCCGCCGACATGTCCGAGTTCCCCGTCCGCCATGCCTTGTGGTCAATGATGACCGATTCGAAGCCGTAGTAGCCGTCGATGTACGCGATCACCCGGTCCAGCGCCTCCAACTGCGCCTCCGGGTAGTCCCGGCCGGCGCCGCCCACATGCACCAGTTCAATCCCCACCGACCAAGAGTTCATGCCCGCTGCCGTGGCCCACTCCGGATAACCGGCCGGCCCGCCCAGGCGGTCATCCCGGTCATCGCGGACCACGCCGAACAGCTCGTCGTGGCCGGTGTCACCGTGCCCCGCATGGTGGGCAATCTGGTCCAACGGCACCGCCTGCCACACTGCACCGTCCAACCCGATTATGAAGTGGGCGGCGATCAGGTTGCCTGACTCCTCCCATATGTCGATCACCTCTTGCGGCGGCTCCCAGCCTTCCGTGTCATGCAGCATGATGTAGCGCTGGTATTCGGCCGGCTTGGGCCCGTGGGCCAGGCCCGTCCGGAAGTCCTCGTGGATCACCAAGGGTTCCGGCTCCGTCTCCGGTGAAGGTTCGGCGGTGCCCGATGTCGTCCGGTCCGGTTCGGCTGGTCGGGTCGTCGTCGGTGTGGCCGCCGGTGCCAAGATCGGCAGGTTCAGGCCCAGCGTAGTGGGGTCAAGCGCAACTGGTTGGGTGGTGTGGACGGCTGGGGCGGCATCGGCGGCAGTTGGGGGGCCGAACGCCTGGGTGGAAAGATCCCGGGTCAAGCCCGGGGCGACCATGAGCGCGCCCAGGGCGACCAGAATCGCACCCAAGGCGCCGACCCTCGCCAACCGGCGGGCCCGCCTTGGCTTGCTGCTGTGGAGCGAGGTGGTCACCGCAGTTGAACGATCGCGTCCACCTCGACCGGCCAATTGAGCGGTAGGGCGGCCACCCCGAAGGCCGAGCGGGCGTGGCGGCCGGCGTCGCCAAACACCTGGGCCAACAGTTCGCTGGCGCCGTTGGCCACGGCGGGGTGGCCGGTGAACTCGGGCGTGGAGGCGACCATCACGGTCAGCTTGACCACCTGGGCTACCTGGTCAAGCGAACCCAGGGCGGCTTTGAGCTGGGCCAGGATGTTGATGGCAGCGACCCGGGCGGCTTCGTAGCCCAGTTCGGGGGAGACTTCGGCGCCAAGCCGGCCCAGGGCGACGGCTTGGCCATCACGTAGCGGGCCTTGGCCAGAGACAAAGGCGAAGCCTCCGGCGGTGACAACCGGCACATAGGCGGCCAGCGGAGCGGTAGGCGCGGGGAGCGTGATGCCCAGGGCATCGAGGGCCTGTTCAGGGGTCTGGCCGGCGGCCGGCTGCGCGGTAGGCATGGGACTCTCCTTTGGGTTAACCGCTTTGCCGTCCAGCCTAGACGGCCACGGGCTGCCCGGCGGCTAAATGACGGTGGTGGGCGGTAGCGTCATCAAAGAGAGCCCTTCACCAACCAGTGCGAAGTGAAGGACCAGCACCAATGCCCCGCCGCAGCCGCCGCCAACAAGCCACGACCCCTGCCCCAAACCCTGTTGTCCTGCAGACTTATTGGGATACAATAAGTCAAGCAGAGATTCTGCAATCAGCGTTGAAACACCAAGTCAGCGTGGAGGACATCAAGGCGGTGTTGGACTCGCCCGCAGTGTTGATCGAACTTGGCGATGAGAACCGAAAGATGGTGATGTGTGTGGGATTCTCAGGCAGCGGCAGCCTGCTTGAAGTGGGTGTTGTCCTACCACAGGGCCGGCCGCTGATCATCCACGCCATGGCAGCTCGCCGACAGTTCATCAGGTTGCTGCCTGGCCAGAGAGGGGCGGGGCGATGACCAAGGATCGTGGTGTGTGGGCGGACGGCTCGCCGGTGACACCAGAAGACCTGGAGTCGGCGCTGGCCACGTTCGAAGGGCCAATCGACTTGAAGCGCGCCAGGATACACCGTCTTGGCCGCCCGCCCAAGGCAGTGACACTGGCCCAGATGGTCCGCATCCGCATGACGCAGGCCCAGCTGGCGCGCCTTGACTGGGTGGCCGAACGGCAACACAGTTCACGCAGCGCCATCATCAGGCTGGCCGTGGACCAGTACCTGGACGCGCACGCAGCCTGAGCCAGGCCCTGGCTGAGATGGGTGGCGGCGGCAGGTTGGGCCGTTGTGCCTCGGGCGCCAGTTGGTATGCGCGTTACTTCAATTCCATGGCCTCAAGAACAGGATGGGTGGCCGCCTGCTGCGGCGTGTTCGCGTTGTTGCTGCTAACTAGGTGTTCATCGGATTCGGACGAAACCGGTGCTTCCTCCAAGGTAACTAAGACGAAAACCAAGACGGTCGAGGCCACTGTCACGGTGACGGCCACAAAGACCATCAAGGTGACCGAGACCGCCACGCCGGCTGTCGATGATGACAAGGCTGCGGATAGTCAGGCTTCGAGCGATTCAGCAAACTCGGGTAGTTCGGCTTCCGGCGTCCCGTCACCGCAACCGCCCAACAGATGAGTCAGTCAGGGGCTAGGTTCATCTTGGCTGAGCAAGGCGGCAGACCGTTGGGTGAAGCGAGGGTTGCCGGACCTTGCAAGAACGGCAAGGACGCCAAAGGCGGTCATCTCTGGTTTGCGCATCACCGCCGCCATAGCCTGGAGGACCGCAATGACGACGGACTCATGTTTGTCCAAGAGCGTGGTCAAGAGCCTGTCAGGATGCCAGGCCTCCAGCCCGAATGGCAGGAGGGCAGTGGACGGGAAGTGGGCCAGGTTGTGCGTGACTATCAGTCTGGCGGGTGAAGTCGCGGCAGCGGCGATGACGTGACGGTCATTCGGATCTGGGCCTTGCACCTCACTCAGGCGGTCTTCGTATCCAATAACCATCGCTTCTTCGAAAGACAACCGCATGGCGTCGATACGGGCGTGCACCCTGGCTGGAGGAAGGCCGGGGCGGTAGCCAAGAACCGCTGCTTCGACTTCAGCGAGGATCCTCTCGGACCAGTACGGTGCAATCAGCCCCGCTTCTGCGAGGCGCGGCAGCAGGTTGGCTTGGGTTATGGGGGCGAGGACGCAGGCATCGAGGAAGACAGGGATCACTTGCTGGTAGTCCGCCTTGCTGTGGCTAGGGCATCTGCATAATCGTCAGCGGTGTCGTAGAACGAACCGTCTTCCAATGCCTCGCGGAGGCTCTCATCCAGGAAGGCTCGCCGTATCGAGCTTCTGGATTCCTTGTAGGCCAACACGTCCTCTAGGCGAACCAGTCGATGCGCGCTCGGCTGCTCAAATGGGATCTTGCCTTCCTCCAGCAGTTTCACCAGAGTTGGGCGGGAGATGCTCAGCAAGGCAGCAGCCTCCGTGGTGCTGAGCACAGTGGACATGGGCGTGACGGTGACGGCTGAACCACGAGACAAGGCGCTGGCCGCCGCTTCCAGGACGCGGCGCAGCGGTTCGGGCACAGCGGTGCCCTGGCCTGCGGCCGCGTACTCGGCGAGGTTGGCCCGTTCCGCTGGCTCACTGGGCGGCAGGATCGTCTCTGGAGCCATCACCGGTGTCATGGCACCAGTATCCTGCCTAAGCGAAAGAAACGCAAACGGCGAAAGCTGCGAAAGTCTCCAATCGCGCGAGCGCGTCGCGTGCTGCGTTGGGCTCAGGCGGGGCATCTCGTGGGAGAAGCGGCTACAACCCGGTGGCGACTTCGGTGAACACCTCCCGCAGCACGCGGGCGATGAAGCGGAAGTCCTCCGGCCCGCTGATCAGCGGCGGCGCCAACTGGACCACCACGTCACCGCGGTCATCGGCCCGGCAGTAGAGCCCGGCCTCGTAGAGGGCCGGGTTCAGGTAGGCCCGGATCCGGTCGGATTCGGCCTCGGTGAACCGCTCCCGCGTCGCCTGGTCCCTGGTCAACTCGATGCCGAAGAAGTAGCCCGCGCCACGGACATCGCCCACAATCGGGATGTCCTTCAGCGCCTCCAACTCGGCCCGGAACGAAGGCGACAGTTGCCGCACCCGGTCCACCAGGCCCTCGGCCTCGAACAGGTCCAGGTTGGCCCACGCCACCGCGCAGCTCACCGGATGCCCGCCAAAGGTGAAACCGTGCTTGAAATACGTCTCCCCGGAGGCAAACGGCTCATAAACCGCATCAGACACCAGCACTGCCCCCAACGGCGAATAGCCCGAGGTCAGCCCCTTCGAAGTGGTGACAATGTCCGGCCGGTAACCCAGGTCGCCGTAGGCAAAGTAGCCGCCGGTGCGGCCATAGGCGCAGATCACCTCGTCGGACACCAGCAACACGTCGTATTCGTCGCAGATCTGCCGCACTCGCTCGAAGTACCCCGGCGGCGGCACAAAGCAGCCACCGGAGTTTTGGACCGGCTCCACGAAGAACGCCGCCACATTGTCCGGCCCGGCGTCCAGGATGGCCTTCTCCAGGCCGTCCGCCGCCCAGGCCCCAAAACCGGCTGGGTCATCCCAAAACACCTGGTCAGAGCGGTAGGCATTGACGGAAGGGGCCTCGGAAGCCCCCTCCACCACGGGCGCGAACGGCTCCACGTACGGCGATATGCGGGTCAACGACAAGGCCCCGTGCGTGGTGCCGTGGTAGGCCCCTGCCCGCGAGATCACCTGCCGCTTGTGCGGCCGGCCGCGCAGCGCCCAATACTGCTTGGCTAGCTTCCAGGCCGTCTCCACCGCCTCGCCGCCGCCGGTGGTGAAGAAGACGTGGTTCAGGTCTCCCGGCGCCAGCCACGCCAGCCGTTCCGCCAGGTCGATGGCCGGCACATGGGCATAACTCCACAGAGGGAAGAAGGCCAGTTCGCGGGCCTGCCGGGCGGCGGCTTCGGCCAATTCCACCCGGCCGTGGCCCACCTGCACCACGAACAGACCGGACAGGCCATCGAACAGCTTCCGCCCGGCGCCGTCCCAGAAGTAGACCCCCTCGCCGCGCACCACCGTAGGCACCGTGCCGCCGGCCCACACACCCTGGTTGGTGAAGTGTCCCCACAGGTGGCGGGCGGCGGCCACCGACCGGTCGGTGCCGGCCGGCGTCACACCGTAACTGGGATGCTGGACTACGGGCGGGTGGTCAAGGCCGCTCACGCCCCCGCCCCCGGTACCACGCCGCTGCCCGATGCCGCCCCGGCGCCCCCAGCAGCCTCCCGCTCAGCCAGTTCCGCCTTGGCTTGGGCGGCCAGTTCATCGGCCAGATCCTGGAGGCCCGGATCCAGTTCCACCCCCAGGAACGAGTTGGTGATGTTGTTGCCGATCATCAGGATGCCGAAGCCGATCAGTGCCACAATCCCTTCGTGCCCGTAGCGTTCGATCAGCCGCGCCACCAGGGCCGGGTCGGAGCGGTGATCCCGCGCCACCGACCGGCCGAACTCGGCCAAGTCTTGTTCCACCTCGTTGAAGTCAAGGCCGTTGATGTCCTCGCCCCGGTTCTTCAGCGCCCGCCGGAAATAGGTGGTGCACAGCAGGCATTCGTTCTGGGTTGAGATGGCGAACGAGTAGACCACCGCACCGCGCGCCCCCACAATCCGCTCCACCTCGGCGTACAGCGGGTACCAGTTCATCAACGCCTGGTAGGACGGCAGGTGGTTCAGCAGGGCGCGCTTCATGTGGGTTGGGTCGGCCCCTGAACGGACCCTCTCGGCATCCCAGGCCGCCTGGCCCTCGGGGCTCAGGTCTTCGCGTGTCACCAACGGTACATAGGCCATGATGGTGTTCCTTTCTTCATTTGGTGTTCGTGGTGTTCGGTACTGCAGCGCCCGGTCACGTGCCGGAACGGGCGAGTCTGGGGACGGCGGCCACCAGGCCGCGCGTGTACGGGTGGGCGGGCGCCAGCAGCACCTGGGCGGTGGGGCCGTGTTCCACGATCCGCCCGGCGTTCATCACCCACACATAGTTGGCACAGTGCTGCACCAGGCCAATGTCATGCGACACCAACACCATGCCCATGCCGTCTTGTGCCGCCAGGTTGACCAGCAGTTCCAGGATCTGCGCCCGGATGGTCACGTCAAGGGCGGACAGCGGCTCGTCACCCACCAGCAGCCGCGGCCGGTGCACGATGGCGCGCGCCAGCGCCACCCGTTGGCGTTGCCCGCCGGACAGTTCGTGCGGATACTGTTGCGCCCGCCAACGGTGCAGGCCCACCTTGTCCAGTACTTCCTCCACCAGCGCGTGGTGGTCACCCGGCAGGCGTAGGGCCCGCAGCGGTTCGGCGATGATCCTGCCTACCGGCCAGCGCGGGTCCAGCGAAGCGTACGGGTCCTGCAGCACGATGCCGGTCTGGCGCCGCAGCCGCAAGGTCGCCTCCGCCCGGGCCGCCCGGCTGCCGGCCCGCACCGGGGCGCCATCGAACACCACCTGGCCGGCGGTGGGGAAATCCAGGCCCAACAGGATGCGAATCAGGGTGGACTTGCCGGAGCCCGATTCACCGATGATGGCGTGCGTATGCCCCTCTTCCAGGGCAATGTCCGCGTCGATCACGGCGTGCTTGACCGGTGGCCGGCCGAACAGCCGGGTGCGCGGCAGCGGGAAGTCCCGGCTGACGCCGTGCCCCTCCAACAGTGGATTCATACCCGCACCTCCGCCCCTGTGCCCGATGGCGCCCGCTCGCCTTCACCCGGGCCGTCAACCCAGGCCGTGGCCAGGGCCGCCTCGATCAGGCCAACTGTGACCGGGTCCTGCGGCCGGTCGATCAACTGATGCACCGGTCCGCGTTCCACGATCCGGCCGGCCTCCATCACCAGCGCCTGTTCGGCCACCAGCGGCAGCAGCGAAATGTCGTGCGTGACGAACAGCAGCGATGAGCCCAGCCCGGTCACCAACTCGTTGAACACCTGCAACACCCCGGCCTGTACGGTCACATCAAGGGCCGTGGTGGGCTCGTCCGCCAGGATCAGGCGCGGCCCGGCAATCAACGCCTGGGCGATGGCGATGCGTTGCCGCTGGCCGCCGGACAACTGGTGCGGGTAGCGGCCCAGGAACGACTCCGGGTCCTCCAGTTTGACCTGGTCAAGCGCCCGGATGGCCCTTTCCCGCAACTCCGCTTTGGACAGGTCGTAGTGGTTGCGCAGGGCGTCCGTGACCTGTTTGCCGATGGTCCGCACCGGGTCAAGGGCTGTCATCGGGTCCTGGAACACCGTGCCGATGGTCCGGCCGCGGATGCCGGCCAACACCTTGTCCGCCAGGCCCACCAATTCGCGGCCGTTCCAGCGGATCGAGCCGGTCACCCGGGCGCTGCGCGGCGTCAAACCCAGCACGGCCAAAGTGGTGAGCGACTTGCCGGAACCGGACTGGCCGATAATCCCCACGCGGGCGCCATCGGGCACCTCGAAACCGATGTGGTCCACCACTACCTGGTCACCGAAGGCGATGGTCAGGTCGTTGACCTCAAGCGACACCGGTGATCACCCCCGCGGCCGGTTGGCGGGTGCGGCGCAGGCGCGGGTCGGTGGCCTCACGCAAGGCGTCACCCAGCAGGTTCAGGGCCAGCACCGTGAGGCCGATGGCCAACCCCGGCCAAACCACGGCCAGCGGCGCCACCTGCAGGCTGGCCTGGGAATCCGATAGGGACCGGCCCCAAGAGGGCATGCCGTTGGGGGCGCCGTAGCCAAGGTAGGTCAGGCCGGCCTCGGCCAGGATGGACACCGCGGCCACGATCGACAGTTGCACCAGGGCGATGGGCGCCACGTTGGGCAAGATGTGGCCCACCAGGCGGCGTACCGCCCCGGCCCCGGCGGCCCGCGAGGCCAGTAGGTAGTCCGCCTTCGCCACCTTGCGGATCTCGGGCCGGGTGATGCGGGAGATGGTGATGCCACTGGCGAAGCCCACCGCCAAGATCACCGTGCCCAGCGACCCGCCGAACGGTGCCGCCAAGACCATGGCCAGCAGCAAGGTGGGGAAGGCGATCAGTATGTCCACCACCACTATCAGAGGTTCCGCCACGCGGGCGTGCAGCAAGGCGGTGGCGGCACCCAGCGGCAGGCCCACCAGGGCGGCTACTACGGTGGAGCCCACCACCACCTTGACGGTGGCCTGGGTCCCCACCATCAGCCAGGTCAAGGTGTCGCGGCCGATGCCGTCCTGGCCCAGCGGGTGGGACAGCGACGGGCCGGACCAGCGTTCGGCCGGGTTGGACTGCAACAACGGGTGCGGCAGCCAGACCAGCGAGACGGCCGCCACCAGCAGCACCAAGGCCACCACGACCAGGCCGAAGGCGCCGCGGGGGCGGCGCCACACTTCGCGCAACACTTCACCGATGCGTCTCATTCGCCGGCCCGCCTTTGCCTTGGATCGATCAGACGGGAGGCAATGTCCACCAGCAGGCCGATCAGCAAGACCAGACCCACCAGCACCAACACCGTTGACTGGACCTTGATCAGGTCGCGGTTGCCCACGTCGGTGACCAGCATGGAACCCATGCCGGGCAGCGCGAACAGGGCCTCCACCACCACCACGCCCACAATCAACGAGGCGGCCTGCAGGGCCACCACGGAGAGGATGGCCGGGCCGGCGCCGGGCAGGCCGCGCCGGATCAACGCCTGGCGCCGGGTCAGACCGAGGGCGGCGGCGGTGCGGACGTGATCCTGGCCGCGGGCCTCCAGCAGGGCGGACCGGACGAAGCGCAAAATGACGGCCCCCTCCACGATGCCCACCGCTAGGGCGGGCAGGATCAGGGAAGCGAAGGCCCGGCCGGGCTCGGACCAACCGGTTCTTGGGAAGCCCTGGCTGGGCAACAGCTCCAGCAGCCCGGCCCCCTTGCCCAGCAGGATGATCAGCAGCAGGCCGGCCCAGACAATCGGGATGGCGGCCAGGCCCTGGGCCACGGCGGAGGCGAAACCGCCCAGTTTGGTGTCGTAGTAGACGGCCGAGGCGATACCCAGCGGCACGCCAATCAACAGGGAAAACAGCAGTGACAACCCGGCCAGGGGCAAGGTCAGAGCGAACTTCTGGGTGATCTCGTCCTTGATCGGTACCCCGGTGATGAGCGACTGGCCCAGGTCGCCGTGCAGCAGGCCGGCCAACCAGGAACCGTATTGGGCCGGCAGGGACCGGTCCAGGCCGTAGGCGGCCCTGATCTGGTCCAACCGTTCCGGTGTGGCCTTGACCCCACCCATGACCTGCGCCGCGTCGCCAGGGAGCACACGCAACAGCGCGAACACCAAAGCCGATGTCAGCACGAGCCCCAGCACAAACAGGGCGACGCGGCGCAGGACGTATTGGGTCATCTTGAGGTTGTAGCTCTACTCTCTCGGGGCTAGTTGCGCTGCCCGCTATTGGGCGGCGACAGCCAAGCCCGCCAAGGGCAGGTAGGAGTTGATCTGGGACTGCGGGAAGCCGCTGATGCCGGGCCACACCGCGATCGACTGGCGGAAGTTGACCAGCCAATCGGCCGCTGCTTCCTCAGAGACGATCCGGGCGGCCTGGGCCAACAGTTCGGCCTCCTCTTCGGCGCTGGCGGCCACAATCGCCTGGGCGTAGAGCGACTGGACCTCGGCGTTGTCGTAGCCGAAGTAATAGTCCGGGTTGGCCCAGTTGCCGAAGTCTCGCGCCTCGGCGTGGTCAACGATCGACAGTTGATAGTCGTGGTTGGTGTAGACGTCCTCCAACCAGGCGGCGAACTCAACCGACTCGACCGTCAACGTGATGCCGGCTTCGGCCAGTTGCGACGTGAGCACGTCAGGCAGCACGTTGCCGTAGAACGACGGAATGGTCAGGGTCAGTTCCAGGCCATCCGCGTAACCGGCCGCGGCCAGCAGTTCCTTCGCCTTGTCCACGTCATGCGGATACAGGCTGGTCAGATCTTCGTAGCCAGGATCGGTCGGGGCAATCGGGCCGCCCAGTTCACGGTCCACGCCGCCACGGGCCGTCACTACAGCCGGATGGTCAATGGCGTAGCGGATGGCTTGACGCACCTCAAGCTGGTTTAACGGTTCGGCCGCATTGTTGAAGGCCAGCACAAACTTGTCGGAGGCCTCGGCCACAAACGTCTCCGCGCCATCGACCGCAATCTGGGACACCAGGTCGTTCGAGATCGGCGCTAGGACGTCTACGTCACCCGCGTTGAAGGCGTTCAACTGGGCATTACTGTCGGTGATGTAGCGCAACACCACGCTCTGCACACCGGCCGGCGTGCCCCAATAGTTGTCGTTGCGCACCAGCGTGATCGAATCGCCCTGCTTCCATTCCTGGAACAGGAACGGGCCCGAGCCGATGGCGCTGGAACTCAGGTCATTGGTGGCGTCTTGATCCAGCACCAGGCCGCCGCGGCCGCCCAGCGCCCACAACAGGTCCGGGTAGGGCTCCGACAGGGTGATGACCAGCGTGTTGGCGTCTGCCGCCTCGACACTGGCCACCTTCGCCAAGGTGTCAGCCCCCACGTAGCCGTTGTCGATGACGTCGTTCAGTGACCACGCGACATCGTCTGCCGTCAAGGCGTCGCCGTTGGAGAAGGCGCGCCCATCCGGGATGGTGAACGTGTAGGTGAGAGCGTCATCGGAAATGGTCCACTCGCTGGCCAGCTTGGGCACGGGGTTGCCGTCCGCCCCCCGGGAAACCAGCCCTTCGTAGACGTTATCCAGGAAGGCTTGGGTGAGGGCGGCATCGGCGGCATTGCGCACATCCAGGTTGGTGGGCTCCAACGACAGGCCAATCACCACGGTGGCGGCATCATCGGTGCCGCTGACGGGACCGGCGGCCTCGACCGTTTCGGCGTCGGTGGCCTCATCGGCGGCTGCGGTGGTTTCGGTGGTGGTAACCGTGTCGGTGGTGGTAGCCGTGTCGCTGGTGGCACTCGCGGACAAGCCGCTGGTGATGTTGGCGTCATCCTTCTTGCCGCCCACCGCCTTGTAGATGCCGAAAGCGGCGGCCGCCACCACCACAACCGCTACTACGACGGCGATGATGGGTCCGGTCTTTGACTTGGCTTTGGGGGCGCGGCCGGCCAGGGTCGGGTCGACCGAGCCGTCCTTGTCCGGGGGAGGAGTGGTGTCGCTCATGGTGGGTGGGTCCTTTCGTTGCTCTCAGCTAGTTGGTTGAGTCGGTCAGGCGGGCCAGGGCGGCCGCCAACTCCAGCGGTGCGTCTTCATGGATGTTGTGGCCGGCGTCGATGGGCACCACGCGGGCTTGGGGCCGCAGCGCCGTGAAGTGGGCCAGAGCCGGGGCGCCGATCAGCCCGCGGGTGCCCCAGATCAGGTCGACTGGCTGCGCCAAGGCGGCGATGGCGGCCCACCCCTCTTCTAAGCCCCTTTCCGGCAGGGCCTTGCCGCCCAAGGAACCCAGGTGGTGCTTCCAGGCCACCGAGCCGTCCGGCAGGTCGCGGGTGTTGTGCCAGATGCCGCGCTCCAGCCGGGTAAGGCTGCCGCCGAAACCGAACCGAAGGGCCCGTTCGGCAATCTCCTCACGGGACTCGAACACGGCCGGGCCGTCCAGGAACTGGCGCACCTGGCTGGCCGCGCCCGGCGGCAGAGGCAGGATGTCCACCAGGATGACGTGGTCAACCAGGTAGGGGGCCAGGCGGGCGATCTCCAGCGCCACCAGGCCGCCCAGCGAATGTCCCACCAAGGTGACCTTGCGGGTGGCTAGGCCCAGGGCGCTGGCAATGCCGATGGCTTCGGCCACTTCGGGGGCCAAAGTGGCGGGGGAATAGTTGCCGTCGCTGCGCCAAACCGATTCGCCGTGGCCCGGCAGGTCCAGCGCCAGGGCTGGAGTGGGCCAGGCCAGCAGGGTGGCGTCCCAGGCGTGGGCGTTCAAGGCGGCGCCGTGGATGGCCACCACCTTTGATGGTTGCTCGCGCCAGGCCAGGGCTGATTGCTGCAGCAAGCGGAAACGGCGAACCCGCGGGATGGGGCCCTTGATGCCCAGTTCCAGGGCGTCGTCATACAGGGTGTCGAACTCGGTGGCCAGGTAGGGCCGGGTGATGGGAAGTGTGGCAGTCATGGTGGTTCCTTTGTCGAATGGTCTAGGGGCTCCGGGCGGCGCACCGGTCAAGGCCGGGTGCGCCGGTTATGGCTTGGAGCGGGGGTCTGGGTGTTGGGGTGTCGGCGTCAGGCCTGGCAGCAACACATTCGACAGACTGTACACATGCCGGCTTGGCCGCGCGGTGATGGCGGCTGGCTGAACGGCATGGCGTTACTCACAGCCTTGAGGCTGGCAGGTGCGGCGGGCAAGCTCAAGCCGGATGGCCGGGTTTGGTCGAAGGTTAATTTGTAAACGCCTCCCCCTTTTCGCGGCCCGCGGCCTTGCTTTGGCGGCTCAGGGTCCGGCGATGCCGGTGGCGACCAGGACGGCCTGGTCGATCTCCCTCAGGATTGAGGGCGGCAAGGATCCCAAGCGCTGGCCCACCTTGGATCTTGGCGCGGCCGTGATCTTCTCGGACATGGCCCACGAGGGTTGGCGCAGACCGGTCTCACCGCCCGGCGGCAGGTAGATGCGCAGGTCGGGCGCCTCGACGTAGCTTGACGTGACTGGGATGAGGATGACGGACTCGGTGGCAATGTCCATGTTCTGGTAGATGATCACTGGTCTGGGTTTCCCCGCGTAGCCGGAGCCGCCGGCCACCGTATGGATGTCGCCGCGCTTCATTGCCAACCAGGAGTGGAATCCCAGGACTCGATCAGATCCAGGACATCTTGTTCGTCGGTCGTGTTGGCGGCGATGGCACGGCCCTGTGCCGCCAGGCTGGTGCGCTTGTCCAGCAGGCGAGTGTCAGGCACCCACAGTTGTAACTGTCGGTAGCCGCGTTCAGCCATGCGCCGTCTGAACCCGGCCGCCCGCTCGGTTGAAGTCGCCACGAGCTCATGGTACATGCAACGTTACTAGCAACGCAATCTGCGCGAAAGGTCAATTCCGTCGCACCTTGCCGTTGTCATCCCGGACTTGATCCGGGATCTTCGCAGGTCAGAGCGTTGAGATCTCGGATTAAGTCCGGGACGACAAGAACGGAATTGACCTTTCGGGCCGGGAAAGTGACCTCTCGCGAGGAAAGGTGGGCGTGGGGAGGCGGGGCGGGCGGGTGCGGGATTAGTAGAAGTGGAGCGTGTCCACCACGTTGGCCAGAGGCCGGCCGTCCAGGAGGGCGGTGGCGTTGCGGGCGAACAGTTCGGCGATGCGGCGCTGTTCGTGCGGGCTGTTGGCGGCGGTGTGCGGCGTCATCACAACGTTAGGCAGATCCCACAGTTCCGATTCCGGCGGCAGCGGCTCCACGGCAAACACGTCCAGGGCGGCGAAACCGACCTGGCCTGACTTGAGGGCCGCGATCAGGGCCGGTTCATCGAACACGGTGCCGCGGCCCACGGACACCACCGTGGCGCCAGGCTTCAGCGCCGCTAGGACGTCCGCGCCGATCAGGCCATTCGTGGCTTCGGTGCCCGGCAGCGTGCTGACGATGGCGTCCGCCCCGGCGGCGGCGGTCACCAGATCGCCCGGCCCGTACACCCGCTCCACGCCCGGCACCGGCCGGCCGCGCAGGCTGACGCCGATGACGCGCGCCCCCAAGGCGGTCAGCTTGGCCGCCAGTTCCTGCCCGATGCCGCCCAGGCCCGCCACCAGAACGGTCCACTCCGAGACTTGGGCCATGGGCCAGCGTCCGGTCCACTGCCGGCCGGCCTTGAAGGCCGTCAACCCAGGTAAGCCCTTGGCGCCGCAGAACAACCCGAACAGCGCAAACTCGCTCAAAGTGCCGCCATGCACCCCGGCGCTGGTGGTGAAAATGATCCGGTCAAGTTCGGCTCGGCTCAATCCGGCCCGCCTAACATCGGCGCCGCCGCCGGCGGCCATGGTTTGGACCCAGCGCAGATCGGCGTTGGCCCGCACCGTGCGGGCCCACGCCGATCTGCGCGGGGTCCAAACCCTGGCCGCCCGCGGCGGCGCCGAAGTTAGGCCGGCCCGATTGAGCCGAGCCGAACTTGACCGGCTCATTT
>JAISSX010000033.1 GCA_031272885.1 Bifidobacteriaceae bacterium | reverse complement strand
ACCCATCGAATCCGCCCGTTTCGGTTGGGTTTTCCACCGAATCCTTCAAATCGGGCGCCACCCGGCCCCACCGCCAAGACGAAACCCCAGGTCAACGGCTTGGGGCGGCACCGGACAACACCGGAAACGGCGGACTCGACGCGAAACCACACCGGATTGAGCGGACTCGACGAGCCAACACACCGAACCGAGCGGCCCAAAGCGCGGGCGATCCGCCGGACCGGCCAGCCCTGGTCGATGTGCTTCTCGATCTGGACGCGCTCGTCCAAGGACAGGTGCTTGTAGTGTGCAGGCAAGGAAGTGCAACCCCCTCATGGTCGTGATCTGAACAACCACAACCGTAGGGGTGTTGCACTTCCGCCCAGAACTCGGGCGCTACCGCCGCGTACGGCGGTGAGACTACAATCAAACCGGTTGCTCAGTAAACGTTTTCAAAGATGAAGGAGTCCCCGATGAAATACACCTATCTGGGCCGCACCGGCCTCAAGGTCTCGCAACTGGTGCTGGGCACCATGAACTTCGGCCCGCGCACCGATGAAGCCGAATCGTTCGCCATCATGGACGCCGCCCTCGAAGCCGGCATCCAGTTCTTCGACACCGCCAACGTCTACGGCGGCTGGGACGGCGAAGGCCACCACGGCTGGACCGAAGAGATCATGGGCCGCTGGTTCGCGCAGGGCGGCGGCCGGCGCGAAAAGGTAGTCCTGGCCACCAAGGTCTACAACGTGATGCAGGATCCTTACCTGGGCCCCAACGAGGGCCTTGGCCTCAGCGCCTACAAGATCCGCCGCCACCTGGAGGATTCGCTGCGGCGGCTGCAAACCGATCACATCGAGCTGTATCAGATGCACCACATCGACGAAGTGCCCGGCTGGGATGAGCTGTACGGCGTCTTCGAAAACGTGGTGGCCGCCGGCAAGGTGGTCTATGTGGGCTCCTCCAACTTCGGCGCCCGGCACATCGTGGCCGCCCAGGCCGCGGCGGACAAGCGCCACTTCCTTGGCCTGGTGTCCGAACAGCACAAGCTGTCCCTGACCTGCCGCCTGCCCGAACTGGAGGTGCTGCCGGCCTGTGCCGACCTGGGCCTGGGCGTCATCGCCTGGTCACCCCTGGGCGGCGGCGTGCTGAGCGGCAAGGCCTTCGACCCAGCCGCCGGCCGCCGCACCCAAGACGAGTTCGCCCGTCTCACGCCCACTGTCCAAGAGCAGGTCAAGCGCTACTACGCCGCCTGCGCCGAACTGGGTGAAAGCCCCGCCAACGTGGCCTTGGCCTGGACCTTGAGCCGGCCGGCCGTCACCGGCCCGATCATCGGCCCGCGCACCGTGGCCCAACTGGAGGACACCCTGCGGGCGGTCGAAATCAACCTGGAGCCTGATTTCCTGGCTCTGCTGGACGACATTTTCCCGGGCCCCGGCGGCGCCTCGCCGTGGGCCTACGCCTGGTGAACCGAGAGGAATCACACCATGAAGTACACGTACCTGGGCCGCACCGGCCTGAAGGTGTCCCGCCTGGTGCTGGGCACCATGAACTTCGGTCCCCAAACCGATGAGGCCGAAGCCTTCGCCATCATGGATGCCGCCCTTGAAGCCGGCATTCAGTTCTTCGACACCGCCAATGTCTACGGCGGCTGGGAGCCTGAGGGCCACCGCGGCTGGACCGAAGAGATCATGGGCCGCTGGTTTGCCCAGGGCGGCGGCCGGCGCGAGCGCGTGGTCCTGGCCACCAAGGTTTACGCCGACTTCAACAAGGATCCCCATGATCCCAATGACAACGCCGGCGGCCTCAGCGCCTACAAGATCAAGAAGTCGATCGAGGGCTCGCTCCGCCGCCTGCAGACCGACCACATCGAGCTGTACCAGATGCACCACATCGACGCCCATGCTCCCTGGGATGAGATCTTCGGCGCCTTCGAGGATCTGGTGGCAGCCGGCAAGGTGGTCTACGTCGGTTCCTCCAACTTCGGAGGCCGGCACCTGGCTTACGCCCAGGCTGCGGCCAAGGAACGCCACTTCCTGGGCCTGGTGTCGGAACAGCACAAGTATTCACTGCTGATCCGCCAACCCGAACTGGAAGTGCTGCCCGCCGCCCTGGAGCTTGGCCTGGGCGTCATCCCTTGGTCGCCGCTGGCCGGCGGCTTGCTGGGTGGGCATGCCCTGGACGGCCAGGGTGGGGATCGTTCCCGCGCGGCAGCGGCCGCGTTGGACGATGCCGCCCGCGCCCAGCTTGAGGCCTTCCACCAGTTGGCCGCGGGGCTGGGTGAGGCGCCCGCCAATGTGGCCCTGGCCTGGACTTTGGCCCACCCGGCGGTGACCGGCCCGATCATCGGCCCGCGCACCGTGGCGCAGTTGAACGAGACGCTGCGAGCGGTGGAGATCGAGTTGAGCCCGGAGACGCTGGCTCAACTGGATGCCATCTTCCCGGGCCCCGGTGGCCCGGCGCCGCAGGCCTACGCCTGGTGACCGGCGCACGGTAAGCGTGCGGGCGGGTGCGGCGGGGTGTTCCCCGCCGCACCCGCCCTTCTGTTAAGCCCTTGGTACAACAGCGCTGGCCAGGGCCTTAGAATGGGGCACGGCAGGCATCCCCGCAACATGAATAGATTGGCGCTCCAATGACAAGTCCAATTACCCCCGGCTGGTATCCCGATGGCCAAGGCAACCAGCGCTGGCACGACGGCACCCAATGGACCGAACACGTGCAACCGGCCGACGCCGCAGCGGCCGCCCAGCAGGCCCAGGCCCAGGCGCAACCCCAGCAACCGCAGGCGCAGTACGCCGCCGCCCCGGCCATGGCCTACGCCGTGCCCGTGGTCCCGGCCGTGGGCGTGCCGATCGTTGGCGTGGTTGGCAAGCGCATCTCCAAGGTGGCCTACATCCTGTGCACCTGGTTGGTGGGTGTCTTCGGCGTACACCGCTTCATGCGTGGCCAGGTTGGCTTGGGCATTGTCTACATCCTCACCCTTGGCGGGCTGGGGATCGCCGTGTTCGTCGACCTGATCATCTCCCTGGTCAAGTTGGGCAGCTTCCCCGGCACTGACGAGTTCACTTTCGTCAACGGCCACTGGGCCGCCTAACCCCCAACCCACCCTCTTCCTCGTCCCCTCTCCTCGCGAAAGGTCACTTTCCCGGCGCGAGAGGTCAATTCCGTTGTCATGCCATCCCGCGCCCGATCCGGGATAAAGGCCCTTGACCTGCGATTATGCCGTGATCCCGGATCAAGTCCGGGATGACATGGCAACGGCTAGGCGCGACGGAATTGACCTTTCGTGAGGGATGGGGGCGGGTTAGATGATGGCGGCGTCGCGGCCGGGCACCACCACTGCCGCGCCGTCCACTGCCACGCGCTGTTCCTCCAGGGCGTGATTCAGCACGAAGGTCCGCCCGCCACGCCGGGCGACTTCGACGCCTGCCGGCAGCAACGGCGCCGCGATGCCGGCCGCCTCCAGGATCGCCGCCGCCAACGCGTCTAGTGCCGCCGGCGCTGTTGCCACGTACCAGGCGCCGCCCGCGCCTGCGCCCGGGCCGGCCGGCCGCCGGGTGACAGCCGGTTGGCCATCCACCAAGGCGCCCGGCGCCCGGAAGGTCGCCAGCACCTCGGCCTCCACGGCGTGCAGCACCTCGGCCCAGTCCGTGGCCGGCCCGGCCGCCAACCCGTCCAACGCCAACTCCGGCACCCACTGGCCCGCCACCAGGGCCGGTGGCGCGAACTCTTCGACCCAAACACCAAGGGCTTCCCGCAGCTCGGCTCCCAGGTACCCACCCAGTAGCACATGCAAATCCGGGTCTAGCACACCGGTCTGGTACGCCACCACCAGTTGGCCGCCGCGGCCGGGCACGGCCGCCAGGTTCTGGCGGGCCGCCTGGCTCAACACGTGTGCGGCCGGCGCCACCACGACATCGTAGGCAGACAGGTCTGCCTCAGGCGGCACGAAGTCGACCCCCAGGCCACGCCGCCAGAATGCAGAGTGCCAGCGCTGCAACTGGGCCACATAGTCCAAACTGGCCGGCACCGCCGCCTGCTCCAAGGCGCGCCACGAATCCCAATCCAGCACCAGCGCCACCCGGGACGGTTCGCATAGGGAACCGACCAATCCCGCCAGCGATTTCAGCTCCGCCCCCAAGGCTTCCACCTCACGGAAGACCCTGGTCTCCGTCCCGGCGTGCGGCACCATGCCGCTGTGGAATTTCTCGGCCCCGGCGGCCGATTGCCGCCATTGGAACTGCATCACGCCATCGGCCCCGCGGGCCACGGCCTGCAGCGACCACAGCCGGTACTGCCCGGCCGGCTTCGGCGCGTTGCGTTCCCGCCAGTTGACCGCGCTGGGGGCCTGTTCCATCAAGATCCACGGCTTGCCGCCCCCCAGGGAGCGCATCAGGTCGCGCATCATGGCGGCCAGGCCAGGGCTGGCCGGATCGGCCGGATCGGGGTAGGCGTCGTCGCAGACAAAGTCGACCTCTTGCGCCCAGCGCCAGTAGTCCACCGGCTTGAAGAAGCCCATGAAGTTGGTGGTGATCGGCACGCCCGGCGTGACCTCGCGCAACACGGCGACCTCGGCCAGGTAGCACTCCAACAAGGCGTCTGAACTGAAGCGGTCGAAGTCCAACAGTTGAGTCGGATTGGGGAAGGTTGGCGTGGCGCGCGGTGGCTCCACATGGTCGAAGGCCGTGTAGTGCTGCGACCAGAAGGCTGTGCCCCAGGCCTGGTTCAGGGCCTCGACGGTGCCGTAGCGGCGTTCCAGCCAGCCCCGGAAGGCGGCGGCCGATTCCGCCGAATAGTCCCGCGCCACGTGGCAGCCGAACTCGTTGCCCACATGCCAGGCCGCCAGCGCGGGGTGGCTGCCGTAGCGTTCCGCCAGCTTGCGGGTCAGCCTGGTGGCGTAGGCCCGGTAGGTGGCCGATGACGGGTTGTAGCTTTGGCGCGAACCGAACTCCAGGCGGGTGCCGTCCGCCGCCACCGGCAAGATCTCCGGGTGCGCCCGCACCAGCCAGGCGGGGGGCGCCGCCGTGGCGGTGGCCAGGTCAACCTTGATGCCACCCTGGTGCAGTTGGTCCATGATCCGGTCCAGCCAGCCGAAGTCCCATTGGTCATCCGCCACCTCAAGCAGACCCCAGGAGAACACGGCCAGCGTCACCATGTTGACGCCTGCACGCTGCATCAATTGGACGTCTTCCGCCCACACCGCCTGCGGCCATTGCTCTGGGTTGTAGTCGCCGCCGTACCAGATCTGTTGCTGCGCCATCGTTGGAGCCTCTCCCTCGGTCCCCTCAGACGCTACCCCCTTTCCTCGCGAGAGGTCGTTTGTTGTGCACGACAGGCCAATTCCGTTCCTGTTATCCCGGGCTTGATCCGGGATCTCAACGCTCTGACCAGCGAAGATCCCGGATCAAGCCCGGGGCGGCTAGCCTTTAGGGCGTGTCTACGCATTGGGTGCTCACGTTGTCCTGTCCCGACCAGCCCGGCATTGTGCATGCCGTCAGCGGTGCCCTCGCCTCCGTGGGTGGCAACATCACCGAGTCGCAGCAGTACGGCGATCCGGTCAGTGGGTCGTTTTTCATGCGGGTGCAGGTGATGGCCGATGTCGCCCGGGACGCCATCGTGCAGGCCCTCACCCCGGTGGTGAGCCGGTTCGGCATGACCTGGAGCCTGGACACGGTGGGCCGGCCGGTCCGCACGCTGATCATGGTGTCGAAGGCGGCCCATTGCCTGCATGACCTGGCCTACCGGTCGCAACAGGAACACCTGCCGATCGACATCGTGGCCGTGGTGTCGAACCACGAAGACCTGCGCTCGGTGGCGGAGTTCTACGGCGTGCCCTACCACCACATTCCCGTCACCAAGGAAACCAAGCCCCAGGCCGAGGCCGCGCTGCTCGGCCTGGTCAGGGAGCTGGACGTGGAACTGGTGGTGCTGGCCCGCTACATGCAGATCCTCTCGGACGGGTTGTGCCGCGAACTGGCCGGCCGGGCCATCAACATCCACCACTCGTTCCTGCCCTCGTTCAAGGGTGCCCGGCCCTACGCCCAGGCGCACCAGCGCGGCGTCAAGCTGATCGGTGCCACCGCCCACTACGTCACAGCCAACCTGGATGAAGGCCCCATCATCGAACAGGACGTGGAACGGGTCACCCACGCCTCGTCGGTGGAGGACCTGGTGGCGCTGGGTGAGGACGTGGAGCGGCGGGCCCTGGCTCGGGCCGTGCGCTGGCACGCTGAACACCGCATCCTGATCAACGGCGCCCGGACGGTTGTGTTCAGCTAACCCAAGCTAGCCCTTGACCGACCCGGCCATCAGGCCACCGATGAAGTACTTGCCCAAGGCGATATACACCACCAAGGTGGGTAGCGACGCCAGCAGCGCGCCCGCCATCGACGCCCCGTAGTTGGTCAACTGGGCCCCCTGCGCCAGGTTGCGCAGGGCGATGGTGACGGGCCCCTGCGATGGACTGGAGGCGAAGAAGACAGCGAATAAGAAGTCGTTCCAGGCCGAGGTGAACTGCCAGATCAACACCACTACAAAGCTGGGCACGGAGATGGGCAGCACCACCGACCAGTAGGTCCGCATCATGCCGGCGCCGTCCACGCGCGAGGCTTCGATCAGTTCGGATGGGACCGATTCGTAGTAGTTGCGGAAGATCAACGTGGTGATAGGTATGCCATACACCACGTGAAGCAAGATCAAGGTCGGTATGCCGCTGGGGATGTCCAACCACATCACCAGCTTGTACAGCGGCACCATGACGGCCTGGTAGGGGATGAACATGCCGAACAGCAGGAACGTGAACACCAGGTTGGCGTGCGGGAAGCGCCAGCGGGATAGCACGAAGCCGTTCATCGACCCGAGCATGGCCGAGATGATCGAGGACGGGATCACCAGCAGCAGGGTGCGGCCCATGGCGGGCCCGACGGCGGGAATGCCGGGCAGGCCGGACCAGGCGCCCTTCCAGTTCTCCAACGTCCACTCCCACGGCCAACCCGAAGGCAGCAGCCAGGCGCGGGCCGGCTGGGCCTCGGTGATGCCCTTGAACGAGGTCACCAACAGCACGTACACCGGCAGTAGGACCACTACCAGGAAGAAAATCAGCAGCACATGGCGTAGGAAGGTGCCCCACTGGAAGCCGTGCTTGCCGACTCGTGAATCGACAACGCCGCTTTGAACGACTTGGGTCTCGAGGGCGCTCATCGGTTCTTCTCCGCCCTGGCCGTGTGGACCAAGTAGGGCACTATCAACACCAGCACCACTAACAACAGGATGATGCCCACCGTGGATGCGTTGGCGTAGTTGCCTTCGGTCTGGAACTGGTACATGTCGATGGCCGGCACCCGGGTTTCATAGGAGGCCGGCTTGGCTATCGCCACAATCAGGTCGAAGCCCTTTAACGACATGTGGCCGATGATGATGATGGCGCTCAGGGCCACCGGGGAAAGCTGCGGGAAGATGACGTGGCGGTAGAGCTGCCACTCGTTGGCGCCATCCACGCGCGCGGCCTCGCGTAGTTCGTTAGGGATGCCGCGGAAGCCGGCCAGGAACAGGGCCATAACGTAGCCGGACATCTGCCAGATGGCGGGGATGGCGATGGCAGCGATGCCCCAGTTGTAGTTGGACCACCACTTGTTCTGCAGGAAGTCCAGGCCAATCAACTGGAACAGCCGGTTGAGGCCGGAGGCGCGGGCGCCGGTGTTGGCGTTGAGCAGCCACTTCCAAACGACGCCGGCGGCAATGGACGAGACCGCCATCGGGAACAGGTAGACGGACCGGATGAAACCCTCGGCCCGGGCCCGCTTGTCCAGCAGGAAGGCCCACAGGAAGCCGAAGAACATGGTGCCGCTCAGGAAGACCACGGTGTAGAGCAGCAGGTTGCGCAGCGAGTGCTGGAAGTTGTCCGTCTTCAGAATGTCGATGTAGTTCTGCAGGCCCACGAAGTGGGTTTCTTGCACCCCGGTGAACTGGGCGGAGGTGTGGGCGTCCGTCATCGACGTTTGGAACGAGGCAATGATCAGACCGTAGACGAAGACGCCGATCAAGAAGACAGACGGGGCGATCAGAGCAAGGGGAGGGCCGTAGCGCCGCAGCTTTCGCATCAGGAGCTTCTCCGATCCTGAGGGACTCGAGGTTGTAGTTGAGGGGGCTTCACAGGACATGGTGGCCCCGCACGGCCGCAGCCGGCGGGACCACCATGCGGTGATTCATGAACTGGTGATCGGTTACTTCATCGCGTCGACCAGCTCGGACTGGAAGGTCTCCAGATCCGAGGCGCCCGAGACGAACTTGGAAACCGCCAGGTTGATGGCATTGCCCTGCGCGATCGTGACGGCGCAGCCGTGCTGGATCGAGCCGACGATGGCGTTGGAGCCAAAGTCTTCGGAGGCGCTGATCTGGTACTCCGAGAAGCCCTCGGCGGCCAGGTCAATGTCGGTACGGGCCGGAATGGAGCCCTTCACCTTGTTGAAGCCGATCTGGCCTTCGCGGGACGAGATGACGTCCAGCCAGGCCTCGGCGGCCGTCGGGTTGGGGGCACCGTTGACCACGCCGTAGGCGTCAGCCAGGAAATCGAAGATGCCTTCGGTGCCCGGGCTGGGGGCGTACAGGTAGTCACTGCCGGCCACGGAGCCGGCGGCATCGAAGGCGGCCGGAGCCCAGTCGCCCATGATGGAGAAGGCGGCTTCACCGTTGATGATCATGGTGATGGGGGGCTCCCATTCCATGTCGTTGTGGTCATCGTTGGCGTAGCTCATGATGGTCTCAAACTTGCCCAGGGCGCTCAGCACTTCGGCGCCGCCCCAGTCGGTGGTGCCGTCGAACAGGCCGTTGTAGCCGTCGGCGCCCAGTTCGGCGATCAGGACCGTCTCAAGCAGGTGGACCTGGCACCAGGTGGTGCCGATAGCCAGCGGGATGTAGTCAGGCGCGTTGGTCTTGACCTGCTCCAGCGCGGCGATGAAGTCATCGATGCTGGCGTAGTAGGCGTTGGTGGCATCCAGGCCGGCCGCCTCGAGGACGGGCACGGAGGCCCAGATGACGTTGGCGCGGTGCACGTTGGACGGGATCGAGTAGATCTTGCCGTCCTGGGTCAGCATGGTGATCAGGTCTTCGGGGAACACGTTCCGCAGGCCGAACTGGTCATACAGGTAGCCCACATCGGTTAGCTGGTCAGCGTTGATGTAGTCCTGCATTTCCTTGCCGGCGTGGGCCTGGAAGGTGTCCGGCTCATCGCCCGCGTCCATGCGGGTCTGCAGAACTTCCTTGCCGGATCCGCCCTGGCCGGCCGCGGTGCCGCCGTTGACGAATTCGATGTCCGGATACTTGGCGGCCAGCACCTTCTGCAGCTCCTCCAGGCCCAGGGCCTCGGAACCGGCGGTCCACCAGGTGAAGATGTCGAGCTTGCCAGAAGCGCCCGCAACCAGGGCGCCGGTGTCGGTCGATTCGGTGGTCTCTTCAGCCGCCGCAGTGTCTTCAGCCGCCGCGGTGGTACCGGCGTCGGTCGATTCTGTGGTCTTGTCGTCGCTGCCACCGCAGCCGCCCAGAGTCAGAGCGATAGCGGCCGCACCGGCCACCAGGATTGAAATGCGTCGCATGGGTTGTGTTGCCTCCACTTCCTTGTTTGGCACTGCCCTTGTGGTTGGGCCGGCCGGCTTTGTGGCCGCGGCCCGGCAGCCGGCGCGGACGCACCCGGGCCGCGCAGGCACCATGGACGATGGCGCACACTTGGCTTGGGTCTGTCCGGCGGGCTCCCTTACGGACCCAATCTTTGACTGTCCGCGCAGCTATGTGCAAATCCTGAAGCCAAAAGTGGCCAAATTGTTATCTACCCCTCAACTCTTGAAGGGGGATCGGGCGCCCCAAGGGCCTCTTGGGTAGCCAAATAGAGGGCACCGTAGACCTCCGACCGCCCACCGTGCCGGGCCAACTCGACCCGCACCGCCCGGGCCGGAGCGGGCAGCGCCCGGCGCATCACTTCTTCCCGCACCGGGTCCAACAGCAGCCGGCCCACACCGGCCACCGGGCCGCCCAGCACCACCACTTCCGGGCTGAGCAGGTTGCAAACGTTGGCCACCGCCGCCCCCACAAAGCGGGCCGTCTCCTCCACCATGCGGATAGCGGTGGTGTGCCCGGCCTTGGCCAACCGAATCCATTCCGGCAGGTCAACCCGGTGTTCCACGGCGGCGGACAGCGTCCCCAGCAGTACCGGCGCGGCCGCCATCGTCTCCAGGCAGCCGCGGTTGCCGCAGCGGCACAACCGGCCGTTTTCTTGCAGCGTCATGTGACCGATTTCCCCGGCCGTACCGGCCATCCCGCGCCACAGCCGGCCGTCCAGCACCATCCCGGAGCCGATGCCGGTGGCCAGGCGCAGGTAAACCAAACCGCCGTTCAGCGGCCGCCGCGACGGCCAGGCCCACTCGCCGTAGGCACCCAAGTTGGCGTCGTTCTCAATCGTTACCGGCAGGCCAAGGGCCTGTTCGAACCGGTCCGCCAGGTCCAGGCCGGTCCATTCCGGCAGCAGGGCGCCGGCGCCGATCTGCCCGCTGGCCACATCCAGCGGGCCGGGCACGCAGGCGGCCGTCGCGCGGATGTCGGTCAGCTTGGCGCCGGCCTCGGCCAGCAGTCGGCCCAGCAGCAGGTTGCACAGGGCCAAGCCCTGGTCGGCCGAACTCGCCGCGTCGTTGTGCTCCGTTACCTCCGCCAGCACGTTCTTATCCAGATCGGCCAGCGCCAGGCAGAAGTGCGTCCGCCCGATGTCGATCCCCAACACCAGGCCCTGGCCGCCCAGGGGGCTGACAACCCGGGAGCGCCGGCCTGCCACCAGGGCATCGTCCACCTTGACCTGCCCCTTTGCCACCAACAGGCGCACCAGATTGGTCACCGAGGCGGCCGAAAGCCCGGTCTGGCGGGCAATCTCGGCCTGCGTGGTGGGGCCACCGGCCCGCACCAAGGCCAGGACGCGCGCCAGGTTGGCTTGCCGCAGGGCGGTCTGCGAGCCAGGCTTGGGGCCGGTCGGAGTCATGGGTAACAGACTGGACCCACCAGGCCGTTGTCGTCAACACTTGAAGGGGAATGCGTTACCGCTCACCCATTGCCCGATGTCGCCCGGCAGCCAACCGTCTAGCGTCACCGGGCGTCACCGGGCGCCATCGGGCAGCTATCAACCGTTAATGGTGGCGATGGCGTGACGAGCCGCCACCCGGCCGCTGGCGTGAGCAAACCCGTTGGCGGTGCCTGGCACGTCCAGGTTGTAGGCGTCACCGTACAGGCCGCCGGCATCCAGGCCGGCCGCGTACAGCCCCGGAATGACCTGGTCAGACGTGTCGATCACCTGCATATCGCCGTTGACCTTCAGCGCGCCGCAGGACACCAGGATGGTGGAATGCAGCTCGATGGCGTAGTACGGCGCCATGGTGACCGGCCGCAGGAAACGCGGATCCTTGAAGAAGTCCGCGTCATCGCCGGCCGCGCAGAAGCCGTTGTAGCGGGCCACCTCGGCCGCCACCTTGGCCGGGTCCAGGCCACACTTGGCGGCCAGTTCCTCGATCGTGTCCGCCTTCCAGCACATTTCGCCTTCGACCGCGGCCTCTTCCAGTTCCATGCGCAGGTTGGTCAGCTTCTGGTGGAACACGATCCAGTCACCCAAACCCACGTCCGAGCCGTCCTCGATCAGGTGGTCCACCGTGGCCGAATCGAAGATGGCGTAGACCTTGGCCCCCGGCTGGGCCGCCACCACGTTGGCCGAATCAGCAAAGCTCATGGCCACGTGTTCATCCCAGAAGCGGCGCGACTTCTTGTTGATCCACAACACGGGCTGCACCGCCGCACCGGAAATGTGGGCGCTGAACGTCTTGCCTGAGGCCGCCAACTGGAACATCATGGTGCCCATCTCCCAGGTGTCGGCCCCGGCCGCGATGGCCATGTTGGCACCATCGCCGGTATTCCCAGGCGGGCCGTTGTAGCCCAGGTCAAGGGCGTTGGGGAAGCGGGAGTAGCGCAACACCATTTCGGGGTTGCCGCCAAACCCGCCCGAGGCGATGATGACGGCCTTGGCGCCCACCCTGACCTCCTGCCCGTCGGCATCGCGCGCCACCACGCCCACCACCCGGTCGCCATCCTTGATCAGCGAGGTGGCGGGGGTGGAGGTGAAGATCTCCACCCCGGCGTCGATGCAGGCCTTGAGCAGCACCTCTTGGCAGCGCGCGCCCAGGCCTTCGGGCCGGTGGAAGGTGTACAGCTCGGCCGGCTGGTCGTAGGCGTAGATGCCCACGTAGGTGTAGGTGATGCCCAGAGACTTGTAGATGTCGATGGTTTCAGCCGTGTTGTTGACCTGCATACGGACCACTTCGGGGTTACAGCGCTTGGAGGAATAGTCCATGTAGCGCTGGAAGCCCTCCTGGCGGGTGGGGTAGTGCGCCCACGCGTCATCGGGCTTGCCGCGGGCCTTCTGCTCACTGGATTCGAAGGCGCCAGTGCCTTCGGCGTGGACCGAACTGCCGCCGGTCTCCGCCTCCTTCTCCAGCAGCGCCACCCTGAGGCCGCCCTCTTTAGCCGCGGTGTAGGCGGCCGATTTTCCGGCCCCGCCCCCACCGATCACAACCACGTCATATTCAATATCGAAACCGGACATGCGGTCCCTCCCCGTCGAGTTGACCCGTTACTGCTCTCACAGTCATTGGCTTAGTGCGGCCACCTTGCCGCCCACCTTCCAGGGTAGCCCACCTGACCTGGGCCAACACAACCTCCCAGCCCGCCTGTTCGCTCCCCGCCCACCCCTGCCCGATGCCGCCCGGTCACCTTGATCCCCTCCGCGACCTTCACGTCTGGATTGATGGGGCCCGCACCGCCGCCGAGGACGAGATGGGACCGGACCACGACCCCCTCGGCGGACAACGCTTCTAGCCCGCACCTGGGACCGGCGTGGACCCGATCCGACACGATGCACAAACTGCTCGGATTTACGGTGGCCCGTAAATCCGTGCAGTTCGTGCACCACGTGAACCCGTCCCAACTTTCAAGCCTGAACGTTCCCGCAGGTCACGGCCTTGTGTCCGATGCCGCCCGGTCCGGCCTGGGTGCAAAACTGCTCGGATTTACGGTGGCCCGTAAATCCGTGCAGTTTGGGGGCGGGCTGCGGGACACGCCAACGGCGTGGCCGTCCGGTCCGGCGGGTTCGATCGGCGACGCCTGGTGGCGTGTTGGCATGGACAAGGCCACATGCCCGAAGAAAGGGGGACTTGATCGCCTATTTGGTACACATCTAAGTGGCCGGTAGCGCCAGACAGGGTTTTGGCCTGGTCGGGTTGTTTGTGTTTGCGCAGGTCAACGACCTGGGTTGGTTGTGGCTTGGTGGCTAGTGTTGGGCTGGAGCTGATTGACGGGGCCGTTGGCCGTAGCAAATACGCGATTAGGTCGCTGTTTTGAGCGTGGGGCCGGGGTTGTTGGTGTCGTGGCTGGCCACATGAGGGTGTTGCTGGAGACGGTTCCACCTGGCGGGTTACAGGGGACGGCTCCACGTAGCGGGTTACAGGGGACGGTCCCGCGTGCTGGGTTACAGGGGTACGGTTCCACGTAGCGGAGAGACTTCCGGTTGTTCCAGCACCCGTCAAACCCGAAGCGGAGAGACTTCCAGCAGTTTTCGGGCCCAGATCCACCAAGCGGAGAGAGTTCCGGTAGTTCTGGCGCTCCAGAACTACCGGAACTCTCTCCACCTCGCCAGAACGGGCTTCAGAACTACCGAGAGTCTCTCCGGATGGCCGCATTGGGCCTGGTTGACTACCGAAAGTCTCTCCGGATCGCCGAGGCGGACGCCATCGGGCACCGGGAAAGAGTTGTTGCACCAGCGGAGCCCAGAACGATAGCCGGGTAGAGACTTGTTGCACTTTCAGGCCCGAGAATCTGCAACAAGTCTCTACCCAAGGGCCGGATGGGGCCTCCGGACTGCAACAGGTCTCTACGCAAGGGGCCGATGGCCGCCCGGGCGCCATTCGGGCACTGGCCCGTGACCGGCCGCGGGCCGCGCCCCGAGGCCGGGGCGACTCAGTGCAGCGAGGCCTTCAGCCCGTCATCGAGCGCCGCCAGGAAGTCCTCCGTGGTGAGCCACGGGGTATCCGGGCTGATCAACCCGGCCAGGTCCTTGGTCATGCGGCCACTCTCAACCGTCTCGATGATGACCCGCTCCAGGGTCTCGGCGAAGCCCACCACCTCGGGCGTCGAATCGAGCTTGCCACGGTGCTTCAGGCCGCCGGTCCAGGCGTAGATCGAGGCGATCGGGTTGGTCGAGGTCGGCTTACCCTGCTGATGCAGCCGGTAATGCCGGGTGACGGTGCCGTGGGCCGCCTCGGCCTCCACAGTGCGGCCGTCCGGCGTCATCAGCACGGACGTCATCAGCCCCAACGATCCGAAGCCCTGCGCCACAATGTCTGACTCGACATCGCCGTCGTAGTTCTTGCAGGCCCACAGGTAGCCGCCCTCCCACTTGAGGGCGCTGGCCACCATGTCATCGATCAGGCGGTGCTCGTAGTGTAAGCCGGCTGCCTCGAAGGCCGCCCGGTATTCGGCGTCATACAGTTCGGCGAAGATGTCTTTGAAGGCGCCGTCGTACTTCTTCAAGATGGTGTTCTTGGTGCTCAGGTAGACCGGGTAGCCGCGCTGCAGGCCATAGGAGAAGCAGGCCCGGGCGAAGTCGCGGATGGACTCGGTGAAGTTGTACTGGCCCATGGCCACGCCACCCTCCTCGGGCAGGTGAACCACTTCCATTTCCACCGGCGCAGAGCCGTCATCGGGCACAAAGGTCAACAAGACCGTGCCGGGCTGGTCGGTGCGGAAATCGGTCGCCTTGTACTGGTCGCCGAAGGCGTGGCGGCCGATCACGATCGGCTTGGTCCACCCGGGCACCAGTCGCGGCACGTTCGAGATGATGATCGGCTCGCGGAACACCACGCCGCCCAGGATGTTGCGGATGGTGCCGTTGGGGGATTTCCACATCTTCTTGAGGCCGAACTCTTGCACCCGGGCCTCGTCCGGGGTGATGGTGGCGCACTTGACACCTACCCCGTGTTGTTTGATGGCGTTGGCCGAATCGACCGTCACCTGATCATCGGTGGCATCCCGGTTCTGGATCGACAGGTCGTAATACAGCAGGTCAACGTCCAGATAGGGCAGAATCAGCCGGTCCTTGATGAAGTGCCAGATGATCCGGGTCATCTCGTCGCCGTCTAGTTCGACAACCGGCCCTTGGACCTTGATTTTCGCCATGGTGCTTCCTTGCCTTGTGGGGGGGACGTGGGGTGCTCGCTACGATCTTGGTGCAGATTTAGTTTGACGTCAAGATATGCCGGGGGCCCAGGGCTCTCCCCTCCCAGACCCCCGGCAGCTTAAGGGCTGAGTCACATCGCGGCGATGTCGGCCGCCTTCGACTTGACGGCCTCGGCCGCCTCACGCAGTTGGGCCAGTTCGGTATCACTCAAGGAGCGCTCCACCACCTGCTGCACGCCGGTCTTGCCCAGCTTGGCCTCAACCCCCAGGTAGACGTCCGAGATGCCGTATTGGCCGGTCAGCCAGGCGCACACCGGGATGGTGGCGCCGGAATCGGTCGCCACCGCGCGGGCCATGCGGGCCGCCGCGGCGGACGGCGCATAGTAGGCCGAACCGGTCTTGAGCAGCGCCACCACCTCGGCGCCGCCGCCGCGCACGCGGGTCACCAGGGCGTCGATGTCGGCCTGCGGCAGCACGTCCGCCAGCAGCTTCTCTTGGCCGTCGATGACGACCGAGCAGGCCGAGGCGACCGGCACCATGGTGTCGCCGTGGGAGCCCAGGGTGAGGGTCTTAACGGCCGCCACCGGCAGGCCCAGCTTTTCCGCCACGAACCAGGTGAAGCGGGCCGTGTCCAGCACGCCCGCCTGCCCCATGACCCGTCCGTGCGGGAAGCCGGTGGCGATCTGGGTCAGCGTGGTCATCTCATCCAGCGGGTTGGACACCACGATGACCACGGCGTTAGGGGCGTACTTGGCGATGTTCTCGGCCACGCCGCGCACAATGCCGGCGTTGACGCCCAACAGGTCCATGCGGCTCATGCCGGGCTTGCGCGGCACGCCCGCGGTGATGACTACCACGTCCGAATCGGCAATGACCTCGTAGCCCTGACCGTCAGGGGTGGTGGTCTTGCCCACCACCAGGGTCTCGAAACCCTCGATGGGCCGGGACGAGTTCATGTCCAGCGCCAGACCCTCCGACCAGCCGTCCCGGATGTCGGTCATGACTACTTCTTCGAAGATGTCGTACTCAGCCAAACGCTGTGCGGTGGTGGAGCCATAGAAGCCAGCTCCGATGACGGTAGCTTTACCGTTCCGTGCCATAACCATTACTTCCTTCTGAGGAGATGATTGCCAAATCGGCGCGATTGTCGCGTTCCATCATATCCGGACCAAGACCCCGCCTTGGGGGCCTGAGTCCCCCTACCCGGGCGGCTAGTGGAAGAAGTGGCGCGAGCCCGTGAAGTACAGCGTGACGCCGGCCGCCTTGGCCGCCGCGATCACCTGCTCGTCCCGGATCGAGCCGCCCGGCTCCACCACGGCCTTGACGCCCGCCGCCAACAGCACCTCCAAGCCGTCGGGGAACGGGAAGAAGGCGTCCGATGCCGCCACCGCGCCCGCGGCCCGCTCGGCACCCGCCCGGTCAACCGCCAGGTGGGCCGAATCGACCCGGTTGACCTGGCCCATGCCCACGCCCACGGAGGCGCCGCCCTTGGCCAGCAGGATGGCGTTCGACTTGACCGCCCGGCAGGCCTTCCAGGCGAAGGCCAGGTCCGCCAGTGTGGCGGCATCGGCCGGAGCCCCCGCCACCAGGGTCCACGCCGCCGGGTCATCCCCGGCCGCCTGGAAGCGGTCGCGTTCCTGCACCAGCAGCCCGCCGGAAACAGCCCGGAACTCGCGCGCCGGCAGCGCCGCCGCCGGCAGGCGCAGAATCCGCAGGTCCTTCTTGGTCTGCAACAGTTCCAGGGCGGCCGGTTCGTAGTCCGGCGCCACAATCACCTCGGTGAAGACCGGCTTGACCTGCTGGGCCATAGCCAAAGTGACGGTGCGGTTGGCGGCAATGACACCGCCGAAGGCGCTCAGCGAATCGCACTCGTGCGCCTTGCGGTGTGCCTCCTCGATGGTGGCGCCAACGGCAATCCCGCACGGGTTGGCGTGCTTGATGATGGCCACCGCCGGGTCGGCGAAATCGAGCGCCGCCCGCCACGCGGCATCGGCGTCTTGGTAGTTGTTGTAACTCATGGCCTTGCCGCCAAGTTGCTCCGCCAGCGCCAGGCCGGCCGCGCCATCGGGCACCGCGGCACTGCCGCTGACCTGCGCAAATACGGCCGCAGCCTGGTGTGGGTTCTCGCCGTAACGCAACGTGTCAAGACGCCGATAGGTGCCGCCCCACCAGGCCGGCACGGCCGCGCCCGGCTCGGGAGCCAACGTCGAAGTCATCCAAGTGGCCACCGCCACGTCGTAATCCGCCGTGTGGATGAAGGCGTCCCGGGCCAGGGCCTGGCGCTGCTCCAAGGTGAAGCCGCCGGCCGCCAGGGCCTCGATCACCTCGCCATAGCGGGCCGGGCTGGTCACCACGGCCACCGACGGGTGGTTCTTGGCCGCCGCCCGCACCATGGTGGGCCCGCCGATGTCGATCTGCTCCACACACTCATCAACGCCGGCGCCGCTGGCCACGGTGGCAGCGAACGGATACAGGTTCACCACCACCAGTTCGAAGGGCTCCACCTCAAGGGACTCCAACTGGGCCACGTGGTCCAGTTTGCGCAGGTCCGCCAGGATGCCGGCGTGAACCCGCGGGTGCAACGTCTTGACCCGGCCCTCCAGGCATTCGGGGAAGCCGGTCAATTGCGACACCTCGGTCACCGGCACGCCGGCGGCGGCAATGGTCTTGGCGGTGGAACCGGTCGAGACGATCTCCACACCGGCGCCAGCCAGGGCCTGGGCCAGTTCGGTCAGGCCGGTCTTGTCGTAGACGGAGACAATGGCGCGGTGAATAGGGCGGCGGGTGGCGTCAGCCATGGCGGAACCTTTCGTCTTGCAAGCTAGGTTCCGCGCACCCAGGCGGGCGGTGACGCGGCTCAAGGACTGACTTGGGCCGTTCCCCGGTGGTGCTCCACCCGTCGCCAGTTGCGGCCCAACCCGGTCAGTTTAGCGTCCGGGCAGGCGGATGGTGCCGCAGGCGAGGCCCGCCACGACTTCGATCAACATGAGGCGTTCCTGGACCTTGATCCGTTCATGCAGGGTGGCCTCGGTGTCGCCCTTCTCTATGGGCACGGCCCGCTGGGCGATGATAGGCCCGGTGTCCACGCCCGCGTCCACCTGGTGGGCGGTGCAACCAGTGGTGGTGACGCCGGCCGCCAGGGCATCGCGCACGGCGTGGGCGCCCGGAAAGTTGGGCAGCAGGGCTGGGTGGGTGTTGATGGTGCGGTCGCCGAAGCGCTCCAGGAAGGCCGGGCCCAGCACCCGCATAAACCCAGCCGAAACCACCAGGTCAGGCTGGAACACAGCCACCGCCTTGGCCAGGCCCTGGTCCCAATCCGCCCGGCTGGGGAAATCCGCCGGGTAGACGGCAAAGGTAGCCAGGCCCGCTGTCTTGGCCATGTCCAAGGCCGGGCAGGGCCGGTCCACCCCTAGAGCGGCGAGGCTGGCTGGGCCGGTTGCGCCCCGCTGCGCAGCCTCGATCAGCGCCTGGGCCAGGCTGCCGGTGCCGGAGGCCAACACCACTACGGAGTAACTCACCAGGTCAGCCTACTGGGCAGGCCGGACCTACGGGCGGTCCCAGAACAGACCCGGGGGCGCCATCTAGCATCGAACTGCCCCACCCATCGCTGAAGGAGAGAGCCAATGAAGCACACCTCGCCCACCACCGCCGGCCCCACCACGGGTGCCAAGTTCGGCGCCGAAGCCCTAGGCACCTTTGTCCTGGTACTGGGCGGCTGCGGCACCGCCATCTTCGCCGGTGACTATGTCGGTTACCTGGGGGTGGCCCTGGCCTTCGGCCTGACAGTGGTGGTGGGCGCCTACGCCTTCGGTCCCATCTCCGGCGGGCACTTCAACCCGGCCGTGACCTGCGGTTTGGCCGCCGCCGGCCGCTTCGAGTGGCACGACGCCGGCACATATATCGCGGCCCAGGTGCTGGGCGGCCTGGCCGCCACCAGCCTGATTGCCGGCATTGCCGCCGCCCGGTCCGAGGACGGCTTCTCGATGGTGGTGGACTCCGGTTTCGCCGCCAATGGTTACGGCGACCATTCGCCCACCGGCGCCTCCATGACCGCCGCCATCCTGGTTGAGTTCTTCCTCACTGCCGTGTTCTTGTTCGTCATCATCGGCGCCACAGCGAAGGCGGCCGCGCCCGGTTTCGCCGGTTTGGCCATTGGCCTCACCCTCACGCTGGTCCACCTGATCTCGATCCCGATCGACAACACCTCTGTCAACCCGGCCCGCTCGCTGGCGGCCGCCGTCTATGGCGGCGGCTGGGCCCTGGGGCAACTCTGGCTGTTCATCCTGTTCCCCATCGCGGGCGGCGTGGTGGCCGGCCTCATCTCGAAGCCCCTGTTCAAGCAGGCCTGACAGTTACTTCTCAGGTAGTGGGGAACAATAGAGGGGTGCCCGAACCAGAGACCCAGCCCGGCGCGGAGCCGGCGACCGTGACGCCGCCGGCCGGTGGCGCCGCGCCTGCGGGTGCCCCTACGCCCGATGGCGCCCCGGCGGGTCTGCCGGCGGCGCCGCCATACGTTGCGCCCCCGGTGGGTTGGGTCTACTACCCGCCGCCCGGCACCACGCCGGGTCAGCCGGTGCTGCCGCCGCAACCGGGCCAGCCGGTGCCCCCTGGCTGGGTCTACTACCCGCCGCCGGGTTGGCCACCCGCCGGGCAGGTGCCGGCGGCCGGCACTGCGGCACCCACGGGCCAGGGCCAGACCCCAACCGGCCAGACCGGCCAAACCCAACCGACGGGTGCCCCAATCAAGCCGGCGGCGGCCAAGCCGGACACTCGGGCGGACGGGCGGCCGGACGCCGCCGGCCTGATGGACCGCCGGGCCCGCCGCGAACGCCTGGAACAGGAACTGCGCAACCTCACCCCCGAACAACGCGATTCCTTGGTCAAGCTGAACCGCATGGTGTTGTACTTCGGCGGCCTGATGCTACTGGCCATGCTGGGCCTGTTCATGCCGCTGCCGTGGCCGGCCCTGGGCATGGTGGCCCTGGCGGCGGCCGTGGTGATGGGCGTGGTGGGCATTGTCCGGGCCCAGAAGGTGCCGATGGGCCGTGGCGCCGTGATGTACCTGGCGCTGGGCTTGGGCCTGGCCGCAACGTTGGCCTTCTACGCCATGGGCCTGTTGGTCACGTGGGGTCCTCAGTGGGATTACCAGCAGTGCCTCAGCGACGCCCAAACGGTGCAGGGCCGCGACGCCTGCGTCTCCACGCTGCAGAACCAGACGGCCAATCTGTGGAACCGCCTGATCGGCCGTTGAGCCGATCCCGCTCCAACTCACCACCCCATCGCCGTGAGCGAACAACCAAAGTAAGCCCTTGCGCGGCCAACGCATGCGCGCTACAGTGATGTAAGGAAGCAGGGCCCAAAGTAAGGAGCAAGACCATGGCGCTGGCAACTATGACGAGCAAGGGGCAGGTCACCATACCGGCGGAGATCCGCCAATCGCTGGGCCTGACCGAAGGCGACAAACTGGACTTCTACCCTCTGGCCAACGGCACCATCGAGGTAGTGCCGCGCAAGCTGAACCTGCGTGACCTGTACGGCTTCCTGCGCCACCAACCGGCTGAAGCCGAATGATCGGCCTCGACACCGGCGTGCTGCTGCGCTACCTGACCGGTGACGATCCCAAACTCTCGCCCCGGGCGGCCAAACTGCTAGAGGACCGAACCAAGGACTCCCCGGTCTTCATCTCGCTGGTCACCCTGGCGGAGGCGGTCCGCACCCTGCAGGGCCCGGGCTTCGAGTTCACCCGCGACCAGGTGTTACACGCCGTGGGCGCGCTGGCTAGCCTGAATGAGGTCCGCCTGCAGGAACCGGACGTGGTCCGCGCCGCCCTGGCCACGGCCCGCTCCACCGGCGCCGCCTTCGAACAGGCCCTGGTCGCCACCCTGGGCAAGGCCGCGGGCTGCAGCCACACGGCCACCTTCGACCAGGCAGCCGCCGCCGCCATCCCCGACTTCTCCCCCGTCTAGCCCAGGCCAGTGGCTTGAGTCAGGGGCGACGAAGCTACTATCCAGGCGAAATCGATCTCTGGGACAATCGAGGTCAGAAACGACCCGATCTTGCTAGTTTCAGCGGCCTGTGGGACACAACTCCGCGCGGTTGACGCCAAGTCGTGTCCCACAGGCCGCCCAAACTCGCACCAGAGGCGCCCAGCGGACCGAAACTGTCCCACAGGCCGCCCAAACTCGCACCAGCACCTTTGGCGGTGGGCTAGGTGGCCGGGTCTATGACGTGAAGGCTATTGGTCTGGGCCGCAGCGGCCTGCCGGGCATCACAGGTCACGAACTGATCGACTGCGTCAAGGATGGCGGTGGCAACATGAACAGCGTCAAGGGACCGCAACCCACCCGGTTCCAGGCCAGCGGCCACCTCGGCAACCTCCTTGGTGAAGGCAACTAGTTGTACCCCGGCAAGGACGGCGTCAACGGCACCCGCCAGGTCGTAATCATCCGGCAGGCCACCAGCGGCCCGGCGGGCCCGCAGCGCCCGCTCGGCCTCGACCCGGGCCATAATGGACGACTCGATGACGTGTCCGCTCGCATGTTGCTGTGCCAGGAAGGCGACCGCCTCAGCGGCGCGCGTGTCGGTTACAAAGACCCGGCGCAACAGCACGGAGGTATCAACGTAGAGACGCATCAGAAGCGGTCTTCCCGTTGACGATCGAGCAAGACTTGACCAGATGGACCTGGCCCACTAACCAGCAGGTGGCTGGGCGTTGGCCGATAGGGCCGGTAGCCAACCCGGGGCAGCGGTGCAGATTGAGACAAGAAGGCGGCCACAGCCTCCGCAATCAACTCAGATTGCGGCCGCCCAGTGGTGGCGGCGGCATCTTTGAGGCCAGTCTCCAAATGGTCGGGCAGCCTGAGAGTCATTGCCATGCTGCAATGGTATCAGGCTAGATACCACCAGCCTAGGTGAGCCAGCCGGTCAGGTGCTGCCGGGCAACCTCGGCCAGGGCGTCAAGCCAAGCCGGCGCATCGTTGAGGCAGGCGATGCGATGGAAGGTGCCGGCCGGGTTGGCCGCCACGTAGGCGGCCCGGTTCAGCAACTCGATCTCCTCCAGCGTCTCCAGGCAGTCGGCCGCGAAACCGGGACACATCACGTCTACCCGCGCCACACCCTCGGACCCCAACCGAGCCACCGTCTCGATGGTGGCCGGCGTCAACCACGGCGCCGGGCCGAACTTGGACTGGAACGTCATCAGTGCATGGTCTTCGCTCAGGCCCAACCGGGCCCGCAGCGCTGTCGCCGTGGCCAGGCACTGCTCCCGGTAGGGATCGCCTGACCGGTCCACCGCCACCGGTATGCCATGGAAGGACAACAGCAGCCTGTCCCCGTTGGCGAAATCCGGCCGGCCGGTCTCCTCCCAGGCCGCCTCCGCCTGCCGGGCCAGGGCTTCGATGTAGCCGGGATGCAGTGGGTAGGAGTGCACCAGGCGCAGCTCGGGCTGGTCCACCACCGTCAACAGGTGCCGCGCCACGGCGTCGTTGACCGAAGCCACCGTGGACACCGAATACTGCGGGTACAGCGGCAGCACTAGCACCTTGCCCACACCAGCGGCCTGCAGTTGGTCCAGCACCTGCCCGATGGCGGGTTGCCCGTACCGCATGGCCATCTCCACCCGTACCGCCGGCCCCAGGCGTTCGCCCAACCCGGCGGCAATGGCCTGGGTGTAGACCATCAGCGGGGAGCCGCCGTCCAGCCAGACCTGCTGGTACTTGTGGGCCGATTTACTGCCGCGGATGGGCAGCACGAACAGTTCCAGGATGGTGCGCCACACCGGCGCCGGCATATTGACAACCCTCTTGTCCGACAAGAACTGGCGCAGGTAGCGCCGCACGGCCGGCGCGGTGGGGGCCGTCGGGGTGCCCAGGTTGACTACCAGGACGCCAACGGCGGCTGCTGTCATGGGGCGTCTCCTTGGGGTGCTTCGGGCTCAGGCGCTTCGACCTGGGGCTGTGGCTCCTCCACTGCCGGGGTGGACGGCAGGGCCTCCGCCTCGGCCTCCTCCACCACCAGGTCGATGCCGCTGCCCGGGGTGTAGTGGACCAGCGGCGCCCTGGGCCGGACCGGCCGCGGCGGCTGTTCACCCGGTTCCATGCCCATGAAACCGGCCAGGCCGGTAACCCAACGGGTGAAACGAGGCAGCACGAGTGTGCCACAAATCACCCCGAAACCAAGTTCGCCGGCCAGCGCCAGGCCGGCCTTGACCGCGCTGTTGGCGCCCACCGCCGCCATCCGCCCTGGCCCGGCCGCCCCGCCCGCCAGGCTCACCATCACGCCCAGGATGGCCGCGGCCACGGCCACCGCCACCAGGGCCGCCAGCAGTTGCTGCCACCACAGGCGCTGGCGTAGCCGCCGGTACAAGCGCAGCCCGGCCACGGTTCCGGCCAACACCGGCACCAGCGCGATGAGCCAGGCAAACGACGGCGGCGCGGTGGCCGGCAACAGCCCGAACAGGGGCAACGCCGGCAGGGGGCCACCATCGGTGGCATAGGGCGAAAAGCCGGTGCCGGCACCCACGTGGAAACCGGTGGCGCTGATGTAGGCCACCGCCCACAGCACCAGGTTGGGCAGCCAGGCCAGGCACAACAACACCAGCCCGATGCCGCCCACCGTCCCGGGTGTCAACGAGTCATACAGGTCGCGGAAGTTGCCGGCGCCGCCCAAGGCCCAGGCCGCCGTCAACACTAGGGCACCCAACAGCACCCCGCCGGCCAACCACTTAACGGCCCGTCCGGCGGCCGGCACCTCCGGCACGGTGTGCCCGGCCAGCCAGGTCTCGATCCGCCCACCCAGCAGTTTGGCGTTACCGTGTGCCGCGTTGCCCCACAGCAGCCCGATGGCGGCCACCGTTCCCGCCCCTAGCGTCCCGGCCAGGGCGGACGGCCGGGCGTCGCGGGAGCAGACGAAGGCGAACACCGCCGCCAGGCCGGTGAACCCGGCCGTCCCCATGCCCACCAAGGCCCAACCCTTGGCCGAACTGACGGCCGCCATCAGCCGGCAGCCCAGCAGCGACACCAGCGCCAGGCCCAGCGGCGCCAGAGTCACCACACCCGTAGTGGCGCCAGACCCAAAGGTGGTCCAGCCGAAGTGGCCCAGCACCCACAGGTCGCTGGCGAAACGGGCCGCGTCCAACCAGGTCACACCCTGATTCAGGTCCGCCGCCGAGGTCGCCGTAAAGGCCGCCACCGCCGGTATCACCACGATCAGCCAACTGAGCAGCGCAGCCTGCATGCCGGCCAGCAGGCCGGCCAGCCAGCGCGAAGGGCCCACGGCCGCCGGCCGGCGTAGCGGTTCGGGTGTGGGCGTGGTGGCCTTGGCGGCTTTCGCGGCCTTGCGGGCCTTGCGGGCCTTGGCCGGCTTGGCTGGCTTGGGTGGGCTGGGCGGTTTGACTGGCCTAGTTGGGCTAGCCGCCCTAGTGGCCGATGTCGTCCCTGCCGCCGGAGTGGCCGGCAGCCCGTTCGAGGTGGTGGCCGGTTCTGCGGCCTTGACCGGCGTGGGGGCTTTGGCCGCCTTGGCGGCTTTGGGGGCTTTGGCCGGCTTGGCTGGCTTGGCTGGGCTGGCGGCTTTGGCCGCCTTGGCACCCTTGACCGGCGTGGCCGGCTGGACGGGCGTGGCCGGGCGCACCACCCGCGCCGGCCGCACGCCGGCCGGCGGCGTGACCGGCTGAGCCGGGGTGGCTGGAGCCGCCGCCGGCGTTGCGGCGGAGGCGCTGCCGGTGGCCGGCCTGCGCGGAGGGGGTGGCTTCTTCATGGTCCGTTCTATGCTCGCCGATGCGGGCCCGCCCGCCCGGTTCCCACTCCGCGCGGCCGAAAAGAGCCAGGAGTTGGCCTACGCCGGCCGGGCCTCCACCAGGCCGGCGGCCTCGCCGGCGCGCCGGCGGGCCTCATCGACCGTATCGGCCGTGGCCAGGGCCACGCCCAGGCGGCGGTGCGGCAGCGCCGCCGCCGGCTTGCCGAACAGGCGCAGGTCAATCCCCGGCAGGGCTAGGGCCTGGGCCACGCCGTCATAGGCCACCGGCCCGCCCTCGAACCTGCCGTAGACCACGGCCGAAGCCCCAGGGCGGCTCAGCGCCACATCCACCGGCAGGCCCAGAATGGCACGCGCATGCAGATCGAACTCGCTCAGCCGCTGGGTTGCCATGGTCACCATGCCGGTGTCATGCGGACGCGGGCTGACCTCGGAAAACAGCACCTGGTCGCCCTTGACGAACAACTCCACGCCAAAGATCCCTCGGCCACCCAGGGCCCCGGTGACAGCCGCCGCCAGCCGGTGGGCTTCGGCCTTGGCGGCCGCGGTCATGGGCTGCGGCTGCCAGGACTCCACGTAGTCGCCGTCCACCTGGCGGTGGCCCACCGGCTCGCAGAAGTAGGTCGCAACCTGGCCGCCCGGGCCCAGGGCCCGCACCGTCAACTGGGTGATCTCGTAGTCGAAAGGGACAAACCCTTCCACGATCACCCTGGTGGTGGCGACCCGGCCGCCGGAGCAGGCATACTCCCAGGCCCCAGCCACGTCATCGGGCCCCCGCAGAACCGACTGGCCGTGCCCGGAAGAGGACATGACCGGCTTTATCACCGCCGGGTAACCGATCTGCTCAAGGGCCTGGGTGACCTCCGCCAAGGAATCGGCGAAACGGTAGGGCGAGGTGGGCAGGCCCAGTTCTTCGGCCGCCAGGCGGCGGATGCCTTCCCTGTTCATGGTCAGGCGGGTGGCACGCGCCGTCGGGATCACGGTGGCCAACTTCTCGGCCTCAATGGCCAGCAGTTCATCGGTGGCGATGGCCTCGATCTCGGGCACCACCAGGTCGGGGCGTTCCTGTACCACTAGGGCACGGATGGCCGCCCCGTCGGTCATGTCGATGGTGTAGGCGCGGTGCGCCACCTGCTGCGCCGGCGCGTTCTGGTAGCGGTCAACCGCGATCACCTCCACCCCCAGCCGCATCAGGGCGATGGCCACTTCTTTGCCCAGTTCACCCGAACCCAACAGCATGACCTTGGTGGCGTTCGCCGCCAGCGGCGTTCCAATCGGTGTGATCACGCACCGGAGTCTAGTGCCGGCATCTTTACGCCAGTTGCTGACAAGCGGCCCATTTGCTGGAAAATGGCCCCATGAACCACCACACCACGGCCGGCCAGACGAAAGAGATCTACCTGGCGGGCGGCTGCTTCTGGGGCGTTGAGCACTACTTCAGGCAGATCCCCGGCGTCCTGGCCACCGAGGTCGGCTACGCCAACGGGCCGGACGGGCCTGATAGCCAAGACCAGGTCACCTACCAGCAGGTCTGCGCCAATTCCGGCCATGTTGAAACCGTCAAGGTGCAATACGACCCGGAGCGGGTTCCCTTGGAGTTCCTGCTGGACATGCTGTTCCGCGCCATCGACCCGCTGGCCGTCAACCGGCAGGGCAATGACGTTGGCATCCAATACCGCAGCGGCATCTACTACACCGACCCGGCCGATGCCCTGATCGTGGACCTGGCCCTGGCCAGCCTGCAGCGCCGGCACCAGCAGCCCATCGCCGTCGAAGCCGGCCCGCTGCGGAACTACTTCAAGGCGGAGGACTACCACCAGGACTACCTGATTCACAATCCGGACGGCCACTGCCACATCTCTCCCGCCGCCATGGCCGCTGCGGCCCAGGCCACCCCACCGGTGCGGCAACTGACGGCCGAGCCGGACGCCATCGGGCAACTGACGCCGCTGCAATACGCGGTGACGCGCTTCGGTGCCACCGAACAGCCGTTTACCGGCGAATACGATCAACACTTCGAACCGGGCATCTACGTCGACGTGACCTCGGGCCAGCCGCTGTTCGTGTCGACCGACAAATATGACGCGGGCTGTGGCTGGCCGGCCTTCTCCCAGCCGATCACCCCGGCGGTACTGCAGGAACTGGAGGACCTAAGCTACGGGCGGGTGCGGACCGAGGTGCGTTCGGCCGGCTCGGGCGCCCACCTGGGGCATGTGTTCGATGACGGCCCGGCCGAGGCGGGTGGCCTGCGCTATTGCATCAACTCGGCG
>JAISSX010000006.1 GCA_031272885.1 Bifidobacteriaceae bacterium | reverse complement strand
GACTCCTGGGACTACGTGCCAGCCGGCCACAACTGGGGCATGGAGGCCATCCACGCGCCGTATGCCTGGCAGTTCTGGACGGGCGATGACGTGGCCGAACGGGCTGAGATCAACATCGGCCTGATTGACGTCGACTTCGACGGCGAGCATCAAGACCTGCAGTTCGAGCAGTTGTTCTGGAACGACACGTCCACTGCTCAGGGTGGCCACGGCACTCACGTCGCGGGCATCTTCGCTGCCGGGTTCGACAACGGGTTAGGTGTGACCGGCGTCTATCCGTTAGCCGAAGGGCACCTTTACGGCGTCTCCAACACTGACATGACGGGGTTCGCGCTCAAAGCGGCTCTGGCCGAGTTGATTGTCCGTGATGTCAAGGTCATCAACTACAGCATGGGGTATGCGGACGACTTGATACCTTTCTTAGCTGCCAAGGGCTACCAGGACTACCAGTGGCTGATCTCTTATGTGGCAGCTGTCATCGAGGACTTCCTGGAGCGGATGCTGGACAAGGGCTACGACTTTGTCATTGTGGCCGCCGCCGGCAACGGTGCGGCAACCAAATTCCGGCAGGCAGGACAAGACGGTGATGAATACCACGGATGGGAGAAGACCAACGCTGCTTTCAGTGGTGAGACCAGCCAGGAACTGGCCGGCTGGCGCAGTGGCATCTCTGCCATCGGCCAGGGGCGAGTGAGGGACCACGTAATAGTTGTGGGCAACGCTGCACTGGATGGCAACACTGGCGGCGAGCCGCCGTTCTACAAGCTCGCCTCAAGAAGCGATGGTGGTGACCGGGTCGATGTGATGGCACCCGGCACGGATATTTGGAGCACAATTCCGGGCAACGGTTACACCTCCAAGAGCGGTACGTCCCAGGCAGCGCCGCATGTGAGCGGGGTTGCTGCGCTGGTTTGGTCGTTCAACCCGACCCTTACCGGGGCGCAGGTCAAGAACATCGTCGTGAAATCAGGTAGCCCGTCCTCGCAGGAGGTCGAAGGGACGTCACTCCGCTTGGTTGACGCCAACAAGGCCATCAGCCTGGCCGCTATGACCACGGGCGCATCACAATCGGATGGCACGCAGAATGGGGTGGTGATCTCGGCCGTCACCGGCCCAGACGAGCAACGATTGGACAAGGCGACCGTTGAAGTGCTGGATGCGCAGACGGGTGACGTCGTCAGTGAAGCGGCGGCCACCACGGACGGCGATGGCCGGTTCGAGTTGATCCTGCCCGCCGGTACCTACACCCTGAGGGCCAGCGCCGAGGGCTACAACGACCAGACCACCGACACCATCACTGTCGAGACCGGCCAAGTGTTGTACCTGGCCTGGATTGAACTGGAGCCGCTGGCAGGAACAACATCGAATCAAGACTCCTTCGACCAGATCCGATACGTTGCACCCCCGGACGGCCTGGCCCCTCAAGGTGAGTTCGGGACGCATCGGTACCGCGTCTTCCAGCTAGCAGACTCCGACGACTTCGGACCATTGCGCTTCGACTATGCGACCAGATACTGCCTGTCCTTGGGCGGACACCTGGCGACAATTGCTTCGGCCGAAGAAGACACCGCGGTCTACCAATACATCATCAGCCAGGGCGTCGCCTCTGCCTACTTCGGGCTGACCCAGGCGGCCAACAGTGAATCTTGGGGTTGGCTGACCTTCGAGCCTTTCCTGTACCGCAACTGGGCCCTGGGCGAACCCAACAACGAGGACGGTGTCGAAGCCTTCGGGATGTACTACTGGAAGTACGACGACGGCAAGTGGAACGACGGTGACTTCACCGAAATGATCGTTGACGGGGGCTCCAACTTCGTCTGCGAGTGGGATAGCGCCGACGCCTACGACACCGTAGCAAGTCAAATCAATCCAATCGGCTTGGCACTGCCGGGCTACCCACCGCTCCCTGTGGTTGATCGAACCAATTGGATCATCTACGACGAAGGCTATCGTTCGGACCGGCGCGAGGTGGCGTTCTTTGATGTTGCCGCCGGCACCGGCGCCCAGAACATTGTCTGGGATGAGAGCCTCGAACTGACCGACCCGGTGGCGCACATCAACTCCATCAAGTTCTACCTGGACACCGATACCAACACATGGATCGAGTTCGAGACCGATTACCCAAGAATCAGTGACTGGGGTACTGCCGTCTACCTCAGTACCATGCGAGTGGTCGATGCCGCCGGCGACACCGTACTGGAGCCGTACACCGGCTGAGATCCACACCGGCCGCCGCGGACGCCATCGGGCGGTCACCGGCAAGAGGTCGCCTGGAATCAACTGGTGAGTCGGTCAGCCAAGGAGGACCGCGGGGATGACGGCGATGCCGTCCTCGCGGCGGCGGTAGGCCGCCGTTCCGGTTGTGATGACAGCGGCGTCCAGCAAGTCTTCGCTCAGTATGCCGCGCAGCCAGGTCAAGTGTTTGAGGTCGGCGGGTTCAACGTAGGGCGAGGACTTGACTTCGAAGGCCACACACCGTCCGTCCGGCCGCGTCACAATGAGGTCAACCTCGTGGTCGCCGTTCTTCGTCCTCAAGTGGCTGACAGTAGCACCCAAGGGCTCGGCGTAAACCCGCACAGACAACGTGACCAGGGATTCGAACAAGGCGCAGGTCAGAGCGTTGGCTGGTTTGGCGGGCAACTACACAACCGTACTCTCGCAAGGAGGGGTCACTTGGCGAAGGCGATCAGCATGCCGTCGTCCCAGGCCACCAGTTTGCCGTCGGTGAGTTCGAAGATGTCGGTGTCGCCCAGGATCGTGGTGGTGACGGTATTGCCCGAGCGAGACCAAGTGCCGACGGTGTCACCGCCCCATATGTTCAAGATGGCGGTGCCGCCTTCTTCAAGGGTCAGGACACAGGAGCCGTAAACCAGTTCGGCCGCCAGGATGTCGCTCTCCGAGGCGCTGATGCTCTCAATCGAATCGAACCGCCACACCCCAACCACGTCCGTGTCACTGGTCGTATTCGTGGCTGATGAATCGGTGCCGGGGTCCTCGCCGCTGATGGACTTGTACCGGGTGGCCACTTCGTTGTCCGCAAACGCCCGGGAGTAGATCGCAATCTCGTCGATGAAGCCCTTGAACTCCAGATCACTGAAGGGGTCGAACATGAAGGCCTGCCGGCCAACCGTCACCTCGTCATCGGTCACCTGCGGCGTAACCCACGGACCCTCGGTGTCGAACAATCCGTCCACGTACAGCTTGATCGTGTCGCCGCTCACCACCCAGGTCAGCATGTGCCACTGGTCTGCAGCGAGAACCGCCTCACCAGCGCCTTCGATGTGATCGCCGTCGCCCTTGGACACCCAGTAGCCGGAGTGTTCATAGTTGAGCGAAAAAACGTAAGGGCCATAGCCGTCCACCTGATACTTGGCAAAGACAGCCGGCCAGTGGCGCGAGACATCGGCGGCCTTGACCCAGGCGTTCAGGGTGAATTCGGCCGGTAGGTTGTAGCCGGTGCCGAACGAGACGTAGTCGCCGTCACCATCCAGATAGATGGCCTCACCCTTGATGCCCCACCAGAAGTCGGTATCGCCGTGTGCGGTACCCGTCACACCCGTCACCTGGTCACGGTAATCGCCATCGAAGGCAATGTACGAGATCAAGCCCTGCTCCGCGGCCCACCCCTCCAATGGCTCCAGTTCAATCCAGGCCAGGTACAGCACTTGGCCGGTCTCGACCGTGATGGTGTCGGTGGTCTGGTCGTTGTAGCCCTCGGCGCTGGCCTTCAGGGTGTAGGTACCGGCGGGCAGGATCAACTCGAAGCGGCCATCGACGTCCGTGGTGGCCGCCGTTTCACTGACGACGTCACCCGTCTGCGCATCCAGCACTTCAACGGTCGCCTTGTCCAATCGTTGCTCGTCTGGGCCGGTGACGGCTGAGATCACCACCCCATTCTGCGTGCCATCCGATTGTGATGCGCCCCTAGTTATTGCCGCCAGGCCGACTGCCATGTAGGCGTCAACCAACCGGAGTGACGTCCCTTCGACTTCCTGCGAGGACGGGCTACCTGATTTCACGACGATGTTCTTGACCTGGGCCCCCGTGAGGGTCGGGTTGAACGACCAGACCAGCGCGGCAACCCCGCTCACATGCGGCGCCGCCATGGACGTGCCGCTCATGAAGTCGTACCTATTGCCGAGCAAAGCGCTCCAGATGTCAGTACCCGGTGCCATCACGTCGACACGCTCACCGCCGTCGCTATCGGCCGCGACTTCGTATAACGGCAACTCGCCATTGGTCTTCGCACGCAGCGCAGCGTTACCCACCACGATGATGCGGTCTTTCACCTTTCCGTCGCCAATGGTGGTGAATTCGCTCTCCCATCGGGCCATTTCCTGACTGGTCTCGCCGCTGGCAGGAGCATCATCACTGGGGTAGTAAACACAGGTGGCATCGGCATCATCTTCATCGGTGGCAGGCCTGGCCCAGCCGTGGCACTCGTCACCGTCCGTGCCAGTCCGCCGGAATTCGGTCGCCGCACCGTTGCCGGCGGCGGCCACAATGACAAAGTCGTAGCCCTTGTCCAGCATCCGCTCCAGGAAGTCCTCGATCACGGCCGCACCGTATTGAAAGTAATGCTGATACTCCGGGTAGCCCTTGGTGGCCAGGAACTTGTACAGGTCATAGAACCCCCAACTGAAGTTGATGACCTTGACATCACGGACAATCAACTCGGCCAGGCCCGCCTTCAGGGCGAAGTCGGTCACGCCATCGTTCCGAGACCCCAAACCGTATTTCGAGACGGCGTACAGATGCCCTTCGGCTAACGGGTAGACGCCGGTCACACCTACCCCGTTGTCGAACCCGGCAGCCATGATCCCGGCGACGTGAGTGCCGTGGCCATTACTGTCGGCCGCCAGCTTGTTCCAGAACACCTCTTCCAGCCGCAGGTCCTCGTGTGCCATAGAAAAGTCTCCGTCAATCAGGCCGATGTTGATCTCAGCCCGTTCAGCCACGTCATCGCCCGTCCAGAACTGCCAGGCATACGGCGCGTGGATGGCCTCCATGCCCCAGTTGTGGCCGGCTGGCACGTAGTCCCAGGAGTCCTCCCACCCGGTATCGGTGCTCGGAGTGTAGGAGGCCTGCTCCGCCTGAGGAATCAACAGATTGATGGAAGCGCCAGCCACACCAGCCTCAGCCGCGATCTCATCAGCCAGAGCCAACAGATCATCCTGGCTATACGTCTCGGCCAGCCGCCACTGATAGTCACCACTCACCTCAATGACACCAACGATGGTCGCGTCATACTGTTCAGCCAAGTCCTCGATGTCGTCCCGCGTGGTGCCATCTTCCGCCGTCACCAAGACCTCGTTGTCGGCATAGTAGATACCGGTGGCATCAGTCTCCGCCAGGTTCTCCTCCGGCGTCGGTTCGAAGCTGATCTCCCCCGGGTTCTCAAGGCTGAAGACCGTCTCAACCTGGTCATCTGCAACGCCTGACGCCGACGGCTCCGGGCTGGGCTCCGGCACGGACTCGTCCTCACCGCCGGTGCAAGCCCCCAAAGCCCCAGCGGCAGTGATGAGGGCCAACCCGGCGGCCAGCCGCCGGCCCATCCGTTTGGTCCACCTGGTGTGATGCTTCATTCTCCCGGGGCTCCGTCCTTGGACATCCAGTCGCTGATCGTTTCCAAACGGTTCTTCCACGCCGATCACCTGGGTTGGTTCAGTTCCTAACTTAGACGCTAGCCGAATGGCCTGTGCAGCGGGCGATGTCGTTGCAGCGGACGGCTCCGCCGCTCGGAACCGCCCTTCCCTTAACGGTGGGCCGCTGTCCGCCGCTCCACAGCGTCATCCTGGACGCGCTTGTTTGGTCGTCATCCCGGACGCCGAAGGCGATCCGGGATCTACCGGCCAGCGCTCGTCTACAGGCAAGGCACGGGATAGACCGCCGGTGGGCCGCTGTCCGCCGCTTCATTGTCTGTCGAGGCCGGCCAGCGTCAAGGGCACTACGCTGACGCTCCGTGTCCCTCCGGGACGGCCGGCCCGGCCGCCCTTGACCCTGACCGGCCTCGACCAGGCTCGCCGCTATCGGACAACGGCCCCAATGTGACAGGGCCTGCTTGTTCGTGGCGCAGATCCCGGGTCAAGCCCGGGATGACAAGAACCGGCGCCCGGGATGACAAGCATTGGTCGCGCCACCAGCGTCATCCCGGCCGAAGAGCTGGGATCTACCCGCCCCCCACCGGGCCTCTCAAACCGAGGGCCCGTTCAATAGCCGAGCCAGTTTCTGTGGTTCGCTAACAGCGAAAAACGGCGCCGATAACGTTAACCCCCGTGCACGCGCTATTCGAACATGATGTGAAGATTCCACCATTACATCGATGCAACCGGCAGATAACGTTTACCGGCCTTCCCAATAACCGTGCCGGCAACTAGAATAGAAACCATGACGGTAAACCAACAACAGTTACGGATCAGCGAAGCGGCCGCCCTGATTCGTGACGTGTTGGACACCATCAACCTAGACACCTACCACCTCGACACCGACCAGACCCGCATCCAAGACGCACACGCCCTGTTGGAGTTGAAGAACCGTCTCGACACCTTGACCGGACACCTACTCCACCAAATCAACACCGACGGCACCATAGAGACCGTCACCGGTGTCGACATCGTCTCCCACCTGGCAGCAGAGTTGCGTTACACCCGGCAAGAAGCCAACAGCATCTTGAACACCGGCCAAACGTTGGCTGCCACCCCGTTGATTGAACAGGCCGCCCTGGCCGGTGGCATGACCGTTCGCCAAGCCGTCGCAGCCGCCAAGGTGTTGGGACCGGCCGCGAAACACCTCGACCCGGTGCTGTTCGACCAAGCCGAAACGACTGTCGTGGAGCAGGCCAGAAGGTTCGACTCGAAACACTTGACCCGGCTGACCAAACATCTAGTTGACGTGGTCGACCCGGAAGGGGCTGAACAAGCTGAAGCGTCTAGGGTGGAACGGGAATACCAGCGCTCTGTCCAAGACCGCCGGTTATCGTTCCAAGACTTGTGGGACGGGAAAACCATCATCCGCGGGGTGTTCCCAACCATCGACATTGAACCATTGAAGAAACTAGTGACCGCGCACGCCCAGCAGCTACGCCGCAGCCACCTAGATGAGGAACGGGCCGGCGGTGAGGCGTGTCCCGGCTGGACCCAGTTACAGGCTGATGGCCTGTTGCTGGTCGCTGAACAGGCCCAAGCGGCGGGTGGGGCGCCGCTGGTTGGTGGGGACCGGCCCAGGATCAACGTCACCATCAACCTCAAAGACCTGCAAGACAAAGCTGAACGGGCTGGGTTGGTTGGTACGGGTGAAACGGTTCCGGCGGGCGTGTTGAGAAGGTTGGTGTGTGACGCGGATCTGGTTCCGGTCGTGTTAGGTACCGGGTCAGAACCACTCGACGTGGGACGCAGCCACCGCCTGGTGACTCCTTCGATTCGGGCCGCGTTGAACGAGCGGGATGGGGGTTGTGTGTTCCCGGGCTGTGATCTGGAACCGGTGGTTTGTCACGCCCACCATGTGGAGCCGTGGTGGGATGGTGGTGAAACGAAACTCGACAATCTGGTTCTGGTTTGCCCCCGGCATCACATGATCGTTGAACCGGACCCATCGAAGCCGCCGGGGGACAGGTGGGAGGTGCGTGTCGAGGCTGATGGTTTCCCGGTCGTGACACCACCATTGAGGGTTGACCCGGACAGGAAGCCCAGGTTGCATCAAAGGTTCATGTTGCGTCAAACACTCCACCGGGCCCACCATGGCGACAACGGCAACCAGCCAGCGGCGCGGCCTGGTGTCAGGGGTGAAGACTGCCCGGACGGCCGGTAGACCTCCGGCTACCCACCCCCACGTCCGCCTGCTTCTTCTCGCGAGAGTACGGTTGTGTAGTTGCCCGCTAAACCAGCCAACGCTCTGACCTGCGTAAACGCTATCGGGGCGCTGGCTGGGGCCGACATAACCGTACTTTCGCGAGGGAGAGAGGGGGTTGTGAGCGGCCACCGCCCTCCCCCCGGCGGCCGGGGGTGAGATCCCGGATCAAGTCCGGGGTGACGGGAATTGGTGGCCGGGGTGACGACAAGTCAAGTCCGGGGTGACAGCACTACGGACAGCGCGCTTCAGGTGGGTTGGCAGTGGGGGCAGAAGAAGGCCGGGCGATCGAACGGGGGATCGCCCACGCGCATGACCTCGATGGGGGTGGAACAGCGGCGACACGGCTGGTGCTCGCGGCCGTGGACCAGGGCGGCCTGGCCCGGCGCGGTGTTGCCGGTGGCGGTGGGGGTGCGGGCCTGGACCGACCGGCGCAAGATTTCACCCGCGTAGGTCAGCAGCCCGGGTAGGTCGGGTACGGTGCGGGCCGGCCGGTCCGGGCGGACCCGCCAGTGGAACAGCGACTCGGCCATGTAGATGGTGCCGATACCCGCCACCACATGCTGATCGAGCAGCGTGGCGCCGATGCCGCGGTCGCCCTGGGCGGCCACCCGCGCGGCCCCGTCGACAGGATCGAAGTCCGGCGCCATCACGTCTGGCCCCAGGGGCGCCAACAGCCGCTGGACGTCCCGGGTGCGCAGCAAGTCGGCCATACCCAGTTTGTGCCCGATGGCGACCCACTTCTGCGTGCCCACCACTGCCCGAGCGTTCCAAGACCGGGCGCGCGAGCCCGGCCCCGGCCGGCCGCCATCGGCCGCCTTCTCCACGATCCAGGCGCCGTCCATGCGCAGGTGGGTGCGCAGGGTGTAGCCGGAATCCAGGTGCATCAAGACGTGTTTGCCGTAGGCCTCGATCTGCTCAATGACCTGGCCGGTCAGGTCCACCCCACCCAGGGTGGGCCAGCGAAACAGGCAGTAGGTGAGTGGGTAGCCGGTCAGGGCCTGGTTCAGGCGGATCGCCACCCGGCGCAGAATGTCGCCCTCGGGCATGGCTACACCCGCCCGCGCCTGACCAGGCCCTGCGGTGTGACCACGAACCCGGCCGCCACCAGCGCCTGCACCGCCGGGCTGAGGGCGGCGTGGGCCTGCAGGGCGTCCTGGCCGTCAAGGCGGCTGATCTTCAACGTGCCGATGCCGCCCGCTTCCACCCGCTGCGCCAGCGCCTTGGCGGCGGCCTCCAGCCGCGCTTGGGCAGCTTCACCCTGGTTGAAGGCCAAGGCGGTGCGTCCACCGCGTTCCAAGTAGAGGGCCAGGTATCCGTCCACCAGCACCACCAGCCCGCCGGGGCCGCGGCCGGGGCGGTGGGACGCGGGGTGCTCCGGCCAGGGGAGGGCGGCGCCGTAGGGGTTGGCAGGGTCGGCCGCGGCCAGGACCACTACCGTGGCCGGGGCGTCTGCCGCCGCCCGCAACTGGTCCGGGCAGGGCGGCAGGGCGAACTGGGAGCCGCCCAGGTGCTCCACGAAGTAGCCGCGCCGCACCGCACCCTGGTCTTCCAGGGCCGCCAGCACCGGGTAGAGTTGGGCGAACGGGACCTCGGTGGCCGCCGCACCCTTGGTCAGCACGCCGTAGCGTTCCAGCAGGGCGGCGGCCGTGGCGGCGAGGCGTTGGGCGGGGGATAGCCCTTCGCCTCGGGCGGTGGGGGTGGGAGCCAGCGACCAACGGCCGGCCACCCGCGGGTCTTCGGGCCGCGGCGTCCACGAGTTGCGCGGCAGCACAGTGCGGGCCCGCACCCGGCGGGTGGTGCGGTGGGCGGTGGTGCCGCCGGCCAGGTAGGCCCGCAGCGGCGCCAGCGAGTTGGCCGTCACCCAGCCGCCCCAGACCAGTTCCCACAGGGCGTCGCGCAAGTCTTGGTCGGTCAGTTCGGCCCCAGCTTCAGTCCCCAGGCGTTCCAGCAGCTCATGGGCCGAAAAGGCCCCGCCGCCGCGCAGCCGGTCCAACAACCGGGCCGCCGGGCCACCCGCCGGTGGTGGCTCGACATCGGCCAACGCGGCGTCGTCCGTGCCCGCCAGGAGCAGCCGAACGGTGCCGTCGGTGCCGCCCGCCCGGCCTTGGCCCACCCAGAAGACCTCACCCGAAGCGATCAACTCGTCCAACATGGCCGGTTGGTAGCCGGCCACGCGCGCCGGCAGCACCACGGCCTCGATGGCGGAAGCCGGCAGGGGCGCCCCAGCCAAGGCGCTGACGGCCTGCAACACGCCATCGGCCCCTTTGAGCCGGCCCACCTGGTGCCAGCGCGGGGCGAACAGGCCCAGCACGTGGGCCTCGACCGGCTCCACCTGTTGGCGTAGGCGGGCCAGGGAGCGGCGGCGCAGGCGAGACAGGATTTCCGGGTCACAGTAGTCGGCCACGCCGGCCTGCCCACCCGCCTCAAGCGGGCGGATGCGCCCCGCGGTCAGCCGCCCGGCCCGGACCATGGCGTCTAGTTCGCGGGCCGCCACGGCCGCACCCAAACCGAACTCTTGGGCCAAGCCAGCCGCCGTGAAGGGGCCGTGATGGCGGATATAACGCCTGATCAGAGCGCCAAGTGGGTCCGGCGTGGCGGCCAGGAACTGTTCCGGCAGGCCAGCCGGCAGAGCCACCCCCAGGGCGTCCCGCAGGGCGGCGGCGTCTTCGATCACCGCCCAGGCCTCGCGCCCGCCCAGCCGGACCGGGATGACCCGGCGGGTGGCGGTCAGTTCGGCCAGCCACTGCTCCCAGGGCGCCGGGGCCACTGGTGGCGGCCCGCCCTCGCTGGCCGTCTTGTCGGTGTCAACAGCCCCGGTCTCCGTGCTCGTGCCAACCGTGACGTTCTGACCCTCCCGCGGCCCGAAGCCGCCTGGCACCGCGCCGCCTGTTCCAACTCCACCCGTCCCAGCGTCATCGGGAACTGTCACCGCCGCCAGCCCCGCGGCATCGTGCGGGCCCAACTGGCGCAGGAGGTCCGCCAACTGCTCGGCCGAACCGGCCCAACGTTCCGGCACCTGCCGGGCCAATTCGGCATCCATCTGCAACACCACGGCCGGGTCAAGCAGGTCCGCCAGTTCACCGCCGCCGGACGTGCCCAGTAGCTCGGCCAACATCTCAGGGTCAAGGGTCAAGGCCGCCGCCCGGCGCTCCGCCAGCGGCGCGTCCCCGTCATAGAGGAACTGGGCGGTGTAGCCGAAGGCCATCGACTTGGCGAACGGCGAGGCGACCTGGGTGGTCACCTCCACCACCTTGATGCGCCGCTCCGCCACGGCCCGCATCAACGCCGTCAAGGCGGGCACGTCGAAGTCGTCTTGGAGCGACTCCCGCAGAGCCTCGTGGACAATAGGGAAGTCTCCGAAACCGGCCGCCACCTGCAACAACTGTTGGGCTCGGTGGCGCTGCTGCCACAACGGCTGGCGTTTGCCGGGAGCCTTGCGTGGCAGGATCAGGGCCCGGGCGGCGGCCTCACGGAAGCGGGCCGCGAAATGGGCCGTTTGGGTCAACGCTCCGGTGACGGCATCCATCACCTGGTCCGGCTCCAGCACCAGGTCCAACGGCCGCAGGGCGTCTTCATCCGCCGTTTCCGGCAGCCGCAGCATGATGCCGTCATCCGAATGCATCACCTGCGCGTCCAAACCGTACTGCGCCTGCAGCCGCTGCGAGATGACGGCCGCCCAGGCGCCGTTGACCCGCCCGCCCCACACCGAATGGACCATCACGCGCTGGTCGCCGATTTCATCCTGGAAACGCTCTACCACCAGCGTCTGGTCATCCGGCAGCACGCCCGTGGCCTCCTGCTGATCCCGCAGGTAGGCCACCAGGTTTTGGGCCGCCCACGGGTCAAGGCCCTGGTCTACCAGCCCTGCCACCGCCGCTTCCGGTTCCAGCGCCACCGTGGCTCGCATGAATTGCCCGATGGCGCCCCCCAACTCGGCCGGCCGGCCCGGCGAGTCGCCCTTCCAGAAGGGCAGCCGCCCCGGTAGTCCGGGGGCCGGCACCACGTAGACGGCGTGCGGCGTGATCTCCACAATGCGCCAGGTGGAACTGCCAAGCGTGAACGTGTCACCGACGCGGGACTCGTAGACCATTTCCTCATCGAGTTCTCCCACCCGCTTGCCGCCGGCCCGGTCTTGGTCACCGGCCAGGAACACTCCATACAGGCCGCGGTCCGGGATAGTGCCGCCGGACACCTGCGCCAGGTGGGCCGCCCCCGGCCGCGGGCTGAGGCTACCCGTGGCCCGGTCCCACACCAGGCGGGGCTTGAGGTCGGCAAAATCGGCCGAAGGGTAGCGGCCCGCCAGCATGTCCACCACGGCCTCGAACGAATGCTGGCCCAGGTGCTCGAAGCCGGCCGCGCCCCGCACCAAGCGGGCCAGTTCATCCAGGTTCCAGGTGTCCATGGCGACGGCGGCCACGATCTGTTGAGCCAGCACGTCCAGCGGGTTGGCCGGCACGCTGAGGGCCTCGATCTGCCCCTGCTGCATGCGGGCGGCCGTGACCGCGCACGGCACCAGGTCCCCCCGGAACACCGGGTACATCAAACCGTGTGAGACGGCCCCCACCTGGTGGCCGGCCCGGCCGATGCGCTGCAGGCCCGAAGCGGCGCTGGGCGGCGCCCCCACCTGGATCACCAGGTCGATGGCGCCCATGTCGATGCCCAACTCCAGGGACGAGGTGGCCACCACCGCCGGCAACAAGCCGGCTTTGAGCTGGTTCTCAATCTGGGTGCGCCGCTCCCGGCTCATGGAGCCGTGGTGGGCCTGGGCCAACGCCACCGCCGTGGCGCCATCGGCCACCGGCAGGCCCTTGGCCTGGCTGAACGAACCGTGGTAGTCCCAGGAAGTGGTGCGGCTGGTCAGCGGTCCCTCGCCCGCCACGGCTAGGGGCAGGGCCGCCACCGTGGTGGATTGGGCGTTGTTCAGGGTGCTGCCCAGCGCCGACAGATCTGGCGCCTCACCCGTCACCTGCTCCGCCCAGGCCTCGTTGATGCGGGCCACCAGGCGTTCCGCGCCGCGCCGCGAGTTGGCGAACACCAGGGTAGAGCGATGCTGGGTGATCTGGTCGATGATGGCCTGGTGGACGTGCGGCCAGATCGACGGGCCACCCCGTGGACCGCCCGCCGCGTCCCCGCTCAAGTCCAACTCACCTTCAAGGGCGCTGCCGCCGATGTCGGTCAGATCCTCCACCGGCAGGCGCACCGACACTTCAATTGTCTTGGCGGTGGGTGGGTTGACGATCTGGATGGGCCGCACCCGGGGGGCCACCACCTCAACCGGCGACGCGCCGTCGAACACCGGGTCATCCAACGGCCGTGGCTGGGGACCCTCGCGGACGGTGGCGCCACGCACAAACCGCGCCACCTCCTCCACTGGGCGCACGGTGGCGGATAGGGCCACCCGTTGGGCCGGCCGGGGGAGCAGGGCGTCCAGGCGTTCCAGCGATAGGGCCAGGTGGGCGCCGCGCTTGGAGCCGGCCAGGACGTGCACCTCATCCAGGATGACCGTCTCCAGCCCGCGTAGGCCCTCCCGGGCGCCGGAGGTCAGGACCAGGAACAGCGATTCCGGCGTGGTGATGAAAATGTCCGGTGGCTTGGTGGCGAACTGGCGCCGCTCCGCCGCCGGCGTGTCACCGGTGCGCAGCCCCACCCGAATGTCCGGTACGCGCCGGCCCGCTGCCGCTAGTTGGTTCGAGATCCCCACCAGCGGGGCGCGCAGGTTGCGTTCCACGTCCGCCGCCAGCGCCTTCAGCGGCGAGACGTACAGCACCCGGCAGCGCCGTTGCCGGTCCGCCGGCGGCGGGGTTGACATCAAATGGTCGATGGCGCTGAGGAACGCCGCCAGGGTCTTGCCGGACCCGGTGGGTGCCACCACCAGGGCGTGATCACCCTGCCTGATGGCGTCCCAAGCCCCCAGTTGGGCGGCCGTGGGCCCCTCGAAAGCGCCACTGAACCACGCCTTGGTGGCGGGGGCGAAGCTATCCGGAAGGGCCATGGCAACAAGCCTGCCACCAACCACCGACATTCAGCCGCCCCTACCCCACCTTGCCCCCTCAACCCACCCCCTCGCGAGAGGTCACTTTTCCTGCGCGAAAGGTCAATTCCGGTCCCGTCACCTGTCGCGGCCACGGCCCTGACCTGCGGCTATACCGAGATCCCGGATCAAGCCCAGGATGGCGAATTGACGGAATTGACCTTTCGTGAGGGGAACGGTGACGAGCCGCGGCCGGGGGCGACCAGGGTGATCGCCCGTACCGTGCCAGGCGTCCCCAACCCGGCCGCGGCTGGTCTGTTTACCTGCTCCCTAGGCGCCTCACTCGGGGTAGAAGCCCGAAGGCACCTCGGCCAGGTTGATCAGGATGTTCTTCTGTTGCGTGTAGTGCTCCAGGATCACCTTGTGGGTCTCGCGGCCGATGCCGGAGGCCTTGTAGCCGCCGAAGGGCGCGCCGGCCGGGATGGCGTTGTAGGTGTTGACCCACATGCGTCCGGTCTCGATGCCGCGGCAGACGCGCATGGCCCGGTTGAGGTCGCGGGTCCAAACCGCGCCGCCCAAGCCGTAGGCGTTGTCGTTGGCCATCGCGATGACCTCTTCTTCGGTGCTGAACTTGATGACGCAGGCCACCGGGCCGAAGATCTCCTCTTGCGCCACCTTCATGTCATTCGTGACGTCGACAATCAGGGTGGGCAGCATGAAGGCGCCCTTGGCCAGTTCGCCCTCGGTGGCGCGGGCGCCGCCCACGGCCACACGGGCACCCTCAGACTTGGCCTCTTCGACCCAGCCCAGGATCTTCTGCACCTGGTTCTCATCGATCTGCGAGCCCATCTGGGTGTCAGGCTCCCACGGCAGGCCGACCTTGATCTTCTTGAAGGCCTCCACTGCGTCCTCGATGAAGCGGTCGTAGATGTCCTCATGAACGAAGACACGCGAACCGGCGCAGCAGACCTGGCCCTGGTTAAACAGGATGCCCAACTGCAGGCCGTCCAGCGCCATATCCCACTGAGCGTCCGGGAAGTAGATGTTGGCGGACTTGCCGCCCAGCTCCAGGGTGGCCGGGATCAGCCGGTCCGCCGCGGCCGAGGCGATCTGGCAGCCCACCTCGGTGGAACCGGTGAAGGCCAGCTTGCGGAAGCCCTTGTGATCCAGGATGTACTGGCCGGACTTGGAACCCTTGCCGGTCACCACGTTGAACACGCCGGGCGGCAGCACGTCTTGGATCAGGCGGGCCAGTTCCAGCACCGACAGCGGCGTCAGCGAACTGGGCTTGAAAACGGTGCAGCAGCCGGCCGCCAGCACGGGCGCCAGCTTCCAGGCTGCCATCAGGAACGGGAAGTTCCAGGGCACGATTTGCCCGACAACGCCGATGGGCTCACGCAGCACAATCGACAACGTGTTGTTGTCCAGCATCGTGGCGCTGCCTTCTTCGGTGCGGACGGCGCCGGCGAAATAGCGGAAATGGTCGGATGACATTGGGACGTCGATGGCTGTGGTTTCGCGAATCGGCTTGCCGTTGTCAAGCGATTCCACCATGGCCAGGTGTTCGGCATTCTCATCGATAATGTCGGCGATCTTCAGCAGGATGGCGGCCCGGGCGGCCGGCTCCACGTTCTTCCAGGAGGCGAAGGCCCGCCAGGCGGCCGCCACGGCGTCATCCACGTCCTGCTGGGTGGCTTCCGCGCAGGTGGCCAGGAGTTCGCCGTTGGCCGGGCAGGTGGTCTGGAACGTGCCTCCGTCCGAGGCGGGGCGCCACACCCCGTCGATGAACAGGTCGTAACGCTCTTGCAGTTTAGCTAGGGCCATCTGGTTTCCTCCTATGAATTCATGGGTCGAATTGGAATCGCCGCTGGTATGGCCGAAAGACAGATAGAAGAGGGGCTAACGGTCTGACGGTGGGGCCAGTGCACCCTTGCGTTGGCGCCACCGCGCAATACCTTGCGGTTAGGTGTATGGTATCGGCTTGGGGCTGGGTCGTAAAGGGTGAAAATGGTCGGATGATTGCCTCTAGCCAGGTGCCTGAACTGGCGTTTCGCCGAATGGGTCTACTTTCGGATAGGGCAATTCGGAGCATTCTGCAAAGGCAAGAGTCACCATTCGGATAGCGCCTTTCGTCGCCTCGGTCCCCAGGCCTACCGGTTGGGAGAGACAACTCCACCCGCGGGACCAGGCCGGCCGAGCGCGGTTGTACCAGCGGGCCACCCCGGTTCGGCCCGAGGCAGGATCGGCCGGCGGGCGCCGCGGCGAACCATGGAAACATGACCACAACGCAACTGCCGCCGTCGTTCCCGCCTGTCGCCAAACCTCGCCGGACTGCTACTCCAAGCGCCCCGGCGCCATCGGGCACCTACAACCCAAAGGGAGGGGCGCCATCGGGCAACCGACCCAACCAGCCTAAGCCGTCCCACGGCGCCGGCCGGGCCTTGCTGGCCCTGGTTGGACTGGTGGGGCTGCTGGGCGGCCTGGGCCTGTTGGGCGGTAAGTGGCTGGCTTCGTTGGGCGGGGCCACGGTAGACCGCCTGAGCCCGGCGGTGACCGGCACTCAGGCGTTGGCCACTAGCACCACCGGCCAAGACGAAACGGCCGGCCAGGTGCAGACCGTTGACCCGGACGCGATACCTACCTTGGACGCGGTGTTGATGGAGCGTTACGCCACGGCGGCCAAGGCGGCGGCAGCCGAAGGGTTGGAGTTGTCAATCACCTCCGGTGCGCGGTCCGTCAGCCAACAGCAAGCCGAGTTCGAGGCCGCCGTGGCCGAATACGGTTCGGCGGAGGAGGCCGCCAAGTGGGTGGCCGCCCCGGACGTGTCGGCGCACGTCAAGGGTAAAGCGCTTGACATCGGTCCGCAGGCCGGCTGGGAGTGGCTGGGCCGGCACCAATCCGAGTACGGCCTGTGTCAGGTATACGCCAACGAGCCATGGCACTTCGAGGCCACCATCGAGGTGGGCGGCACCTGCCCGGACATGTTGGCGGATGCGACCGGGGAGAGGTAGCCCAATAGACTGTCGCCGTGATCACTGAGCCGCACGCCCTGGTCATCGGCGAAGCCCTGACCGACATCATTCTGAGCCCCGCCGGCAACCGCGAATACCCTGGCGGCAGCCCCATGAACGTGGCTGTGGGCCTGGCCCGCCTGGGCCGTCCCACTACCCTTCTGACTTGGATTGGGCAGGATGCCCGCGGGGATGCGATCAAGGCCCACCTGGCGGAGTCTGGGGTGGCCTTGGCGCCTGGGTCCGATGGCGCCCCCCACACCTCGACCGCGCAGGCCACGTTGGATGAGCACGGCGCGGCCTCGTATGTCTTTGACCTGTCGTGGCAGGTGCCGGCGGCGGGCATAGGGTCGGCACCGATTGTGCTCCACGCCGGTTCGCTGGCCGGCGTGGTGGAGCCGGGCGACCGGGCCGTGGCGCAATTGTTCGAGGCCAAGCTCAGCGGCGCCACCTTGACCTATGACCCGAACGTGCGGCCTCAGATCATGGGCACGCCCGAACTGGTGCGGGAGCGGATCGAGCACTTGGTGGGGCTGGCCGACGTGGTCAAGTCTTCGGATGAGGACCTGGCCTGGCTGTACCCGGGGGTGGCGCCCGAGCTGAGCGCCCGGCGTTGGCTTGACACCGGCCTGGCCCTGATGGTTGTCACGCGGGGCGGCGAGGGGGCGTTTGCCCTGGTCCCGGGCGGTGAACGGGTCGATGAGCGGCCACGGCCGGCCCAGGTGGTGGACACCGTTGGGGCCGGGGATTCGTTCATGGGCGGGATGATCGACGCCCTGTGGCGCTTGGACCTGTTGGGCCGCGAGCGGCGGGAGGCGCTATATGGTCTGGACGGCGGGGCGGCCCGGCAGGTGCTGCAGCGGGCCGGGCAGGTGGCCGCCGTGACGGTGTCGCGGGCCGGCGCCAACCCGCCGTGGGCGCGGGAACTGGCTGGGTAGGTTGGTGCGCGGCCGTGCGCCATTCGGAGTTCTGGGAGTCGATGAACCACGCCTTCGGGGCCGCTTATGCCAAGTCGCTGGCGGCCGACCTAGTGGTGGGGGCGTTGGGCTCGCGGACGGCCCAAGAGGCGCTCGATGCCGGGGTGGCGCCGCGGGAAGTCTGGGACGCCCTGTGTGACGCCATGGAAGTGCCCGATGACGTCCGGTGGCACTTTCGGGACGCGCCCCGCAAGCGGCCGCGGGGCCGGGGGTAGTCGAGGTAACCCGGGGGCGGTAACCCGGGGGCGGTAACCCGGGGTAGCCGGACGACATCGGGCGCGACACGCCGATTGGCAGACACGCCGAGTTTGGTCCGGGCGGGCGGCGGTGCGGCGGTTGGGGCCGCGCGGACGGGTCGATGGAAAATGCCCGGCGTGTCGCGGGCTGGTCGAACAGATGTTCACTAAGCTCAGTGTCAGTTTCAGCGGTTGTCCACAGGCCTGAATGGTGTGTCTGGTCTGAATGTCGGTGGTGCGGTTTAGGGTGTTGGGCAACTCTTAGAACACAGCTCGACAAGGAGACTCTCATGGCGACCCCAGACAAGGAAAAGGCGCTGGCCAGCGCCCTGGCACAGATCGACCGGCAGTACGGCAAGGGGTCCATCATGCGGCTCGGTGATGAGTCGCACGCGCCGATCGAGGTGATCCCAACAGGGTCCATCGCTCTGGACATTGCGCTGGGCATTGGCGGGCTGCCGCGCGGCCGGATCGTCGAGATCTACGGCCCCGAGTCCAGCGGTAAGACCACCGTGGCGCTGCACGCCGTGGCCAACGCCCAGAAGGCCGGCGGCATCGCGGCCTTCATCGATGCGGAGCACGCGCTGGACCCGGAATACGCCCGCAAGCTGGGTGTCAACACGGATGACCTGTTGGTGTCGCAGCCGGATACGGGCGAACAGGCGCTTGAGATTGCCGACATGCTGATCCGGTCCGGGGCGCTTGACATCGTGGTGATCGACTCGGTGGCGGCGCTGGTGCCGAAGGCCGAGATCGAGGGCGAGATGGGTGATTCCCACGTTGGCCTACAGGCCCGCCTGATGTCCCAGGCCATGCGCAAGATCACCGGTGCCCTGGCGGTCAGCGGCACCACCGCTATTTTCATCAACCAGTTGCGTGAGAAGGTGGGCGTGTTCTTCGGCTCACCCGAAACCACCACCGGTGGCAAGGCCCTCAAGTTCTACGCCTCGGTGCGGTTGGATGTGCGCCGTATCGAAACCCTCAAGGACGGGACCGAACCCGTTGGCAACCGCACCCGCGTCAAGGTGGTCAAGAACAAGGTGGCGGCCCCGTTCAAGCAGGCCGAGTTCGACATCTTGTATGGCCAGGGCATTTCGCGCGAGGGCGGGCTGATCGATCTGGGCGTGGAGCACGGCGTTGTGCGCAAGTCCGGCGCCTGGTTCACCTACGGCGGAGACCAGTTGGGGCAGGGCAAGGAGAATGCCCGGGCCTTCCTGCGGGACAACCCCGAGTTAGCGGATGAGATCGAGGCCAAGATTCTGGAGAAGTTGGGCATCGGCCCGGCTGGGGCGGCGGCCAAGGCGGCCGAAGCGGCCGCAGCGGCGGCCGCGGTGCCGGCCCCGGTACCGGTTGCGGTGCCAGGTGCGGGTGCCAGCGGAGACGAGTAGGGCGGTGGGCCCAATGGGGGGCCGGGCCGCGGCTGAGGCAGGGTCAGGCGATCCGTCAAGGGGCCGGTCTCGCTACCTGTCTAGTGGGCCGTCTGGTGGGCGGCCTGGTGGCCGGACCGGCAGCAGGGCGGCGCGGCGCGGCGGCGACGATCCGCCCGGAAGCGAGCCGCAACCGCCGATGTCACGGGAGCAGGCCGAACAGGTGGCCCGGTCCATCGCGTTGAAACTGCTCGACGCCGCCCCGCGGTCCCGCTTGCAACTGGCCCAGGCCATGGCCAAGCGCGACGTGCCGGATGACGTGGCGGCGGCGGTGCTGGACCGGTTTGAGGAGGTCGGCCTGGTCAACGACACGGCCCTAGCCGAGATGCTGGTGCGGACCAGGCACAGTGAGCGTGGCCTGGTGGGCCAGGCGCTGGCCTTGGAGTTGCGCCGCCGCGGCATCGACCCAGAAACGGCAACTGCGGCCATGGAACAGGTCAGTCGAGAGGACGAGG
>JAISSX010000029.1 GCA_031272885.1 Bifidobacteriaceae bacterium | reverse complement strand
CCGACAACAGCCGGCCCAACTGGAACCGCTTCGTCTCCTTGAACTCCTGGCCCCAATAGTGGGCCGACATCCGATGCGCCTCATCCACCACCGCCACATCCCAGGACACGTCCCTAAGCTGTTCCTGGAGGTCCTCATCACGTGACAGTTGGTCCATGCGGGCGATCAGATACGGATGCTCGGCGAAGACGTTGCGCCCGGCCGCGTCGTCCACCATGTAGCGCGAGAACACCTCGAACCGCAGGTCGAACTTGGACGCCAACTCCTCGCGCCACTGCTCCACCAGGCCGCCGGGGGCCACGATGATGGCGCGCTCGCAGTCCGACCGGAGCATCAGTTCCTTCAGGTACAGCCCGGCCATGATCGTCTTGCCCGCGCCCGGATCGTCCGCCAGCAGATAGCGCAACGGGACTTGCGGCAGCAGGTGGGAATAGACCGCCCTGATCTGATGCGGCAACGGCTCGACATCGGACGAGTTGACGGCGACCATCGGGTCATACAGGGCGGCGTACTTGATACGCAGCGCCTCGGCCACGAGCCGGAACTGGTTGGCGTCGCCATCGAACGCCGGGCCGGAGCCAGTCAGGATCGTCAACGCGGCGGCCTGCTCGGCAGAGACGTACTGCTCGGCCAGCCTGCCCTCCTCGTCGCGGAAGGCGACCTGGGCCACGCCCTCGTCGAGGGGCTCAACGGACACGAGAGTAGTGGTCTGACCTGGAACGAGCCCTTGGACGCGCACGCCAGGCCTCAGCGCCTCCAGCGTGACTTCGTTGGCCACCTCGTCTCCTTCCCGGTTCGAGCAAAGTAGAGCAGCCTACTACCTGCCACCGACACTCTTGTCGCTTGGTTCAGGCCGCCCAGTTGATGCCGCCGAACTGAGGTGGAGACCACAGGCCTCAAGTATCCCGCATCACCACCGGACTTGTTGGAGGCACCGCCCGCATTCGAGTTGATTCTGGCGTGAGCAAAGAGAGCTTCTGACACCCCCAATCCAGCCGCGCCACGCCGGAGAGGCCACGATGATCGCCAGCTCCTCACGCTGATTAGGCATGATGGTGGCGTGGTACCGGGGTCTCGGGTTCCCGGCGGCACGCGTGGTGGCCATGACTTCGCAGTCGAACCGGGGGTTTCGTTTTGCGCGCAGAGGGTGACTCTGCGCCGCGTGTTCGCGCCCGTGGCCTACGACTGGGTGGAGTTCGTCGTCGTCCGCCAAGGAACATGCCTGGTCCGCCACCGTGAGGAAGGCCGGACCAACTGGGCCAAACCGGGCCGACGACGTCCACATCCACCTCGCCCTCAAGGCTGCCGGGGTCACGCTCGTGTCGGCGTCCGAGTCCATCGACGAAACCCCATCGGGGATGCTCGTCCACGGCATCATGGCGACCATCGCCGAGTTCTACTCGCGCAACCTCGCCGCCGAGGTCTCCAAAGGCATGACTGAGAAGGCCAAGTCCGGCGGCACCAACGGCAAAGCCCCCCTCGGCTACCTCAACGTCACCCGGCGTGACGAGTTGATGCGCGAGGTCCGCTTGGTCGAGATCGACCCTGAACGCGGGCCCCTGGTCCAGTGGGCGTTCGAGGCCTACGCCACCGGCCGCTACTCCGTGACCCAACTCCGCGAGGAACTGATCGACCGGGGCCTGACGATGCTGCCGACGCCGAAGCGGCCCCGGTCGGTGCCGGCCACCTCGACCATCCACGCCATGCTCCGCAACCCGTACTACAACGGCGACGTGCGGTTCAAGAGCGCGACCTACGAGGGCATCCACACCCCGCTCGTCCCGCCCGAACTGTGGCTCCGCGTCCAGGTCGTCCTGGACGGGAATAACCTGGCCGGAGAGAAGACCCAAGTCCACTCCCACTTCCTCAAGGGCCTGCTGTTCTGCGGGACGTGCGGCTCCCGGTTCATCGTGTCCAACGCCAAGTCCCGCAACGGGTCGGTCTACCCGTACTTCATCTGCGCCGGACGCCACGCCAAACGAACCGACTGCGCCCGTCCAGCCGTTCCCATCGACCAGGTGGCCGACCAGATCGAGAAGTACTACCGCAAGATCACGATCCCCGAGCCCGTCGTCAAAGCCCTCCGCTACGTGATGGCCACCGAGATCGAGGCGATCTACGCCCGCCACCAAGCCGAACGCGCCCAGGCCGAGAAGGAACGCGACGACCTACTGGCCAAGCGCAAGACCCTCCTCCACGCCCACTACGAGGGGGCCATCCCCCTCGACCTCCTCAAGGAAGAGCAGGACTACATCTCCCGGCGGCTGGCCTTCCTGGACGTCCAGATCAACGCCTCCCGCGACACCTACGAACAAGCCCTCGCCCACCTCGACGACCTCGTCTACCTGGCAGGCGACGCCTACGCCCTCTACACCACCATCGACGAGCCCCTGCGCCGCCTGTGCAACATGGCGTTCTTCGAACGGATCGACATCGTCGACGACTGGGGCCACGTCCAGCCCGTCGCGCATCGGGGCATGGAACTCATGCTCGACCCCGAGATTCAGGCCCTCGCCGTCCGGGCTTACGAGACCAGAAAGGCCTCCGACAAGGAGGCCTTCACTAGGCGATTGAGCGTTGGTTTGAACAACGCCGATCTGGTAGCTCCGACCGGATTCGAACCGGCGTTACCGCCTTGAGAGGGCGGCGTGCTAGGCCACTACACAACGGAGCCTTATGCCCGCAAGGGCTTGGGGTTGGGCTCGGCGCCTTCCCCGCGCTGGGGCGTTCAGGTGCGCCTTCAACCTTCGCTGGGGTACCAGGACTCGAACCTAGACTAAGTGAACCAGAATCACTCGTGCTGCCAATTACACCATACCCCAAGGTGCATTCGCCCTTGTGGGGGCGTGAATGACCGAGCGATAACCATACCGGTTTCCCCGGCCTCAGCCAAACCCCCAGGACGGCGGCGTGGTGCCCTATGGGCGGCCCTGGCAGCACAGTGGGACGCTCACCAACGTCTCCGCAGGCCGCAGCGAGCTGCGAATCAACTCTCGGCTAACGCCGCACCACCGGGTTGGTCAGGGTGCCAATGCCCTCCACCTCGCAGGTGACCCGTTGCCCGGGCTCAATAGCACAGGCCCCGGCCGGGGTGCCAGTCAGGATGACGTCGCCCGGCAGCAGGGTGGTGACTTGGGAGGCGATGGCCAGGAGTTCGGCCACGCCCAGCACCAGGTCGGCCGTGGTGCCGTGCTGGTGCGATTCACCATCGATCCAGGACGACACGGACAGGCCGGCGGCCGGATCCAGGTCGGTCTCGATCCAAGGCCCCAGCGGCGTGAACGTGTCGCGGCCCTTACCGAAGAAACCCCTTGGGTCTTCCGCCGCTGGATAGCGGTAGCCGACATCATTGGCCACCGTGTAACCCAGAATGAAGCGGGCAGCATCGGCCACCGGGACTCCCTTGGCCAGGCGTGAGACCACCACCGCCAGTTCGGCTTCGTGGAAGGCGGGGTGGGCGGCATCGGCGGTCAAGACGATTGGATCGAACGGGCCACACACCGAAGTGTTCGGTTTGATGAACCAGATGGGAGCCTGGCTGTCGCCGGCCCCCGGGGAGCGATAGTTGTAGGCCACACCGATCACCTTGGAGCGGGGAATGACCGGCGCCAGGAGACGGACGTCCTCCAGCTTGTAGGTACGGCCGGTGGGGGTGATCTCGGTGTAGAGCGGGTCACCGCCCACCGCGTGAATGACCTCTTCGCCTTCTTCGCCTTGCACCACCCCGTATTGGGGGTCTTGGTCTTCAGCCGTGAACCGAGCAATCCGCATGGCACCCAAGGGTAGTGTGGCTGGGCCGTGGCGACACGCCCGGGAGAGGAAAGTGCGCGACACGCCGGAGGACGGCCGGCTAAGACTGGCCGGTTTCGGGGGATTCCCGTTCGACCAGCCATCCGCCTTGGCGGTTGTCCACAGGCCAAGAGGCGTTCCGCGGTTGGACCGGCGCAGGCCGGTGGACAATCACTCGATGGACGGATTCATGGAACGCGTGTTGGCGGCGGTTGACCTATGCGGTCCCGGTTCGGTGGTCACCGGCGTGACGGGGCTGGCGGTACTCGGCGTTGAACTGCCGCCTGGACTGCGGCGAGCCGCTGCCGGCCCGGTTCACATTGCTTTACCCCACGGACAAAGAGGTCCGCGGAGGGGCGACATGGGCAGGGTCACGATCCACCGCCTCAGCGACCGGCCCAGAGTCTGGAGTCGGAACATGTCTGCGCCCGTCGCTCATCCTGGCGAATGCTGGCTGCAAGCGGTAACGGCCACGGTGCCCCCAGGTTTCGTGCCTCCGAATGCCAGACAAAGACACTGGGAGACCCTGTCTTTCCGCGGCCGAGTAAGTCGGATTCGACGCCTCATGGGCCTCGCCAGCGAGCGGCCCGAGCTTGCCGACTTCACAACCCAGCCCGCGCTGGCGTTTGCAGAGGCGGTGTGGGCTGCAGACGCTTTGGTCAGACGCCAGGCACCAATCGTTCGCTTGGATGAACTGGATGGTTACCTGGCAGGTTACCGGGCTCGCGAAGGTCTGCCTGCGGCGAAGAGGATCCTTAGCTTCTCACGAGCCAAGACCGACTCCGGGCCAGAGACACTGGTCCGCTTGATCTTGGAAGACGCCGGCCTGCCGAAAATGGCCGTCAACCAACCCGTCTACCGAGATGGCCAGTTGATCCGGTACCAGGACATCGATGTGGTTGGCTACAGCATTGATGTCGAATACCAGGGCATGCACCACTTCTCGAGCGCGCAACAGGCCCATGATGACATGGTGCGCCGGGAAGAATTGAGGCGCCTGGGCATCACCGTGGTCGAGGTGGCGCATGAGGACCTTGCCAGACCGCTCGATATGGTCCGACGCGTGGCTCAACTGGTGGCCGAGAAGGAGGGCATCCGGTTGCCGGGCCCACAAAGCTAGTCCCGCGCCAGGTGGCGCCAGACGGCCCTCCAGCAAGAATCGTTTTCTGGGTCAATTTGGCTCGCCGGAGGCAAGAAAAAGCGAGTTTGGCCAGCCTGTGGGTCACAAGAACAACCGTCCCGCCTCATTCTGTGACCCACAGGCCGCTCAAAGTCGCGCGAAACCACCAAGACTGCGGCCGATTGACCCACAGGCTGGCGAAACTGACATGGGCCCGATCCGGACCCGTGGTTAGGCGATGGCACAGGGGACCGTCCCCGGTGACAGCGGGCTACGCGACGCGGATCAGTAGTTCGACGTGGGGCATGACGAAGCAGGCGTCCGGGTCCTGGGCCCACTCGACCAGGCCGGCGGCCACGGCGGCCAGCGACTTGGCGCTGGCCACCCCACGCTGTTCAGCCAAGGCCACGAAGTGTTCGCCGGTCAGGCGGGCCGCCCAACTGGCGGCGATCTCAGCCGCCGATCCGAATCCGGGATACGTCCAGGCCGAACCGCTCAGTGTGATCTGGCTGTCGCTGAATCCGGCCGCGTGGGCCCAGGCCAGGTAGCGGCGCCCAGCCGCCAACTCGTTGCCGCCGGCCCGGGCCACTTCCAGGTAGACCCGTTGCCATTCGGCCCAGGCCTCGCTGTCCGGATACCAGTAGGCACCCCCAAAGTCACCGTCTCGGGCGGCCACCACTCCCCCGGGCCGCACCACGCGAGCCATCTCCCGAAGCGCCGCCACCGGGTCCGTCAGGTGCTGCAGCACCTGGTGGGCGTGGGCCACATCGAAGGCGGCGTTGGGGTAGCCCAGAGCATAGATGTCACCCACCTTGAACTCCAGGCCCGGCACGGCCGGGCCGCCGGCCCGCGCGGTCGCGATAACCGAGGCCTCGGCGTCAACGCCTACCACCCGGCCGGGCGCCACCAGCCGGGCGAAGTCCCGGGTGATGGTGCCCGCGCCACAGCCCACGTCGATCAGATCCAATCCCGGGCCCAGCGAACCGAGCAGGTAGGCGGCCGAATTGGCTGCGGTGCGTCCGGCATGCGCCGCCAGCACGGTGGCGTCATGGCCGTGGGTGTAAACGTGGGACTGGGCGCTCATGGCGCCAGCCTATTGCCCGCGCCTCCCCGCATTGAACGAGGTCCCCGCGCCCGGACAGTTGTAACGCCGCCGCCAACCCGCCCCGCGGACCAACCCTAGGATTGCTTCCTCGCGAAAGTACGCTTATGTAGATAACCGCGAAACATCGCAACGCTCTGACCTGCAGAAACGCAATTGGGGACGGAGCCTTTAACCTACATAACCGTACTCTCGCGAGGAAGGGGGGTAAGGGCCGGCTGGCATACTGGGCACCATGCCGCAGCCGTCCGCCCGCACCGCGGGCTTCACCGATTCGGTGATCCGCCGCATGACCCGGGTCTGCCTGGAAACCGACGCGGTCAACCTGTCGCAGGGCTTCCCCGACTTCGACCCGCCGGCACCGCTGATCAAGGCCCTAATCGAAGCCGCCGCCGGGCCCGAGCACCAGTACTCCATCACCTGGGGCGCCCAGAACTTCCGCGAAGCCCTGGCCGCCAAACAGTCCCACTTCATGGGCCTTGACCTGGACCCGGAGCAGCACATCGTGGTGACCTGCGGCTCCACCGAAGCCATGATGGCGGCCATGATGACCGTCGTTGACCCTGGCGACAAGGTAGTGGTGTTCTCCCCGTTCTATGAGAACTACGGCGCGGACGCGATCCTGTCCGGCGCCGAACCGGTCTACGTGCCGCTGGACCCACACAGTTTCGACTTCGACCCGGCCCAACTGGACCAAGCCGCCAAGGGCGCCAAGGCCATCATCCTGTGCAACCCGTCCAACCCCACCGGCAAGGTCTTCACGCCCGCGGAGATGCAAACCATCGCCCAAACCGCCCAGCGCCACGACCTCTACGTCATCACCGACGAGGTCTACGAACACATCGTCTTCCCGCCCCACCACCACACCTACATGGCCGCCCTGCCGGGCATGTGGGAACGCACCTTAACCTGCGGTTCCCTGTCCAAGACGTATTCGATCACGGGCTGGCGCCTGGGCTACGTGATAGGCCCACCCCACTTGATGGAGATTGCCCGCAAGGTGCATGACTTCTTGACGGTGGGCGCCCCGGCGCCTCTCCAGGAAGCCGCCGTCACGGCCCTGCGCTTCCCCCTGTCCTACTACGACAACCTGCTGGCCACCTACAGCGCCAAACGCGACCTGCTGCTGACCGGCCTAGACCGCCTGGGCATCGCCCATAACACGCCCCAAGGCGCCTACTACGTGCTGGTCGACATCTCGGACTACGGCTACCAAGATGACCTTGAGTTCTGCGAAGACCTGGCGGCCAAGGTGGGTGTGGGCGCCGTGCCCGGTTCCTCGTTCTTCCGCGAGCCGGTTAACCACCTGATCCGCCTCCATTTCGCCAAGCGCGACGAAACACTCCACTCCGCCCTTGACCGCTTGGCGGACATGCCCACCTTGCGCCGCTAGCCAACCCGCCCGCGTACGGTTAATAGCATGCTGCTAAGAGGTGATTCCCATCTCCGTGGCGACAGCGAGGAAGGCGGTGGCGAGATGCCACGCGAGGCCGAGGGTTGCCCTCAGGGGGGTGCCCCGTGGGCGACTTGAGTACGCAGCAAGGCGCTCAACCACGTCTCCGCAGCCATCAGGCAGATGAGGATCACCTCCTGTCCGCCTTGGGCCCCCTGCCCGATGCCGCCCCCAACCCCGCGCGCGTCGAGGCCGCCTTCGAGGCCTTCACGGCTTGGGCGGCGGACCAAGGCCTGGACCTGTACCCGCACCAAGAGGATGCCCTCCTTGCCCTGGCCGCCGGCGAGCATGTCATCTTGGGCACCCCCACCGGTTCGGGTAAGTCGCTGGTGGCGGCCGGCGCCCACACCCTAGCCCTGGCCCAGGGCCAACGCTCCTGCTACACCGCCCCCATCAAGGCCTTGGTGAGCGAGAAGTTCTTTGACCTGATTGGGCTGTTCGGCCCGGCCAACGTGGGCCTGATGACGGGCGACGCGGCCGTCAACCAGGACGCCCCCATCATCTGTTGCACGGCCGAGATCCTGGCCAATCTGGCCCTGCGTCACGGCCCCGCCACCCCGTTTGCCACCGTCATCATGGACGAATTCCACTTCTACGGCGACCCCCAACGCGGCTGGGCCTGGCAGGTGCCACTCCTTGAGATGCCCAACACCCAGTTCCTCCTGATGAGTGCCACCTTGGGTGACGTCTCGTTCTTTGTCCAGGACCTACGCCAACGCACCGGCCGCCCGGTGGCCGCCATCACCAACGCGCCGCGCCCCATCCCGCTCACTTACGACTACCAAACGATGGCCCTACCGGAACTGGTGACCGGCCTGAAGAACACCGGCCAAACCCCCGCCTACCTGGTCCATTTCACCCAGCGCGAGGCCGTGGAGTGGGCCGGCCAGATGCTCTCCCTGCCGTTGGCTTCGAAAGAACAACAAGAGGCGATCAAGCGCGAACTGGCTGGCTTTCGCTTCGGCCCCGGCTTCGGCGCCACGCTGTCGAAGCTGCTCAAGAAGGGTATTGGCGTGCACCACGCCGGCCTCCTGCCGGCCTACCGCCGCCTGGTGGAACGCCTGGCCGGCCTGGGCCTGTTGACGGTGATCAGCGGCACCGACACCCTGGGCGTGGGCATCAACGTGCCGATCAAGACGGTGGTCATCACGTCCCTGGTCAAGTTCGACGGCCACCGCCTGCGCCGCCTCAATGCCCGCGAGTTCCACCAGGTGGCGGGCCGGGCCGGGCGGGCGGGGTTCGATGACGCCGGCCTGGTCATGGTCCAGGCCCCAGAGCACGCCATCATCGCCGCCAAAGCCCAGGCCAAGGCCCAAGCCAAGGCTGAACAGGGCGGCAAGAAGCCGCGCACGCCATCGGCCGCCAAACCGGAGAAGGGCAAGATCAGTTGGTCGGTTCAGACCTTTGAGCGCCTGCGGGACGCCGACCCGGAACCGCTCACCTCGCACCTGCGGGTGACCCACTCGATGTTGCTACAGCTTCTGGCCAGGCCCGACGGCGACCCGGTCACCGATACGTACCGCCTCCTGACGGACAATCACGAGCCGGTCCGCCCCCGCAACCCGTTGCTGCGGGACGCCTGCCGCATCTATCGGTCCCTCAAGGCGGGCGGCGTCATCACCCACCGTGAAGGTCAAGTTCACCTTGAGGTCGACCTGCCGGAGGACTTCGCGCTGAACCAGCCGTTGACCCCGTTTGCCCTGGCGGCGCTGGAAGGTTTGGACCCGGCATCGGACACCTACCAGCTTGACGTGGTGTCCACCTTCGAGGCCACGCTGGAAACCCCCACGGCCATCGTGGTGGCGCAAGAGAAGGCCGCCAAGGCGGTCGCCATCGCCCAGATGAAGGCGGACGGCTGGGACTACCTGGAGCGGATGCAGGCCCTTGACCAGGTGACTTACCCGAAACCGCTGGAGGAGTTCTTGACCCAGGCGCTGGCCGTCTACCGGCGGGACCACCCGTGGGTGGCGGATTTCGAACTGGCCCCCAAGTCGATCCTGCGCGAGATGCGGGAGGTGGGCGACACCTTCCCGCAGTACATCGCGCGGTATGGCCTGGCCCGGTCGGAGGGCCTGTTGCTGCGCTACCTGGCGGACGCCCACCGGACCTTGACCCGGTCGGCGCCGCTGGAGGTGCGGGCGGCGCTGGTGGATCTGACGGATTGGCTGGGCGATCTCATTAGAGACGTCGATTCGAGCCTGTTGGATGAGTGGGAGGAGTTGATGAGCCTTGGCGAAGAAGAAGGCTAGCGGCGGCAAGCTGGGCACGCCCGCCCTGGTAGCCCTGGACAAGGCGGGGGTGGCGTTCGAGGTCTTGGCCTACGAGGCCGAGCCGCACGGCGAGGCCGGCTACGGTTTGACGGCGGCCGGTGCCCTGGGGCTTGATCCGGCCACCGTCTTCAAGACCCTGATGGCGCGGGTGGACGGCAAGCTGGCCTGCGCCATCGTGCCCGTGTCCGGCCACCTGGACCTGAAGGCGCTGGCCAAGGCGGTGGGCGGCAAGAAGGCCGAGATGGCCGCAGTGCCCGATGCCGAGCGGGCCACCGGGTATGTGGTGGGCGGCATCTCGCCATTGGGGCAGAAGACGGCCAGCCCCACGGTGGTCGATGCTTCGGCCGAGGGGTTGGAACTGGTGACGGTTTCCGCCGGTGCCCGCGGCCTGCAGGTGCGCCTGGCACCGGCTGACCTGTTGCGGTTGACGCGCGGCCGCTACGCGCCGATCGGCCGCGACGGCCACCTGCCGTAGGCGCCGCGGACGGGACGGGGTGGTAGGGCTATCGACGGGCGTTCGCTGGGGGCGAACGGCTTCACCGGTCGCGGAGCGTGGGCCCTTGGGCACTTGTGATTGAGCCTGGCGCGGATATGGTTTGCCCATCTATGCGGCGCCGGCGCCACATGCCCCGGCGTCTCCCCCATGCAGGCAGACAGCCAAGGAAAGGGCGGTGGTGTGGTGATTTACGACGCTTCGATCGGTAGTGCAGTTGAGAGTGCGGCCAACTGGCTAACAGATTTCTTCGGTGATTGGCAGGGCTACCTGTTCAGCTACATCGCCATTCCCCTGCTGGTGATTGCGGGGGTGCTGTTCACCTGGCTGGGTGGTGGGGCGCAGATCCGCCTGTTCATCACCTCGCTCAAAACGATCCGGGAGCGGGCCACCACCGACTCCGCCGTCTCGCCGTTCCAGGCCCTGATGATCTCCACCGCTTCGCGGGTTGGCACCGGGAACATCGCCGGCGTCACCGCCGCCATCATTGCCGGCGGCCCCAGCGCCGTCTTCTGGATGTGGCTGATGGCGTCCCTGGGCGCCGCTTCCGCCCTGGTCGAATCGACCCTGGCCCAGGTTTACAAGCAGAAGATGGGCAAGGAGTTCCGCGGCGGGCCCTCCTACTACATGCAGCGGGCACTGAAACAGCGCTGGATGGGCGTGGTGTTCGCCATCGCCTTGATTGCCTGCTACGCCTGGGGCTTCAACGCCCTGCAGGCCAACAAGATCTCCGGCGTGACCGACGCCTACGTGGCCGAAGGCAGCCACACCCTGGTGCACGTCATCGTGGGCGTGGTGCTGGCCATCATCACCGGCGTCACCATCTACCTGGGCCAGAAGGCCATCAGTTGGGTGACGTCGGTGCTGGTGCCGATAATGGCGGTGCTGTACCTGGCCATGGGTGCCATCATCATCCTGAAGAACGCCGGCGAAATCCCCGGCGCCTTCGGCTCCATCTTCAGCGACGTCTTCACCTTCAAGGCCGGGGCCGGCGGCTTCATGGGCACGGCCATCATGTGGGGTATCAAGCGTGGCCTGTTCTCCAATGAGGCCGGTATGGGTTCGGCCCCCAACGCGGCCGCTTCGGCCGATACTTCGCACCCAGTGAAGCAGGGCCTGGTGCAGATGCTGTCCGTCTTCATCGACACCATGGTGATCTGCTCCACCACGGCGTTGATGGTGCTGACCTCGGGCGTGGTGTGGAACTCCGATTCGAAGGACATGACGGTGGTGCAAGACGCTGTCAAGTTGAACCTAGGATCCGCCGGGCAGTTGATCCTGACCATTTCGGTGCTGCTGTTCGCCTTCAGTTCGATTATCGGCAACTACTACTACACCGAGTCCAACATGTTCTTCATCCTGAAGCGGCGGTCCAACCTGCACGTCTTCCGTGGCGCAGTGGTGTTGGTGGTGTTCTGGGGTGCCATCCAGGGCTATGACCTGGCCTGGAACACGGCCGATTTCCTGATGGCGATCATGGCGATTATCAACCTGGTGGCGATCTTGCTCTTGGCCCCCAGGGCCAGGGCGGTGATCAAGGACTTCTACGCCCAGCGCAAGGCCGGCAAGGATCCCACCTTCATTGCGGCCGAGGTTGGCATCACCGACACCGACTGGTGGAAGCCCGGCATGGTGACGCTGTCCGATCAGCCGGAGGAAGAACCCGCCAAGGCCTAAATCTCAGGGCGCGCCAAGGTATCCTATGCACTGACAGATGGATACACCTTGGCGCGCCCGGGGCCACCCCGGCGCCCGCCACGAACAGGGCTGGACCCCTTTGGCAGCCCATAGAAAGTCGACGGTGCAAGTGGCTTCCAACGACGGCGCCGCGCTGGTGGACGAACTGACCGAAGCCATCCGCCAGCGGATCATGTCCGGCGAATACCCGGTTGGGGCGGCCCTGAGGCAGTCCGATCTGGCGGCCCAATTCGGCACCAGCCGCACCCCGGTGCGCGAGGCCCTGCGCCAACTGCAAAGCTCCGGTCTGATCCAGATCCTGCCCAACCGCGGTGCGATGGTGCGGATTCCGGCCCCCTGGGAGGTGCGCGACCTGTATGAGGTGCGGGCCGAATTGGAGGCCCTGGCCGCCCGCCGGGCCGCCACCCGCCTGACCAAGGCCGATTTCGACCGCATGCGCCACTCCAACGATGCCCTCTTCGAACTGACGCTGCGCCTGGCCGATGAACCGACGGCGGACGGTCACACCGACATGGTGGAGGAAGCCAACCAACTGGGCCTGCACGTGGTGATCAACGAGGCGGCCGGCAACGCCCAGTTGTCGCGGCTCTTGGGCAATCTCTCCTCCGCTTTCCCCAGCAACGTGCCGGCCATGCTGCTGGTGGAGAATGCCCGCCACCGCGAGAACAACCATGACGAGCACGCCCGCATCATCGATGCCCTCGAGGCCGGCGATGGCGCTCTGGCGGCGGAGTTGATGCGGGCCCATGTCCGCAACACCGGTGAGCAGATCGCCCGCTGGTACGAGCAGCGCTCTCAGACGGTGCTGCTGGCCCCATAAGAGCACTGGGGTCCAACCAGGCTAGGATTGTATCCAACCACCTAGCGAAGCTGGAGCCCCATGCCTGCAACCCATCGGCTCTGCGCCATCGGGCGGGCCATCCAACCGGCCGGCCCGCGCACTGTGGCCTTCTGGCTGATCGTGGTGGCCGCCACGCTGAACTATGTGGTCAACTCCGCCTCGATGCCGCTGCTAAACCGGGGCATCCAGACCAACCTGGGCCAGGGCGCCGCCGTCTCCGGCACCATCATCGCCCTGGCCGCCGTCTCCTCCGTGGCTTGTATGGCCGTCACCGGCGCCCTGACCGACCGCTACGGACCCCGCCCGGTCATGCTGGTGGCGGCCGCCCTGGGGCTGGCCGGCACGGCCGCTCTGGCCTGCAGTTTCTCGTTCCCTTGGATTGCCTTCAACCGCCTGGCCTACGGCGCCGGTAACGCCGGCATCACCGTGGCCAGCACGGCCTGGGCCGCCTTCACCACCCCCGCCCACCAGCGCGGCCGGGCCCTGGGCTACTACGGCATCAGCGTCTGGGTTGGCCTGGCGCTGGGCCCCCTGGCGGCCGAAAACGCCGCCCTCCACGCCGGCCTGCGGGACGCCTGGCTTCTCATGACCGTCCTCCTGGCCGCCGGGTTGGTACTGGCGCTGCCGGTCAAGGGCTCCCCTCCGCCCAGTGCGCCCAGTGCGCCCGGTCCGCCAGGTGCGCCCGGTCCGCCAGGTGCGCCCACACTGCCCGATGGCGCCCGGCCGGCGCGGCGGGACGCTCACCAACGCCTCCCCCACCCGCAGGGCAAGGCGAACCGACTCTTGGTGGCCAGGGCGGTCTGGCGGCCGGGCCTGATCGCCCTGACGGCCTGGGGCGCCCAGGGCCTGGTGGTGACGTTCCTGATCCAGCACCTGGAGGAGCGCGGCCTGCCGGCCACCGGCCTGACCGGCGCTTCCAGCCTGTTTGTGGTCCTGGCGGTCAGCGTCATCGCCGCCCGCCTGGTCCTGGGACCCGCCACCGACCGGCGGGGTCCGCGCCCCACCGCCGCCGTCTCGCTGGTGGCGCTGGCCGCCGGCATGGGGGTGTTGGCCGCCGCGGGGGGCTTCTGGGTGGCCGCCCTGGGCACGGTGTTGACCGGCGTGGGCTACGCCCCTCTCTATCCGGCGCTGACGTTGCTGGCCACCCAGCCGCTGCCGCCGGGTCTACGCTCCACCGGGGTGGGCCTGTTCTCGGCCGCCACCTCGACCGGCGTCTACGGCGGCGCGCTGTGCGGCGGGTTGCTGGTGGAGGCGGCCGGCAGCGGCGTGGCGCTGGCCGTGTTCGGGGCGGTCCAACTGCCGCTGCTCCTGCTGCTGGGCCGGCCGGGCCCGCGATCCGGTCCAGATTTCACACGGTGATAACACAACCGACCGCATCGGATGCACATTATGCAATATTGTATCCATTGAGCCGGCAGCCTGCTCCCCCACAGCGAAAGGGACCGACACTTGATCATCGACGCCTACAACACCGCCCAGGACGTGCGCGGCCGGTCCGACTACCTGACCGGCCGGCGGCCCGGCCAGGCGCCGCCCCCCTACCGGCCGTTCGATCCCAACCGCCTGCTCACGGCCATGGACCAGGCCGGAGTCGACAAGGCGATGGTCTGCTCCCTGGCGCAACGCATCGAGAACGAGTTTCTGGCCGGCCTGGTGGCCGCCCACCCCGACCGCCTGTTCGGCTTCGGCCAGGTCAAACCGCAGGATGACGATGCCCTAGACCAGATCCGGCGCTTCGCCGAGGCCGGCCTGGTGGGGCTCAAACTGCATCCCAGCCTGCACGGCTACCACGTGGCGGACCACGGCCTGCTTGACCCGGTGTTCGGCCTGTGCGCCGACCTTGGCCTGCCGGTGCTGGTCAACGCCCTGGATGATCCCTTCTGTGCTCCCCTCGCCATCGAAGAGATCGCCAAAGACCACCCCACCGTCACCACTATCATCGCCCACATGGGTGCGGTGTGGAACGTGCCGGAGGCCATCATCGTGGCCGAACGCCGCCCCAACGTCTATCTCGAAACCTCCGCCACGCTGCTGTCGGACGTCAGGCAGGCCCACGCCCGCCTGGGCGCCGGCAAGATCCTGATGGGCACCGAATGGCCCGGCTCCGACTTCGAGTTGGAACGCCTCAAGATCGCCAAGGCCGTGCCGGACCCAGCCGACCGGGCCCTGATCGAGGGCGGCAACCTGGCCCGCCTAATGGGGTGGTTGCCGTGACGGGGCCAGGCCGCCCAACCCTGGCGGACGCCATCGGGCAGATGGACCCAGGCGACCGGGAACTGGCGCTGACCGCCCGTGACCTGCTGACCAAGGTCTACCGGCCCGGCCTCCACGAGGTGGCGGCGGCGGCCCGCCTGGCCGATGGCGCCATCGTCACCGGGGTGCATGTCGAGGCCAGCCAGGGCCGGGCCTCGGTCTGCGCGGAGGGCGGTGTGGCCAGCGCGGCCGCGGCCCGCCAGGCCGGCATCGTGGCCCTGGTGGCGGTGCTGCGCCGGCCCGATGGCGCCGCCTACTACCTGATCGAACCGTGCGGCGTCTGCGCCGAACTGCTGGCGGACCACCACCCGGCCGCCGCCATCTGGGTGGGAGACCAGGGCCAGCCGGTCCGGATACAGGCCGCTGACCTGCTACGTTACCGAGTTTCGCGGCAAAGGAGGGTGGAGCCATGACCGCCGGCGCCGCCTGGTCAACCCTGCCCGGCCTGGCCGAACTGGCGGCCGAATTGGGCGGCCCGGGCCAACCAATCCAGTGGGACGAACTGCCCTGGCCAGCAGTTCCCGCCCTGATGGCGGCGACCCACGCCGCCCTGATCCCGGTGGGCGCCACCGAACAACACGGCCCCCACCTGCCGCTGAACGTCGACTCGGTCATCACGCGTGAGATTGCCCTGGCGGTTTCGGCCACCACCGGCATTCCGGTTGTCCCAACCGTGGAGTACGGCGTGTCCGGTTCACACGGCGACTTCCCCGGCACCCTCACCCTGCAGCCGGAGACCATGATTATGGTCATGGCCGATCTGACCGAGTCCCTCTACCGCTCCGGCGTGCGCCAGTACATCTTCCTGAACGGCCACATCTGGAACAACGCCAGCCTGGACGTGACGGCCGAAAAGCTGCGCTCCCGGCACGATGACGTCCGCGTCCGGTCAATCGGCTACGTCACCATGTACCCGGGCGCCGAAGTGGACGGCCACGTCCGCTACGGCCGGGCCCTGATGCACGCCAACTACTTCGAGACCTCCGTCATGCTGTACCTGCGGCCGGACCTGGTGGACATGACTCGGGCCGTGTCCCAGCCGGACACGGACTCGTTCTGGGACTACCGCATGGACCAGGTCAGCGGGTCAGGGGTGTGGGGCAACGACGTGGCCGAGGCCAACGCCGCCCACGGCCAGGCCGAGTTCGCCCGCTGCGTCACCACCACCGCCCGGGCGCTGGCCGCCGCCATCCGCGAACCGCAGCCGCCGCGGCCCGCTCGGATCAGTCCAGCGTAAATCCGGGCGAGCCCGGATCGGCATCGAGCAGGGCGCGGGTGTACCAGTGCTGCGGCGCCTGGTAGATCCGTTCCGCCGGGCCGGCCTCGACCACCTGGCCGCGGTACAACACCAAGACCTGGTCGGAGACGCGCTGCACCACCGCCAGGTTGTGTGAGATGAAAACCATGGTCAGCCCCAGCGACTGGCGCAGTTCGGCCAGCAGTTCCAGGATTTGGGCCTGCACCGAGACGTCCAACGCCGAGGTGATCTCGTCCGCAATCACCACCGACGGTTCAAGAATCAGGCCGCGGGCAATGGCGATGCGCTGGCGCTGGCCACCGCTGAACTCGTGCGGATAGCGGTGCATCATGCCGGGTTCCAGGCCCACCCGCTCCAGCCACTCGGCAATCCTGTCCTGGTGTCGGCCCACCCGCGCCCGGCCGGGATCGATCGCCTCGGCCAGCGTTTGGCCGATGGTCTGGCGGGGCGACAGCGAGCTGAAGGGATCCTGGGGAATCATCTGCACCCGGCGGTGGTAGTGGGCCAGTTCGCGCCGGCTCGCCTCCACCACCTCAAGGCCATCGACCCAGACCTCGCCCGAACTGGCCTTGACCAGGCCCACCATGGCCTTGGCCAGCGTCGACTTGCCGGAACCGGACTCCCCCACCACGCCCAGGGTTTCCGACCGATCCAGCCTGGCGGACACGTCCTTCAACACGTGCACCGGGCCGAACGACACGTTCAAGCCGGTCACATTGACGATGGTGTCGCTCATGGCGCCACCTCCGCTGCAGCCTGGGCTGCGGCTGTCCCTCCGGCCGGCGCTGCCGCCCGGCCGCCGATGGCGACCGTGGGCGTGGCCGCCAACAGTTGCGCCGTGTAGGGGTGGGTGACGTTGTCCGGCGTCATGGCCGCCGGATCGGCAATCCGCTCCACCACCCGGCCTTCCCGCATCACCAGGACGCGGTCGCAGAGCCGGCGCACCACGCCGATGTCGTGCGAGATGAACAGCACGGCCGTGCCGGCCTGACGGTTCAGCCGCTTGATGATGGCCAACACCTCGCGCTGCACCGTGACGTCCAGCGCCGTGGTCGGCTCGTCCGCAATCAACAGGTCCGGCTGCGTGCTCATGGCCGAGGCGATCATGGCCCGCTGCTTCATGCCGCCGGAAAGCTCGTGGGGGTGCTGGCGCAACCGGCCGGCCGGGTCCGGCAGCAGGACGGCGGCGAAACCGTCCACCAACACCTGGCGGGCCTGTTTGCGTGACAGGCCCCGGTGGTGGGTCAAGACGTCGCCGAACTGGGAACCCAGGGTCAGGGCCGGGTTCAACGAGGTGCCCGGGTCCTGGTAGACCAGGCCGATCCGCGTGGCCAACTCCCGCTGTGACACCCGGCCCAACAGGTCGGTACGGCCCAGGGCCAAGCGGGTGGCCTCGGCCTCGATCCCCTCCGGCACCAGACGGGACACCACCGCCGCGGTCAACGACTTGCCCGAGCCGGACTCGCCCACAATGCCCAGAATCTCGCCCCTGGCGATCTCGAACGAGACGTCTTCGACCAACACCCGGCCGGTGGCGGCGTGCCGCACCGTGACGCCAGTGGCCGTCAGCACGGGCGGTTCGCTGGCGGCATCGGGCACCTGTCCCACCCGCCGCAACCGGCCGCGCTTGCCGATCGACCTGGGGTTGGCCGCCGCCGCCAGGCCGTCGCCGATGAACAGGGCCGCCAGCGAAGCGAAGACCAGCGCCATGGCCGGGCCCACCACCAAGACGGGGTTGATCATCAACTTGCCCAAGGCATCGCGTAGCAACGTGCCATAGTCGAACGACGGGCTTTGGGAACCGAGGCCCACAAACGACAGGCCCGAAATCTCGACCAGGGCACCGGCGAAGGCCTGGGCCACCAGGATCAGCATCGGTTCGGCCATGTTGGGCAGGATGTGGCGGGTGGCCAAACGCACCCGCGGCACGCCGATCAGCCGGGCCGTGGTGACATAGTCACGCTGGGACAGGCCGGCGGCCAGGTTGGCGGTGAGGCGGGCAAAACCGGCCGTGTTGGCCACGCCGATGGCGATCACCACCGTCACCGTCCCCTTGCCCAAGATGGCGGCCACCATGATGGCCACCAGCAGGGTGGGATACGAAACGGCGAACTCGATGCCGCGCAGCCCCAGTTCACGGACCTTGCGTGGCGCCAGCCAGACGGCAATACCAAGGGCGATGCCGGCCGCCCCGGCGATGGCGGTAGCGCCCAGGGCCATCACCACGGTGAGGCGGGTGGCCACCAAGGTGCGGGCCAACATGTCACGGCCCAGCGAGTCGGTGCCCAGCGGGTGCCCGGGCACCGAACCGAGGCTGGAGCCACCGCCCAAGGCCGTGGCCGGCTCGGTCAGGAAGAAGGGGGCGATCAGGCCGGTCAGGAGGATGATGGCGCCCATCACCAGGCCGCAGATCAGCGTGCCGTTCCAAGCGAAACGGCGTTTGGTGTCCGGCGTCGCGTCAGCCATGGCCGGTGCCCAACGTGCGCGGATCGATGATGCCCAAGACCGTGTCGATGGCCAGGGTGATCAGGATCGAGATGAAGCCGATGAAGAAGACGGCCGCCTGGATTACCGGATAGTCCTTGTCCACCGCGATGGCCTGGATCACGGTGCTGCCCAGGCCCGGCCAGGCGAAGACGGTCTCGACAATCAGGGCCGAACCGAGCATTGAGGTCAGAATGATGCCGGCCAGGGTCAGGGCCGTGGTCAAGATGTTGGGCAGCAGGTGTTTGGCGTAGCGCACCAGCGGCGGCAGGCGCCAGCCGCGGGCGGTGCGCATGAAGTCCATCTCTTGGACCACGCCGGTTTCCCGCCGCACAATCCGGGCCACCGAGGCGATGCCGCCGATCGACAGGGCCGCCACCGGCAGCACGGCCGATTCCCAGAAGCCGTAGGCCAAGGTGTAGGCGGGCGGGAACAGGCTCAGCCAGACGGCGAACACCAACACCAAGAGGGTGGCCTGGAGGTACGGCGGGATGGACTGGACCAGGCTGGTGATCCAGGTGAAGGCACGGTCCAACCAGCGGTTGCGATCCCCACGGGTGGCAATCCCCACCACCACGCCGGTACCCACCCCCAGCACCAGGACAAGCACCACCGCCAACGCGGCGATGGACAGGGTATAGGGCGCGGCGTTGCGGACAATCTGGGTGGCGGGCAGGTGATAGCGGAACGATTGGCCGAAGTCGCCGTGGGCCACACCCGCCAGGTAGTGGCCCAACTGGGCCAAGATCGGCTGGTCCAGGCCCAGTTCGTGGCGCACCGTCTCCACCTGTTCCAAGGTGGCGTTGTCGCCGGCGATGGCGGTGGCCGGATCACCCGGGATGAGCTGCACGATGAAGAAGGTCAACAACACCAACAACACCACGTTGGCGGCGGCACCGCCCAGGCGGCGGATCAGGAAGCCCCGCCACAGGGCGAACTGTGAGCCGGCACGATGACCCGCCGCCGCCGGAGTCGCCTCCGGCGGCGGCGGGTCATCGACCAGGGTGGCGGCGGGGGTCATCTAGCCGGTGATCCGCACCGCGGAGATGTCCCAGTAGCCGGAGAAGACGTAGACGTTGACGCCCTGGCGGGCCACGATGTAGTGCGTGCTGGTGGCCAGGGGTGCCACGTCAACCCGCTCCAGGATGGTCTCTTGGGCCTCGATCAGGCTGGGGCACTGGACGTCGGGGTCGACGCTGGTCATGGCGGCGGCCAGCGCCGCCACACCCTCGGGGTTGTCCGAGCTGGTGTAGTTGACGCCACCCTCGCCGTAGGAGTCACCCAGGGAGGACTGGATCGACTGGTGGATCAGGCCGGATTGGTTGATTTCCGCGTTGATCGTCATGTCCCAGGTGGTGGGCTCGGTGCGCAACTGCTTGCGCCAGTCGGCCGCATCAAGGGATGTCACGTCTACGGTGGCGCCGGCCGCACGCAAGGCCTCCGAGACGTAATCGACCGCCGAATCCCAGTTCGTCATGGTGAGCAGGCGGATCGTCTTGCCGGACAGGACGGCCGAGGCAGCGGCCGGGTCATAGGGCTGCAGCAAGGCTTCATCGGTCGAAACACAGGCCAGGTCTGAGTCCGCCACCGAGGTCATCAGCTTGCCCAGGCCATCGCCCGCCGCATCGTTGAAGGCGCTGGCCGAGACGGCCTGTGCCACCGCCGCCCGCAGTTCCTGGTTGTCGGCGAAGACCGAGCTGGGGTCCTCGTTGAACAGCAGGTAGTTGGCGGTCGAGTTGTCCGTCACATAGGTGAAGTTGGCGTTGTCGGTGAAGCGGGTGGCGTTGGCGTCGTAGAACCTTGCCAGGTCCAGGCCGCCGGATTCGAGCAGGTTAGCGCTGGTGTTCGAGTCGGTTTCCACGGTGATGTTGATGGTGGTGGCCGGGGCGCCCGTCACGCCCGTCCAGGCCGGCCAGGCGGCATAGTCGTCACGCAGGGTGTAGGTGGCGCTGACGCCGGCCTCGTAACCGGTCAGGGTGTAGGGGCCGGAGAAGGCGCCCGGGATCTGGCCGGCCGTCAGTGCCTCCGGATCGGCCAAACCGGCCGGGCAGATCACGCCGGTGCCAACCAGGGTGACGCCGCCAAGGAGCTGCGAATACGGTTGGGCCAGTTCGATCTTCAAGGTGCCGGCGGCGTCGTCGGCCGTGAAGGTGGCGTCCCGGGAGCCGAAGGCCAACTTGGACCAGTTCTGGGCCCCAGACTCTTCCGCGGTGGTGAGGTACTTGAAGGACTCTGCCACGACGGTGGGCGTGATGGCGGTGCCGTCGGCACAGGTGGCATCGGGCCGGATGGTGAAGGTGTACTCGGTGGCCGAAGCCGCCTCCCAGTCGCTGGCCAGCCCACCCAGGTACTCGCCGTTGTCGCCCTTGCGCAGCAGGGTGTCGAAGCCCAACCGCGCCACCGTGTAGTCCGGTGAGCTGGACGATGTCGCGGGGTTGAAGTTCGATGGCGCGTACCACAGCACGGTGTTGATGGTGCCACCGGTGGGGGCCGCGGTGTCTTCGGCGCCTTCGGCGCTGTCGGTGGGGCCGGCCGCCTCGGTGGCAGTGTCACCTGAGGTGGCGGCGGTGGTGCCAGCGGTGCCGGCGCTGTCGCTGGCCCCGGCGGAGGCGGTGGTGGCGGGCTTGTCGCCGGAGCAGGCGGCCAACGCCAGGCCAACGGTCAGGGCAAGGGCCAGGGTGCCGGTCAGCCGGGTTGTCTTCGTGTCACCGGTAGGGGGGATGTGGCGGGTCATGAGCGCTCCAAGTGGGGTGGTCGGGACAGAGAGATATGCGATTCCGATCAAGATGTATCCATTCTAGGAAGATATGTATCCGCTTTGACTCTGTGGTGTTTCGCCCTGGTTTAAGCTCACGCCCGCCGGCGACGACGACGAGGACACGGACGACGAAGAAGAAGACGCGGACGACGATGACGACATCGACGAGGACGATGACGAGGACGAGGGCGACTGCGGCAGAGACGAATAC
>JAISSX010000057.1 GCA_031272885.1 Bifidobacteriaceae bacterium | reverse complement strand
AAGACGGCCACCGCTAAGCCGACGGCCACTAGTAAGCCGACGGGTTCGGCCACGGCCAAGCCGACGAGTCCGGCGGCGCGGCAGCAGTTCTGGTTCACGTTGACACCGGATTTGACTGGGGATGGTCTGGGTGACGTTTTGGTGATCCCACCCAGCACTGGCGGGTTGGTGCTGTATCCGGCTGCCCGGTCTGGTTCGCTTCAGGGGGCTAGGACGTTGGTTGAGTGTGGTTTGGATGGGTCACGGGTGTATGGGCCTGGTGATTGGGATGGTGATGGTTTCAACGATGTGATCACAGTGGATGTGGCTGGTGTGATGTGGCTCTATTCGGGTCATGGTGACGGGACTGTGTCGACGCGCCGTGAGATTGGTCATGGTTGGGGTTCTTATCGGGTGATCCCTTCGGGTGATTTGACCAGGGATGGTCATCCTGACTTGTTGGCGATCGACACGGCGGGCCGGTTGTGGGTGTATGAGTCGACTGGGTATGGCGGGTTTAAGCCGGGCCGGTTGCGGGCTGGTCAGGGTTGGGTTGGTTTGGACTTGTATGCGGCTGGTGATCTGACTGGTGATGGTTTGGCTGACGTGTTGATGGTTGATGGGGCGGGCCGGTTGTTTGCTTACGCGGGGCGGGGTAATGGGACGTTCCTGCCGGGTAAACGGGTCGGTCAGGGTTGGGTTGGTTTGGGTTTGGCTTCTGGGGCTGATCTGGATGGTGATGGTTTGGCGGACATTGTTGGGCGGACTCCGGCGGGCACGGTGCATTTCTATGCCGGGCGGGGGAATGGCACGTTCAGGGTTCCGAAACAGATCGGCGCCGGCTGGTGATCAGGTCCCGGGGTTCCGGGGGACGGTTCCGGGTAACGCGGGGCGGGGTTACTGGGGACGGTTCCGTGACACATGTTGCAGTAGCACTGCAACATGTTACACGGAACCGTCCCCCGTAACCCCCGCAACCCCGTTCCCCGGAACCGTCCCCAGTAACCCCCGCAACCCCGTTCCCCGGAACCGTCCCCTGTAACCCCCGCAACCCCGTTCCCCGGAACCGTCCCCTGTAACCCCCGGAACCGGCCCCCGTAACCCCGGAACTGCGGACTGCAAGGCAAGCAAGTAGCAAGAGAAGAGGCAACAAATTGGTTGGAAAAACACGCAAGACCCGCCAGGCCATCCTGGCGGCCGTGATCGCGCTGGGGCTGGTGCAGTTAGCTGCCCCCAGCAGCCAGGCGGTGTCCGAGTACCAGTTCAGCTGGAGCTACAACAACGTGGCCGAGGGCAACGCCAACGAGATGACCATGACAATCGAAGGTGTGGGGCTGGCCACCGAGAACCCGACCATGGTGCAACAGGGCCAGCCCACCACCTTCCGGGTCTACGGCGCCGCCGCGCTGCCGGATACCTGGATCAGGATCACCTATTACATGGGCCACTACTGGGGCACCCCCAAGCTCAGCCATTGGTTTGAAGGCTCGGCCGATACGCCGTGGCAAGACACCATTTCCTTTGTCGGGGCGGCCACCTGGATGAAGCTGAGGGCCGAAGTGGGCGCCTGGTACAAGCGTTCCGTCACCTTCAACGCCAATCTTGGGGCCGGCACCGAGGATTCCGTGGCGAACACCAAGTATGACCCGGATTACGAGGTCACGCTGCCCACTGGCAGTGGCATGGCCCGCGAGGGTTACCGCTTTGCCGGCTGGAACACCGAGGCCAACGGCTCCGGCACGGCCTACGTAGGTGGTGCCACTTACACCATGACGGCCACCAGCACGGTGCTGTACGCGCAGTGGGAAGCCAACCACGCCCCCCAGACGAAGGATCCGGCCTTCCAGGTCGAACTGCCCAACGGCGCGGCGGCAACCTTCCACGCCTCGGATCTGGCCACCGATCCGGACGGGGATCCGTTGTGCCTGACCCACATCGTGGCGTCCCCGAACAGCCTCATCGCCCAGGCGACACTGGACAACGGCGCCCTGACCGTGACCGGTGAGGCCGTCGGCACCACCAGCCTGCGGCTCGAGGTCACCGACGGTATGGCGGTCGATGTGATTGAGGTGCCGGTGGAGGTGACGCCGGCGCCCACGCCGCCGCACGTCTCGCCATCGCCCACACCGACACCGACGAAGACGCCCACGCCCACGGTCAAGCCGACGCCCAAGCCGACGCCCACCCCCACGGTCAAGCCGACACCTAAGCCGACCCCAACCCGGCCGGCCTACACGCCCACCTACAGTTGGTTCACCCTGTCACCCGATCTGACGGGCGACGGCCTGGGCGACACGTTGGCACTGAGGGACTCGGACGGCGCGCTGCTGCTGTATCCGGCCACCAAGTCCGGTTCGTTCGGCACCGTCAAGACCCTGGTGCCGTTCGGTCTCAAGGGCCACAAGGTCTACTGCCCGGGTGACTGGAACGGGGACGGTTTCAACGACGTGGTCACGGTTGACACGAAGGGGGTCATGTGGCTGCACGCCGGCAACGGCAAGGGCGGCGTGGCCGCCGCCAAGGAGATCGGCCACGGCTGGGGCTCCTATCGGGTGGTGCCCTCGGGTGACCTGACCCGGGACGGCCACCCGGATATGTTGGCCATCGACACGGCCGGCAAGCTGTGGGTCTATGAATCCAATGGCTACGGCGGTTTCAAGCCGGGCCGGTTGGCGGCCGGGCAAGGCTGGGCCGGGCTGGAACTGTACGCCGCCGGTGACCTGACCGGTGACGGCAAGGACGACATCTTGATGCTGGACAAGTCCGGCAAGCTGTACGCCTACGCCGGCCGCGGCAACGGCACCTTCCAGGCCGGCCACCAGGTGGGCCAGGGCTGGACCGGCCTGACATTGGCCAGCGGCTCCGACCTGAACGGGGACGGCAAGGCTGACATCCTGGGCCGCACCGCCAACGGCACGGTGTTCTTCTACGCCGGCCGCGGCAACGGCACCTTCACGGCGCCCAAGCAGGTGGGCAGCGCCTGGTAGGTGTTCCGCCCTAATAGGCTCCAGGCCTCTTGTGTCGACTCGGGTCTACACCTCGATGCAAGGGGCATGGTTCTAACCGACGGCCCGGGCCGCTCAGGCGGCCCGGGCCTCCTTTTGGGCCTTGGCCAGGGCGTCACCCACCGTGCAGCCCCGGAAATGGTCATTGACCAGGCCACAGGCTTGCATGGCGGCGTAGGCCGTGGTGGGTCCGACGAATTGGAAGCCGATTCGCTTCAAGGCCTTCGACAGTTCGATCGACTCGGCCGACTTGGCCTGGACGTCCCACGGTGAGCGGGGCCGCTTGTGCCGGGCCGGGCGGTGATGCCAAACCAACTCGTCCAGGTCACCGCCCGCCTCCCGGAAGGCCACCGCCGCCTTGGCCGAGGCGATGGCCGCCTCGATCTTGGCCCGGTTGCGCACAATCCCTGTGTCGGCCAGCAGCCGGGCCACGTCGTCTTCCGTAAACCGCGCCACGGCATCGGGCACAAAGCCGGCGAAGGCTTCCCGGAAGTTCTCCCGCTTGCGCAAGATGATGACCCATGACAGGCCGGTCTGGAAGGCCTCCAACACCAACCGTTCGAACAGCGGCACCTCGCCGTGCACCGGCACGCCCCACTCGTGGTCGTGGTAGGCCTCGTAGAGCGGTATGCCGTTGCCGAAACAGCGGCGGGGATAGCTGGCGGTGGGAGCGGTGGTGTCGATTGGCTGTGTCATGCCCCCATCGTGCCGCACAAAATGGCGGGGCACCCCAGAAGGGGTGCCCCGGCCTGTGGATAGTGCATTATCGGCGCGGATCAACCTTTAGGGCAGGCCGGTGTGATCGAACCCCTCCGGGTATTCCCCTGCGTCCTCCGTCATGGGTGGGTAGGTGTAATCGGTCGTGCCGTTGTCGACCACCGGCGTGGTCTCGCCCGTGGGTGTGGTCTCCGCCACCGGCGTCTCTTCGCCGCTGGCCGGGGCCTCCGGCTCCGGGGTAGAGGGCTCATCAAACGGAGCAGAGCCGCGGCTGATGCCCACGCAGTCCGGCACCACGTTGCCGAAAATGGTCGCCACCACCTTGCCCTCGTCGCCTGGCAGGCCCACACAGTTGCCGTCCTCGTCGAAGACCAAGACTGACGCCGCTTGCACCATCAACGCCGTGTCCGGGCTCACGCCCGCCGCCGCCAACTGTTCGTTGACCTGCTCGGCGTAGTCATATCCACCGCACATCGACCACTGGTCAGACCGCGGCACCGCTGCGGCCGTGGGGTATTGGAAACCGCGGAAGCAGTAGATCGTGCCAACTGGGTCAGCGGCCGGCTGGTTCTGGGTGATGTATGACACGTTGGACCGGGCCACACACGCCGTATCTGACACCACGTTGCCCTGCTCGTCCAGTTCTTCCACACACTCCCCGAAAACCTCTCCCGGTAGGTCACCATCCAGGTAGGAGGCACTCATGGAGGCCAACACTTCCTCCTCGGTTGGCCACACTGCGCTCGCAATGTAGGTCACGCCGGCGTAGACCCGCTCCGGATCGTCTGGGTAATAGAACCGCGGCTGATAGTCAACCAAGTAGGCTGAATCGCCCGGGTGATACGGCGACCAACTGCCAACGTCGACGGCGTAGGTCAGGCCGCCGTCCGCAATATCCTCGGTGGCGCAGGTGCGGTTGTAGGCGTCGTCATCCCCGCCGGCCAGCGTGAACGGCACGTTAGGGTCAAGGCTGGGTGGGTATTCGCACGGGTCGCCGCCGCCGTTGACAAACCAGGTGAAACGCACCGGATAGGGCAGGTTGTCCGCCCCCGGGCCCTGCACTTCGTAGACGCCGTCCTCGCGTTGTACCAGGTAGACGTTGCCCGTTGCCTGGAACCAGCCTGGGCTGCTCACGCCGTCGCCGTTCAAACCATCGTCGGCCGGGTTCGCCGAAACGTGGTCGTAGTTCATAGCCCACAGCCTGACCCCCCAGTAGGCCTGGGCGCCGGTTTCATCCTGCACTGGGATGATGAAAGTGCCGTTGGCCGTGGGCCGAATGGCGCCATCCGGCACCTCCAGCGTTGGCCAGTCCCAGGCGTCGTCCCAGGTGATGACATCATCACCGTCCAAGAAAACCATAACAGCCAGGTCATACTGGGCGGCCGGTTCCTCGCTCGCCTCCACCGGGCCGATCGACTCATCAAGCGCCCCCGGCGTGGTGGCCCAGGCCGAAGCCGAATCACTGGCGCCCAGGCCGCCACCCGTCATCGGCGACTTGACGCCCTGGTAGACCAGCACGCCCACGCCGCCGGCCGCCACCACGGCCACCGAGGCGGCCATCCACTGCATGGCACCGAAGCGCCGCGAGGCTGTGGGTGCCGCCTTGAGCAACCGGGCGCCATCGGCCACTGGAGCCGTTTTCCCACCTAGGGAGGCCGCGATATCCCGTTCCGGCACCATGGCCCGCAGTTCCGCCATGGCGCGCGGGCTCAAACCCGGCTCCCCGCCGGGCGCTACCGGCTTGGCCCGCTTGATCAACCGCTTGATGCTCATTGTTGTTCCTCCCTACCCATCGCTTCGAACTTGGCACGGAAGGCGGCCCTGGCCCGGTTCAAGCGCATCCACACGGCCGGCACCGAACAACCCAAGATGGCGGCGCATTCGGCCCCGTTCAGGTCATCCCAGTAGCGCATCATCAAGATGTCGCGGTGCTCGGGCGGCAGGCCGTCCATGGCGGCGATGACGCGCCCCTCCTGCGCCTCACCGCCCGCCATGGATTGGACTTGAACAGCCAGTTGGCCCGCAATCGCGGTCCGGACTTCGCCCAGCCGCACCTCGCGGCGAACGTGGTTGCGCCACACGTTATGGGCGGTGACGAACAACCAGGGCGCAGACAAGGCGACCTCTTGGCTGCGTTCCCAGGCGATCCGGAACACCTCACTGGTCAGGTCCTCCGCCTCGGCCAGGCCGCCCACCCGGTGGCGTAAGTACCCCAACACCCGTGGGTACTGCTCCAGGTAGAGCGCGGCAAAGGCCCCGCCTTGTCCGTCGCGGCGAGCGGCGGAGGCGGCGGAGGCGGCGGTCGAGGCGGCCGGCCGGTGAGGTGAGGCCACTAGCGTTCCTTCCATGCCCCTATATGTCATGGGGGGCCACTTACCTCACAGGCTAGTGGTCAGGAGCGAGGCAGGACGGTCAGGGTGGCGCCGCTAGGCACCGGCGGCTCGGTCTGTTCCAGGTCGGTGCCCCCCATGATCTTGGCCAGCCGGTCCTTGCGGGTCTGCACCGAGGCGGCGCTGATCTGCCCCAGCCCCTCGCCCTCGGCCGCGTCCTCCAGCATGTAGATGTGATGGCCGTGGCTGGTGTCCACCGTCACGCCAGACCAGGTCATGGCCGTCACCACGGCATCGCCGCCCTCCAGGGTGATGTGGACGTACGCCACCGCGCCCGTGTCGGTGTTGGGCCCAACCGTGGCGTCAGACTGGTTCGAGATGTAGTTGCCCATCGACCAGATGGTCCACATGCCCTCGCCGTCCACACCGCCGGGCACCAGTTCGATCGGCTCGGCCACATGGGGGTGGTCGCCGATCATCGCGTCCACCTGCCCCGACGCCGCTAGCGCGTCCGCGATCTCCCTCTGCCGGGCGGTGGGCGTGGTCTGGTACTCCACGCCCTCGTGGATCGACACCAGCACAATGTCGGCCCCATCCGCCCGGGCTTGGCGCGCCTGTTCGATCAGCTTGTCGGTGTCGGTCAACTCGACCGACCACGGCTGGCCCGAGGGCAGCGGCAGGCCGTTTAGGCCGTAGGTCGAGGCCAGGTGGGCAATGGTCAAGGTCTGGCCGCCTAACGTCAGTTGGTAAAGCTGTGGCACCAGCGATTCGGCCTCGGTGCGGGCCGTGCCGGCAAAGCCCATGCCCTGTTCCACCAGGGCGTCAATGGTCGCCTCCACGCCGGCAAAACCCCTGTCCACGGCGTGATTCGAGGCACACCCGGCGCCGTCCCAGCCGGTGTCCTTCAGGCCCTGCGCGATCTCGGCCGGGCCGCCGAACACGGGGTAGCCGCTAACCGCCTGGCCGGCTGGGGCAATCGGCGTCTCGAACTGCGCAATCGCCAGGTCCGCCCCTGCGATCCACGGTTCCACGCCCGCCATCATGGTTGTGAAGTCGTAGCCGCCGGCCACGCGGGCCGAATCGATCACCGGCATGTGCAACAGGACGTCGCCGGCGAAGGCCACCGTGACGTCCAGTTTGGCTGCCGGTTCGGGCGGGGTCTGTTTGGTGCCCGATGGCGTGGCTGTCGCCGTGGCGGTCACCGTCACCGCCGGTGGGGTGGCGGGAGGCAACCCGGCGCCATCGGCCACCGTGGTACCCACGCCCGCGAGGTGGAGACCTACCCCCAAGACGGCGCCCAGGCCGACGCCGCAAGCGACGGAGGCGGCCAAGGTTCGCCAGAAGGAAGTGTGACTCACCGGGTCATTGTGTCATTCTCCAGACGGAAGCGCAGGCCCCGGGGTGGTGTGGCATGCTGGAAACGGCCCCGGACCGCGATGACAGGAAAGGCCAAACTATGACCGCAACGCCGGCCTATGGCGACACGCGCCCCGTCTTCTTCGCCACCCTGGAATGGGTGAATCACCTGATCGAACAGGTTACCGAGGCTCAACTGGCCTGGCCCACGCCGGACGAAGGCTGGACCGTAGCCGACTTGCTGAAGCATGTGGTGCGGGTGACCGGGATGATCACCCTGCCGGGGGACGCCAAGATGCCCGCCGTGCCCGATGGCGCCACCCCCGCCCAACAGTTCGCGGCCGCGGCCGCCGCCGCCCGGGTGGCCTGGGACGGGCCGGCGGGCACGGCCGGCTTGACCGAGCCGACCCGGGTGCCGCCGGACCGGACGGTGCCGAAGGCCGAGGCCCTGCTGTTCTTCTCCCAAGAGTTCATGGTGCACGGCTGGGATTTGGCCACCGCGCTGAACCTGCCGGCCGAAGCTCCGGCGCCGGCCGCCCAGGCGGTCTTGGCCTACGCCAAGGCCACCACCGCCACGACGCGACCCGCCGGAGGCCCCTTCGGCCCCGTGGTGGAGGTGGCGTCGGATGCCGGGACCACCAGGCAGCTTGCCGCCTACCTAGGCCGGTGAGCCGGGGCTGAAACGGGGCGCCCGGCATCGGCCCCCACGCCTCCGGGGAGCTGGTGCCGGGCTTACTCAGGCCAGGGGGTTACTTGCCCGGGCCGAACCACTTGGTGACGTGTTCCACGATCGAGCTTTCGAACGCGTCGTCGTCGTGGTGCTCACGCAGCCACTGGCTGATCGAACCGCCGGCCGATTTGTCCATCTCAGCCCGGCAGGCGTCCGTCTCCGTGACGGCGCGGTAGAGCAGTTCTTCGGCTTCCGCCGGGGTCTTGTAGAAGAACGGGTAGTCCTTCGGCACAATCGCCCGCGCCCAGTCGGTGTCCGGGAAAACGCCGATAGCGCCGCTGGTCAAAGCCTCGATGTATTCCAGGCCGTAGGACTCCTCACGGGCCGTGGCCAGGAAGGCGGTGGTGTGGGCCAGCGCCTCCCAGTACTGGCGGCGGGTGGGCGTCACCGGGCCCACCCAGGCCCACCGGTTGCGCGACATCTGCATGGCCAGCGGGCTGACCAGGTGCGATTCGGCCAGGCGGACCTCCACCTGGATCGGTACCCGCTTGACCACCTTGGACACCACGTCGATGAACAGCTGCGGCTGCTTGCGCTCCGACAGGTAGATGGCCGGGTACAACACCACCGGCTTCTCCGGTTCGTGGCGCGGCATCACATGCTCTAGGCGGATGCCCAGGTTGACCCACGAGATCTTGGCCAGTTCCGCCAACTGCTGCACCGTCCAGCGGCGCACCGTGTCGCGGATGGCCGTGGCCGTGCGCTCCGAGTTGGCGAAGGTGGGGAACAGGGCGCAACTGAGCGCCAGCGTGGCCTTCTCCACCTGGGTGTCGAACCGGCTGGTGTTCCACCAGACGAAGTTCATCACCTTCGGCTCTGGGGCGGTGGCGTGCAGCGCCTGCCACACGGCGGCCGAATCGATCACGTCCATGTTGATCACCACGGTCGATTCGGCATCGATCATTTCCACCGGGGCCACATCGAAGTTGGGGTAGCGGTGGGTGCGCGGTGCGATCAGCGTGGCGCCGGGGAAGACCCGCAGCAGGCGGCGCACCAGCGTGTCGCCTGCGCCGTGGCCTGTCACGGTGCCGTCGGCGTCGATCTGAATCTGGTCGTACTTGATGGCGATTTTCATCGGTGAAACCCCCTGGGTCAGTGGCAGGAGCGGTGTGGAGGCCAGGTTATCGCTGAAATCGTTCCCATGGGTGGACCTATCGCCGCCCGGAGTGCCCCAGACAGCCCCTAGACTTGTTTGTGATTGGGCTTCGGCCCGGAGGCCCCCGGCGTCCCTCCTTGTACTACCTTTGGCGCCACCCCCACCTGTCGAAAGGCTCTTTGGTGCGCTTGTACGCCGAAATCCTGCGCCTGCCCGGCGCCGCTGCGTTCTGCGTGGCGGCCCTGGTGACGCGCGCCGGCGGGGCCATGATGTCGATCGGCACCGTGATGATGATTACGGGCATCTACGGGTCTTATGGCTTGGCGGGCGCTGTCGTAGCCGTCAACGGCGTGGGCTGGTCTATCGGTGCCGCTTTCCTGGGGAATTTGGTGGACCGGTACGGGCAGCGGCGCATCATGCTGCCCAGTTCGCTGATCTCCTGCGGGTCACTGGGGCTGTTGGTGGTGGCGGGTTCGCTGCGGCTGGCCCCTTGGACCTTGTTCCTATTGACCTTCATCAGCGGGGCCACGGCCGGCACCGTGGGCGCGTACGCCCGGGCGCGGTGGGCCTTCGTGGCCAGGAACCAAGGGCAGTTGCACGCCGCCCTATCCTTGGAGTCCACGCTGGACGAGTTGACGTTCGTGGTGGGCCCGGTAGTGGCGACGGTGCTGGCCACCCAGGTGGCTGACATCGCCGGTCTGATTCCACCGGTTGTCTTGGGGGCGTTGGGGGCCCTCTGGTTCTACAACCAGCGGGCCACCGAGCCGCCGGTGCGGCCGCGGGCTTCTGTTTCGGCTTCTGTGCCCGATGGCGCGGAGGCGGTTGGCGGTGTGGGCGGCGGTGGCGGTGCTAGCGCTGGTGAGGTCGATGGGGCCGGGGGAGCGGGCGGCATCGGCTACCACGGGCCGATCCTGTTCTCGCCCGGCGTGCTGCCGGTGGCCGTGGCCACCCTGCTGGTGGGGATCGGTTTCGGCGCTATCGATGTCTCAGTGGTGGCGGCGGTCGAGGCCTGGGGCAACAAGGCCGATGCCTCTTGGGTGCTGGCGCTGATGTCGCTCGGCTCCGCCTTGGCCGGGCTGTTGTATGGCACCAAGGTTTGGCGTCTGTCGTTGCCGAAACGCTGGGTGATCTCGATGACTGCCTTGGCGGCCGGTTTCGCCTGCTACCCGGTGATGCCGTCCGCGGTGGTGCTGGGCATTTTCGGTTTCGTGGCGGGTGCCACGGTGGCACCTACCTTCATCAATGCCAACTCGTTGGTGCAGGTGATGGTGCCGAATCGGCGTCTGACCGAGGGCCTGGCTTGGATCGCCACCGGGGTGGGCGTGGGCTGCGCCGCGGGCGCCGCCATTGCCGGGCGCCTGATTGACGCCTATGGCTACAGGGTGGCGTTCTTCACCGTGCTGACGGCGGGCGCGGGTGCCCTGGCCATCACCGTGCTTTCGGCCAAGGCCGTCAACCGCGCTGTCCGGGCGGGGGCGGCCGAAAGGGGCGCGATGAGAAGGAGAGATGGGGGCTAGTTGGAAGGGGCGAGGTTTTGCAGGGAGCGGATGGCCTGGGCGGTGTCGGTGGTCAGCCACATGGGCGGCAGCCCGGCCAGCAGGTAGCGGCCGTACCGGGCGGTGGCCAGGCGGGGATCAAGCACCGCGACCACGCCACGGTCCTCGGCCCGGCGGATCAGCCGGCCGGCCCCCTGCGCCAGCAGCAGGCCGGCCTGGGCGGCCGTCACCTGCATGAAGCCGTTGCCGCCGGTCTGGTCCGCGGCTTCCTTGCGGGCCGACATCACCGGGTCATCGGGCCGCGGGAACGGCAGCCGGTCAATCGCCACTAGGCGGCAGGTCAAACCCGGTGCGTCCACGCCCTGCCATAGGGACAGGGTGCCGAACAGCGACGCCGCTGGGTCGGCCACGAACTGGTCGATCAGGGACGGCAGAGCCGCCTCGCCCTGGCAGTAAATGGGCAGGTCAAGCGTCTCACGCAGGGCCTCGGCGGCGGCCTCCGCAGCGCGCCGGGAGCTGAACAGGCCAAGTGTGCCGCCGCCGCCCGCCCGGATCAGATCCGCCAACCGGGCGTGCTGCTCGGCCTGAGGCACGCCATCGCGCCCGGGTGCGGGCAGATCGGCCGCTACATACAAGATGGCCTGCTTCGAATAGTCGAATGGTGAGCCAACGTCCAGGCCACGCCACTCGCCATCGGCCTGCGGGCCCAACCCCACCGCAGACGCCGTGGCCGCCAGCGAGCCACCCACCTTCAAGGTGGCCGAGGTCAACACCGCCGTCGCCTCACCCAGCACTTTGTCCCGTGCCAACGTGGCCACGTCCAACGGCGCCACGTACAGCGCCGGCTCACCCGGCAGGCCGTCGCCGCCCCGCTGCGGCCGGCTGCACCACACCACCTCAGCCGGCGGGCCCGAACCGGGCACGGCCAGTGACGGGTCTGCCTTCAACAGGCGCTGGGCCATGTCCGCAATCAGTTCCAGTTCGGCCCCGGCCTGTTTGCGGGCGGCGTCCAGTTTAGGCTGGTCCTTCAGCGCCTCCGCCGCCGAAAGGCCACCCCGGGCCGCTGCCCGCGCGGCTTCCAAGGCGGTACGCAGTTCTTCTCCGTAACCGGCGCGGCCGAACCGGCCGTCCGGGACGCCATCGAGCACCTTGTCCAAAGCCAAAGTGGCCTGCTCCAAGGCCGCAATCTTGGGTTGGTCGGCCTTGAGCCGCTCCAAGGCGCGAGTGGCGGTACGGACCATGCTGGCCGAAAGCTCGCCGGTCTGCGCCGAGGTGATCGAGGCCGCCAACTGGTGGGCCTCGTCGATCACCAGGCCCGTGAACTCGGGAAGGACGGGGTTGCCGGTGGCGTTGATGGCCAGCAGGGCGTGGTTGGTCACCACCATGTCCGCCAGGTTGGCCAGAGCCTTGGCGGCCTCGGCGAAACAGTCACCCACCAGTGGACAATTGGCGCCCAGGCATTCGCGGGCGCTGACCGAAACCTGGCGCCAGGCCCGCGGCGTCACCCCGGGTGTGACCTCGTCCCGGTCGCCCGTCTCCGTGCCGGCGGCCCACACGTGGAGGCGTTTGACCTGCGCACTTAGGGAGTCGCCGGCGCGTCCGAAGCCCGATGACGCGACATCGGGTGCCGGTAGGCCGTCACCCAGGTCCGCCGGGAAAAGGGCGTCCTCATCCGGGTAGCCGCCGGTCAGCTTGTGGCGGCAGAGGTAGTTGGCCCGGCCCTTGAGGAGGGCCACCTTGGGCGGCCGGGGTAGGGCCGGCGCCACGGCCTCGACCGCCAGGGGCAGATCCTTGACCATGATTTGGCGTTGCAGGGCCAAAGTGGCCGTGGCGATCACCACCCGCTGGTCCGTGTTGACCGCGTGGAATAAGGCCGGCACCAGGTAGGCCAGCGACTTGCCGGTGCCGGTACCGGCTTGGACCAACAGATGTTCGCCCTGGTCAAAGGCTTGTTGGACGGCCGCGGCCATGGCCTGCTGCCCGGCCCTGGGTTGGCCGCCCAGCGCCGCCACCGCCCGTTCCAGGCAGGCTTGCACCTGATCCTGGGCTGGCTGGCTGGTCACCCCTCAACCTTACGGGGCGTTGCGGCGCCCCCGGGTTGGGGCTGTGGATGACTCGCCACCCCGGCCATCGGGCTCGCGCCCAGCGGTTCCCAACGCTCCGTCAGCCGAGGCTGCGCCCATCGAGTCCGCCCGTTCCGGTGTTTTGACCCGTCGAGTCCGCCCGTTCCGGTGTTTCGGGCCGTCGAGTCCGCCCGTTCCGGTGGGGTTTCGCGTCGAATCCGCCTTTTCCGGTGTCACCCGACGCCGCTCCAACCGCCTGACCTGCAGCTTTACTTCCGCAATGGTGCCTGTTGACGCCAGATTTGATGGACTCGACGTCAAATCCCACCGAAACAAACGGACTCGATGACCCCGATCACCGGATCAGGCGGACTCGACGGGCAGACCCTTGGCGCCGCTCAGCCCAGGCTAGATCAGTCCAGGCGCCACCCCGGCCACTACATCCAGCCGAACCCAAGCGGAGAGACTTTCGGTTGTTCCAGCACCCGTCGAACCCCAAGCGGAGAGAGTTTCGGTAGTTCTGGCGCTCCAGAACTACCGGAACTCTCTCCACCTGGCCGGATCGGGCTTCAGAACTACCGGAAGTCTCTCCGGATGGCCGCATTGGGCCTGGTTGACTACCGGAAGTCTCTCCAGATGGCCGAATCGGACGCCATCGGGCGCCGGGGTAGAGAGTTGTTGCAGCGCCAGAGCCCGGAACGATCCCCGGGTAGAGCCTTGTTGCACTTCCAGCCCGAGAATCTGCAACAACTCTCTACCCAAGGGCCCGATGGCGCCCCGGACCGCAACAACTCTCTACCCAAGAGCCCGACAGGGCCCCTGGACTACCGAAAGTCTCTCCGCACCAGAGGACGCCCGGTCGAGACCGAGGACAGCAGGCGTTGGCACCGGCAGCACCGGCCAGGGGAGGGGCAACCGCGGGGTGCGGGGTGTCGCCGCAGGTAAATTGCTGGTTTCGCAGGGACAGAATTGGCCTTCTCGATTTGTCTGAGAGGGCAGTTTTCGTGTTACCTGGGACGTTAGGCCCCGTGTCAGGAGCGTGGGGCTGTGATGTCTAAGCACATGAGATGGGAAAACAGATGGCATTTTCCAAGAAGTTCGCCGCGGCTCTGGCCGTGGCGGCCACCGCCGGCCTAGTCCTCAGCGCCTGCGGTAACAGTAAGCACGAAGACACCGAGACCACTACCCCTCCAGCGGCCGACGAGACGGCCGCCGCCGAAACAACCCCAGCCACTGGCGACGAGGCCGGTGACGAAACCGAAGCCGCCGGTGGCGACGAAACCCTGACGGGTGCCGCCAAGGTGCTGGCCGATGCCGGCGTGGCCACCCCGGTCGCTCTGACCATCCAATACAACCCGGATCACTATGGCGATGCCTCGGCTGAGGAGTACGGCGCCATCAAGGAACAGCTTGAAGAGACTGGCCTGTTCACCGTCACGCTGAACTCCACCGAATGGGTCACCTACAGCCAAGAGCGGATCGCGAACTACTCGATCTACCAACTGGGCTGGTTCCCGGATTATCCGGATGCCGACAACTACCTGTCGGTTTTCTTCTCCAAGGACAACTTCCTCGGCAACAAGTTCGACGAGCCGGCGGTCCAGGCTCTGATCGATGAGCAGCGGGTCACCACCGATGAGGCCGCCCGCGCTGAGCTGATTTCCCAGCTTCAGAGCCTGGTGGCCGAATACCTGCCGACACTGCCGTTGCTGCAGGGCCGCCAGGTGGCTGTGATCGGCACCAACGTCAACGAGCCGCCGGTGCTGGATGCCTCCTTCCAGTTCCGCTTCGCCAACATCCAAAAGGACAACGACCCCACGGCTGTGGTGAAGGTTGGCACCACCGACATGGTGACGTCGCTTGATCCGGCCGGCTCCTATGACAACGGTTCCTACCTGGTGCAGACCAACGTCTACCCGATGGTGCTGAGCTTCGCGCCGGGTAACCCGGTGCCGACCCCCGAGCTGGCTGAATCCTGCGAGTTCTCGGAGGACGGCGCCACCTACACCTGCAAGATCAAGGACGGCTTGAAGTGGGCCAACGGCAACACGCTGGACGCCAACGACGTCAAATTCACGTTCGACCGGCAGCTCACCATCGCCGATCCCGAGGGTCCCTCGTCGCTGCTGGGCAGCCTCGATTCGGTCACCGTGCCGGATCCGTTGACGGTGGAGTTCCACCTGAACGCCCCCAACGACGTGACCTGGGAGCAGATTCTGGCTTCGCCGGTGGGCCCGGTTGTCGATGACGAGGTTTTCAGCGCCACCGAGTTGACCCCAGATGCCGACATCGTGGCCGCCAACGCCTTCGCCGGTGCGTACACCATCAAGACGTGGAAGATCAACGAAGTGGCGGAGTTCACCCCCAACCCGGATTACGCCGGCGTGCAGGGCACCCCGCAAAACGGCGGCATCATCATGACCTACTACAAGGAATCCTCCAACATGCGGCTCAACATCGAGTCGGGTGAAGATGACGTGGCGTGGCGTTCGCTGACCGCCACCGATATCGCCTCACTGGAGAGCTCCGACGCGGTCGAGGTTGTGTACGGCCCCGGTGGCGAGATCCGCTACATCGTGTTCAACGTGGAGACGATGCCGGGTGATACCCCGGAGCAGAAACTGGCCATCCGCCAGGCCATCGCCATGTCGATCGATCGTGACGAACTGTCCGAAGTGGTGTATGCCGGGACGTATTCGCCGTTGTGCTCCTACGTGCCGGAAGGCCTGCCGGGCGCGAACACGGCTGTCTGCGACCTCTATAACCAATAGGAGTCCCAACTCCAACCAAGTAGGCTGTAGCCAGTTTTCTGGCTTCGCTGAAGCCAAGGTGGGAGGTCGCCGCCCCGCAGGCGGTGGCCTCCCACCAACCCGTACCACCAGACGTGAGGCTCTAGGCCACCCGAATGGCAACAAAACAACGATCCAGTTCGGCAGCACTGCTGCGCTACCTGGGCGTCAGGCTGGCACTGGTTGTTCCAACCGTGCTGATCCTGGTGACCTTGGTGTTCTTCCTGATGCGGGTCATCGGCGATCCGATCAGCGCCAAGCTTGGCGGGCAGCTCACCCCTGATGAACTTGAGCGGCGCCGGGAGGCGGCCGGCTACAACCGGCCCATCTTTGTCCAATACTTCGAGTACCTGGGCAACGTGGTGCAGGGCGATTTTGGCACGGCTTCGAAGGACAACCGGAAGATTCTCGATGTCGTTCTGACCAACGGGGCGGCTACGGTCGAGTTGGTCTGTTGGTCGCTGATCATCGCCTTCCTGGTCGGCATTCCGTTGGGCCGGCTGGCGGCCCGCTACCACGACCGGCTGGCGGATGTGACGATCCGGTTCTTCGCCGTGCTGGTTTACGCCGCGCCTGTCTTCTTCTTGGGCTTGGTGCTGAAGCTGATCTTCGGCGCACACGGCCTGGGCATCCTGCCCACCTCGATGCGTGTGTCTCGAACTACCGAGTTAGCCCTGGCTGACCTGGGTTACGACTCTCACTTCATGATCGTTGACGCCCTCAGATCGGGCCAGTGGGTCTACATCAGCGACGTGCTGAAACACGCCATCTTGCCGGCGGTGGCGTTGGGCTTGATGGAGGCCGGCATCTTCATCCGCTTGATCCGCATCAACCTGCTTGAGACCCTGCGGACCGATTACGTGGTGGCGGCCCGGGCCAGGGGTGTGGCGGAACGCCGGGTGGTCTCAAAGCACGCCTTCCGCAATGCCCTGATTCCGGTGGTGACCGTGATGGGCATGGAGATTGCCCTGATGTTGTGTGGCGCCATCTTGACGGAGACCACCTTCGAGTGGCCCGGTTTGGGCTACGCCTTGTCGCAGTATCTGTTGGCGCGTGACTTCGTGGCGGTGCAGGGCATTGTGACCGCGATTGCGCTGTTGGTGGCGGTCATCTCGTTCTTGATCGATGTCATCAACGCGCTGGTTGATCCGAGGGTGAGGTACTGACATGCCAACCCTGAAGAGCGCGCTGCGCAAGATTCCCGGCGTCAAGCTGCTGGGCACCACCCACGGCCTGCAACGCCTGATGCTGCTGATCGGCAGCGGCATCATGGCCCTGTTTGTGCTGGTGGCGATCTTTGCCGACTCCTTGGCGCCCTACGCCCTGGCCCAGCGCAAGTATCAAGGCGAGTTTTTCGGCAAGCAGCAGCCGCCGTCGTCGGACCACATCCTTGGCACCACGGTGGAGGGCTACGACGTGCTCTCCCGGGTGATCTACGGCGCCCGCACCGCCTTGCTGGTGGTGATAATGGCGGTGGCCGCCTCGATTGTGATCGGTGTGGCCCTGGGCGTCATCTCGGGCTACCTGGGTGGTTGGTTGGACCGCATCTTGGTGCTGATCATGGATGCCGTTTACGCCTTCCCGTCGCTGCTGCTGGCTATCGTGGTGGCGATTGTGATCAGCGGCGGTTCATCCAGCGGCTTCGGCGGCATGATGGCGGCCTCGCTCAGTATCACGGTGGTGTTTGTGCCGCGCTATTTCCGGGTGGTGCGCAACGCCACCCTGTCCGCCAAGTCTTTGCCCTACGTGGAGGCGGCCAAGGTGGGCGGCGCCCGGCCGGGCCGCATCATGTTCGGCCATGTGCTGCCTAACGTCTCCCAGTCGATCCCGGTGTTGTTGACGTTGAACGCTTCGGAGGCGATCTTGACGTTAGCCTCGCTGGGCTTCCTGGGTTTCGGCATCGAACCGACCTCGGCCTCCGAATGGGGCCGCGACCTGTCCACCGCCACCACCTCGGACCTGACCAACGGCATCTGGTGGACGTCGGTCTATCCCGGCCTGGCGATTGTGCTGGTGGTGACGGGCGTGACCCTGATCGGCGAATCCCTCAACGACGTGTTGAACCCGCTGCTGCGCACCCGCGGCGGCACCACCACGGCTGACGAACGCGAGTTGGAAGAGACGGTTCTGGGCAGTCAGGCGGATATGCCCGATGACGTCCCCGCGGCTGTGGCCGGTCACGTCACCGAAGGTGCTGAAGCCCCTGAGGGAGGTGCCCGATGACGTCCCCAGCCCCAGTGTTGCTTGAAGCCACCAACCTGTCGGTGTCGTTCCAGACTGATGGGCCGCCGGTGCGGGCCGTCAAGCGGGTTTCGTTTGAGGTCCGCAAGGGCGAGATCTTGGCCATCGTGGGTGAATCCGGCTCTGGCAAGACGGTCAGTTCGCGCGCCATGGTGGGCCTGTTGCCGCGCACGGCCAGGATCGAAGGCGAAGCCCGGATCGATCAGACGGAACTGATCGGCCTGCACGGTGAAGCCATCCGCCGGGTGCGGGGGGACCGTATCGCGATGATCTTCCAGGAGCCGTCCACGGCGCTTGACCCGGTGCGGACGGCCGGCTGGCAGATCTGCGAAGCCTTGTTGTCACATCAGAACATCTCCCGCAAGGAGGCCATGGCAAGGGCGGTGGAACTGCTTGACCTGGTGGGCATCCCGGACCCAGAGATCAGGGTCCACTCTTACCCGCACCAGCTTTCGGGCGGCCAGAAGCAGCGCGTCATGATCGCGATGGCGATCAGTTGCGACCCAGAGGTCATCATCGCCGATGAGCCCACCACCGCCCTGGACGTAACCGTCCAGGCGCAGATCCTGGATCTGCTGCATGACCTGCGTGAACGCCTTGGCACGGCCATCATCTTGATCACCCACAACATGGGCGTGGTGGCGGATATGGCTGACCGGGTGGCGGTGATGTTCCGCGGCGAGTTGGTGGAGCAGGGCACGGCCGAACAGATCTTCAACGATCCGCAGCACCCCTACACCAAGCACCTGCTGGGGTCGGTGCCCCGGCTGGGTGGCGCCCGTCCAGCCACCATGGACGCCGTGGCGGCCCCGCCGGTTGAGGCCGAACTGGCCTTGTCGGTGCGCCACCTGGACGTGTTCTTCCCGGGCCGCATCGGCTCGCCGCCGGTCAAGGCCGTCAAGGACGTGTCGCTGGAGTTGCACCGGCATGAGATCTTGGCCCTGGTCGGTGAGTCGGGTTCCGGTAAGACCACCCTGGGCCGCTGCGCGGTTGGTCTGCAGTTGCCCACCGGCGGCGAACTGACGGTACTGGGGCAGGAACTGCGCGGCATCAGGCCGGCCGCCCTGCGCGCCCTGCGCCGCCGCCTGGCTTTCGTTTTCCAGGACCCGGCCTCGTCCCTGAACCCGCGCATGTCGGTGGCGGATTGCATCAGCGAACCGATGCGGGTGCACCGCACGGGCACCAAGGCCGAGCGGGAGGCCCGGGTGGCGGAGTTGCTCGATGCCGTGGAGTTGCCATCCGACTATGCCAACCGCTATCCGCATGAATTGTCCGGCGGGCAGCGCCAGCGCGTCTCGCTGGCCCGCGCCCTGGTGATGGACCCGGAGCTGCTGGTGGCGGACGAGCCGACTTCCGCGTTGGACGTGTCGGTGCAGGCCAAGGTGCTGGAAGTGTTTGTGCGCCTGCAGCACCAGATGGGTTTCGCCTGCCTGTTTATCACGCACGACCTGGCGGTGGTGGACCTGCTGGCGGACCGCATCGCGGTGATGCGGTCCGGCGAACTGGTCGAGTTGGGCAGCCGCGAAGAGGTGTTGCGCAACCCCCAGCAGCAGTACACCAAGGACCTGATCGAGGCCGTGCCGATTCCGGACCCGGTGGTGCAAAAGGCCCGCCGGGACGTCCGCCGCGGCAAGGCGTAGAAGAACTACCGCGACACAAGACCGTAAGGATCGGGGCGGCATCGGGCATAAGCCTGGTGTAACGCCCGGAGGCAGGCCGGGCAAACCAAACCAACTCAGCCTTAGGACGGTCCCGATGAAACGCTTTGTGGCGGTAGCGATGGTGGCGGCGTTGGCCGCCGGTTTGACGGCCTGCGCCGGCGGGCAGGTGATTGGCAGCGACCCCACACCCACGCCCACGCCCACACGTACCCACACACCCAGCCCCAGCCCCGACCCTGTACCCAGCCCTGACCCCATCAAGCAGGATGACCTCCACGTGCCGACTTTCACCACCGAAGAGGCCGCGGCCGTGAGCCAGTTCGCCGGGCAGTTGAGCCCCCTGGTGCTGGCGGATGAAACGGCCGGCACCAACCCGGCCTGGTCGCCCTTGTCGGCCTACCTGGCGCTTGCCATGGTGCACGATGGCGCCCGCGGCACCACGGCGGAACAACTGACCGGGCTGCTGGGCGGCGAGGCCGAGCAGGTCAACGAGTGGGCCCGTGGCCTGATCGCCGCCGTAGATGGCTATGATGGCGGCTACTGGGGGCCCACCATTGACTTGGCGGCGGGCCTATGGGCGGACGATCAGATTGTGTTGGAACAGACTTTCATCGACCAGATGGACACCTACTACAGTGCCGGCTTGGTCAACCTGGACCTGCAGGGCCCGGACGCGGCTGGGGACATCAACGGTTGGATCTCGGACAACACGGACGGCCTGATCAACGGCCTGGTGCCGCAGATTTCGGACAAGGCCCGCATTTTCGGCGCCACCGCCCTCTACTTTGATGGCAAGTGGTTGTGGCTGTTCGACCCGGAGGACACCCGGGAGCGGGACTTCACGCTGGCCTCCGGTCAGGTAATCCAGGCCGAGATGATGTCGATGAGTGAGACCGACATCGCCACCCTGGCGCTGGATGATGGCTCCTATGGCGCCATCCTGCCCTACAAGGGCGAACGGTTCGCCATGGTGGCCGTGGTGCCGGCCGGTGGTGTTGATTCGGTGACGTGGGATGGCGACACCATCCTGAACTGGGTCGAGGAGTCGGGCTATCCCGGTGAGGTCAGTGTCGTCCTGCCCAAGTGGGACATCCAGGCCACGTTCGACCTGACCACGTCTCTGCAGGCTCTGGGCGTGACGGACGTGTTCGATCAGAACCTGTCGGACTTGAGCGGCATCGGGCAGTCGACCGAAGCGGATGAGCCGAGTCTGGTCCTGAGCCAGTTGCTGCAGGCCACCACCGTTCAGGTGGATGAGAGTGGCACCAAGGCCGCCTCCGTCACCGTCTGGAGTGGGGAAGGCGCCGCCGCCATGCCACCCAGCTTCGTCTATTTCGACCGGCCGTTCGTCTACGCCATTGTTGACACGGACACCTACACGCCGCTGTTCATCGGCGTCATGAACGATCCCACAGCCACCCTGTAAGGATCACGCTCGCAGCAGGCATTATCTTGGCAGCGGCGCCCCTTGGCGGCGCCCCAACAGAACGGGAGAGTCGAATGAAACGCGTGGTGGCGGCCCTGGTGGCCCTCGGTTTGGCCGGTTCGTTGGCGGCTTGCAGCGGTGACCAGGCGGGTGATGTGCCGTCACCGAAGGGGGCCACGGCCTCGCCGCCACCGCGCGACCCGGTGACGGTGGACGTGACCCTGCCGGCCGGCGTCGACCCAATCGCCTGGCTGGGGGAGCGCGCCTTCCCGCTGGTGGCCGCCCAGGACACCGGCAACCCGAACCCTGTCTACTCGCCGTTGTCGGTCTACCTGGCGTTCGGCATGGTGGCCGATGGCGCCCGCGGCAACACCGCCAGCCAACTGGCCCAGTTCATGGGGGCCGATCCGTTGACGGTCAACCAGGCGGCGCAGGCCATCATCGAGGCTTATGCCGGCTACACCGCCGAGGTGGCGGCCGAGGCGGCGGAGGCGGCCGAAGAGACCGGCCAAGACATTCCGCCGGTGGTGCGGGTGGCCAACTCGCTGTGGGCCGATGACAATATGACGTTGCTGCAGGCCTACCTGAACGATGCCGCCACCTACTACCAGGCCGAACTGGCCAACCTGGACCTGCAGGACACGGCGGCGGCGCTGGAGGCCATCAACGGCTGGGTCGACGACAAGACCGAGGGCTTGATCGATTCGATCCTGGTGGATCTGGACCCGGCTGCCCGCCTGGTGCTGTTGAACGCCCTCTACTTCAAGGGCACCTGGTCCAAGACGTTCGAGACTTACTTGACCCAGAAGGGTGACTTCACCCTGGCTTCCGGTGAAGTGGTGCAGGCGGACTTCATGTCCCAGAGCGGCGAGTTGCTCAGCTACTTCGACCTGGCGGACGGCACCCAGGGTGTGGTGTTGCCCTTCGCCGGCGGCCCGTTCGCCATGGTGTTGGCCTTGCCGGCCGGCGGCGTGGACACCGTCACCTGGGACGGTAACCAACTCAAGACCTGGCTGGACGCGGCCGCCTACACCCAGGTCAACCTGCGCCTGCCCAAGTGGGAGGCGGCCACCGGCACCATCAACCTGATCCCGGTGCTGGAAGAACTGGGCGTGACCGACCTGTTCGACAGCGCGAAGGCCGATCTGACCGGCCTGGGCGCGGCCGATGGCGGCAACAACCTGTACGTCTCCGACGCCGCGCACAAGGCCGTGGTCAAGGTGGATGAGAACGGCACCGAGGCGGCTGCCGTCACCGCCGTGGTGGTGGCGGAGGCCGCCGGCATGGTTGACGACAACCCGATCAAGCTGAGCTTCGACCGGCCCTTCGCCTACGCCATCGTCGATACCGACACCGGCGTGCCGCTGTTCCTTGGCGCCGTCGGCAACCCCACGGCCTAGCTGAGATACCTACGTAGGCCGCCGGGGGAAGGCGGCGGCGTAGCGAACGTGGATGGGTCCGGCCGTCTGCTCCGCGCGTTGCGCGCGGAGCAGACTGGTTGTGAGTGGCCACCACCTTTCTCCGGCGGCCGGCGTGGCGCCGGCGGCCGGAGGCAACCGGGTTCGTCTAGGCCAGGGCGGCGGCCAGGGTGGCGCCGAGGTCCGCGTCCACCTTGGTCCAGTAGTCGATGAAGCGGGCCTTGATGCCCGGCACCGTCAGCGCCCGGCCCTGGCCGGTCAGCGTGGCGATGAAGCGAGCCTTCGACTCGGGGCTGAAGACGTCCCGGTAAAGCGAACCGGCCTGCCCGAAGTCGTCATCCTCGGCGTGGAGGGTGGCGGCCGCCCGCTGCAACTCGCCATCGGCCGCCCAACCACCCTCGCCGGCCGCCGCGGCATCGGCCACCGGACCGCCGAACGAGTTGGGCGCGTAGACCGGCTTGGTGGGCGAGTCGTAGTAGTGAGCCTGGGCGCCGTCCTGGGTGTAGCTGTGAACGGCGGCGGCGTGCGGCGCGTTGACCGGAATCTGGTTGTAGTTGGTACCCACCCGGTAGCGCTGGGCGTCTGGGTAACTGAAAACGCGCGCCATCAGCATCTTGTCCGGGCTAATGTCGGTGCCCGGCACCAGGTTGGAGGGGCTGAAGGCGGCCTGCTCAATCTCGGCGAAGAAGTTGAGCGGGTTGCGGTCCAGCGTGAAGTGGCCCACGTCGATCAGGGGGTAGTCGCTGTGCGGCCACACCTTGGTCAGGTCGAACGGGTTGAAGCGGTAGGTCAGGGCCTCGGCGTAGGGCATGATTTGCACCTTGACGTCCCAAACGGGGAAGTCACCGTGGGCGATGGCGTCGAACAGGTCCTGCCGGTAGTAGTCGGCATTGGCGCCGGCGATGGCTTCCGCTGCCGCCTCATCCAACTCTTCGGTGCCTTGGCGGGCGATGAAGTGGTACTTGACCCAGAAGCGCTCGCCGGCGGCGTTGATCCACTGGTAGGTGTGCGAGCCGTAGCCGTTCATCTGCCGCCACGAACGGGGCAGGCCGCGGTCGCCCATCAGGTAGGTCACCTGGTGGGCCGATTCGGGCGAGAGGGTCCAGAAGTCCCACTGCATGTCTGCGTTGCGCAGGCCCGAATCCGGCAGGCGCTTTTGCGAATGGATGAAGTCCGGGAACTTGATGGCATCTCGGATGAAGAAGACGGGCGTGTTGTTGCCCACAATGTCCAGGTTGCCTTCGGTGGTGTAGAACTTCAGGGCGAAGCCGCGCACGTCGCGCCAGGTGTCCGGGGAGCCCTGCTCGCCGGCCACGGAACTGAAGCGGGCCAGCATCTCGGTGGTGGTGCCGGGCTGGAAGACGGCGGCGCGGGTGTAGGCGGACACGTCCGCGGTGACCACGAACTCGCCGAAGGCGCCGCCGCCCTTGGCGTGGACAATCCGCTCCGGGATGCGTTCGCGGTTGAACTGGGCCAGCTTTTCCACCAGGTAGCGGTCATGGAGCACGGTGGGGCCGTCGGGGCCAACGGTCAGCGAGTGCTCGTCCGAGCCGACGGGGGCGCCGGTCTGGGTGGTGGTGGCGGGGGGTTGGGTCATGGTGTCTCCTTGGTCTGGCTTGGTCTAGCCTGGTTCGCCCGCGGTGCGGGTGGAGCAGGTGGGGCAAAGGCCCCAGAAGGTGACTTCCGCTTCGGCGAGCTGGAAGCCGTGGTCGTCCGATGGCGTCAGGCAGGGGGCGGCGCCCACCACGCAGTCGACGTCGTGAACTATGCCGCAGCCGCGGCACACCAGATGGTGGTGGTTGTCGCCCACCCGGCGCTCGTAGAGGGCGGGGGAGTGGGCCGGTTCGATGCGCCGGGCCAGGCCCACCCGCGTGAAGTCGCCCAAGATGTTGTGGACGGACTGGATGGAGGTGGTGGGGATTTGTTGCCGCACGGTCTGGTAAATGGCTTCGGCGTCGGCGTGGGGGGCGCCTTCAAGGGCTTGGAGCACGGCCAGGCGGCCGCGCGTGGCCTTGAGCCCCGCCCGCCGCACCACCTGCTCCAAGCCCGTCACGAGCCCGAGCCTAGGCCGTTATTTTGAGTAAGTCAAAATAACGCCGCTAGTCGCGGGTCAGACGGAAGACACGGGCGGCCTCGCCAATGCCGTCCAGGTTCAGGTTGAGGGTGCCCGATGTCGCGTCCCAGGTAGCGGGCCAGGCGGCCAGTTCCGTGGGGAAGACCGTTTCGACCTTGGCCGTGGCGCCGGCCCAATCGGCCAGCGGCAGGGCGGCCAGACCCTTGGGCGAGGTGGCCGTGGGGCGGTGCCAAACGAAAACCAGTGCCGCACCATCGGCCACCGTGGCCAAAGCGACCAGGGAGTCGTCCCAACCCGGTAGGCCAAGAGGCCAGGTCGGCACCGCCGCCACGTGGTGGTTGATCACCGCCGGGTAGAGGGCGGCCGCCTCTTGCACCAGGGCGAGCTGGGCGGCGGACAGGCGGTTGGGGTGGCCGGACAGGTAGAGCCGGCCGGACAGGCCTGTGACCAGCGTGAAGGCCGTCTGCTCCAGGTCCCATTCGGGCTGCGGGTAGGCCCAGTTGCCGGCCTGCTCCGGGGGCATGATGGCCGGCGCGGCGGCGGCAATGGTGGCGTAGCGGCGGTAGTCCTGCTGGTCCGAGGTGGACTGCAGGTCGTAGTAGGCCAAAGTGGCGGGGTCCATGCGCTGAGCACCGGATGAGCACGCCTCGAAGATGACCTCCGGGTAGCGAGCACGAAGCTGCTCCAACCACGCCAAGTGGGCGCGAGCATGCTCCAGCAGGCCGGCGCCGGGCGCGAGCACGCCGGCATCGTCCGGCCCCAGGCCCGGTGTGACGTTGTAGTCCCACTTGAAGTAACGGGCGCCGTATTGCCTGATCAGCCGGTCGAAAACGGAGTCAAGGTAGTCGCGAGCGGCCTGCGAACGCAGGTCCAAGAGGTAACGCTTCTGCTCCACGATGCGCCGGCCAAGACGATGCATGAAGGCCTCTTCGGGCAGGGTGCTCGCCACCGGTGACTCGACCCCAACCACTTCCGGTTCTACCCACAGGCCAGGCGCCATGCCAGCCTGGCGGATGCGTTCCAGTACGCCGGTCAGGCCCAGTTCACCGAAGCGCACTGTGGACGGCTCCCAGGCTCCCACCGATGGCCACCAGTCGCCACCGTCGTCATACCAGCCGGCGTCGATGCAGAAGACCTGGGCACCAACCGCCGCGGCCGCCTCGATCAGGGGGAGCAGTTTCTCCGTGGTTGGGTCACCCATCAGGGCGTTCATGTAGTCGTTGAAGACCAGGGGCCGGGCGGCATCGGCCGTAAAGGGCCGGTGGGAGGCGCGGCGGTGACGGGTCAACTGCTGCAGAGCGCCGTCCAGGCCCTGGTCCGAGTAGGCGAAGGAGACCGGCACGGTGGTGAAGGCCTGGCCGGGTTCCAGGTTGACGGCCCAGGCGTGGTCCAGGTCGGTGGGGCCGCCCAGCGCCAGGGCAAAGGGATCAGCCGCGCTGCCGCTGGTGTCCAGTTCCCAGCGCCACGGCCCGTTGATCTCGATCTGCCAGGCCAGCGCCTGGCCGGTGGGCCCGGTCAGGGCGCCCATGGGCAGGTGGCCGTCGCAGGGCCAGGTGGACCGGCCGGTCAGGGCCCAGGTGCCGCGGGCCTGTCCGCCGTGGGTGGCCGGGTCGATGTCCGCCAGGCCGCCCGGCGCGGCCAGGGGCGTGGCGTACCAGCGCGATTCGGCGCACCACTCGGAGCGGGCGGCCCAGACGGCGGCCTCGGTCCGTTGGCCGATCAGGCCGTCGGTACCACCCAGGCCGCCCAACACGACCGAACCGATTGCCTGCAGCACCTGTGGCTCCGTGCCCTGGTTGGTGACGGTGGTGGTGGCGCGGTAGGTGGTGGAACCGGCGGTGTAGGTCAGGCGGCTGGTCACCAGTAGGCCGGTCAGCGGATCGGCCTGCTCAATGACGAGGGTCTGCCACGCGCCATCGGGCACCTCTTGGTGGGTGCGGTAACGCAACCGGTCACCCACGGCGCTACGGGCCAACAGGATGGAGGTGAGGCCGCGACCCTGGCCTAAGACCAGCACCTCGGCCAGGTGGGGGCCGGGGGCGGTGGCAGGCCGGGCGGCGCCAGGGGCCAGGCTGAGGGCGACCGGGGCGTCGGTGTCCCAGGTGAGGGTGAGGGGGAACTGGTGGTGTCCCCACGTGAGTTGGCTCATGGCGTCTTCCCGGTGCAGTGGTGGCGGGCGGTGGATCGCGGCTGGCCGGTTCCAACATTGGCCCCGAAGGTCACGATTGAATAACGATTATCATACGGCCCCCGGCCCCGTCAAGCCTCACTGGCCTGGTAGCTGGGCTGGCGGTTCTGCTACGTGCGAAAACTCAGGAGTTGACAGCGAGCCGTCCCGTGTCTCAGAATGATAAACGTTAGTCAACTCGACTGTCCGGTACCCACCGGACGCCGGGTGACCCGGGCGGCCTTCACCGCTGAGACGCCACGGGCCACCGCCCGCTTCGCCATACCGCCCATAACGCCTAAGAAAGGCCTTTCAATGAAGAAGCACCTGACCCTGGTGGCCGCGCTGGCCGCCGTTCCCCTCCTGCTGGCCGGTTGCGGCAGCGACAGCAAGGACACCGACTCAACCGCCTCTGCCGGCTCCGACACCGCCACCACGGCGGACGCAGGCACCGACACGGACGCCGGTACCGACACGGACGCCGGTACCGATGACGGCGGCTCCACCGAATCCAAGGGCACCATCGAACTGTGGACCTGCTGGACCGAAGGGGCCGATACGGAAGCGGCCAGCCTGGAGCAGATCAGGCTCTTCGAAGAGGCCACCGGCTACACCGTCAACCAGCAGAACTTCACCTACGACATGCTGCATGAAAAGATCATCGCCTCGGCCGCTGGCGGCAACCTGCCGGACGCCATCTGGGGCCTGCCCGAATATGTGGGCGAGTTCTACAAGCTGGGCATCCTGGCTGACCTGACCGCCGCCTGGGACACCTGGGAAGACAAGGACAAGGTGTCCGATGCCGTCAAGGAAGCCATGGTCATCGACGGCAAGGTGATCGGTTTCCCGTATGAGGCCACCGCCCGCGCCTACCTGGTGCATGACGACATCCTGGCCGAGGCCGGCGTCGCGGTGCCCGAGACCTGGGAAGACGTCATCGCCATCGGCACCAAGGTGGAAGACGCCACCGGTAGCTCGGCCTTCGGTGTCACCGGCACCGGCGTGCGTGAGCCGCAGGAACTGCTGGTCTACCTGGCCGAGGTTGATGCCGAACTGGCCACCGCCCAACCCGGTGGCGGCTACCGCAACATCTGGAACGATGACCCGGCCGAACTGGCCAAGGCCACCAAGGCCTTCCAGTTCTACATCGACGTGATGGCCTCGGGCGCCGCCAACCCGAACTCGGCCACTTACGGCTGGGAAGAGACGGACGAGAACTTCGTCACCGGCCTGACCGCCACCTTTGTCACCGGCAACTGGCTGAGCGAACGTGAATCGACCGTGCCCGAGATGGCCGACATCTCGGTCCACCCGGTGCCGTATCCCGAGGGCGGCCACACGGCCACCTACATCGAAGCCAAGCCGCTGATGGTGATGGCCGATTCGGACGTGCTGGAAGGCGCCACCTTGCTGTCGCAGGCCTTCGCCTCGGAAGCCTGGCAGTCCGCCGCCTTCCCCACCCGCTCGGCCCTCAGCACCGTCAGCACCGACTCGAAGTGGGTCAAGGACTTCGCCGCCCTGCTGGAATACGGCGTGGTCTATCCGCCGGTGGCGCTGGGCGAAATCACCCAGGCCCAGATCGACGCCGTGGCCCTGGTGCTGCAGGAAGGCCAGTCCGCTGAAGAGGCCGCCGCTTGGCTGGGCAACGCCATCAACGACGCCCTCGCCAACTCCGGTGACCTGGCACAATAAGCCCACTGGAAACCGCTTCAGGCAGCGAAAGGCACTGACAAGTGGCAACCAAAGCCAAGGTGCGGACCGGCCGTAGGCCAGTGTCCAGGGACAGGGCGGATTCGCGCTTCGCCGCGGCCGCCCTGGCCCCGGCCTGGATCTTCCTCGCGGTACTGATCGGCTACCCGCTGGTGCAGGTGCTGATCGATACCTTCAACCACGTCAACCTGATCAACCCCGCCGTCAGCGGGTTTGCCGGGTTGGACAACTTCCGCGAGGTAGTAGCCGATCCGCACTTTGGCGGCGCTGTCCGCAACACCGTGGTGTGGACCGCCGGCTCGGTGGTGGGCGAATACGCCATCGGGCTGGTGGCCGCACTGCTGCTCAACCGCAAGGTGCGCGGCCAAGCCGCCTTCCGGGTGATGACGTTCATCCCCTGGCTGGTGCCGATCATCGTGGCCGGCATGACTTGGGCCTGGATGCTGAACCCGGACTTCGGCATTGTCAACTACCTGCTGACCAAGTTCGGCGTGATCGACCAGCCGATCAACTTCCTGGGGAACAAGCACTGGGCCATGCCCACCGTCATCTTCGTCAACGTGTGGCGGTCCTTCCCCTACTACACCATCTCGTTCCTGGCCGCGTTGCAAGCCATCCCAGGCGATCTCTACGAGGCGGCCCAGATCGACGGCGCCTCGCCCTGGCGGCGATTCATCTCCGTCACCATGCCCCACCTGCGGTCCGTCTCGCTGATCATCGTGTTCATCCACATCATCTGGACCGCGGTCAACTTCGACTTCATCTGGGTGATGACCGAAGGCGGCCCCAACTACGCCACCATCACCCTGCCCATCCTGATCTATCGCTACTCCATGAAAGAGTTCAACGTCGGCCAAGCCTCCGCGCTGTCCACCATGATGCTTATCGGCACCTCGCTGATCTTCGTTGTCTACTACCGCTACCGGCGCAAGCTGAGCGAAGAGATCGTGGGGTAAGGCGCCATGAAAACCCGCACCCAACGCCGGCTGGGCAACCTGGGCGCCTACGTCCTGCTGACCCTGCTGTCCATCTACTGCATCTTCCCGTTCTTCTGGATGGTGGTATCCGCCCTCAAACCGAAGCGCGAGGTCAGGGCCCGTATCCCCACCCTGTGGCCCAAGGATCTGACCTTCGAGAACTTCACCTCCGTGCTGGGCAAGCACGGCTTCGTCACCTACATCCGCAACTCGATGATCGTGGCCCTGTCTGCCTGCCTGTTGTCCCTGGTCATCTCAATCCTGGCCGGCTACGTCTTCTCCCGCTTCTTCCGCCACCACATGGTCAGATTCTCGAACCTGGCCATGCTGATCTCACAGATGATCCCAGGCGTGCTGCTGCTGGTGCCGCTCTACATCACCATGCGCAACCTGGGCATCCTGGAGTCATACCTGTCCCTGATATTGGCCTACACCACGTTCGTCATACCGCTTTGCACCTTCATGCTGTCATCCGCCTTTGACTCGATCCCGATGTCGCTGGAAGAGGCCGCCGTCCTGGATGGCTGCGGGCGGCTGGGCACCATCCGCCGGGTGATCCTGCCCATCATGATCCCGTCCATCGTCTCTGTGGGCCTGTATGCCTTCATCACGGCCTGGAACGAGTTCATGTTCGGCTACATCTTCATCTCGCAGGAGAAGTACCGCACCATCACGCCGGCCATCATGTTCTTCAAGGGCGCCAACTCGGTTGACTGGGGTGGCCTGATGGCGGCCTCGGTCATTGCCGTCCTGCCAGTCGCGATGATCTTCCTGTTCCTGCAGCGCTACTTCATGGCCGGCTTGATGTCCGGGGCGGTGAAGGGATAGGGCCGAAGGTGGGTGCCATGGGTACGATGCCGCGTGTGACTGGATTCCCGGAACGGCCCACCTTGGCCGATGTCGCGGCGCACGCCGGTGTTTCCACCGTCACCGTTTCGCGGGTGGTCGAAGGTTCGGACAAGGTGGCGCGCAAGACCCGGGAACGGGTCCAGGCGGCCATGGACGAACTGGGCTACTTCGGCAACGCCGCCGCCACCCAACTGGTGTCCGGCCGGTCCCGCGCCGTGGGCGTGGTGGCCTCCAACACGGTCGAATTCGGCTACAGCCGGGTCATTGCCGGCACCGAGCAGTCCGCCCGGTTGAAGGACCTAGCGGTGCTGATCGTGGTGGCCGAGGGCGAAGACGAAGAGGCCGTGCGCAAGACCGTGGCCACCCTGGCCTCCCAGGCTTTGGCCGGCGTGGTGGCCATCGATTTCGACCCGCTGGGCCGGGCCGTGGCCGAAGCCCTGCCCGCCTACCTGCCGGCCGTGGCCGCCACCGCGCCGCACCCCGGTTACAACCCGCGGCTGCCCAGTGTCTCAATCGACGAATACGAGGGCACGGTGGCGGCCGCCAAGCACCTGATCGAGGCCGGCCACCGGTCGATTTTCATCCTGGATTCCCCCAGCGTGGAGGCCCAAGGGCGGCGATCCAAGGGTGTTCTGGATACGCTCGATGCCGCCCACCTGCCGCATTACCCGACGTTCCGTTGTGCCGACTGGAGCCCGGCCTCCGGATACGCTGCCGCCCGCGAACTGTTGGCCGCCTACGGCGACGCCATCACCGCCATCGTCTGCGCCAACGATGAGATCGCCCTGGGGGCGATGCGCGCCATCCGCGAGGCCGGCCTGACCGTGCCGGGCGACATCTCCCTGGTGGGCTACGACGACAACCCGTTGGCCGCCTTCGCCCAGCCGCCGCTCACCACCATTCGCCAAGACTTCATCGAACTGGGCCGCCAGGCCTTCGACCTGCTGACCGACCTGCTTGAGGGTGTGGCCGCGCCGGACGGCCTGAACAGCCCCCAACTGATCAAACCCAGCCTGGTAATCCGGGAATCGACCGCGCCCCCCAACCCGGCCCGCGGCCTGCGCTAACCAGTTTGGGTGTCTGCCGCCCCGACAACCTTGACGCCGTAGTCCCGGGCGGCCGCCGCCAGGCGGTCATCGAAGGTGAGCAGAGACGCACCCTCCTTGATGGCTAGGTGCAGCACCACGGCATCGGGCATCTTCAAACCGGTGCTGGCCCTGAGGCGAGCCAACGGGGCGGCGTCCTCGGGTTGGATGTCGCGGATCGCGATCCCCAGTGCCTTGACATTGGCTTCCGCTTTGGTGGTTGCACCGGAGGCAGCGGGATGAACCAGAAATTCGGCTAGGGTCAGTGCACTCATCGCCCTTGGTTCGGTGGCGACTGCGGCGAGCGCCGCGACGGCTCGTGCTTGGTGTGAGTGGCCGGGTGTGTAGAACGCGACCAGGAGTTTGGCGTCGAAGACTATCATTCCGGCCACTCATCATGGAGAGACTCGATGGCGCCTTCGGGCCAAACGCCGGGCATTGAACCAGCCAGCCTTTGGACCAGGGCGCGGTACTCAGCCAGTTCCGCTTCTTGTTCGGCCATGAGAGTGGCATCGGCCTGGTCAAGCAGCTTGTGCAGCAACCGGGCACGTCGATCCGCCAACTCGGGCCACTTGACCGCCGCCCGGTCCAAGATGGCGGCGATGTGCGGCGTCTCCGTGATGGTGTGGCGGGGCCGTGCGGTGGGCATGTCTGAAGTGTAGCACCGGGCTTTCGGTGCAGCACCGACGGCGGCAAGAGTTGGAGCCATGACATCCTCCTGTGAGGTTGAACAGGGGCGCAGAAGCCCCTGTGTGGATGGGGAGGCTCTCGCAACTGACGTTAGACCTGACCACTGACACTGTAAGTGAATCGACTGGTCAGGGCCCCAAAATGGCAGTGATGGGCCTACTTGGATGGGACGGCATCGGCCTCAATGATGGGGACGGCGACCAGGGCTTCGTCATACATGATCTTGGCGTCGGCTTGGGCCACCAGTTCTTCCTTGATGGTGGTGCCGCTGGCCCGGTCGGTGGTCACCCGGTAGACCGCGTTGCGGCGGTGGACGCCATCGGGACAGCGGACGAAGCGGGCCTCGCGCTCCTCGACTTGGTAGGTGTGCGGCAGTTCGGTCTCTGTTCTTAACTCACCCACCAGGTGGGTGTCGGTGGTATGGACCAGGAACTGGAAGGTGGCGTCGGTTGGGTTGGTGACGCGGTAGTCCACGTAGTTGTAGGCGATTGAGGTGCCCACGCCGAAGGGCACGTGGCGGTCGAAGTCCGGGAACAGGTCAACCGAATTGTGGTGGTGGTATTCGGCCACGGTAAGGGGCGAGTGCAGCACCAGCCAATGCAACAGATTGGTGAACTGGCACATGCCGCCGCCGATGTCCTTGTCCGGGCCACCGGGGCCAATTGTCAGGCCAAGCTGGTAGCCGTCCTTGGCGCCGTGCCGGCCGATCAGCCGCCAGAACGACAGGGTTTGGCCGGGGCGCAGCATGATGCCGTTGACCTTGGGCGCGGCCAGAGCCAGGTTGATGGCCTTGCCCTCTTGGAGGTCCATGTCGACACCGGCCAGTTGGCGCCGGATCAGCGACTGGTGCTCGTAGACCAAAATGGGCAGGGGCTGGTCCGGCTGGCGCTGGGAGGCGAAATCGGTTCGGCTGGCGGCATCACGCAGCCGCCGCACCAGGCAGCCCTTGGCCACCGAGATGCGGTAGGTCAGCGGGGACCACTCGCAAAACAACTTGCGCGCCATCGGCGGCCTCCTGGGAGTGGGGGTGCTTACTACTGTACGGGCTTGGGCGGTACGGGGGCGATCAAGCCCTGGGCACTACCCGGGCAGGGTTGCCTTGTTCAGACACGTCCCAACACAGAATGATCGGATCCGCCACCGAGCCTAGGGAGTCGCAACTGCTGGCCTCACCGAAGAAGGACCAACTCCATTCGCCATCGACGGCATCGGTGAGGGCCCACTGCAGGGAGCCGTCGGCAGCATTAAAGGCCAGGTAGGCGTAGTGCCCCATGCCAGTGGTCTCGGTGTTGCCGGTATCCACCGCGACTGTTTGGCCGTCAAGGTACTCGACCGAATTGGCGAAGCCGCCCGGGAGTAAATCGGTGAGAGAGACCTGCCACTGGGTGGCGCCATCGGCCAGGCTCAATGCCGCCATCTCCCCGGTGTCTTGGTCCACCACTACCACCGTGCCGGCCTCGTCCCAGGTTCCCAGAACCGTAGACCCAGCCGGGTCTGCCGCAGCCAGTACCGGTGCCGTCCAGACGGTGGCGCCATCGGGCCCGATTGCCACAATGCCGTCGGCCGAACGGCCCAACGCCAGGTTGTCCGGCCTTGAGCCATAGAAGCTGACCAGGGGATGCGGCGTGGGCAGGAAGTGAACCGGGCCGAACTGGGCGTCGGCCGTGGCGCCCAGCACAACTGCGTCATCTAGCACCCAGACCTCCGGCTCCTCATAGGCGTAGCGTTCTTCGCCCGTTGCTGGCGCCCATGTCATGGCCGGGTCGTCGTATTCCTCCACCTGGCCGGTGGCCAGGTCAAGCACGGTGGTGTGCTGGTCATAGCCGGACACCAGTTTGCCGGCCACCTGCACGTATGGCATCAAGTAGCCGGAGTACATCGGCATGGTCGCTGTCCAGGCCAGAGGGCCAGGCCCAGTGTAGAAGGCGACCGTGACGGGTTCGCCGGGCGTGGCGTTCTCACTGCCACCGCCCACCAGGATGCCCTGGTCGTTGGTGGCTATCACCCAGACCAGTTGACCCAAGGCCGCAGTGTCAAGGCTGCCTGCTTGCTCGCCGGTCTGGGGATCCAACAGCCGGACACGCCTTCCGGACGGCTCTCCGTCCAGGCAGACTCTGTAGCCCCAGTGTTCGCCGTAGCAACTGGCTTCCTCACCCCACAGGGTTTCCCCCGTGTCCGCGTCCAACACTCGGAACGAGAAGTCCTGACCGGTGATCACGATGTGCTCACCACTGAGGTAGGCCGACCGGCTCATGGCAGTGAACGTCTCATCGCTGGTCCACAGCACTTCGTAGGTGTCCTCGAAGGTGGTGGCAGGGGTTTGGGTTAAGGTCGCCTCTTGCTCGGTGGTGGCGGTTCCCGTGTCGGTGGCCGATGGTGCCGCTCCGGTTGGGCTGGCCGGCGGCTCCACGGTAGTGGCAGCGGTGGACGGATTGGGCGAGGCCGACGCTGAACTGGCCGTTGGGCTAGAGGCAGCGTCATCAGTGGTGTCTTTGCTGCAACCGGCTACTGCAAGGGCAGTTGCGAGGGCTACAACGGTGAAGGTGGCAACAGGGCGAGCCGGCTGGGGATAGCGCATCGGTGACTCCCGGGGATCGAGTGACCAAATCCTATGTCCTGAGCGTCGTCACGCCATGGGACCTGGCGACACCGACCTTGCCGATTGATCCCCTGGGGTCAACCGCACCCCAACTTCGATGCGGAGAGACTTTCGGTAGTTCCTGGACCCGTTTGAACGGTCCGGAGAGACTTGCTGCAGTTTTCAGGCTCCAGAACTACCGGAACTCTCTCCGGATCGGCCATGAGCGGCTCTTGGGCTACCGAAAGTCTCTCCGGATCGCCGTTTTCGGCCTGGTTGACTACCGGAAGTCTCTCCGGATCGCCGGGGCGGACGCCATCGGGCACCGGGGTAGAGAGTTGCTGCGCCGCCTTGGCCTAGAACGATCGCCGGGTAGAGAGTTGTTGCACCGGCGGCACCTGATCGGGGCCTCGGGTAGAGAGCTGTTGCACTTCCAGGCCCGAAAATCTGCAACAAGTCTCTACCCAAGGGCAGGATGGGGCCTCCAGATGGCAACAAGTCTCTACCCAAGGGGCCGTTGTCCGCCCGGTAGGCTCGGGGAGTGGTGGCTTGGCCCCCAGACACCTTGACGCCGGCGCAGCCGGCGGTACCCCAGGCGTTTGGCCGGGCCAAGCTGGGACTGGTCGATGGATGGGAGGTGGGTCCGATTGTCGATTGACCTGCTGGTAGTTGGGTCGAAGGCCCTTACGCCTGAGCAGTTGGAGCGGGCGGTGCCCGATGGCGACCTGTTGGGCTTGTTCGGCGGCCCCCTCGAAGTTGGGGTTGAGGACGTCCCTGAAGAAGTGGCCGGTGAGGCTGGGGACGCCACTTGGGTGGCGTATGAGACCTCGGTTGTGGAACCTGGGCTTGCGGTTCCTAGGTGATTCGTTTCGTGATCCGGCTTGGCGGGATGCGTTGCGGCGGTTCTTTGTGGCGGTGGCTGATGGGGTCCCGGCTCTGTATGCCACGGCCGAAGTGGTGGGGGACAGGACCTATGCTGGGCAGCACCTGGCGTGGCGGTCCGGGGACAAGCAGAAGCAACGGCCCTACGTGGGGCGGGTCGGTCTATTGGGGTTGACGCCCAAGCCGACTTGGTGGGTGTGGTTTGGGGGCGGCTACCTGCCGCTGGTGCAGGAGCGGTTGGACAACGCGCCGGCGGCTTGGCGGGTGAGTGACAGCCAGGCGGGCCGTTTGGTGGAGTTGGCGCCGGAGCCAACCCCGGTTGAGGGTTTGGGCCGCGCCTGGTTCCCCCGGGAACTGCGTCAGAGGGATGGCTCTTGGGGGTCCAAACCCGCCCGCGTCCGTCCGGCCATCCCCTCTTAGTTTGCGCTGGTGGGCGGTTTACGAGGAAACTAGCCGCATGGGCCTCTTCGGTCGAGGCAAGACGAATAAGACGGCGCCGCCGGCCGCCCCCCCGGCACACTCCCAGGCGTTGATCGACCTGGCTTCGCGCTACCTGGGGCCCGCTTTGCTGCACCAACGCGCCTTCGGTGACCTGATCCTGAGCGAACCACGCTGGTGGGCTGACTTCGGTGAGGGCACCATCTCGTTCGGCGAGCAGGTCTACACCATCCAATTCCTGGGCAGCGAATCGGAGGTGTCCAACACTTGGCTGTGGGGCACCGAGAACATCAACAACTACCCGGACCAGGTGCTGCAGGGAGTGAGGGCCTTCCACGGTGCCCTGCGGCAACACGGCACCATCCCTGACCTGGTCGAATCCATGCTGCCGCTGGATGAACTGATCAATGGGCATGTCATAGCCTCGATCGCGGCCGCCAGTTCCAGCGGCGACTGGTGCTACTACCGCTGCCCGTATGACGGCGGTGCGGCGTTTGTGCTGGTAGGAGACCTGCCAGAGTTCGTGTTCGCCCCGGTGGCGCCCAAGCCGGTGGCCGATGCCCTGACCCACCTGATCCAGACCTACCCGCTGAACCACCGCTTGTTGGCGCAGTCGCTCCTCACCACCAACTGCGTTGCCCAAGAGACGGCGCCCGATGGCGCCCTGCTGGGTACGTTCGAGGACGGCTCCATCATGCGGGTGGGGTTCGATGACGCCGGGCGGGTGGCGGCGATCAACTTCGAGTTGCGGCCGTAGATCCCGGGTCAAGCCCGGGATGACGGGCGGCCGGATCTAGGCGACGCGCCTGGCGGGGCCGGCCGGCACCGCGCCCAGGAAGGCCGGCGCCCCGAAGCCCTCGGCGGCAAACGCACCAGCCACGGCCGAAGCCACCTGACGCCCAGCGCCGGCCGGGATCAAGGCAATGGCCGAACCGCCAAAACCTCCGCCGGTCATGCGCGCCCCCAGCGCCCCGGCCTCCCGGGCGGCCGCCACCGCCACGTCCAGTTGTGGCACGGTCACCTCGTAGTCCACCCGCAGCGATTCATGCGAGGCGTCCAGCAGCGGCCCAACCTCCAGCACCCGCCCGGCCTCCAGCAAGTCCACGAACCTGGCCGTCCGGTCGATCTCGGTCACCACGTGGCGCACCCGCTTGACCGCCACCGGGCCATCGGGCAATCCGGCCAGCGCATCCAGCGCCGCGGACAACCCGGACAGCGGCACCTCGCGCAAGGTCGCGACACCCAAAGCCTGGGCGGCGGCCTCGCAGGTGGCGCGGCGGGCGGCGTATTGGCCGTCGTTCAACTGGTGCGGTGCCCGGGTGTCGATCACCAGCAGTTCCAACCCGGCCGCCGCCAGGTCGAACGGCACTGGCCGGGCTTCACCTGAGCGGCAATCCAGTAGCAGCGCGTGGGCGGCCACGGCCAGCAGCGAGGCGGACTGGTCCATGCCGCCGGTGTTGGCACCGGCAATCTGGTTCTCGGCCTCGATACAGGCTTCCACCATCACCCGCCGCGCCGGCAGCGTGTCCGCCCAGCCCGGTTCGCCTAGGTCGCGGCAGGCCGCCGCGAAGGCGCACTCCAGGGCGGCGGAACTGGACAGCCCGGCGCCGAACGGCACACACGAGTCGACATACCCTACAACAGCGGGCGCGGCCAGCCCCCGCCGGCGCAACGCCCAGACGGTGCCAGCGACGTACGAACCCCAACCGGCCACAGCGGCGGCCCCGGGGGCGACATCGGGCATAGCGACCTGCCATAGACCGTCGGCTTGGGCGGACGCCAACCGAATTACCTCATTGCCCGATGGCGCCACCGCCACGTAGGTGCAGTGCGGTAGGGCGATGGGGAAGGCCAGGCCGCCGTTGTAGTCGGTGTGCTCGCCGATGATGTTGACCCGCCCCGGCGCAGCCCACACCCCGGCGGGCCGGCCACCGAACCGGTCGGCGTAGCCGGCCAAGACACGGGCGGCCCCGGTCTCAGGGGTCCAGGCTTCGATGAACTCCAGTTGGTCAGCGGCCATGTTCAACTCCTGGGTGTGTGGTCAGGGGCGGGGACAAGTCCATGCGACAAGCCCAAGAACCAAGCCTAGAGCCATCCCATTCGGCCGAAGCCCGGTCGACCTGTCACAATGGCAGGCGTGTCTGAACAGAATCGACGGGCCTTTTCCGGCATCCAGCCCACTGCCGACTCCCTCCACCTAGGCAACTATCTGGGCGCCCTGAAACAGTGGGTTGAACTGCAAAGCTCCTTCCAGTGCGTCTATTCGGTGGTTGACCTGCACGCCCTCACCGTCTCCCCAGATCCGGCAGCCTTGCGCCAGCGGGTGCGGGCCACCGCCGCCCAGTTCCTGGCCGCCGGCGTTGACCCGGCGCGGTCCATTCTGTTCATCCAGTCCCAGGTGCCAGAACACGCCATGTTGACCTGGCTGCTCAACTGCATCACCGGCTTCGGCGAGGCCGGCCGCATGACCCAGTTCAAGGACAAGTCCGCCAAACTGGGTGAGAAGGGCGTCACCGTTGGCCTGTTCGACTACCCAGTGCTGATGGCGGCGGACATTTTGCTGTATGACGCCCACGTGGTGCCGGTGGGTGAGGACCAGCGCCAGCACCTGGAGCTGTCTCGCAACCTGGCGGAGCGCCTCAACTCGCGCTTCGGGGAGGGCACGGCGGTGGTGCCGGAGGCCTACATCGTCAAGTCGACCGCCAAGATTTTCGACCTGCAGGACCCCACGGCCAAGATGTCCAAGACCGGCCACGAGTCCGGCATCATCGAGTTGTTGGATGACCCGAAGGTGATCACCAAGCGGATCAAGTCCGCCGTGACGGACTCGGGCAGTGAGATCACCTGGGACCCGGAAAACAAGCCGGGTATCGCCAACCTGCTGTCGATCTATTCGGCCCTGACCGGCCAAACCCCCGAGCAACTGGTGGCTCAGTATGAAGGCAAGCTGTATGGCCACCTGAAAGTGGACCTGGCCCAGGTGGTGGTAGAGGCCCTGCGGCCTTTCCGCGACAAGACGGCCCAGTTCTTGGCGGACCCGGCTCAGTTGGATGCCGTTTTGGACGATGGCGCCCGGCGGGCCAGGGAGATCGCCGCACCGGTCTACGCCCGCATCGCCCAGCGGTTCGGGGTGTCGGAGCCACGATGAAACTGCCCGTCCTCGGCCCGGATCAGGTCTACGTGGGGGTGGCCATCATGGTGCCCCAGCCGTTGTCGGCTCCACTGGCGGCGGCCCGGCGCGGTTTCGGCGACCCGGACGCCAACGACATCGGGCCCCATATCACGATCGTGCCGCCCATGGCGGTGCCGGCCACCGATGTGCGCAAGGTGGCGGCCCACGTCTCCGCGGTGGCGGCGGCCCGCGGTTCGTTCGCCATCCACCTGCGTGGTTCGGGCACGTTCCGGCCGGTCACGCCCGTGGTGTACATCAAGCTGGAGGATGGCGCGGCCCAGTGCAGCGCCCTTGAGCGGGCCCTGAAACAGGGGCCGCTCAGCCGTCCGTCGCGCTACCCGTACAAGCCGCACCTGACGGTGGCGGCGGAGGTCGATGACGCGGTACTGGACCGGGCGCAGAAGGCCTACGCCACCTATGACGCCACCTTCCAGGCCACCCACCTGCGGCTTTGCGCCTTGGATGGCTCGCGGCGCTGGCGTCTGGTGGGGGAGTACGCGCTGTGAGCCCGTTGGCCGGCTTCCGGGCCGTCATTCCCGCCGGTGGGGCCGGCACCCGGCTGTGGCCGCTGTCGCGGGCCGGCCGGCCCAAGTTCCTGCTTGACTTGACCGGCCAGGGCCGCACCCTGTTACAGCAGACCTGGGACCGCCTTGCCCCCCTGACCGGCGAGGACGGTCTGCTGGTGGTTACCGGCCGGCCGCACGCCGCGGCCGTGGCCGCCCAACTGCCCGCCCTGCCGGCCGCCAACTTGGTGGCCGAACCGGCGCCGCGTGATTCGATGGCCGCCATCGGCCTGGCGGCCGCCCTGCTGGCCCGGCGGGAGGGTGACGTGGTGGTGGGCTCGTTCGCGGCCGATCACGTGATTGAGGGCCAAGCCGACTTCGACCAGGCCGTCACCCAAGCCGTCGAGGCCGCCCGCGCGGGCTACATCACCACCATCGGCATCGACCCGGCCGGGCCGTCCACCGCTTTCGGCTACATCGAGGCCGGGGATCCCCTGGGCCTCCCAGCCGCCCCGGACGCCCACCGGGTGGCGGCCTTCGTGGAGAAGCCCGATGCCGCCACCGCCGCCCAATACCTGGCCACCGGGCGCTACCGCTGGAACGCCGGCATGTTCGTCTTCCGGGCCGAGGTCCTGTTGGGCCACCTGGAGCAGCTTCACCCCGACCTGCACCGCGGCCTGCGCGAGGTGGCGGCCGCCTGGGACACGCCCGGGGCGGCGGACGCCATCGAGCGCCTGTGGGGCGGCCTGACCAAGATCGCCATCGACCACGCCATCGCCGAACCGGTGGCGGCGGCCGGCGGGGTGGCCACCGTGCCGGGCCGGTTCACCTGGGATGACGTGGGTGACTTCGCCTCGCTGGCCGGCCTACTACCCAAGGCGGCCGCTGACGCGGCCCAGTTGCTGGAACCGGACGGCCCGCGGGACGCGCCGGTGCTCGCCATCGACGCCCGCGACCCGCTGGTGGTGCGCACCACCGGCCGGGCGGTAGCGGTGGTGGGGTTGGATGACGCCGTGGTGGTGGACATGGGCGATGCCGTGCTGGTCACCACCCGGGCCCACGCCCAGCAGGTCAAGGCGGCGGCGGATCGGCTGCGCCAGGCCGGCCTGGCCGCCTGGTTGTAAAGGGGGCGCGGTATGGTATTCGCCGTGCCTGCCATCTCGGACGATCATTCCGCCCTGACCCGCGACATGGTGCGGCTGATCCAGGCCTTAACCGGCTCGATCAACCCGCGCCTGATCTCGGTGCGCCGTGACCTGCACCGTCACCCCGAGATTGCCCGCAAGGAGATCCGTACCACGTCCGTGGTGTTGAAGCACCTGGCCCAGGTGGGCCTCAGCCCGGTACCGCTCAAGGGCACCGGCCTGATTTGTGACATTGGTAAGGCAGAACCGGGCCAGCCGCGCTTCGGCCTGCGGGCGGACCTGGATGCGCTGCCGCTGCTGGACGCCACCCAAACGGCCTGGAAGTCGCAGGTGGAAGGCGTGGCGCACGCCTGCGGCCACGACGCCCACACCACCATCCTGTTGGGCGTGGGCCTGGTGTTGGCCGAACTGGACAAGCAGGGCAAGCTGCCCAAGCCGGTGCGGCTGATCTTCCAGCCGGCGGAAGAGGTGCAACCGTCCGGCGCCCAACAGCTGATCGCGGAGGGTGTATTGGAGGGCGTGGACCGGATTGTGGCGCTGCACTGTGACCCGCGCTATGACGCCGGCTCGGTGGCGATCCGGGCCGGGTCCATCACCTCGGCGGCGGATCTGGTGACCATCACCGTGAAGGGCGACGGTGGCCACACTTCGCGGCCCCACCTGACCCAGGACCTGGTTTACGCCGCCGGGCAGATCGTGGTGCAGTTGCCGGCCATTCTGGACCGGCGCCTGGACCCGCGGGCGGTGGTCAACCTGACTTGGGGTTCGGTGCATTCCGGTTCGGTCCACAACGCCATTCCCGGCAAGGCGGTGCTGAAGGGCACCCTGCGGGTGGGCGACGTCAGGTCATGGCACCAGGCGGCGGACGTGCTGGCCGAGGCGGTGCCGAAGATCGCCGCCCCCTACGGCGTGGAGACGGAGCTTGACCACCAGCGCGGTGTGCCGCCAGTGGAGAACGACCCGGCGGTGGCCGGCCTGATGGACGTGGCCGCGCGGGCCACCCTTGGCGACGCCAAGGTGTTGACGGCCGAACAGTCGCTGGGCGGCGAGGACTTCGCCTGGTACGTGCGGGAAATCCCGGGCGCCCTGATGCGCCTGGGCGTCCACGAACCGGGTGGCCCGGTGCATGACCTGCACCAGGCGGATTTCGACATCGACGAGGCGGCCATCCCCGTGGGAGTGGAAGTGATGGCGGCCAGCGCGGTGGCTGCATGACCGTTCGGGAAGCCGCCCCCTATCCCGGCCATTGCTACTTCACCGGCCTGGAGGCCGAACTACGCCCGGCCGCGCCCGCCCGTGGCCCCGCCCGGGTGGCGCTGGTCAGCCTGCACACCTCGCCGTTGGCGGTGCCCGGCCAGGGCGACGCCGGTGGCATGAACGTCTACCTCCTGGGCGTGGCCAAGGCGATGGCCCGCCAAGGGGTGGCGGTTGACCTGTACACCCGGGCCGCCAGCGCCGATGAGTTGGCTCGCCCCACGGTGTCGGTGGCCGATGGCGTGGCGGTCCATTTCCTGCGGGCCGGCCCGGTGGCACCGCTGGCCAAGGAAGACCTGCCGGGGGTGGCGGACCAGTTTGCCGCCGGCCTGGCCCGGCACGAGCCGGCCGCGGTGGTCCACTCGCACTACTGGCTGTCCGGCCTGGCCGGCGCCCAGGTGGCGGCGGCCTGGGGCGTGCCGCACGTCCAGTCGCTACACACGGTGGCTTCGTTGAAGAACGCCACCCTGGCTCCCGGGGACCAGGCCGAACCGGCCCTGCGCTTGGCCGAGGAACAGCGCCTGGCCCAAGGGGCCGCCCGCGTGGTGGCGGTCAGCCCGGCCGAACGGGACGCCATCGTGCGTGACTATGGTGTGCCGGCCGAACGGGTGGCGGTGGTCAGCCCCGGGGTTGACCCGGCGGTGTTCCACCCGGCGGCGGGGCAGGGGTTGCCGAAAGACCTGCCAGCGGCCCTGAACCGCCCCCAGGGCTACATCCTGATGCTGGGCCGCGTCCAGCCGATCAAGGGCCAAGACCTGGCCATCCGAGCCCTGGCCCACCTGAAACCGGCCACCCGCCCGGCCCTGGTGGTGTTGGGGGCGCCCAGTTCCGGCCACCTGGACTACGCGGTGGGCCTGAAGCGCCTGGCGGCCGACCTTGGTGTGGCCGGTGATGTGGTGTTCCTGGGCGCCCAGCCGGTGGACCGCCTGGTGGCGTTGATCCAGGGCGGGCGGTTGACGGTGATGCCGTCGCGCTCCGAAACGTTCGGCATGGTGGCGCTCGAATCGGCCGCCTGCGGCACCCCCGTGGTGGCGGCCAATACCACCGGCCTGCGTTCGGCGGTGGCCGATGGCGTGTCAGGCCTGCTGGTGGACGGGCGCGACCCGGCGGTGTGGGCGGGCGCCATTGGGCGGGTGTTGCGCGACGGCCGGCTGCGGGCACGCCTGTCGCGGGGCGGTGTCGAGCTTGGGCGCTCGCGCTCGTGGGACGTGGCCGCCGGTGCCCTGTTGGCGGCCTACCGGCCGCTGGTGTGCTGCTGCAACTAACCGACCGTGGTGCCGAACAGCAGGCCAAGGCCGTAGGTGACGGCGGCGGCGCCCCAGCCCAAGGCCACCTGGCGGGCGCCCTTCAGCAGCGGCGAGGTACCGCTCAGAATGCCGGTGCAGACGCCGGTCACCAGCAGGCCCACCCCCACCAGGCCGGCGGCCAGCAGTACGGCGGCCAGCCCGCTCAGGCCGAAGATATAGGGCAGGACGGGCACGATGGCGCCCGTCGAGAAGAAACAGAACGAGGCGATGGCGGCCTTGAGACCGCTGCCCACCACCTCGTTGTCGGTCTGGCTGCCGGGTAGCTGGAAGGCGGCCCGCCGGGCCAGCACCTGGGCGGCACGGGCCTTGGCTTCGGCTTCTTCGAGGCCGCGGGCGCGGTAGACCAGGGCCAGCTCGTTTTCATCCACGTCTAGGTCCGGCAGGGCCTGTGACGTGCGTGGGTCCGGGTTGGAGGCGTCCAGCAGGGCCCGCTGCGAATCGACCGAGACGTATTCGCCGGCCGCCATCGAGAAGGCGCCCGCCAGCAGCCCGGCAATACCGGCCAGCAGCACCACCTTGGAACTGACGCCGCTGGCGCCGATGCCCAGCACCAGGGCCAGGTTGGAGACCAGACCGTCGTTGGCGCCGAACACGGCCGCCCGGAAGGTGCCGCTGATGCGGGACCGGCCCTGTTCGGCCAGGCCGCGCACCACCTCGGAGTGGACCTGTTCGTCCGCCAGCATCGAGGCGGGCACGGCCGGGTCGCGCTGGTAGCGGCTGCGGGCCTCGGAGCGGCCGGCCATGGCCAGGGCGAAGATGAAACCGAAATGCCGGGCCAGGAAGGCCAGGAAGGCAGTGGAGGCGCGCCGGCCGGGCTTGGCGGGGGCATGATCGCCCAGCAGGCCGCGCCAATAATCGGCGTGGCGTTCTTCGGCCTCGGCCAGGCCAAGCAGAATGTCGCGTTCCTCGTCTTGGCAGCGTTGGGCCAGGTCACGGTAGGTGGCGGCCTCTTGGATCTCGTCCGCCAGGTAGTGCTTCCAGCGGCGGACCTGTTGCGGCGAGGCTTCGGTTTGGGTTGGCACGAGGTCCGAGCCTAGCCGAGCCGCCCGGGGGATGGCTTGGGCCGGCCGGACAACGAATTTCGGTTAGGCGGGCCTTGGTTGGGACAGGCTAGTCAACCACGCACAAGACGTGCCCGGTGGGCACCCGTTGGCCCACGGCCGCCGCCAGCGCCCGCACCGTGCCGGCCCGCGGCGCCGCCAGCGGCTGCTCCATCTTCATGGCCTCGACCACCACCAGCAGTTGGCCCGCCTCAACGGTGTCCCCCTCTGACACCGCCACCCGCACCACCGTGCCCTGCATGGGAGCGGTCACCGGGGCGGCGCCGGCGGCGGGCACGGTGGCTTGGGCGGCGGGCGGCCGGACCCGCCGGGGGGTTGGTGGGGCGGCGGCCAGCGAGACGGGCGCGGCCAGGGCGGCCGGCAGCACCACCTCCAGGCGTTTGCCGTCCACCTCCACCACCATGCGGGCGGTCGGTGGGGTAGGGCCGCCGGTGGGAGCTCCCTCTAGGCTCCCACCGGCGGGCTTGAGACCGGCCACGGTGGCGGCGAATTCGCCTTCCACCCAACCGGTATGAACTGTGAAGCCGGCCGCACCGGCGGCCGTGAAGGCCTCCGCCGCCAGCACGGCGCGATGGAATGGCACCACGGTGGCCAGGCCCGTCACCTTCGTCTCGGCCAAGGCCCGGCGGGCCCGGGCCAGGGCTTCGTGGCGGGTGGCGCCCCACACGATGACCTTGCCCAGCAACGAATCGTAGGTACCGGTTAAAGTGTCGCCCACCTCGTGGCCGAAATCCAGCCTGATTCCGGGTCCGCCCGGCAGGCGCAGCGCGGCCACCCGGCCGGGGCTGGGCAGGAAACCCGCCCCCGGGTCTTCGGCGTTGATCCGGAACTCGATGGCGTGCCCCAGGGCCGGCACCTGCTCGCAGCCCAGGGCCTCGCCGGCCGCCAGGCGAAGCTGCTCGCGCACCAGGTCGATGCCGCTGACCTCTTCGCTGACCGGGTGCTCCACCTGCAACCGCGGGTTGACCTCCATGAAGTAGACCGCGCCATCGGGCGCCAACAGGAACTCGCAGGTGGCGGCGCCCTGGTAGCCCACCGCCCGCAGGATGGCGCGCGAGGTGTCGGTTACCACGGCCACCTGGGCGTCCGTCAGGAAGGGCGCCGGGGCTTCCTCGATCAGCTTTTGGTGGCGCCGCTGCACCGAGCAGTCGCGGGTGGAGACCACGGCCACACCGCCTTGGGCATCGGCCAGGCACTGGGTCTCGATGTGGCGGGGCCGCTCCACGTAGCGTTCCACAAAGCACTCGTCGCGGCCGAAGGCGGCCAGGGCCTCGCGCTGGGCGGCTTCAAGCGCCTGCTCCACCTGGCCGGCCTCGCGCACCACCCGCATGCCCCGCCCGCCGCCGCCGTGGGCCGCCTTGATCACTACCGGCAGGCCGTACTGTTCGATGAACGCCGCGACCTCGGCCACGTCCGCCACCAGGGGCGAGGCGGGCACCAGGGGCGCGCCCACGGAGGCCGCCAGCTGGCGGGCCGCCACCTTGTCGCCCAGCCGTTCCAGCACCGCGGGGGAGGGGCCTACCCAGGTCAGCCCGGCCTGGCTGACCAGGCGGGCGAAGGTGGCCGATTCGGCCAGGAAACCGTAGCCCGGGTGGACCGTGTCCGCACCGGCGCGCTGGGCCAGCCCTACAATCGCGGTCGCATCCAGGTAGGTGGTGGCAAGAGTCTCCCCGGGCAGGGCGTAGGCCTCGTCCGCCACCCGCACGTGCATCGCGTCGCGGTCTTCCGGGGCGTATACCGCCACCGCCGTCAGGCCGGCGTCTTGGCAGGCCCGAGCGATGCGCACGGCAATCTCGCCCCGGTTGGCAATCAAGACCTTGGCGAGCGCTGGCACCCTTTCACGGTAGGGCCGGAGGGGTGCTGGGGCCCAGAGGGCGGGGCCGCAGGTACCGCGGCCCGGAATTGTGGGGGTTCTACAAAGGCGGCTGGATGGTGCCGGGCCGCCACAGGTCCGGGATGGTCAGGCCCAGCAGGGCCAGCAGGTCGCGCAGGGTGGGCAGCGACAGGCCCACTACCCCGTGGTGATCGCCGGTCACGCCGCGGATGAACGGGCCGCCCAGGCCGTCGATAGTGAAGGCTCCGGCCACCTGCAGCGGTTCGCCGGTGGCCACGTAGGCCTGGATTTCCGCCTCCGTCAGGTCGGCAAAATGGACCACGGTGGACGATGTCGCCCCCACCGATTCCGGTGGCTGGTTGCCCTCGGTCCGGCGAGCCAGCCAGTGGCCGGTGTGGAGCACGGCGTCGCGGCCAGACTGTTGGCGGATGCGGCGGGCGGCGTCTTCGGGGCCGGCCGGTTTGCCCAGCATCTCGCCATCCAGCTCCAGCATCGAATCACAGCCCAACACCAGGCTGCCGGCCGGGGCCTGGGGCAGGGCGGCCAGGGCCTTGGCCTTGGCCAACACCAAGACTTGCCCGGCGGGCGGTAGGTCCGGCCGGGCGGCCAGGCCGGCTTCGAGCACCGCGTCCTCATCAACTCCGGTCACCAGCACGGTTGGGTCGATGCCGGCGGCCTGCAGCGTGGCCCGCCGGGCCGGCGAGGCCGAGGCCAGGATCAGTGGCACGGGTGCGGGCACGGCGGTCAGGCGGCGTAGGGCTTGGCGCCCTTGATCTTGACTTCGATCTGTTTGCCCGCGGGGGTGGTGTAGCTGCGGGTTTCGCCGGGGGCGGCACCCACGATGGCCGCCCCCAGGGGGCTCTTCTCGCTGTAGACGTCAAGGTCCGAGGTGGCGGCCACCTCGCGTGAGCCGAGCAGGAAGGTCATGGCCCGGCCGGCCACCGTGGCCTCCACCACCATGCCGGGCTGCACGGTGGAGGCGTCGGTGGGCGCCTCGCCCACCTGGGCGTCCTCCAACAGGGCCTTGAGCTGGGCAATGCGGCCCGCCATCTTGGCTTGTTCCTCGCGGGCGGCGTGGTAGCCGCCGTTCTCTTTCAGGTCGCCTTCGGCCCGGGCCGCCTCGATCCGTTTGACGATTTCGGCCATGCCTTCACCCTGCAGGTGGGCCAGTTCGGCCGCTAAACGGTCATAGGCTTCCTGGGTCAGCCAGGTGGTCTGAGTCATGCGCCCCAGTGTAAGACGCGCTTGTGACAGGCCGGAGTTTTGACCCGCCTGGGTGGCTGCGCTAACCTAAAACGTCTCCCGTGCGGACGGCTGTCGATGCCGCACGCCCGCCTTTCGAGGCCGGGGGGCCACCACTTCACGAACGAGTAAGGCTAAAGACTGTGCGCACGTACACCCCCAAGCCGGGCCAAGTAGAGCGGACCTGGTACGTCATCGACGCCACCGATGTGGTGCTGGGCCGGCTGGCCAGCCAAGTGGCGATCCTGCTGCGGGGCAAGCACAAGCCGGTCTTCGCGCCCCACGTCGACACCGGCGACTTTGTGATCGTCATCAACGCGGACAAGGTGGTGTTGACGGGCAACAAGCTGGAGACCAAGAAGGCCTACCGCCACTCTGGTTATCCGGGCGGACTGACCGCCGTCAGCTACGCCCAGTTGATGGCCACCCGGCCGGAAGAGGTCATCCGCAAGGCCGTGCGCGGCATGTTGCCGAAGAACCGACTGGCCCGCCAGCAGCTCGGCAAACTCAAGATCTACGCCGGGGCTGAGCATCCCCACGCCGCCCAACAGCCGCAAGTCTTTGAACTGACGCAGGTTGCGCAGTAATCAATAAGGAGCACCGTGACCGAATTTGCTGAGGACCAGCTGGTAGAAGAGCTGATCGAAGACGACGAAGAAGGCGAAGAGGTACCTTCCGTCTACACCTCTGAGACACCCGCTGAATCCGGCAGGGGACAGTCGATCATTGCCCCAGGGCGGGCGCTTGGCCGCCGCAAGGAGGCGGTGGCCCGGGTCCGGTTGGTGCCTGGGTCCGGCCAATGGACCATCAACGGCCGCACACTGGAAGACTATTTCCCCAACAAGCTGCACCAGCAGTTGGTGCGTTCCCCCTTCACTGTGCTTGACATCGAGGGCCGGTTCGATGTGCTGGCCCGCATCGACGGCGGCGGCATCTCCGGCCAGGCCGGGGCGTTGCGCCTGGGCATTGCCCGGGCCCTGAACGCCATCGACGAGGAGCACAACCGGCCCACCTTGAAGAAGGCCGGTTTCCTGACGCGGGATGCCCGTGTCACCGAGCGCAAGAAGGCCGGCCTGAAGAAGGCCCGCAAGGCGCCCCAGTATTCGAAGCGCTGATCCGGCCGGCCGGCACCCCCATGGCTCGCCTATTCGGCACCGATGGCGTGCGCGGCCTGGTTGGCCGCGACATCACCGCCTCCCTGGCGCTGCGCCTGGCGGCGGCCGCCGCCCGTGAACTGGAGGCCGAACGCGGCCTCGGCTACGGCCACGCCACCGATCTGGGCGGGGTGCGTGACCACCGCCCAGAGCCGACCGATGAACCAACCCGCCTGCGCGCCATCGTCGGCGTCGACTCAAGGGTGTCGGGTGACATGCTGGCGGCGGCCTGTGCCGCCGGGTTGGCCAGCGCCGGGGTGGACGTGGTGCAGGCGGGCGTGTTGCCCACGCCGGGCCTGGCCTACCTGACCAAACACGCCGGGTTTGACCTGGGTGTCATGATCTCCGCCTCGCACAACCCGTACCACGACAACGGCATCAAGTTCTTTTCGTCTTCTGGCTACAAGCTGCCCGATGCCGTGGAGGACAGGATCGAGACCCGCCTGGATGAGGACTGGGAGCCTGCGGTGGGCGATGCCGTGGGCGTCACCACGATCGACCACGGCCTGGTGGAGGGCTACATCGACTTCCTGGTGGCCACCGCCGGTCAGGGCCTGGAAGGCATGCGGGTGGTACTGGACTGCGCCAACGGGGCGGCCTACCACGTGGCGCCCGAGGTGTTCCGCCGGCTCGGGGCCGAAGTGGTCTCGCTGGCGGTGCAGCCCAGCGGTGTCAACATCAACAGCGGGGTCGGTTCGACCCACCCGGAGCGGCTGCAGCGGGCCGTAGTGGGCCTGGAGGCCGATGCCGGGTTTGCTTTCGACGGCGATGCCGACCGCTGCCTGGCGGTGGATGCCTCCGGTGAGTTGGTGGATGGCGACAAGATCATGGGCATCCTGGCCACGGCCCTGCAGCGGCGTGGCCAGTTGGCCCACAACACTCTGGTGTTGACCGTGATGAGCAACCTTGGCCTGTTCAAGGCCCTAGCGGCGGCCGGCATCGAGACGGTCAAGACAGGCGTCGGTGACCGCTATGTGCTGGAGGAGATGCTGCGCGGCGGCTACGTGCTGGGCGGCGAGCAGTCTGGGCACGTCATCCAGGCCCGGTTCGCCACCACGGGCGACGGTACCTTGACGGCCGTCCAACTGGCCTGCGAGGTGCGGGCCTCGCACGAATCCCTGGCCGCCCTGGCCGGCCAGTTCCCGCAGTTCCCGCAGGTGTTGATCAACGTGCCCAACGTGGACAAGGCCCGGGCGGCGACCGATCCGGCGGTGCTGGCAGCGGTGGCCGAGGCCGAAGCCGAGTTGGGTGACACCGGCCGGGTCCTCCTGCGGGCCAGTGGCACGGAGCCGCTGGTCCGCATCATGGTGGAGGCCGCCACCAGCCCGGAGGCGGATGCGGTGGCCGGGAAGTTGGCTACTGTGGTGGCTAGGCAACTCGCCCTCTAGCCCAACCGAGCCCCGGGAGCGCCGTGGAATTCCTGAGCCAGTTCAACGCCTGGGTCATGTCCCTGGCTGAGTCCCCCTGGGCGCTGGTGGCCGTGTTCGCGGTGGCCGTGATCGACGGGTTCTTCCCACCCATCCCGTCCGAGACGCTGGTGATCGCGGCGGCCAGCCTGTTCGCCCAGAATGCTGACTGGACGCCCGGCGTCAAGTTTGAGCACGGCCTGCTGTTGGCCCTGGTGGCGGCGGCCGGCGCCCTGTGCGGCGACTGCACGGCCTACACCTTCGGCCGCGTCTTCAACGCCACCGAGTGGCGCATCTTCCGTTCCGGCAAGGGCCAGGCGGCCTTCGCCTGGGCGGACCGGACCTTCCGCCGCACGGGAGCATCCTTGCTGATGGTGGCCCGGTTCATCCCGGTGGGCCGGGTGGCCGTCAACTTGACGGCCGGGGCCATCAAGTACTCGCGCCGGCGTTTCGTCATGATCGACTCGTTTGCGGCCCTGTTCTGGGGCACCTACTCCACGGGCATCGGTTTCGCGGCCGGCAAACTGGTGGAGCAGCCGCTGTTGGGCGTGGCCGTGGGGATTGTCTTCGCCGTGGTGGTCGGTTCGGTGGTGCAGCACTTCTTGAACCGGCGCTTTGCCCGCCAGGACGCGGCCGAGGCGGCGGCTTTGGCCGCGGCGGGGGAGGCCGGCGGCGCCGTGCCCGATGACGCCCGGTAGGTCAATGGCTACTTAAGTCGACTTTTCGCCCGGACAGGGCTCCTTGGCCGTGCTCAGCGTGCTCACAGGTAGCGAAAATTGCCCAATTTATGCTTGGCGTTCACATCTTCTTCGCAGTACCTTTACATGGCGGCAACGGTGCCGCGGCACAGTGAGTCGTGTCCTTACATCCCTCTGAGAGGAGCACTCGTCATGAGTTCTCACCAACCTGCTCCGGCCTCCTCGGGTTCAACCGAGGGTCAAGAGTATTTCGCTGAACGATCCCTCAAGCAGGGCGCCGGCGGCTGGGTCATCCTGGCCGGCCTGGGCGTCGCCTACGTGATCTCGGGCGATTTCTCGGGCTGGAACGGCGGCCTGGCCACGGGTGGCTTCGGCGGCCTGCTCATCGCCTTCCTGCTGATGGGCATCATGTACCTGTTCATGTGCTTCGGCATCGCCGAAATGTCGGCCGCCATGCCGGTGGCCGGCGCGGGCTACTCGTTTGCCCGCCGCGCCATGGGACGGTTCGGTGGTTACGCCACCGGCGTCGCCATCCTGATCGAGTACGCCATCGCCCCGGCAGCCATCGCCACGTTCATCGGCGACTATGTGCGTGAGTTGTTCGGCTGGGAGTCCAGCTTCTGGCTCAACGTCGGCATCTACGCGGTCTTCTGGATCGTGTTCGTCGGCATCCAGTTGATCGGCGCCGGCGAGGCCCTCAAGACCATCTTCGTCATCACGGCCATTGCCGTGGTCGCCTTGGTTGTCTACTTCGTGGCCATCGCCCCCCACTTCGACGCCGGCCAGTTGACCAACATCGAGCCGGACGGTTCATTCGGCTCCTCCGAGTTCTTGCCGTTCGGCGTCAAGGGCACCCTGGCTTCGCTGGTCTGCGGTATCTGGTTCTTCCTCGGCATCGAGGGCGTGCCGGTGGCGGCCGAAGAGGCCAAAGACCCCAAGCGCGACATGCCCCGCGGCATCATCATCGGCATGCTCTGCCTGCTGGTGTTCGGCGCCCTGGTGCTGTTCCTGTCGCCCGGTGGCACCAACGTGACCGTTGATGGCTGCGCCACCGACATCGCGTCAACCTCTCCTGGTGGCTCGGCCTGCATCGCCGGCGCTGGCGCACCGCTGATTGTGGCCCTGAAGGCCGCTGGTGCGCAGTCGTGGATTGTGACCTTCGTCAACATCGCTGGTCTGGCCGGCCTGATCGCCAGCTTCTTCTCGCTGATCTACGCCTGCTCGCGCCAGTTGTTCGCCCTGTCCCGCGCCGGCTACCTGCCCCGCTGGATCTCCGTCACTTCGAAGCGCAAGGTTCCCACGCTGGCTTACCTGGTGCCCGGCACCATCGCCTTCGTACTGGGCGCCTGGCAGCAGTCGGGCGCGCGCATGATGGACATCGCCGTGTTCGGCGCCACCATCTCCTATGTGATGATGAGCCTGAGCCACGTCATCCTGCGCATCCGGGCCAAGGACTTGCAGCGGTACTACCTGACGCCTGGCGGCGCCATCACCACCGGTATCGCCACCATCTTGGGTGTGGTGGCAGTGGTCTCGGTGTTCGTGTATGACCCGAAGGCGGCTCTGCTCACTTTGGCCGTATTCGTGGTGCTCATGGCCTACTTCCTGCTCTACTCCCACAAGCACGTGGTGGGCAACGCGCCGGAAGAAGAGTTCCAGCTCCTGGCGGCCCAAGAGGCCGAACTGGAGAAGTAACTTCAGCCCACACAGGACACGGGTCTACGGTGGCCGGGGAGGAGCACCTCCCCGGCCACCCGACCCATCTCCTGTACCCCCTTGCCGGCCGCGAGCACGGCAAGAGCGTGATCGTGAGCACGGGCCTTGGCCCGGCGCACGGCCTGCTCGCAGCGGTATGCTGCTGCTCGTAGTATTCGCCCGCACGATGGCGTGCTCGCGGGTGCTGATCTGAGGTTCCTGGCCCCAGGCCAGTCCCAACTCCATAGGAGGTGTTCACCGGTGATTGATGATCCCCTGAAGTCTGCCGTGCTCAGCATGAAGATCATCCCCAACGTCAACGAGGAGCTAAGAGCACAGCTTGAGCTTCCGGAAGGCCACGTCAGCATTGGTCTGTTCACCACTGACTGCGACGACGTGGCATATACGGCCTTGGACGAGGCCACCAAGAAGGCCGATGTCAAAGTGGTCTACGCCAAGTCGTTTTACGGCGGCGCCGCCAACGCCAACACCAAACTGGCGGGCGAGATCATCGGCATCATCTCTGGCCCCAACCCGGCCGAGGTGCGGGCCGGCCTGGACGCGATCTGCGACATGATCGAGAACGAGGCCTGGTTCTTCAGCGCCAATGAAGACGACACGATCTGCTACTACGCCTTCTGCATCTCCCGCACCGGCAGCTACCTGTCCGAGATGGCGGGTGTGCCCGAAGGCACGGCCATGGCCTACCTGATCGCGCCGCCGGAAGAGTCCGTCTATGGGCTCGACGCCGCGCTCAAGGCGGCCGAGGTGACGTTGAGCGCCTTCTACGGCCCGCCCAGCGAGACGAACTTCGGCGGTGGCCTGCTGACGGGCGAGCAGTCCGCCTGCAAGGCGGCCTGCCAGGCCTTCGCGGAGGCCGTCAAGTTCGTGGCCGCCCATCCCACCGAGTACTGAGCGAGGCGCCATGCAAGCCATCGGCATGATCGAGACCAAGGGTCTGGTCGGTTCGATCGAGGCGGCGGACGCCATGCTCAAGGCGGCCCAGGTCGAGTTGATGACCAAGGAGCACGTGGGCGGCGGCCTGGTGACCGTCATCGTGACCGGGGAGGTGGGCGCCGTCAAGGCGGCCGTCGATGCCGGTTCGGCGGCGGCGGCCCGGGTGGGCGAACTGGTCTCCGTGCACGTTATCCCCAGGCCGGACGGCGAAGTGGGGGTGATGCTGGGCGAGGGCACCATTCAGACCGCTCCCGTGCTGCAGACCTCCCCGGCGCCGGCGCCCGGTGTGGCCACGGTCAACCCGGGCACGTCCCGGGCGGCGGCAGTGGCGCCAAAGCGGCCCGAGACGGGGGCTCCCGTGGTAGCGCTGCCGGCCGCGGCAGCAGCGGCCCCAGCGGCCCCTGCGGCGGCCGAACCGGCCAAGCCGGCGGGGGCCCCCAAGGCTCCGGAGGCACCCGCGCCCCCAGCCAAGGCCGGCAAGCCCAGCCTGGCCGAACTGCCTGATTTGCCGGTGGCGGAACTGCGCCGCCTGCTGCGGGCAGAGGAGGACCCGGGCATGGACAAGGCGGCCATCAAGTTCGCCCGCAAGGAGGACCTGGTCAAGGCCCTGCAGCGGATCTACAAGAAGGCCAAATGATTTCTGCAACGGCGGAGCACCTACTAGGCCAGGCCATGGCCGGTCTGCAAGGCGAGGTGAAGGTGCCCAAGGGCACCGCCCTCAAATGCGGCGTAGACCTGGGCACGGCCTCAATCATCCTGGTGGTGCTGGATCAAGACGACGCGGTGGTGGCCACCGCCATGGAACCCTGCCAAGTGGCCAAGGACGGCCTGGTGGTGGATTACATGGGTGCCATCGACATCACGCGCCGCCTGAAGCGCCAACTGGAGCGGCGCACGGGCCGCGAACTGACGGCGGCCGCCATCGCCGTGCCGCCGGGCACGGGCACCGCCAACTCCAACACCCACCGCCATGTGGTGGAGGGGGCCGGGCTGGAGGTGACGGCGGTGTTGGACGAGCCGACGGCCGCCAACCTGGTGCTCGGCATCACGGATGGCGCCGTGGTCGACATCGGCGGCGGTACCACGGGCCTCAGCGTGTTCAAGGACGGCCAGGTGGTCTACGTGGCCGATGAACCGACGGGCGGCACCCACATGGCGCTGGTGCTGATGGGCCGTTACGGGTTGACGTTTGAGCAGGCCGAGGCCATGAAGCTGGACCCGGCGCAGGCAGACGAGGTCCGGGCGGCGGTGCTGCCGGTGTCCCAGAAGATGGCCACCATTGTGGAGCACCACCTGGCCGGGCAGGCGGCCGTCGAAGAGGTTTGGCTGGTGGGCGGCGCGGCCGGCCTCAAGGGCATTGAGGATGTGTTCGCGGACCAGCTTGGCCTGGCCGCGTTCAAGCCGCCGCACCCCATGATGGTGACCCCGGTGGGGATCGCCATGAGTTGCGAGGCACGGAAGGATTAGGGGGCAAACATGCTGATCGGAACGATCATCGGGAATGTCTGGGCTACCCGCAAGCGGGAGGATCTAGAGGGCTGCAAGTTCATGATCGTGGAGCCGCTGGAATACCCGGGGCACCCCAAGGCCTATCCCATCGTGGCGGTGGACATGATCGGCGGCGGCATTGGCGAACAGGTGCTGGTGGTGTCCGGCAGCTCGGCCCGGATCTCGGTCAAGGACGGCAAGCGGCCCATTGACCACGTCATTGTGGGCATCATCGACAAGGTCGACTTTGGCCCCGGCAAGGGCCCGGCAGCGCTGGGCGGCAGCGGGGGAGAGGGCTAGCCATGCAACTGGACCGCGCCACCCTGGAGGCCATCATCCGTGACGCCGTCAAGGCCGAACTAGCGGCCCAGGCAACCGCCGCGCCGCGCCAACTGGACCCCAGCGGCGTGATCGGCATCAACCCGGACAAGATTCCGCTGGAGCCGTTCCCGTTCCCCATCGACGCCCAGCGGGTGCAGTTGGTGGACGTGCTGTCGCTGGACGAATCGCCCCGGCTGGGCTGCGGCCTGATGGAGATGGAGACCACCGCCTTCGAGTGGACGCTGACCTATGACGAGATCGACTACGTCATCAGCGGCACCCTGGACATCGTGGTGGACGGGCGCACCGTGCGGGCCACCGCCGGGCAGATCATCTTCATCCCCAAGAACACCAAGATCCACTTCTCCACCCCGGACAAGGTCAGGTTCATGTACGTCTGCTACCCGGCCAACTGGGCGGACCAATAGGCACTGACCTGCGAAAACACCCATTTCCAAGCACGGACCAAGGACTAAGGAGGCGAACCCAATGGCTGAGACCAAGCAGCGCATCATCCAAGAGTTCGTCCCCGGCAAGCAGGTCACCTTGGCCCACGTCATCGCCAACCCGGTGGGCAACCTGAGGCAGAAACTGGGCCTGACCTCGGACCACCTGCCCGGCGCCAACGCCATCGGCATCTTGACCATCACGCCATCGGAGGCGGCCATCATCGCGGCGGACGTGGCGACAAAGACGGCCCTGGTCGAGATCGGTTTCGTTGACCGGTTCAGCGGCGCGGTGGTGATTCAGGGCGACGTGCAGGCGGTGCGTTCGGCGTTGGAGGGCGTTCTCGACCTGTTGAGCGGCACCATGGGCTTCGCGCCCACCGAGATCACGAAGTCATAGGAAGGAAAGCAAGGGCAGAGTCATGCAGCGGGCGATACTGATGGGGATGAGCGGGTGTGGCAAGACCACGCTCATCCAGCGCCTGCACCGTGACGCCCTGAGTTACCACAAGACCCAGGCGGTGGAGCACCACCTTGACTTCATCGACACGCCCGGCGAATACCTGGAGATCCGGCACTACTACCGGGCCTTGATCGTGACCTCGGCCGATGCCGATGTGATTGGCCTGGTGCAAGAGTGCGGCACCGACCGCACCTGGCTGCCGCCGGCCTTCGCCACCACTTTTGCCAAGCCGGTGTTCGGCATCGTGACCAAGACCGACCTGGTGCAAGACCCAGCCCAACTGGACTTTGCGCGCAGCGTGCTGCGGCAGGCCGGGGCCTACCCGGTGTTCGAGGTTTCGGCCGTGGCCGGTACCGGCCTGGAGCCGCTGGCGGAGTACCTGGCTGGCCCGCCCGGGCAGTCGGGTTGGGCCGTGCCCGATGCCGCCCCCGCCGCTGAGGGGAGGGCGGCCACATGAGGCAAGTGCTGCTCTCCGTCGGCATTGACGTGGGCACCACCACATCGCAGGTGGTGTTCAGCCACATCACCATCGAAGACATGTCCAAGGGCTTCACCGTGCCCCGCATCGAGATTGTGGGCAAAGAGGTGATCTACCGCAGCGACATCCACTTCACGCCGCTGCTCAGCCCCACCGAGATCGACATGGCGGCGCTGCGTGACATCGTGGCCAGTGAGTACCGTCTGGCCGGCATCGACCCGAAGGCGGTGGAGACCGGCGCCGTGGTCATCACCGGCGAGACGGCCCGCAAGTCGAATGCCGACCGGGTGCTGCAGCACCTGGCGGACTTCGCCGGCGACTTCGTGGTGGCCACGGCCGGGCCCACCCTCGAATCGGTCATCGCGGCGCGCGGCGCCGGGGCGGACGTCTACTCGAAGGCACACTCGACTACGGCGGCCAACTACGACATCGGCGGCGGGACCTCGAACTTTGCCATGTTTGCGCGTGGCCACCTGGCGGCGGCCGGCTGCCTGGACGTGGGCGGCCGCCTGGTGCGGGTGGACCGGCCGCGCGGCGTCATCACCTACGTGGCCCCCAAGATCGGCCAGTTGGCCGCCACCAAGGGGATCGGCCTTGAGGTGGGGGACAAGGCGGACGCGCGGCGCCTCTCGCAAGTGGCAAGGGCAATGTGTGAGCTGCTGGAAATGTCGCTTGGCCTCACACCCAAGTCCGCCTTCTACCCCACGGCCCTGACCGAGCCGGGCCGCGACATCATGCTCGAAGAACCCCCCCAGCATCTGTGTTTCAGCGGCGGGGTGGCGGACTGCATTGTGCGGCAGGAGTTGATGCAGGACCCTTTCGTCTTTGGGGACATTGGGCCCCTGCTCGGCGAGGCGATCCGGACCTCGCAGCCGCTCAGCCGCATCACCCGCTTCCAGGCGGCCGAGACGATCCGGGCCACCGTGGTGGGTGCCGGCACCCACATCACCGAGATTTCGGGCAGCACTATCGAGTACGACCCTTCGCTGCTGCCCCTCAAGAACCTCCCCATCCTGAAGTTGAGCGAAGGGGACGAGGCTTCTCCCGTGGCCATGCGCCAAGCAATCAGGGACAAGCTGCAGTGGTACCAGGCGGAAGGCGAGGCCCGGCCTGTGGCGGTGGCCATCCACGGCTGCATCAGCCCCACCTTCCGGCAAGTGCAGGACATGGCGCAAGCCATAGTGGAAGGAGTCCAGCCTCTCACCGCCAAGGGCTTCCCCTTGGTGGTGGTCAGCGAACAAGACATGGCGAAGGTGCTGGGCCAGACCATCCGTGGGCTCATGCCGGGGCAGCGGGGGTTTGTCAGCATCGATGCCGTGCACGTGGAGGGTGGAGATTACATCGACATCGGGACACCGGCGGGCGGGGGCAGCGTTCTCCCCGTGGTGGTCAAGACGCTGGTGTTCAAGTGAAGGTGAACGTGGCACAACGCAAAGGAGTGGGTCAAGGTGAAGCTCAAGACCACCTTGCTCGGTAAGACCTATGTCTTCCGGGACGTCAAGGACGTACTGGCGAAAGCCAACGAAGAGAAATCGGGTGACCAACTGGCCGGCATCGCCGCCGAGTCAGCCCAGGAACGGGTGGCCGCCAAGGTGGTGCTGGCCAACCTGTTGGTCAGCGACATCCGCAACAGCCCGGCCGTGCCCTACGAAACGGACGAGGTCACGCGCATCATCCAAGACGACTTGAACGAACGCGTCTACCAAGAGATCCAACACTGGACCATGGCGGAACTGCGCGAATACATCTTGGATGACGCCACCACCTCGGCCGATCTACGGCGCCTCAGCCGCGGCATGACCAGCGAGGTGATTGCCGGCCTGGCCAAGCTGATGAGCAACCTGGACCTGGTCCTGGCGGCCAAGAAGGCGGTGGTGACGGCGCACTGCAACACCACCATCGGCCTGCCGGGCACCTTCTCGGTGCGGCTGCAGCCCAACCACCCCACGGACGACCCAGACGGCATCCTGGGCGCGGTCATGGAGGGCCTGGCCTACGGCAACGGCGACGCCGTCATCGGCCTCAACCCGGTCGATGACTCGCTGGCCTCGGTCAGCCGCATCCTGCACATGTTCCACGACTTCACGGAACGCTGGGAGGTGCCCACCCAGAACTGCGTCCTGGCCCACGTCACCACCCAGATGGAAGCGGTCCGGCAGGGGGCGCCATCGGACCTCATCTTCCAGTCCATCGCCGGTTCCCAGCTGGGCAACGACGCCTTCGGTGTGACCGCGCAGATGCTGCAGGACGCCCGCGACCTGATGCTGTCCCACGGCACCTCGACCGGCCCCAATGTGATGTACTTCGAGACCGGCCAGGGTTCGGAGCTGAGCTCGGACGCCCACCACGGCGCGGACCAGGTGGTGATGGAGGCGCGCTGCTACGGCTTCGCCAAGCGCTACCAGCCGTTCCTGGTCAACACGGTGGTGGGGTTCATCGGCCCCGAGTACCTGTATGACTCGAAGCAGGTCATCCGGGCCGGCCTGGAGGACCACTTCATGGGCAAGCTGACGGGCATCCCCATGGGCTGCGACGCCTGCTACACCAACCACATCAAGGCGGACCAGAACGACATCGAGAACCTGGCCGTGCTGCTGGTGGCGGCCGGCTGCAACTACGTCATGGGCATTCCGCACGGCGACGACATCATGCTGATGTACCAGTGCACGGGCTACCACGATGCCGAATCATTGCGGCAGATCTTCGGCAAGACGGCCATCCCGGAGTTCGAAGCCTGGATGATCAAGATGGGGCTGATCACCCCGGACCGCAAACTGACCAGGCGCTTTGGGGACGCCTCGATCTTCCTGCAGTAGGGGATCGAGGGGACAAGGAGAACAACCATGTACCAAGAAGACGAAGTTCGGCGGATGGTTCAAGAGGTGCTGGCCGGCCTGGTTTCGGCTGGGGTCGGCACACCTGCGCCCGATGCCGCCCCGGCGGCTGTAGCTGCCGCGGCGCCTGCGGTGGCGGTTGGTTCGGCCGGTTCGGGCGGCGGCCGCGTGGCGGCCGTGGCCGTGGAAGACGGCGAGGTGCCCGATGTTACGGCCGTCAGCACCAAGGACGAGTTCCATGTGCCCAACCCCGCCAACCGGCAGGCCTACCTGGACATGAAGCAGTCCACCGTGGCCCGGCTGGGCGTGTGGCGGGCCGGCCCGCGCTACAACACCTGGTCGCTGCTGCACTTCCGGGCCGATCACGCCACGGCGCAAGACGCCGTTTTCACCGACGTGGACCCGGGCTATGCGGCCGAACAGGGCTTCGTGGCCGGGCAGACCCTGTGCGGCTCGAAGGACGAGTTCTTGACCCGGCCGGACCTGGGCCGCAAGCTGAGTGACGAGACGAAGGCGCTGTTCGGCCGCGAACTGACCAAGGGCGCCAAGGTCACCATCATGGTGGGCGACGGCTTGAGCACGTCCGCCCTGGTCAACATCCCGCAGATCCTGCCCGCCATCAAACAGGGACTGAAGAACGCCGGCATCGAGGTTGGCCCGGTGCCGTTCGTCAAGTACTGCCGGGTGGGGGCCATGGATGACCTGGGGCCGCTGGTCGGTTCCGACGTGGTCTGCCTGCTGATCGGCGAGCGCCCTGGCCTGGCCACCGGCGAGTCGATGAGCGCCTACATGGCCTACCGGCCCAGCGAGGACAAGCCCGAATCATGGCGCACCGTGGTGTCCAACATCTACGCCGGCGGCACGCCTCCGGCCGAAGCTGGCGCCCATGTGGCCACCATTATCAAGCGGATCTTGGACGAAAAGGTCAGCGGCGTCGATCTGAAACTGTGAACGGAGCGGAACATGGAACTAGTGGACCGTGACCTCCAGTCGATCCAGGAGGTCAGGAACCTGATCCGGGCGGCCAAAGAGGCCCAGGCCCGGCTGGCCACCTTTACCCAAGACCAGGTGGACGCCATCTGCCTGGCCATGGCCAAGGCCGGTTCCGAACATGCCGCGCGCCTGGCCAAGGCGGCCCAAGAGGAGACCGGCTTCGGCCGGGTCGATGACAAGACGATCAAGAACCAGTTCGGGTCGATGGGTGTGTGGGAGGCCATCAAGGATCTGCGCACGGTGGGGATCATCTCGGACGATTCGGTGACCGGTATCACCGAGGTCGGGGTGCCGATGGGCGTCATCGCCGGCATCATCCCCTCCACCAACCCGACCTCGACCGTCTTCTACAAGGCGATCATCGCCGTCAAGGCCGGCAACGCGATCGTCTTCTCGCCCCACCCCAGCGCCAGGCAGTGCATCCTGGAGGCCGCCCGGGTGGTGGCCGAGGCGGGCGAGGCGGCTGGCCTGCCCAAGGGCGCCATCGGCTGCATCACCCTGCCCACGCTGCAGGCCACGCAAGAACTGATGGCGCACAAGGACACGGCCCTGATCCTGGCCACGGGCGGCGGCGCCATGGTGCACGCGGCCTACTCCAGCGGTAACCCGGCCATCGGCGTGGGGCCCGGCAACGGCCCGGCCTTCATCGAGCGCACGGCCGATATTCCGTTGGCGGTCAAGCGCATCCTGGATTCGAAGACCTTCGACAACGGCACCATCTGCGCCTCCGAACAGTCGGTGGTGACGGAGGAAGTGATCCGCGACCAGGTGATTGCCGAGTTCAAGCGGCAGGGCGCCTACTTCTTGTCGCCGGCAGAGAAGGCCAAGGTGGAGGCCATCTTGATGCGTTCCAGTGGCACCATGAACCCCGCCATCGTGGGGCGCACGCCGCAGTACGTGGCCAAGCTGGCGGGTATCACAGTGCCCGATGACGCCCGTGTCCTGATCGGTTTCGAAACCGAGGTGGGGCCCAAGGTGCCGTTCTCCAAGGAGAAGCTGTGCCCGGTGCTGGCCTTTTACACCGAGCCGGACTGGGAGGCGGCCTGTGAGCTGTCGATCAAGATCCTGCTGCACGAGGGTGCCGGCCACACCATGATGATCCACTCCCGCGACGAGGCCGTGATCAGGGAGTTTGCCCTGAAGAAGCCCGTCAGCCGGCTGCTGGTGAACACGCCAGGGGCGCTGGGCGGGGTGGGTGCCACCACCAACCTGCTGCCGGCCTTCACGCTGGGCTGCGGTGCCGTGGGCGGTTCGAGTTCGTCCGACAACATCGGGCCGTTGAACCTGATCAACATCCGGCGGGTGGCCCGGGGTGCCAGGGAACTGGACGAGATCCGGGCGGCCTCCGGGGTTGGTGCCGCGGCTGGTGCGCCCGCCGCCCCGGCGGTTGGCACCATCAGCGGCGGCGAGGTTGACCAACTGGTCAGCCTGGTCCTGCAACGATTGCTGGGTGAGGCCGCATGACCGACCCTTAGCGCTGGATGAACCAGACCCCAAACCAAGACTTCAATTCCGCAAGACAACACAACAACAGGAGAGTGCTAACAATGGCTGAGAGTGGTTACAACATCGCCCTTGGAATGATCGAAACCAAGGGCCTGGTGGCCTCCATCGAGGCGGCCGATGCCATGGTCAAGGCGGCCAACGTGACGCTGATCGGCAAGGTTCATGTGGGCGGCGGCCTGGTCACCGTCATGATCCGTGGCGACGTGGGTGCCGTCAAGGCGGCCACCGATGCCGGCGCCGCTGCCGCCGAGCGGGTGGGCGAACTGGTGTCCGTCCACGTCATCCCGCGGCCGCACGCCGAGGTGGAGTTCATCCTTCCCACGCTCAAGTAGGGCACACACTGCGGGTTTGGCCCTGGGTGGCGTTTGGCCACCCGGGCCACCCCGGTGTGCTTCTGCCTGCACTAGCAAGGGAGGTGATGAGCCATGAGTCTGGTCACCGAAGCGGCCCTGCGGGCCGAGTTCACGGAAGACCAGTTGGAGGCCCTGGACGTCTACCGGGTGCCCGCGGGCACCATCGTGACGCCCTCGGCGCGGGCGCTGTTGATCGACCATAGGGTTGACCTCATGATCGGCGACAAACATGTCATCAAGCTGCCCCAACCGGACGGTGCGTCTGCGACCGCAGACGACCAGGCGCCATCGGCCCTGCCGGCTTTCACCAAGCCGGACCGCTACCAGTCCCTGACCGGCCAGACCTACACCGAGAAGCCCGAACACATGACGGCGTTGCGCGGCCACGTCCTGGTTGCCAAGGACCATCCGCAGATCCGCTTCCGCGGCCAGCTTGACTCGCTGGAAGCCAAGATCCTTTGCACCCAATTGGCGTTCCAACGCCTAGGGCTGCACAAGGGCGTGGCCGATCTGACCAGTGTGCTGCTGTTTGTCAAGCAAATCCTGCGGGCCGAAGTGCTGGATGAACCGTTGGGGCCGGTGGAACTACTGGGGCTGAGCGACGCCGAACTGCGCCGCCAATCCCACAACCCACGCGAGGTGTTCGGCGTGCCGCACTTCGCCGCCAGCCTGGAAGACGGCGAGGCCGTGATAGCGCTGAACGCGCTGCGCACCGCCGCCCGCGAGGTCGAATTGGCGGCCTACGAGGCCTTCAAGCAGGCCGACGGCACGACGCCGGAACACGAGGACATCATCCTGGCGCTGAACCGCCTGTCCAGTGCCTTCTACCTGATGATGTTCAAGGCCAAAGCGGGTGAATACCAATGAGCGTGGGCGGTGACGTGGTTGACCGGGTGGTGCAGCGGGTGCTGCAGACCCTGTCGCGGCCGATGGTTGAACTGGAGGCCTCGGGCCGGCACGTGCACGTCTCACGGGCGGCGGCCGATGCCCTGTTCGGCGTGGGCGTGCCGCTGACGCCGGTGGCGGACCTGAGCCAGCCGGGGCAGTTCGTCTGCAAGGAACGGATTGGCGTGGTGGGGCCCAAAGGCGAGTTCCCGGCCGTAGTCATCCTGGGGCCGGAACGATCCGAAACCCAGGTGGAAATCTCGGCCACCGACGCGCTGGCGCTTGGCGTCAAGCCGCCAGTACGGCTGTCCGGTTCGCTGGCCGGCACACCCGGCATCCGCCTGGTGGGGCCCAAGGGCGCGGTGGACGTGGATCACGGCGTCATGATCGCCAAACGGCACATCCACATGCACCCGGATTTCGCCCAGAAGCACGGCCTGATGGACCGCCAGGTGGTGTCCGTCAAGGTGTGGGGCGAACGGGCCGTCACCTTCGACAACGTGGTGCTGCGGGTCTCGCCGCAGTTCGCCACCTATATGCATATCGACTACGACGAAGCCAACGCCTGTGGCTTCCACAAGGGCATGCTGGGCAGCCTGATCGTCTAGGGAGGGCAAGAATGGATAAGGACAAGCTGGTCGACACAGTCACCAGGATCATCATGGAGCGCCTCAACGGCGCCGGTGGGCCGCCTGCGGCCAGCGCCGGGCCCAGCGCCGTGCTGTTCGGCAATGTGCCGGCGGCCGTCGTTGGTGACGGCATCAAGACCCGCCAAGGCACCAGTCCGTCCGACACGGCCGGGGCGGACTACATCGTCATGACGCAGGCGGCCTTCCGGGCCTTCCACGGTGGCGCCATCCCGGCCGCCTTGGGCGGCGTCCCTGCGGCGGTGGCGGGCGCGACCTCGGCCACCGCCGGCTGTAGCTGTGGTGGGGGCGGCTGCGCCAGTTGCTGCGGCGGCGCCATCGACCTGACGGGTAAGAAGCTGATCTCGGAACGCGAGTTGAAGCAGAGCGGCGCCGGCCAGGGCGACGCGGTGTTGGTGTGCCCCAAGGCGATTGTGACCGCACTGGCGCGGGACTACGCCAACGCCACGGGCATCAACCTGGTTCGCCAATAGACGGGAGTGGGGCAGTGGGACTGCTGGAACAGGTATTCGAGGCCGGCGTGGTGGGCGCCGGCGGCGCCGGCTTCCCCACGCACAAGAAGCTGACCCAGGTTGACCTGCTGATTGTCAACGCGGCCGAGTGCGAGCCGCTGCTGGCCTCGGACCGCTACGTCATGCGCACCTTCCCGGACCAGATCATCGACGCCGTCGTCCAGATCCGGGAGACGTTTGGCATCCCTCGGGTGGTGATCGGCACCAAACGCCACTACGCGGCCGAAGTCAAAGCGCTACAGGACGCCATCGGGCAGCGGGGTGGTGGCATCGAACTGTTCCTGCTGGACAGCTTCTACCCGGCCGGCGACGAACAAGTCTTGATCTACGAGATCACCGGCCAAACCGTGCCGCCGGGCGGCATCCCACTGCAGGTGGGCATCGTGGTGGTCAACGTCACCACGGCCCTGAACATCCACCGGGCCACCCAGGGCAAGCCTGTGACCAGGCATTATGTCACCGTGACGGGTGAGGTGGCCCAGCCCTGCCTGGTCGATGCGCCGATCGGCGCCACGGCGGCGGACCTGATCGCGGCGGCCGGCGGGGCCACAGTGGAGCCGTACGCCATCGTGCGCGGTGGGCCCATGATGGGACGGCGCCACGGACAGGCGGAGGTGGCCGGGCTGGGCTACGGCAAGGCCGATGGCGGGCTGATTGTGCTGCCGGCCGATCACCCGCTGATCCAGTTCTCCCAGAAGCCAATTGAGCACGTCATCAACCAGGCCAAGTCGATCTGCATCCAATGCAGCCTGTGCACGGACATGTGCCCGCGCTACCTGATCGGGCACCAGATGCGGCCACACCGGGTGATGCGGTCGGTGGCCACCGGGCAGGGCGCGCCGGACCTGCTGGACGCCCTGTTGTGCTGTGAGTGCGGCATTTGTGAGATGTACGCCTGCCCCATGGGGCTCAGCCCGCGGCGGATGAACATCTACGTCAAGGGCATGCTGCGCTCCCAGGGCGTGGGTGTGCAGGACAAGACGGTGCACCCGGAGCAGACGCGGGAACGCGACTATCGGCATATCGCGCAGCAGCGGTTGATCGACCGCTGGGAGTTGGACGGCTACCCCACCCACCTGGACCAGGTGGTGACCTGCGAGCCGGACCATGTGCGCCTGGCCTTGCGGCACGGTGTGGGCAAGCCGTCCGCCCCGCGCGTGGCCGTGGGGGACAAGGTCGCGGTGGGCGATGTCGTGGCCGGGGTCGACTTCAGCGAGGCCGGCTGTTTGGTCCACGCCTCGATTGGCGGTGTGGTGACGAGCGTGGATGACGGTTGGATCGACGTGGCGGCGGCCACCGGAGCGGGGAGGACATCATGAAGGTAGTCAGCATTGGGCTCATTGAGCTGGGTTCGATTGCCCGCGGCATCGAGGTGACCGATGTGATGCTGAAGGCCGGCCAGGTGGAGTTGTCCTTCTCCAAGACGGTCTGCCCCGGCAAGTACATGGTGATGGTCTACGGCGACGTGGGCGCGGTCAAGGCGTCGATGGCGGCCGGCCTGGCCTGCGGCGGCAGCGCCGTGGTCAACCACCTGACCATTCCGCGCCTGCACCCCTCCGTGCTGCCGGCCATCAACGCCGTGGTGTCGGTGGGCCAGGTCAACGCCGTGGGCGTGGTGGAGTACTTCGACATTGCCAGCGCCATCGTGGGGGCCGATGCCGCCGCCAAGGCCGCCCGAGCCGAGCTGATCCAGGTGCGCCTGGGCATGGGCATTGGCGGCAAGAGCTTCTTCACGCTGACCGGGGACGTGGCGGACGTCAAGGCCGCCGTCGATGCCGGGCTCTACGAGGCCAAACAGCGCGGCGCCGTGGTGGCGTCGGTAGTGATCCCGGCCCCAGACCCGCGCCTCTTCAAAGAAATGCTCTAACCCTGTCCTTGTGTCCTTGCCCGAGGGCGCCCGGTTGCCTTCCGGCCGTCAACCTCCTCAGGTCCTCCACCAGGACGCGTCCGCCCGGCTCACCACCTCCCTCTCCCTCGCGAGAGTACGGTTATGTAGGCCCCGGCCAGCGCCCCGATTTCGTTTGCGCAGGTCAGAGCGTTGGCTGGTTTGCCAGGCAACTACACAACCGTACTCTCGCGAGAAGGGGCAGGCACCGGGGGCTGTCAGGTTGCGGGAGTATGCTCTCCACCTGGGGTTACATTCCCAAACCCCGGGCTGGGCCTGATGACGCTTGCAAGGTGGCAACGATCCCAGCCGCCCACCCTCCAGCCGGTTCCTGGCCAAGCCTGTGGCCGGCCCCAAGCCCCAAACCCGGGGAGGATGCAACCATGACCCGCACCAAGACTTGGACGGCCCTGTTCGCGGCGGCCGCCATGGCCCTAACCCTCGCCGCCTGCGGCGCCAACAAGACCGATGACACCAGCAGCGACGCTGCCACCGGCGGCGACACCAGCACGGACACCAGCACAGACGCCGGCACGGACACCGGTACAGACACCGCCACCGACGGGGACGACGCCGGCACGGACAGCGGCACCGCCACCGGCTCCAAAGTGGTGATCGTCAGCGCGGCCGATCCGGGCAATCTGGACCCGCAGATGTCGGTGGTTGGGGCCGCTTTCGAACTGGCCTTCTACGCCTATGACTCGCTGTTGGGCACCAATGCTTCGGGCGAGGTCCAGGCCCAGCTGGCCAAGGAGTGGACCTACGAGGGTTCCACTGCCGTGTTCACCATGAATGAGGGCATCACCTGCTCGGACGGCTCGGAACTGACCGCCCAGACGGTGGCGGACAACATTAACTGGGCGGAGAACCCTGAGAACGCCTCGCCCTACCTGGGCGTGTTCCTGCCCGCCGGCATTACCGCCACGGCGGACAACGCGGCCGGCACGGTGACGTTCGAACTGGCCGTCCCGGCGCCGTTCCTGTTGGAGACGCTGTCCAACTTCCCCATTGTCTGCGACGCCGCACTGGCGGACCGTTCCCTGATGACCTCGGCCACCGTCGGCTCCGGCCCCTATGAGCTGGTTGAGGCCGCGCCCGAAGACCACTACACCTACGTGCGCCGCGACGGCTACACCTGGGGCCCGGGTGGGGCCACCACGGCCGAGGCCGGCCAGCCGGACACCGTTGAGGTGCGGATTGTGGCCAACGAGTCCACCGCCGTCGACCTGCTGCTGGCCGGTGACGTCAACGTGGTGACCACGGTAGGGACCGATGGCGCCCGGGCGGCTGCGGCCGGCTTGTCAGGTGTCGAGGTCAACGCCCTGCTGGGCGAGTCCTGGTATAACCACGCCGAGGGCCACCCCACGGCGGACCAGGCCGTCCGTATTGCCCTGACCCAGGCGGTTGACCTGGACACGCTGGCCTCGGTCATCACCGGCGGTGAAGGTTCGCGCACCACCATGATGGCCGTGGTGCCGCCCACGCCGTGCATCTACGACGCCACCACCGGCTACCTGCCCACCTATGATCCCGATGGCGTGGTGGCCACCATGGAGGCGGCCGGCTACACCAAGGACGGCGACGGTCTGTGGACCAAGGACGGTGCGGCCGTGGTGGTTAAGTTCCTGTATGACTCGTTGCTGGGCACCACCGGTCAGGCGGCGGCCGAACTGGCCATGGAACAGTGGCAGGCGGCCGGCTTCACCATCGAACCGTCCGAATTGGACACCACCCGCCTCAGCGAGGTGCTGTTCGGCAGCGGTGACTGGGACATTGCCTGGGAGCCGGTCAATCTGATGAGCCCGGACCAGGGCGTCGGGTTCCTCTCGGGCCTGACCGTGGCCGAAGGCGGCGCGAACTTCAGCGAGATCACCAACGAGGCCTACACCACCGCGATGACCGAGGCCCTGGCCAAGACGGGGGCGGATTCCTGCACCTCGTTCCAGGCAGCCGAACAGGCCCTGTACCAAGTGGCCGATTTTGTGCCATGGGCGGTGCGCCCCAACATGATCTACTACAGCGGCACCACCTACGAGTATGTGGGCCACACCCAGGTGACCACCCTGCGCGTCGGCTGACCACAGAAGACAGGCCCCGTGACAGCCCAACCAGCCGCGCCGGTCCTGGCCGGGGGCGGCCCCGCGGGGGCGTGGCGCAACCGCTTGCGGCGCTTGGCCCAGGCGGTACGCCGCAGCCCCTTGGGGCGTTGCGCCTTGGTGGTGTGGCATAACCGCTGGGTGCGCTTCGCCCTGCGCCGGGCTGGCCGGCTGGTGGTGTCACTGTGGGTGGTGGTAACGGCTGCCTTCTCCATGATTCATCTGATTCCGGGTGATCCGGTGCGGGCGTCCATGGGCATCACGGCCTCCCCGGCGGCGGTCGAAGCCAGGCGCGAGGCCCTGGGTCTGAACCGGCCCATCTGGGACCAGTACACCGGCTTCATCAAGGGTCTTTTCACTGGTGAACTGGGTGATTCGATCTACCTGCGGACCACCGTGTGGGACACCTTGACGGCCCGGGCGCCGGCCACCATGTCGCTGGCTGGTGCGGCCTTCGTGGTGGCCTTGTTGATCGCCGTGCCGGTTGGCCTGACCATGGCGGTGATCACCCGGCGGGGCCGGGCGCCAAAGGCCGAGCTGGGCTTTGTCGGCATCACCGTGGTGCTGGGGGCTATCCCGGATTTCATCTACTGTTCGGTGTTCGCGGCCGTGCTGGGTGCCAGGTTGGGCTGGTTGCCGGTGGCCAACACCGGCAACAGCGCTTCCTACGTCATCCCTGTCCTTGCCTTGGCCATGCCCCCGGCCGCCGTGTTGACCCGCATCATCCGGGTCGAGGTGCTGGGTGTGATGAACACCGACTACATCCGCACGGCCCGGGCCAAGCGGTTGCCAGCCTGGCGGGTCTACCTGTTGCACGCCCTGCCCAACGCCGTCACCGCCACCCTGACGCTGGGTGGCATGCTGCTGGCCGGGTTGATGATCGGCACCGTGCTGGTGGAGAACGTCTACAACTGGCCCGGCCTGGGCCAAACGCTGGTGACCGCCATTACCGGCAACGACTATTCGCTGGCGCAGGGCATCATCCTGTTCTTCGGCGTGGGAGTGCTGGTCATCAACACGGTGGTCGATGTCGCGTTGGCGCTGCTTGACCCGCGTTCCACGGTGAGCGAGGGCTGATGGCAACCAAGACCGCCAACCAGGCCCGCCCAAGCGCCCAACTGCGCCGGGCCTTCGCCACGCCCATGGGCCTGGTGGCCCTCATCTGCCTGGCCTTGGTGTTGTTCTTGGCCGCCTTTGGCCCCTTCATCTGGGGCGAGGCCAGCCAAACCAGGGACTTGACCAACCTGTCCGGCGGGCCTTCGGCCGAACACTGGGCGGGCACCGACGCAGGGGGCCGCGACATGCTGGCCCGTGTCCTGGTGGCCAGCCGCCTGTCGATCATGATGGCGCTGGAATCGACCGCGATTTCCCTGGTGGTGGGCCTGATCCTGGGTTCGGCCCCGATCATCCTGGGCCGGCGGGTGGGCCGTGTGGTCAACTGGTTTATCGGGATTGCGGTGGCCTTCCCAGGCTTGTTGTTGGCGCTGTTCTTCGCCGTCGTCTTCGGTTCCGGCGCGCACCAGGCGGCGGTGGCGATCGGCCTGGCCGGCGGGCCGTCCTTTGCGCGCCTGTGCCAAACCCTGATTGCCGGTGTGCTGGGCCGGGACTACGTGGCTGCCGCCAAGGTGGGCGGGGTGGGCCGCTTCCGCCTGTTCGGGCGCCACGTCCTGCCCAATATCGGCGAACCACTGGTGGTCAACGCCACCATCGGGGCCGGCAATGCCTTATTGGCTTTCGCCAGCCTGTCCTTCTTGGGCTTGGGTGTACAGATGCCTCAGTTCGACTGGGGCCGCCTGCTCAAGGAGTGCCTGGAGCAGCAGTTCCGCTTCCATCCGCTGGCCTCGTTGACGCCGGGCTATTTCGTGGTGGTGGCCGGCCTGGCCTTCTCCCTGACGGGCGAGTCGATTGCCCGCGCCATGAGTTTCACCTCCCTCGGTGACCTGGGTTTGCGGGGCAAGGCACGGCGCCGGGCGGCCCAGTTGGCGGCGGTGGCCGATGCCGCCCGGGCGCCTGACACGGCATCGGCCACCGTGCCCGATGCCGTCCTCACGGTGAGAGACCTGACCGTCACCTTCCCGGCCGGGCCGGGAGAGGTGAGGCCAGTACGGGGGGTGTCGTTCGACATCGGGCCGGGGGAGGCGGTGGGCCTGGTGGGCGAGTCCGGCTCTGGCAAGTCGCTGACCGCCCTAGCGGTGGCCGGCCTGATCGAATCACCCGGGCGGGTGGCTGCAACCGAGTTGGGTTTCCTGGGCGAGGACCTGTCCCGCGATGGCGCCGGCGCCCACCGCCGGCTCTTGGGTACCTCACTGGCGATGGTGTTCCAGGACCCGATGAGTTCGCTCAACCCGACCCAGAAGGTGGGCCATCAGTTGGCTGAACTGGCACATGAGCACGGCGACCTGTCGTGGCGCCAGGCCCAGGCGCGGGCGGTGGACCGGCTGGCGGCGGTCCGGTTGCCCGAAGCCAAGCGGCGGGCCAAACAGTATCCGCACGAGTATTCGGGCGGCATGCGCCAGCGGGCCATGATCGGCCTGGGCGTCATGCTGACCCCCAAGCTGATCATCGCAGACGAGCCGACCACGGCCCTAGACGTGACTGTGCAAGAACAGGTGCTTGACCTGCTGCAGGCCATTCGCCGGGAGGACGGCGTGGCGCTGCTGTTCATCAGCCACGACGTGTCGGTGGTGGGCGACATCTGCGACCGGGTGATGGTGATGTACGCCGGGCGGATTGTCGAGACACTGCCGGTGACCAGGCTTCACGGTGGTGCCGCCCATCCCTACACCAGGGCGTTGGTGGCGGCGGTGCCGACCATGGCGACCGACCTGGACCAGCCGTTGCCCACCATTCCGGGCCGGCCGGTGGAGCCGGCCGAGGTGCCGCCGGGCTGCGCCTTCGCCGCCCGCTGCCCGCTGGCGGACGCCCGTTGCCGCGAACAGGAGCCGGCGTTGGAACCCTGGCTGGATGGCCAGGTGGCCTGCTGGCGGCCGGTGGGGGCGGACACGCCGGCCACGGCGGCAACCCTGGGAGGGCCGCGCCTGGGCGCGGTGCCCACGGCCAGGCGGGCCGTCAAGGAGACGGTGGAGACCACCCGGGTGGCGGCGCGCGGCGCGGTGGACCAGGCCAAGGCGGCGGCCCGGGACGCGGCCGGGCAGGTGCGTGACGCGCTGCGCAGCGCGGCCGACCAAACCCGCCGGGCGGTGCTGGGCGAAGAAGAGGGGCCGACAGAACCCGGACATGAGGAGGCGCAGCCGTGAGCACCCTGCGCTTCGATCACATCACCGTCCGGTTCGGCACCGGCCGCCACGCCATCACGGCCGTCAACGACGTCTCTTTGACGGTGCCGCATGGCACCGTGGTGGGCCTGGTGGGCGAGTCCGGCTCCGGCAAGTCGACCCTGGCCCGGGTGGCCGTGGGCCTGGTGCCGGCGGCCGCGGGCGCCATCACCCTGGACGGGCGGCCGGTGCCGCGCAAGGGCGCCGGGCGGCCCTTGCAGATGGTGTTCCAGGATCCCAACTCGTCGCTGGACCCCCGCATGACCGTGGGTGAGGCGATCGGCGAAATCACCCCGCGCGGCCTGACGGCGGCCGAACGCCAGGCGGATGTGGCCAGGCTGCTGGAACTGGTCCACCTGGACCCGGCCCGGGCCGGCGCCTATCCCGGCCAACTGTCCGGCGGCCAACGCCAACGGGTGGCGCTGGCCCGCGCCCTGGCCGGGCGCCCCAGCGTGCTGATCGCGGACGAGATCACCTCCTCGCTGGACGTTTCGATCCAGGGCGCCGTGCTCAACCTGGTGCGCGAACTGCAGGCCGAACTGGACCTGACCATGCTGTTCATCAGCCACAACCTGGCCGTGGTGCGCTATGTCGCCAGCCGGGTGGCCGTGATGTATCAAGGCCAGATCGTCGAAGAGGGTCCGGCCGAGCAGGTGCTGGCCCAACCGGAACACCCCTATACCCGCCGTTTGCTGGCGGCCATCCCGGGCGAAGGCACCCGGCAGGGCCAAGGCAGCGAACGACATCGGACACCATCAGAACTAACCGAAGGAGAACCCAATGACTGACCGCCCCGCCATCGACGCCGCCCACTGGCAAGAACGGCTTGAGACCCTGGCCAAGGAAAGCGGCGTGGTGGGCGCCGTGCTTGGCATCATGCGCTTGGACGAGGCCGGCGGGCCGGACGAAGTGGTGATTTGCACCACCGGCCGGCTGAACGCCAACACCGGCCGGGAAGTGACGGCCGACTCGCTGTTCCAGATCGGCTCCACCAGCAAGGTTTGGACCGCCACCGTCATCATGCAACTGGTCGAAGAAGGCAAGATCGAACTGGACCAGCTGGTCAAGGACATCCTGCCGGACTTCAAGCTGAGCACCGAAGAACTGACCGACAAGCTGACCGTGCGCCACCTGTTGAACCACACCAGCGGCCTGGACGGGGACGTGTTCGTGGACACCGGCCGCGGTGATGACTGCCTAGAGAAGTACATGGGCGTGCTGGAGACGGCCGAGCAGATCTACCCGCTGGGGGCCACCTGGTCTTACTGCAACTCGGGTTTCTCGGTGCTGGGGCGGATCATCGAAGTGGTGACCGGCCAGGTGTGGGACGCCGCCATGAAGGAGCGGCTGTTCGCGCCGTTGGGGCTGACCCACACGGTGACGCTGCCGGAGGAGGCCCTGCTGTTCGACACCGCCGTGGGCCATGTGGTGGGCCTGCCCGAGCCGGTGGTGGCGCCGGTCTGGACGCTGCAGCGCAACGCCGGCCCGGCCGGGCTGATCGTGGCCTCGATGGCGGACCACCTGGCCTTCGGCCGCATGCACCTGAAGAACGGCGAGGCGGCGGACGGCACCCGGATCATCGCCGAGGAAACGGCCGAACTGATGCACGCATTTTCGGCCGAGGTGCCCGAGAAGTACCTGCTGGGTGACTCTTGGGGCCTGGGCGTGATCCGCTACGACTGGCATGGCGCCCGCGTCTACGGCCACGACGGTAACACGCTGGGCCAGGCCGCCTTCCTGCGCTTCTACCCCGAAGGCAACCTGGTGGTGGGCCTGTTGACCAACGACAACTCGGCCCACGCGCTGTACCAGGAGCTGTACGGCGAGGTCTTCCGCGAGGTGGCCGGCGTCGAGATCCAAGATCCGCTGGTGGTGCCGCCGGAGGACGAACGGCCGGCGCTGGACATCACGCCGTGGCTGGGCACCTACGAGCGGGCCGGCGCCCGCATCGAACTGATCCAGGAAGAAGACGGGCCACACTTCAAGGCCACCCAGAAGGGCGAACTGGCCGAACTGGAAGAAAACCCCGTGATGGAGTACGTCATGAAGCCGGTGCGGGAGGGCCTGTGGTCGGTCTACCTGTTGGAAATGAGCGTGGACGCGCCCGTCTGGCTGTACCAGTTGGACAACGGCGAGCGCTACATCCACTTCGGCGGCCGGGCCACCCGCAAGGTCGCCTGATGCAGATCACCGCGGTCACGGCACGGCGGGTGGCCGTGCCGTTGACCGAGCCGTTCGAGGTTTCCCTGGGGGTGATCGACACGGCCGATACGGTCTTCGTCCGGTTGGAGACCGATGCCGGCCTGACCGGCTATGGCGAGGGGGCCGCCACCCCGTTCGTCACCGGCGAGACGGCCCAGACGGTGCTGGGCGCCATCGATCTGTTCAAGCCTTTGTTGGTCGGTGCCAGCCCGCACCAGGTGGAGGGGCTGCACCGGGCCATGGACCGGGTCTTAGTCGGTAACGGTTCGGCCAAAGCGGCGGTTGACCTGGCCCTTTATGACCTGTTGGCGAAGGCCGCCGGGTTGCCGCTGTACCGCTACCTGGGTGGGTCCGACGGCGTGGTGGAGACCGACATGACGATCGGCCTGATGACGCCGGCCGCCATGGCGGCGCGGGCGGCCGAGCTGGTGGCCGCCGGTTACCGCCAGATCAAGGTCAAGGCCGGGGCCGATGACGCCCAGGACCGTTCGGCTATCCGGTTGATCCGGGAGGCGGCCCCGGTGGCCCACCTGAAGGTGGACGCCAACCAGGGTTGGAACCCGGCCCAGGCGCTGGCGCTGCTGCGGGAGTACGCCGAGTTTGGGGTCGAATCGATCGAGCAGCCCGTGCCCTACTGGGACCGCGACGGGCTGGCCTGGCTGCGGGCGCGTTCGCCCATCCCGGTGATGGCGGACGAAAGCTGCTTCACGCCGCATGACGCCGCCGCCCTGGTGCGCCATCAGGCGGTGGACCAGATCAACATCAAGCTAATGAAGTGCGGTGGCATCTATCCGGCGCTGCAGATCAACGCGGTGGCTGAGGCCGCCGGGGTAACCTGCATGGTGGGCTGCATGCTGGAATCACGGCTGTCCATCGCCGCCGGGATGCACCTAGTGGCGGCCAAGGCCAACATTGTTCAGGCGGACCTGGACTCGTTCGCCGACTTCGATGATTCGGCCTTAGTGACGGGTCCGTGGCGGTTCACGCCGCCGTGCCTGGACCTGGGTGAGGCGCCGGGGATTGGTCTGGAGCCGGTCTTCTGAGGAGGGGGCAATGAGCGCTGCTGGTACTGGGTTGCGGGTCGCCATCGTGGGTGGCGGCATGATCGGTGCCTTCCACTGCCGGGCCGCCCGGCTGGCGGGGGCGCAGGTGGTGGGGGTGTTCGGCCGCGACCCGGGCGCCACCCGGGCGCTGGCCGCCAAGTGGAGCGTTGACCAGGCTTATGAGACCTTGGACCAGGCGCTGGCGGCCGGCCTGGACGTGGTCCATGTCTGCACCCCCAACGCCAGCCACGCCGGCTACGCCCGGGCCGCCTTGGAGGCCGGTTCCAACGTGGTTTGCGAAAAGCCACTGGGGGTGGCGCCAGCGGAGGCCGCCGGGCTGGCCGAATTGGCCCGCCAGGCCGGGTTGGTGGCCACCGTGCCCTACGTCTACCGCTACCACCCGTTGGTGCGTGAGATCCGGGCCCGCCGCCTGGCCGGCCAGTTCGGCCCCTGGCACCTGCTGCACGGCTCGTATCTGCAAGATTGGCTGCTGAGCCCGGCGGTGTCGAACTGGCGGGTGGACCCGGCCTTAGGTGGTGCCTCGCGGGCCTTCGCGGACATCGGCTCGCACTGGTGCGATCTGGTGGAGTGGGTTTCGGGCGAGCGGATCGCCTCCCTGGTGGCGGATGTCGCCATCGCCCTGCCGGAACGCGCCGGCGGGGGTGGGCAGACGTTCACGGCCGAGGCTACGGCTGCGGGTACCGGGGCTGCTTCGCCGGTGCCCGATGCCGTGCCGGTCACCACCGAAGACGCCGCCACCATGCTGTTCCGCACGGCCGGCGGCGTGCCCGGGGCGCTGACCGTGTCGCAGGTTTCGGCCGGGCGCAAGAACCGGCTCTGGTTCGAACTGGATGGCGCTGATGGGTCGGCCGTGTTCGACCAGGAAAACCCCGAAACGGTCTGGCTGGGCGGCCTGGCTGAGTGCCGCCTGCTGGTGCGCGAGCCCGGCGTCGGTGCCGCCGAAACCCGCCGCCTGACCACCACGCCGGGTGGCCACGTGCAAGGTTGGGGTGCCTGCCTGGAGGCCTTCGTGGCCGATACTTACGCCGCGGTGCGAGGGTCCGCACCCGAAGGGTTGCCCACCTTTGACGACGGCGCCCGCTCGGTGGCGCTGGTGCAGGCGGTGCTTGATTCGGCCCAGGCGCGCGCCTGGGTGACGGTGCCCTGACCCGCCGGGGCAACCGGGCGGCATCGGGCATCTGTAGCTGTTAGACCCGGCGCAGCCGGACCTGGGTCACCCGGTGGTCGGCGCCCTTGGTCAGCACCAGGCTGGCGCGCAGGGAGGTGGGCTCGATGTTCTGCTCCAGGTTGGGCCGGTTGATGGTCTGCCAAACCTGGTCGGCATAGGCTAGGGCGTCTGCCTCCGGCATCGAGGCGTAGCGGTGGAAGTAGCTCTCCGGGCGCTGGAAGGCGGTGGCGCGCAGCGTGCGGAAACGGTCCAGGTACCACTGACGCACATCCGGTTCGGCTGCGTCCAGGTAGATCGAGAAGTCAAAGAAGTCGCTCACCACCAGTTCGGTCGCCTCGCCGCCGGCCGTGCGGGCCGCCTGCAGCACGTTCAGACCCTCCACTACCAGAATGTCCGGCTGGCGAATAATTGTCTTCTCACCAGGCACGATGTCGTAGCGCAGGTGCGAGTAGCGGGGCGCCTCCACCAGGGGCTCACCCGATTTGACCTGGGCCAGGCAGCGCAGCAGGGAGACGCGGTCATAGGACTCGGGGAAACCCTTGCGGTCCATCAAGCCGCGGCGCTCCAGTTCCGCATTAGGCCACAGGAAGCCGTCCGTGGTCAGCAACTCCACGCGCGGCGTATCCGGCCAGCGGGCCAGCAGTTCCACCAGCAGGCGGGCCACGGTGGACTTGCCCACCGCCACCGACCCGGCAATGCCGATCACATACGGGGTGCGGGCCGTGGCGTCACCCAAGAACATGCCGCGCACGTCATGTAGGTAGGCCGAGGCGTGCGCGTGCAGGTTGAGCAGGCCGGACAGGGGACGGTAGATCTGCTGGACCTCGTCCAGCGAGATGACGTCCCCCAGGGAGCGGATGCGGGCAATGTCCGCCTCGCCGAACGGCAGCGGGGTGGAGGCGGCAAGCTGGCTCCAGGTGTCGCGGTCGAAGGTGAGGTAGGGGGAGTTCGGGGAAGCCTCTGGCACCCCGCCATTGTCACCCGGCGGGCGGCAAAACTCCAACGCGACCTACGCTCTTTGCGCTGGTGGTTGCCAAATCCGCCCGTTTCAGGGCCCTGGGCAGTAGCATTGACCAGACCGCACATGTCACGAAAGGTCCGTTCTTCCCATGCCTCGAATCAGCGACGGCGTTGCCGATCTGCTCAAGTGCTCCTTCTGTGGCAAGTCGCAGAAGCAAGTCCGCAAGCTGATTGCCGGCCCCAGCGTCTACATCTGTGACGAGTGCATCGACCTGTGCAACGAGATCATCGCCGAAGAGGTCCAGCCCAAGGCCGGGGAAGAGCGCCCCGGCCTGCCCAAGCCGAAGGAGATCTTCGAATTCCTGGAGCAGTACGTGGTGGGCCAGGAACAGGCCAAGCGGGCCTTGGCTGTGGCGGTCTACAACCACTACAAGCGGATTTCGACCGGCCTGGCGGCGCCCGCCGCCGGGAAGGCCGGCGGCAAGGTGGGCGAGCGTGAGCGGCCGGCGGCGCGGCGAGGCGCTGCGCCTGCGGGCGCTGGGGCCGGGGCGGCATCGGGCGGCCCGGCCGGTGCGGGAGCCGGGGTCCCGGAGCGAGCCCGGGATGACAGGTATGCCGGCAGCGGTGTGGCGGCCGGTGGCGAGGCCGGCGCGGCCGGCGGGGCCGAGGCCGGTGGCGAAGTGGTCGAGATCGCCAAGTCCAACATCCTGCTGATCGGCCCCACGGGCTGCGGCAAGACCTACGTGGCCCAAACCTTGGCCCGCATGTTGAACGTGCCGTTCGCCATCGCCGACGCCACGGCGCTGACGGAGGCCGGCTACGTGGGCGAAGACGTGGAGAACATCCTGTTGAAGCTGATCCAGGCGGCCGATGGCGACGTCAAGCGGGCCCAAACCGGCATCGTCTACATCGACGAGATCGACAAAATCGCGCGCAAGGCGGAAGGGCCTTCCATTACGCGGGACGTATCCGGTGAAGGCGTGCAGCAGGCGCTGTTGAAGATCCTGGAGGGCACAGTGGCGTCGGTGCCGCAGCAGGGCGGGCGCAAACACCCCAACCAGGACTATGTCCAGATCGACACCACCAACGTGCTCTTCATCATGGCGGGCGCGTTTGCCGGGCTGGAAGACATCATTGCGCAGCGGGCCGGGCGGCACGGGATTGGTTTTGGCGCCCCCTTGCGGCTGGCGGGTACCGGCAACGACATGGCGGACGTGCGGCCGGAAGACCTGCTGAAGTTCGGCTTGATCCCCGAGTTCATTGGCAGGATGCCGGTTATCGCCACGGTGGCGCCGCTGGAGCACGACGACCTGGTGCGCATCTTGACCCAGCCGCGCAACGCCCTGATCAAGCAGTACCAGAAGATGTTCGAACTGGACGGGGTGGCGCTGGAGTTTACCGACGAGGCCGTGGAGGCGATCGCGGAGCAGGCCATGCTGCGTGGTACGGGCGCTCGCGGGCTGCGGGCCATCATGGAGGAGATCCTGCAGCCGGTCATGTTCGACGTACCGTCCAGGGATGACGTGGCCACGGTGGTGATCACCAAGGAAGTGGTGGAGCAGAACGTCAACCCCACCATCGTGCCGCGGGCCCGCGAGGCCCAGCGCCGGGCCGAGGCGGTGGACTACCGCCGCGAGAAGACGGCCTGACCGTGGGCGCTGATGGCGCTGGCGGTGTTGGCGGCGCTGAGTTGGAGGCGGCCCTGGCCCGCCTGGCCGAGTTGCGGGCCTCAATCGACAACGTTGACGCCGCCGTCGTCTTCCTGTTGGCGGAACGGTTCAAGTTCACCCAGCAGGTGGGGCATCTAAAGGCCGATGCCGGGTTGCCGCCGGCGGACCTGGAGCGCGAGGCCGAGCAGATTGCCCGGCTCCACCGCCTGGCGGACGAGTCCGGCTTGGACCCGGTGTTCGCCGAGAAACTGCTGGGCTTCATCATTGCCGAGGTCATCCGCCACCACGAAGCCATCGCCGACTCCCGCTAGAACCTAAGGGTTGCTGGGGTCGGCCCGGTGTTGCGGGGTTACTGGGGTCGGCCCGGTGTTGCGGGGTTACTGGGGTCGGCCCGGTGTTCCGTCGTGACAGGGCGAGGCCCCGTGTAGCGGGGTTACTGGGGTGGGCCGCGTGTAGCGGGGTTGCGGGGGTCGGCCGGGTGTTGCTCTGTGCCTGGGGTAGGGCGCGGGTTGCTGGGTTACGGGGGTTGGCCGCGTGACGCGGGGTTCCTGGGGTCGGCCCGGTGTTGCGGGGTTACTGGGGTCGGCCCGGTGTTGCGGGGTTACTGGGGTCGGCCCCGTGTTGCGGGGTTACTGGGGTCGGCCCCGCGTAGCATGCCGTGACGGAGTGCGGCATGTTACGTGGGACTGTCCCCTGTAACCCCGCAGCGCCTCCCGGCCCCCGAGCCGGAATCTCGCAGTGCCCGCGCGGTCTTCCCGTAGGCTGGCGGCATGTCCCAACCGCGCAAGGTGTTGATCGTCATCGGCCATCCGGACGGCCAAAGCTATTGCCGCGCCATCGGCGATGCCTATGCGGCCGGGCTGCCGGCCGGCTGCGAAACCGAACTGCTGGCGCTGGGTGACCTCGAGTTCGACCCGGTGCTGCGTTACGGCTACCGGCAGCACATGAAGGACGATCCTGTGATCGAACGCAGCCAGGAGCTGGTGCGCTGGGCCGAACATATTGTGTTTGTATTCCCGGTCTGGTGGACGGCGGTGCCGTCGCTGCTGAAGGGCTGGTTTGAGCGGGTCTTCACGCCCCGCTTCGCCTACAACATGGACAACTCCAGCCTGTTCACGCTGGCGTTCCGGACCCGGCGTCACCTGAAGGGCCGGACGGCCACGGTCATCGCCACCTACCATGGGCCGCCGTGGTACTACCCGTTGATCGGTTGTTCGCCTGTCCGTGTGGTGCGCCGCCAGATGCTGGGCAATTGCGGCATCAAGACCACCCAAGTTCTGCGACTCGGCTGGCTCGACAGCCCCAAGAAAGACTCGCAGGCGCGCCGGGAAGCGTTCCTGGCCAAAGTGACCACCACCGCTGGAGCCCTGGCGAAGCAGTAGCCCCGGGTATACCTGATCTTGGAAACGGACCCGGGGATTATCAAGCTGGACCTTGGCATCGACTTCGAATGACCAGGACAGGAGGTGCGACAAGTCCCTCATTGGGATGCGGCAGGAATCCCGGTGTGGGAAAAATGAGTGAAACTACCCTTTCGCGGTAGGGGCAAGGAATGGTAGCGTTTAGGGATCCTCAAGAGTGGCCGGCACCGCCCCCAACGGCGTTGGCTCCCCCCCTGAGCGAAGTCCCAGGTAAAGGGGGGGGGGCATCTCATGCCTACTCTTGGTACCCCCACCAAGAGGAAGGATCCCCAATGAGAAGTCAAGCAAGAAGGTTCATGTCAGCGGTTGTCGCCGCCCTGTTGGTGACACTGGTGTCGTCATCGGTTGCGTTTGCTGCCTATTCCACAGGCACGATGGAGGTTATTCACAGCAAGTCCAAGAAGGTTGAGGCCCAAGGTAGTTTTTCAAGAATTGCCATGGCTTATGGCTACCCGAATGGTAAGGGGTCGTGGACCTTCATGCACTACGCCACTGGCACCGTCAAGGACATGCTTGCAGACAAGCAGTCGGTATTCCTGGATCAGATTGGCTACCAGGGAGTGTATCAAAGCAGCTACTTGGGTGGCGGCATGTACAGGTACTTTGCGACCTGGGCCCAAGACGGTGCGAAGCAATCGGCCCACACCGAGAGTTCCATTGCGAAGACTACGGTCGATGTCCCATACAAGAAGATCGGTGGCAACAAGACTGGCAATTGGAGGAGCCAGGTCAGTGTTTGTGTTGACGTCAAGTGGGCCCCTGACTCGTGTACTAGGGCGTCTTACGACTTCAACGGGCTCTGGCCTTAGGTTGTTACGGGGGCCCAATGACTGTCGAAGCTCATGGCCTGGGCTACCATTACGGACACAAGCAGGCCCTGAAGGGCTTTGACGCGAGTTTTGGACCGGGTGTGAACGCCGTGCTGGGGCCAAACGGCGCTGGCAAGACCACTTTGCTGTCGATCCTGGCCGGTTTGAAGCGTCCACACGAAGGCGCCGTTTCCTTTGATGGGTCAAGCTTGAGGTCAGACTCGGACTGGTCGCGGTATCGAAGCTGCCTTGGCTTCTTGCCGCAGGAGGCGACCTGGACGGCCGATATGACTGTTGGGAGTTTTCTTGCCTACTTTGCTGCCATGCGGGGGGTCGGTCGGTCTGAACGAAGCGATGCGGTGGTTGGGGTCCTGGAACAGGTTGGGTTACACGCAGAGTCGAACCGTCGTTTGGGATCCCTATCTGGAGGGCAGCGGAGGCGTGTCTTCTTAGCTCAGGCCATGATTCATGGTCCGTCGGTCTTGGTGTTGGACGAGCCTACAGCCGGGTTGGACCCTGCTGCCAGAGTGAGATTCCGGGAACTGGTGGTAGAGGTGGCCAAGCAGCGAGTCGTTGTGATTGCCACACACCTGCTGGAAGATGCGGTCCACTTGGGGGCTCATACTGTGGTGCTCAACGAGGGCGCCGTCATCTGGCAGGGTGACACCCAAGCTCTTGGCCAAGTGTTGGGACCCAAGGAGCCGGGCGTAAAGAGTCTGGGTTCGCCAGAGGAACTGGGGTTCCTGGCCCTGATGGAGAATGCGGACCCGCCAGAATGAGACCCACGCTGACCGCAGAGTACGCAGTCTTGCCAGTGGCGGCGGGGCTGGGGGTGGCCTCATTGGTCACGGCCCAACCTGCAGCAGCGTGGAGTGCGGCGCTTGCAGTGGATGCGGCCACCTCGATGTCGATCATCTATTGGCCCGCAATTCTTGGTCTTGGGGCAGGGCTGAGCGTGCGCCAGTTTAGGTCCGGATCGACCGCGCTCATTGAGGTATTGCCGAGAAAAGGGATTGTACGGTGGGCCATGGGCGCAATGCTCAAACTTGGGCTACTGGCGGCTCTTGGGCAGGTTCTGTTGGCGGGTGCGGCCCTCATCCGGCCAGCCATGCACCAGTCTTGGCCAACTCCTACAGCGCTGTTGCCGCTGCTGGTTGCGGTCATCGGTGACATCGGTCTAAGTGGGCTGGGCTGGGCAGCGGGAGCCCTGTGGCACACCTGGTTAGTTCCGCCTCTCTTGGCTGGCCTGTGTTATGTGATGGTGGCACTCCAGCTGTTGGGGTTCGACTACTTGGTGGCTTTCACTGGTGCCACAGGCACATACTCAGCGGTGGCGGCGCTGTCCGTGAGGGTAGTCCTCTGTTACTTGGCATTGTTCGCCCTGGCTTGGTTGGTTGGCGCTGCCGTATTAGTCTGGCGGGCCAACGGAGGCAGGTTCTTTGCGACGATGAGTGTGGCGTTTGGCGTGGGGACAGTTTGTGCCTGGGTCGCACTGAGTTCAGCAGCGTCGGATGGCGTCATGGTCGGACAAGACCAGGGTCGGTGGCCGTGCGCTGCGGTCGGCGCTGGAGACTCGAAGGTCTGCGTACCGCCTGATCAGCGACGTGACTTGGAGGCACTGGCTGTGCGCTTGGAAGGGTTTGACGAACGGCTGACAGCCCTTGACTCAAGGGAAGATGGCTGGGTCTATCAACCTGACCCGTGGCTTCGGGGGGACGGCATGGTCTTGATTAGCCTGCCTTTTGGAGGGGCGAATCAGCAGGGCGATGCCGACTTCGCCGCCACTGTGGCCGGGTCATTCGCACCGTGCCTTTCGGCTGGTTCACCCGCAGATGTGACCGAAGAGGCGATTGGCGCGGTCTCTATGGTTGCCGCATGGTTGGATCCCGCGTCTTCGCTCGACTTTGGACTGGCCACGGCACCGACACTAGAGCAGGCCAGGGAAGCCCTGGCGGCGGCGCGGCAATGTGGTTGAGCGGAGTGCTGTTCGCGAGGTCGAGAGGTCTCGGCCGCGCCGGCTTCGCCGTGGCTGTCCACACAGTGTTGTTGGCGGTGTGTCCTTTGGCCGTTGTTGGGGTCCCCATGCGCCACGAGGCCATCGTTTACGTGGTTCATTTCGCACCAGTGGCGGGACCGCTTCTGCTAAGCGGTTGTTTTGCCAGCCCTGGGCGGGTCTTGGAAAGGGGATTGAGCCGCGCACGCCTGGGTCTGGCGCGCCTGGCTTGGGTGTCCGTCTTGAGTGTCGCGGTGCTCGGCTCTCTGATGGTTGTTTGCGAGGTGCGGCAGTTTCAGACACAGCTAGTCCTAGAGCTGACTCGCAATGCTGCCTTCAGCCTTGGCCTTGGTCTTTGTGCTGCAGTGCTGCTGAAGCCAGTGGCGTCGTGGCTTCCTGTGGCTTGCGTGGGGATGGCGAATTGGGTCTTTGGCACCGAAAACGTGACTGGCAACCCGAGGTCATGGGCATTGTTGTGCCAGTGGGCCGGTTCGGCTCCATGGATGTGCGTTGCCTGGCTGGTTTTCGGGGCTGGCCTTGCGCTCTATTGCCTGTTCGACGGCCGCTAGGTGAGGTCTGTGGTCGGTGAGTTTGATCGGCAAGGCGGTCGCCGGCCCCGTAGCCGCCGATGCGCGGCGGGCACCGAAAAGCAGTTCGGCTTCAACCACGGCGGGCAAGGCAATGGCCGATGGCGGCCGGTCGGGGTGGGGGCGGCCAAATGCCCAGGTCTGAGCGGCTGGTCCGGTAGGTTGGAGACGTGAAGACAGCCATCTCGCAGGGGGTCATTGCTTACGACGCCATCTTGCGGGCCATCACGTCCGGTGAGTTCAGTCCTGGACAGGCCCTGTCGGAGAATCAACTCGCCTCCTACTGCGGCGTCAGCCGCACGCCGGTGCGCGAAGCCCTGCAGCGCCTGGCGGCCGAACACATCATCGTCAACACCGAGCGGGTGTGGATCATCGCCGATCCCAGCCCGCAGGAAATCTACGAGATGTATGAGGTCAAGGCGATCCTGTCGGTAGCCACCGCCCGCTTGGCGGCGGAGCGCCGCACCGACCTTGACCTGGCGGTCCTGGAGGAACTGGTGCGCCGGGCCGAGGCCACACCCGACAGCGACCCGGACGAGATGTCCGCCATCAACCACGAGTTCGCCCGGGCCGTGTGGCACGCCGCCCACAACCCGTCACTGGAAGAGACCATGGAGCGGATCGGCACCCCCCACGTGCGGTTTGCCGGCCGTTCGACCATCCACCACCCCGGTCAGTGGCCGCAGGCGGTGTCCTTCTACCGCGACACGTTCGAGGCGCTCAAGGCGAGGGCGGCGGATGCTTCCGCCGCCCTCGCTGAGCGCCAAACACTGATGGTGCGCGACCTGCGCCTGGCCATGTGGCAGGAGGCCAGGGAGGCCCGCCAGAACTAAGGCAGGCCGATGGACATGTCGATGAATTCGTTGGTGTAGATCGTCTTCGGGTCCAGGTCATCCGCGATGGTGTGGCCGGTCTCCTGCATGATGGGCACGGCCAGGTCGAAGAAGGCTTGGACGCGGGCGTCGTCGAAGTCACCCAGGGTGGAGTTGGAGCCGTTCGACACCAGGGCCTGCTCCGTCATCACGACGTTGGCGGCCTCCATCACCCCAAGGGTGTAGATGGCGCCGGACTGGTACTGGTCCACCAGGTCCAAGATCAGGTCGTTGACCGGGCCAGGATCGGCCATGTAGTCGATCTGGGCCTGCTGCAGGATGGGAATCAGCTTGGCCAGGCAGGGCGCCAGCGTCTCTTTCTCGCCCGAACGGATGGCGAGGGTGCCGTACAGTTCCCACCCGGCATCGGCCAGTAGTTGGTACTTGACCGGCTTGCCCCAGCTGGCAATCTCGTGCTCATACAGATAGGGCTCGTTGGTGGTGTAGCCCTGCTGGGCGTCCTTGCCGGCGGCGGCCACGAAGTTGGCCGGCGTGCCGTCATACGAAGCGTCCAGCACCGATTCGGGCAGCTGGCCGGAGGCCACCAGGTAGCTGACATAGGTCGAGTTGGATTCCGTGTAGCGGTACACCCCACCGTTGGCTTCCAGCGCCGGGCCGAGCTGGGCGATGGTTTCCACCTCGGGATAGGTGGCCGGGTCCCACATCACCATGAACGGCAGTCGGTCAAGCTGCGCAAAGACGGACAGGGTGGGCACCTCGGCCTGGTTGTCAATACCCTGGTCGAAGTCCACCTTGGCCAACGTGATGGCGTCATCGGAGTACATCTGGGTGGTTGACGACTGGTAGCCCACGGCCGGGCCGCCGGCCCGGATTTCCATGGTCACGCCGGTATCCACCCCGCCGGCCTTGAGCGGACCGGAGACCGACTTCTGGCCGGTGTCCACCGTGTAGTCATCGATCACGGTCTGGAACAAGAAGCCCACCTCGACCTGCGGATACCAGGAGTCCTGGACCACCACGGGGTCTGGGCAGAGGCCCGCCAGTTCGCCGCCTTCGGCCGGGCCGGCGGCCTCGGCGGACACGTCGCCGCCATCCCCAGACGTGGTGGTAGCGCCGCCAGAGGTCGATGACGACCCGGCACCATCATCGGAGGAGCAGGCCACGGCCCCCATGGTCAAGGCAAAGCCGCAGGTCAGGGCGACAGCAGGCCGCCAAATTGGGGTAGTACGCATCAGAGGGTTTCCTTTCGTTCCATTCATCCGAGTTAGGACAGGCGCGAGGTCACGAGCGGGGTTTCAGCGGCCACCGAAGTCATGCCACTTGCCCACCACGCGCCGGCCCAGCCAGCCGAAGAACATGAAGATGACCACGCCGAACAGGGCGGCCGTGAAGATGGCGGCGAACAGTTCGACCGATTGGACACGGGATTGGTAGGTGGAGATGAGGGCGCCCAGGCCCGGGTCGCCGCGCCGGAAGAAGAAGTCGCCGACGATGGCGCCCACCACCGACAGGCCGGCGGAGATCCTCATGCCGGCGAAGATGGCCGGTAGGGCGGCCGGGAACTGCAGCTTCTTCAGGATGACGGCCCGCCGCGTGCCGTGCAGCTTGAACAGTTCCAGTTCCGCCTTGCCTACCGACTGCAGGCCGAACAGGGTGTTGGAGACCATGGGGAACAGGCTGATCATGATGCAGACGATGATCCGGGCCGGATAGCCGAAGCCGAACCAGAAGCCGATCAGCGGCACCAGCGCCAACACCGGAATGCACTGCAACACCACGGCGTACGGGAACAGGGACGTCTCCAGCCAACGAGCCTGGCTCATGGCGACGGCCCAGGCGATGCCCAGCACGATGGCGATGGCCAGGCCGGTCAGGGTGACAAAGGCCGTGCGCCCCAGCGATAGGCCGATGTCGCCCATGGTGTCAGCGTTCATGAAGGCATCGGTGAAGATCGAGTGCAGGGGCGGCAACAAGAAGCGCCGGCTGGCGTCCAGTAGGCCGTAGCTGACCAGATACCACAGGGCCACGATCAGGCCCGCCACCACAAAGGGCGGCACTATCCGGAAGGCTTTGCCGGTGCCACGGGCCTTGGCGGGCCCGGTAGCGCCACCGGTGGGGGCGGCATCGGGCGCCGACGGGCCGGCGGCGGCACCAGGGGAGGCAGCGTTAGCAGCGACGCTAGAGGCAGTGGCAGCAGTGACGGTGGCGGTCATCAGCTATGTCCTTCCCTCAGGGCCCGGGAGACTTTCCCGGACAGTTCGGCGAACTCGCCGGTGAAGCGCATGTCGGGGTGGCGGGGGTAGGGGAAATCGACCGGGAACTCGTCCAGGATGTGGCCCGGCCGGCCGCTCATCACCACCACGCGGGTGGACAGGTAGACAGCCTCTTGGACCGAGTGGGTGATGAACAGCGCGCCGAAGTGTTGGGCCGCGAACAGCCGCATCAGTTCGTCGTTCAGCCGCTCTCGCGTGATCTCATCCAGGGCTCCGAACGGCTCGTCGAACAGGAACAGCTCCGGGTTCAGCGTCAGCGACCGGGCCAGCGAGGTGCGCATCTTCATGCCGCCGGACAGCATCTTGGGCAGGTGGCCTTCGAAGCCTTCCAGGCCCACCAGCTTGATCGCCTCGTTGGCCCGCCGGGTCCGCTCGGCCTTGGGGATGTGCTCCAGTTCCGCCAGCAGTTCGACGTTCTCTTGCACCGTCCGCCAGGGCAGCAGGGTGGCGTCCTGGAAGACGTAGCCGATGCGCTGAATGTCCAGCCAGGTTTGGCCGGCGGTGGCTTCCTCCAGACCGGAGGCGATGCGCAGCAGGGTTGACTTGCCGCAGCCGGACGGCCCCACCACGGAGACGAATTCGCCGGACCGGATGGTCAGGTCGACGTCCTCTAGAGCGGTGGTGCCACCAGGGAAGGTCATGCCGGTGCCGGTGAAGCGCAAGATGACGCGCGGCGGCGGGATGGAGCGGCCGATGGTCGGGTCGGTCAAGCCCAGCTCCTCAAGGCTAGGGCCGGCGATGCCGGCAGGCGCGGCGGGCATATTGGTTCCTCCTGTCAGTTGGGCAACAAGGGCGTCACGTGGGCGGCGATGTCGTCCGTAGTGGTAACCCACACGTCCGGGTGTGAGGTGATGGTCCGGATGACGTTGGCGAAGTGCTTGAAGCGGTAGGGCTGGCCCACCACGAACGGGTGGACCGGCAGCGCCATGACGCCGCCGCCTTCCGCCAGCATGACCTCGAAGTGGTCCAGCACCATCTCTTCGTAGGCCGAGCCGGTCACGGCCTTGCCCACAAAGACCTGGATGTCGTTGATGTCGATGCCGTAGGGGATTTCGATCAGGCCGGGCTGGTTGAGCCGGAACGGACGGTCATCCGCGTTCCAGTCCAGTAGGTATTGCACGCCGCGTTCTTGCAGCAGCCGGGGGGTGTTGAAGGTCTCGGTTAGGGCGGGGCCCAGCCAGCCCTTGGGCCGGGCCGGCAGCACGGCGTCGAAGTGGGCGAACAACTGGTCAAGGAAGGCCACTTCGGTGGCTTCATCCATGTTGGCCTGCATGATCGAGTTGGTCTGGCCGTGCGCGATCCAGGCCCAGTTGCGGGCCACGGCCGCCTCGATGATCTGCGGATAGTGGGTGCAGACCTCCGAGTTGGTGATGGCGCTGGCCCGCAGGCCCACCTCGTCGAACAGCTTCATCATGCGCCAAATGCCCACCCGCGTGCCGTAGTCGCGCCAGCCGTGGTTCATCGGATCGGGCACGAAGCCGGCGGTGACGGAACTGGACGAGGTGGCCGGCTTGTCGATGTGGAAGTGTTCGATGTTGAGGCCAACGTAGAAGGCCAGCTTCTTGCCGCCCGGCCATTCGATGGGTGGGCGCTCGGTGATGGGGGAGTAGTCATACAGGGTGTTGTCCACGGCGGTGGCCTTTCTGGGGGGCTGGGTTAGACGGGGCTCTAGGCGGCGGTGGTGGCGCTGAGGTAGGCCAGCGTCTCCTCGAGGCTGGCCACATCGAGGTACTTCATGTGCATGTCGAACAGGTTGACCTTGTGTGAGATCTGGGAGCGATCGGCCGCGCACTCGTGGGGAATGATGACGTGGAAGTTGTGTTGGAAGGCGTCCAGGGCGGTGGCCCGCACACACCCGGAGGTGGTCATGCCCGTGACGATCACGGTGTCGACGCCGCTGAAGGTGAGGAACGAGGCCAGCGGCGTGCCGAAGAAGCCGGACGGTTTGGCGCCCTTGTAGATGATGATTTCGCCCGGCTGGGGGGTCAGTTGGTCGACGATGACGTCCCCGGGCGGCAGGTCCGAGCTGACCGGTGGCGCGCCTTGGGTCTTCCAGCGGCCGCGTTCGGCCGGTGTCACCACGTGGTATGGGTCTGGGTAGGCCTGGGTGAAGAAGATCGGTAGGCCCATCTGGCGGGCCGCGTCCAGCAGGGTGGCGTTGGCGGCGACGGCCGGCCAGCCGGTTTCGGAGTGGCCGGTGGGGTAGGCCGAGTCGACGAAGGCCAGGGTCATGTCGACTATTACCAGGGCGGGCCGGGTGCCGGCGGTGATGGGGCGGGCGATGGCGGCCGCGCCGCTGGCGAAGCTGGTGACGTCTTGCGTGGGGATCAGGTCTTCCCACGGCTTGGGTGCCGGCATCATGACTCCTGACCGCCCGCGGGCACGGGCCGATGGTTGGTTTCGTCGGTGATGATTTGAGGCTAACCCACTTGCATGCACCTGTATACCGATGGCGGTAAACGCCCGGTAAGGTCTTTGTAAAAGCGCGTTACGAACTGTTTTCGCGCACCGGGGCGCGCCGGCCGGGTGGCGTCAGCCGATGGCTGGGGAGGTGGCCTCGACCGCCAGCCCGGGGGCGGCATCGGGCCCTGCCGCCGGAACCTCGGCCCGCCCGGCCTGGCGGGTGCGGCGCCTTTGGCCGTGTCCTACCGCCAGCACGGGCAGGCCCACCACGGTACCCAAGAGGCTCATCACAAGGGCTACCGGCAGGACCAGCGTCAAACCCGAGGCCGCTAACGGCACGGCCAACAGGGCGCCGGCCCGGAACGAACCGGTCACCACCACGGCGGCGCCGCGCTCTTCGGCGTGGACCGTTTCGGCCGCAAGGGCCGGGCCCAGTGTCATGACGGCACCGGTGCCGGCGCCGGAAAGGACGAGGGCGCCAATGGTGATGGCCGGCACCACCGAGGCCAGGCCCAGGCAGGCGATGCCCAGGGCGCCGGTGACGCCACCAATGGTGATGCCGACGGCGAAGGCGCGGGGTTTCAACTGCCCGCAGACGGTGGTCCCCACCAGCAGCATGCCGTTGGCGATGGCGCCCACCACGCCGATGCCGAGCGGTCTCCAACCGGCCTCGGTCAACACCACCGGCACAAACGTGCTCAAGGTGACGTGCCAGGCGCCGCCCACCAGTGCCCCCGCCGAGGCCATGCGGACGCCGGGCCGGCGCCACACCTTGCCCTCTTGGGGCTGGGCCGGGGGCTTGAACACGGGGAAGGGGCGCATGGTCCAGGCCACGATGAAGCCCAGTAGGGCGGCGGCGGCCACCACCCAGGCGGTCAGGGGCAGGTTGACCCCAGCCAGCCAACCGGCCACCAGGGGGCCGGCGATGGAACAGGCCGAAGTGATGAGGGTGGAGCGGGACAGGCCCTTGACCGGCACGGCCGCGGCGCGGATGACGTGGGTCTGGCTGGCGCTCCAGAAGCCGGCCCGCGAGGTGCCCTGCAACAGTTGCGCCACCACCAGGCCGGCCAGGCCGGGAATGGCCAGGGCGGACATCATGGAGGCGATCAGGGTGGCCAGGGCCACCAGCATGACGAACCGGTCGGTGACGTAGCGCAGGGCCCAGCCAAGCGGTAGACGGGCACCCATCTGGGTGACGGCGGACAGGGCCGTGAGCAGGGAGATGGTGCCCAGATCAAGGTCGCGGGCCAGGGCGAAGTAGGTCAGCATGACGCCGCCCACGCCAAGCGCCAGGGAGTACTGGGCGTTGACCACGTAGATGCGGACCAGTTCCCGGTTCATGGCCTAGTGTTCCTCCAGGGAAGGGGGCAGGATGCGGTTGTATACTACCGCATACCAACCCTGTGGGAGACCTAGTGGTCGGTGAGTTTGATCGGCGAGGCGCCGCCGGCCCCGTAGCCGCCGGCGCGTGGCGGCCGGTGGCCGTGCCCGCCTCGCCCGCGTTCGGACGCCGCGGCCGCGCGGCTGGCATCGGTCTGGCCCAACTCGGCATCGTCCACCTCGGTGGGATGCAGCACCCGGTGCAGGAAGACCCGCGCCCGCTCGGTCTGGGGGTCGGTGATCACTTGGGCGGCCGGGCCGTCCTCCACCACCACGCCATCGTCCATGAACACCACGCGGTCGCCCACATCCCGCGCGAACGCCATCTCGTGGGTCACCACCATCATGGTCATGCCGGCCTTGGCCAGGTCGCGCATGACGGCCAACACGTCGCCCACCAACTCCGGGTCAAGGGCAGAGGTCGGCTCGTCGAACAACATCAGCTTGGGGTCCATCGACAGGGCGCGGGCAATCGCCACCCGCTGCTGCTGGCCGCCGGACAGTTGGGCCGGATAGGCGTCCGCCCGGTCCGCCAGCCCCACCTGTTCCAGGTTGCGCCGGGCCACGGCCTCAGCCTCCGCCCTGGACCGTCCCAACACCTTGACCTGGGCTAACGTCAGGTTGCCCAGTACGGTCTTGTGTGGGAACAGGTTGAACTGTTGGAACACCATGCCCACGTGGGTGCGGACCTCGTCCAGGTCCACCTCCGGATCGGTCACCTCGGTACCCAACAGCCAGACCCGCCCGGCAGAAGGCTGTTCCAGCATGTTGACGCAGCGCAGCAGGGTGGACTTGCCGGACCCGGACGGCCCGATCACGCACACCACCTCGCGCTCATGGATAGTCAGGTCGATGCCCTTCAGCACATGGTGGTCGCCAAACGACTTGTGCAGGCCCTCGATCTGGACAACAACGTCGCTCATGCCCGCGCCTTTCCGAAGCCCTTTTCCATGCGCCGCACCAGGAAGCCCAGCGGCAGGGTGATGATCAGGTAGCAGGCGCCGATGGCGAACAGCGCGGTCAAGCCGCCGTAGGGCTCCGCCACCGATTCACGGGCCAACTTGGTCAGCTCCCATTCGGCCATGGTGACACCCGCCAGGTAGACCAAAGAGGTGTCCTTGGTCAGCAGGATGATCTCGTTGGTGACCGGCGGCAGCACAATCCGGATGGCCTGCGGAATCACCACGGAGATCATGGTTTGGCCGTAGGACATGCCCAGCGAGCGGGCCGCCTCGACCTGGCCTTTGGGTACCGCCTGGATGCCGGCCCGCAGCGATTCGGCCATGTAGGCGGCAGACACCAGACCCAGGGCGATGGCGGCCTTCAGGGCCAGCGTGGGGATGCGGATGCCCAGCGCCATCGGCACGCCGTAGGCCACAGCCATGACGATCAGCAGGGCCGGCAGGCCGCGGAACAACTCGATATAGCCGGTGGCCAGGTAGCGGTACAGCTTGACCGAACTGAGCTTGGCCAGGGCCAGGATCATGCCCAAGGTGAGCGAGACCGCGAACGCCCCCAGCGTGTACTTCAGGGTGTTGAGCAGGGCGTGGATCATCTGGTCGGGCCAGGCTTCGCGCAGCGCTGCCACGGTGAAGAAACGCTGGGACAGGTAGTCCCAGTTCATCTGAATCACGACCACTATCAGCAACGCCAGGAACAGCCCGTACTGCAGGCCGCGCCCGATGGCGCGTTTGTCGGACCGCTTCAGGCCCCGTTTGGGGGTGGTCACCTTGGGGCGGCGAATCAGCGTTACCACCGCCAGCAGGACGGCCCCCGCCATCAAGACACCCGGCAGGTAGACCACGAAGATGTTGCCCAGCGCCACCGGCAGGGGGTCTTTAGGGCCCGTGCCCTTGTCGATGAAGATGCCCACCGGATAGGCCAGCAGCACCAAGCCCAAGGTCAGCGAGGCGGTGCGGGGCGCGGCGGTGGTGTAGAAGTGGGGCAGGGCCGTCAACACCAACATGACGGCGGCGACGCAGAGTTCCGCGATCACCCATACCTGCATGAATGGGATCAGGAAGTCCACGTCGCCGCCTCGGTCAGTTGGGGCCCGTCATTGGGCCAGGCTCGATGGTGCTAGCTGGTGGCCAGCTCCCACTTGTCCAGCAACTGGTCGTAGGTGCCGTCTGCCTTGACCCGGGTCAGGGTGGCGTTGACGGCGTCCACCAGGGGCTGGTTGTCCAGCTTGATGACGAAACCGAACGGCTCGGTCTCCACGCCCTCTAGGCCGGTCAGCACCTTGTAGCCCTCTTCGACGTACGGCGTCAGGGTGGGGGTGTCGTTGATGACGCCCACCACGTCCCCAGCCTTGAGGGCCGTCATCTGGTCGCCCAGGTTTTCGTATTGGCGCAGCGTGTCGGCAATTTCGGGCCGTTCTTTGGCCCAGTCTTCGCCCGTGGTGCCCTGCTGCACGCCGATATCCTTGCCGGCCAGATCGGCCAGGCCCTCGATGCCGGAATCGGCCGCCACCAGGATGCCCATCTGGGACTCGTAGTAGGGCTCGGAGAAGAGCATCTTGGCCTGGCGTTCGGGAGTGATACCCAGGGCCGAGGCGCCCACGTCGCAGTCGCCGCTCTCCAGCGACGCGGCCGATTCGATCGACTCGAACGGCGCTTCGCGGATGGACAGCTCCAGGCCCAGGTCCTTGGCCACCTCGGCCATCAGGTCAAGGTCGAAGCCAACCACTTCGCCGCCCACCACGTCTTCGAACGGGGCGTAGGGCGGGTTGGTGCAGACCGTCAGCTTGCCGGCCTCGATGGGGGTGAAGCTCAGGGCGGCTTCGGTAGCGGTCTCGGTACCTTCGTCTACGGTGGCTTCCGTAGCTGTGTCTGTGGTCGTATCAGTGGCCTCGACGGCGGCGCCCGATGGCGAACTGCCGGCATCGGATGACTGGTCCTTGACGGGTGACCCGCAGGCCGCCAGGGCGGCCAGGGCCGCCACGGTCAACGGCACCAGCCATTTGGCTGTGGTTTGACGCATGAGAGGGATTCCTTTCGGGGTCCTTCGGGGTCTCGACTTTGGCGGTACAGCTTCTCACAATTCGGTTTCCACCTGGTAAAGCGCCGCAGGCTGTCTGAACATACACTGCCAACCCGGCCACCCACGACGCGTGTCGACGAGGCGCGCCCCAGGCGCGACAGGAGACGCGCCAGGCAAGTATGGCGCGGCAGCGTCTGGGTAGACCGGCCGGCAGGCCGGTCTACCCCGATGCTGATCCGACGTTTGAACGTAGTTCGCGCAGGCGGGAGAAGAAGCTCAGGTCGACTTCCAACCCGGTAACGGGCCCGCGCCACACCACCGGCGCCACGTCCGTGTCCTGCCCGGCGGCGGCCGCAGCAATCAGCGCCGTCATGTACTGCCCGATCACCGGCCCGTTCTTGAAGTTATTGCCGCTGGTGCCGATGGCCACGAAGAAGCCGGGCGCATCGGTCTTGTCCAAGATGGCCGTCCAGTCATCCGCCACGTCGTAGACACCCACCACGCCGGCCGGCCGCGGTGGAATGGCCAGGCCCGGGAAGCGCCGCGCCGCCCGCGTGATCTGGGCCTCGAACAGGGCGGCGGTGCGGTTCATGTCGACCTGGTCCACCGGGCCGTCCACCCAGGTGGGCGGGTCGCATTCCGGTTCGGCCCCGCCCACAATCAGCGAACCCGAGGGCTCCGGCCGCAGGTAGTAGCCCAGGTCTTCGTCCGTCACCACGGGCCCGATGGCGCCCGGTCGGTTGAAACCCGGGGGAGCGGCCACCGGGTGGACCTCCTGGCGCATCGGCCGGGTGTGGATCTTGAACTCGGCCCCCACCCCGGCCAACCGGTTGACCTCGCCGGACCAGGGGCCGGCGGCGTTGACCACCACCGGTGCCTCCACCACGGTGGCGTCGTCCAACGTCAGCCGCCACGCGCCATCGGGCAGCGGCGCCAGCGCCGTGACCCGCCGGCGGAACAGGCCCTGTACCCCCAACAACTGGGCGCCCTCGAAGAAGTTCTGGGCCGCCAGGCGGGGGTCGTCCACGAAGCCGGCCTGCGGCGTCAACACCGCCCCCAACCGCTCGGTCGGTTCATCCCAGAAGGCGTCGTCGTCGATCCGCTTGGGGGGATAGAAGACGCCGGTGTCGATGCCAGGCAGTTGGGCGGCCAGTTGGTCCGCGTCCCATTCCACGTACTCGATGCCCACAAAGTTGAAGTGCTCGCGCAGGTGCTCGCGGCTAAAGGACGGCGAATCCAGGATCAACATGCCGTTCCGGTGGAACCCGGCCACCGGCCGCCCGGCCGGCAGGTCCAGGTAAGCCCGCAGGTCAGCCCAGATGAACGAGCTTTCCCAGGCGCTGATGACGGACTCCAGGGCGCTGTATTCGTAGCGCACAATGCCGCTGGAGGCGGAGGTGGAACCCTCGCCCGGCCCGGCCGTCTTGTCGATCACCAGGACCCGGTGACCGGCCTGGGCCAGGTGAAAGGCGATGGACGAACCGACGATGCCGGCTCCGATGACGGCAACATCGCATTGGGACATGCTCTTCTATCCTTCCGGTGGAACTAGCTCTGAGGCGGTCAGTGCAGGGACCTCCACGTCCCCGCCCGCCAAGGTCAGCGCGCGGGCCCGGCCGGCTGACTTGATGTCGCCGAGGGCGGCCTGGGCCGCCGCCAAACCGGCCGTCGGCACCGTTACGGTGGCACTGGCGAACTCGGCCCGCATCGACAGCTTGGCTTCGGACTTGGCCTTGCGCAGCACGCCCAGCACCTGGCCGGCCAGCGCCAACACGGCCGGGTCGCCACCGGCCGGCAGCTCTTCCGGCGCCGGCCAGGTGGCCCGATGCACCGAAGCGCCGTCGGCGTGCCACCAACTCCACACCTCTTCGGTGGCAAACGGCTGGAACGGCGCAAACAGGCGCAACAACACATCCAAGGCCAGGCCCAACGCGGTGCGGGCGGAGGCCACCGCGGCCAGGTCGCCCTGGCCGTGGGCCCGGTCTTTGACCAGTTCGATGTAGTCGTCGCAGAAGGTCCAGAAGAACGTCTCGGTCGCTTCCAGCGCCCGCACATGGTCGTAGGCGGCCAGGGCCTGGCCGGCCTTGGCCACCACCTCGGCCAGGGCCGCCAGCATGGACCGGTCCAGCGGGTCGGTCACGGCGGCCGGGTCCAGGGCCAGCGGCGTACCGGCCGTCCCGCCCTCGGCCAGGAAGCCCAGCGCAAACTTGGAGGCGTTCAGAATCTTGATGGCCAAGCGGCGGCCGATCTTCATCTGGCCCACCTCGAAAGCCGCGTCCGTACCGAGCCGGGCGCAGGCCGCCCAGTAGCGCACGGCATCGGACCCGTGTTCTTCCAGCAGGCCCATCGGCGTGACCACGTTGCCCTTCGACTTGGACATCTTCTTGCGGTCCGGGTCCAGGATGAAACCGCTGATGGCGGCCTTGGACCAGGGCAGCGAGGCGGCTTCCAGGTGGGCCCGCACCACCGTGGCGAACAGCCAGGTGCGGATGATGTCCTGGGCCTGCGGGCGCAGATCCATGGGGAAGGTGGCGGCGAACAGGTCCGGGTCATCACGCCAGTGGCAGGCGATCTGCGGCGTCAGGGACGAGGTGGCCCATGTGTCCATCACGTCCGGGTCGCCGATAAAGCCACCCGCCTGGCCGCGCTGCGCCTCGGTGTAGCCGGCCGGCACGTCCGAAGCCGGGTCGATCGGCAGATCGGCCTCCGCCGGGGTGATCGGATGGTCGTAGTCCGGGTTGCCGGCGCCGTCCAACGGGTACCAGACCGGGAACGGCACACCGAAAAAGCGCTGGCGCGAAATCAGCCAGTCCGAGTTCAAGCCCTCCACCCAGTTCTGGTAGCGCACCCGCATGAAATCCGGGTACCAGTCCAACTCCTGGCCGCGGCCCAGCAGCGCCGCCCGCAGGTCCAGGTCCACGCCGCCGTTCTTCAGGTACCACTGGCGGGTGGAGACAATCTCCAGCGGCTTGTCGCCCTTCTCGAAGAACTTGACCGGGTGGGTGATCGGCTTCGGTTCACCCACCATGTCGCCCGAGGCCTGCAACAGTTCAACGATCCGCTTCTGGGCCGAGAACGTGGTCAAGCCGGCCAGTTCGGCATAGGCCGCCTTGCCCGATGCCGTGTCGATGCCTTCCGGCGGATCGGCCAGGATGCGTCCATCCCAGCCGATGATCGACCGGGTGGGCAGGTGCAGTTCGCGCCACCACACGACATCGGTCACATCCCCGAACGTGCAGACCATGGCGATACCGGAACCCTTGTCTTGGGCCGCCAGGTGGTGGGCCACCACCGGCACGCGGGTGCCGAACAGCGGCACCTCGACCTCTTGGCCAAACAACGGCTGGTAGCGCGGATCATCCGGGTGGGCCACCAAGGCCACACAGGCCGGTATCAACTCCGGGCGCGTGGTCTCGATGTAGACAGGGACGCCATCGGACACCTTCTTGAAGCCAACCCGGTGGTAGGCGCCCGGGCGTTCCCGGTCCTCCAACTCGGCCTGGGCCACGGCGGTGCGGAAGGTGACATCCCACAAGGTGGGGGCAAGCTGCTGGTAGGCCTCGCCGCGGGCCAGGTTGCGCAGGAAAGCCAGTTGGGAAGTGGCGCGGGCGTGATGATCGATGGTCTGGTAGGTCTGCGACCAGTCGATCGACAGGCCAAGATGGCGCCACAGGGCCTCGAACTGCTTCTCGTCCTCGGCCGAGAGTCGCTCGCACAACTCGACAAAGTTGGGGCGCGAGATCGGCACCTGGTCGGCCGCCCTGACCGACTTGCCGTCGGCCCCCTCATGCGGCGGCACAAAGTCCGGGTCATACGGCAGCGACGGGTCACAGCGCACCCCGTAGTAGTTCTGCACCCGGCGCTCGGTGGGCAGGCCGTTGTCATCCCAGCCCATCGGGTAAAACACCTCCAGGCCGCACATGCGCTGGTAGCGGGCCACGATGTCGGTGTGGGTGTAGCTGAACACGTGGCCCACGTGCAGCGAACCCGAGACGGTGGGAGGCGGGGTGTCGATCGAATAGACCCGGGCGCGGGGCGTGCCGGCCCGGAAGGTATAGGTGCCCAGCCGTGACCAGGCGGCATTCCATTTATCTTCAAGGCCGTCCAGGCTGGGACGATCCGGCACGGCCGGCAGGCGCGGGGTTTGGTCGCTATTCACGGTGTCCTATCTTTCCATGCCCGGGGGCTCAAGATGCCTTGGCGTCCCTGTCCTTGTCCTTGTCCTTGTCGCGTTCGCGCTCCTTGGGGGACTTGGGCAGGCGGACCCGCATGACACAGCCCTCTTCTGCGTCCGCCACCTCGATCGAGCCGGCGTGCAGCAACACCGCCCAGCGGGCAATCGCCAAGCCCAGGCCCGTGCCGCCAGTCGATTGGCTGCCCGCCGGCTGGGCCGTCTTGCCGCGGGCGAAGCGTTCAAACACGTGCTGGCGTTCCTCCAGCGGGATGCCCGGGCCTTGGTCCCCCACATCGATCTGAACCCAGCGGCCCTGCGCCTGAACCCGAATGGTGATCAGCGAATGGTCCGGGGTGGCGCGGATAGCGTTGGACAACAAGTTGGCCATCACCTGGTGCATCCGTTCCACGTCGATCGACAACGCCAGGTTGGGCGGGGTCACGTCGGTGACGAAGGCGACCCGTTTGCCGGCCGATGACGCCACCAGCTTGGCCGCCTGCACGGCCTCATCGATGAACGCCTGGGCCTCTACCTCTTCGATGGTGAGGGTGACGACATCGGCGTCCAGGCGGGACAGATCCAGCATGTCGGTGACCAGCCGGCCCAGCCGCCTGGTCTGGGTGAGCAGGACTTCCAAGGTTTCGGCGTCGGGCGTGGTGACGCCGTCCACCATGTTCTCCAATTCCGCCTGCAGGGCGGCCACCGGGGTGCGCAGCTCGTGCGACACGTTGGCGATCATCTCGCGGCGCAGCATGTCCGCCTGGGCCAGGTCCTCCGCCATCACGGTGAAGGCCCGGGCCAGTTGGCCCACCTCGTCCCGCGAGGTGATGGTGACCCGCTTCGAATAGTCCCCCTTCGCCATCGCCTGGGCCGCCTCGGTCATCTCCCGCAGCGGGCTGGTCATGCCGTGCGCCAGGATCTGCGTCACCACCAGGCCGGCCAAGATGGCCAGCGGCAGGGTGCGGCTGGGGCCCATCTCGTTGCGCAGGCCCACCCAGGTCATGCCGGCGGTGGCCACCACGGCGGCCGTCACCAGCACGCCGATCTTCATTTTGATCGACCCAAGCAGGTCAAGGGGCCGGGCCACGCCGCGGGCCACCTGCTCGGCTCTTGAGAGGGTGGTGGTGTCTTCCGCTTCCGGTTCCGGTTCGGGGCTATTCGATGGGCTCAAAGGCATAACCCACTCCGTGGACCGTGCGGATCAGGTCCGGACCCAGCTTGCGGCGCACCGCCTTGATATGGCTGTCCACCGTGCGGGTACCGCTGGCGTCGACCCAATCCCAGACGTGCTCCAGCAGCTTCTCGCGCGACAGTACCGTGCGCGGATTGTCCGCCAAGAACACCAGCAGATCGAACTCGGTGGGTGTCAGGTGGACCTCGCGGTCCGCCCGCACCACCCGCCGGGCCGCCTTGTCGATGGTCAAGTCACCCAGGGTCAACACGCCATCGTCCGCCATGGCGGTACGCAACTGGGCGGCCCGCTCCACCCGGCGCAGCAGCGCCTTGATGCGGGCCACCAATTCCCGCATCGAGAACGGCTTGGTCATGTAGTCATCCGCGCCCACACCCAGGCCGATCAGCTTGTCGGTTTCGTCGTCACGGGCCGTCAACATCAGCACCGGCACCGGCCGCTCCGCCTGCACCCGCCGGCAGACTTCCAGGCCGTCGATGCCGGGCAGCATCACATCCAGCACAATCAGATCCGGTGTCAGTTCGCTGGCCTTAGCCACCGCTTCCAGGCCGTCACCCACCGCAACCGCCTGGTAGCCCTCAGCCGTCAACCGGCGCGTGATGGCGGTGGCAATGGTGGGCTCGTCCTCCACCACCAGAACAAGAGTGGAGCTCATGGTTCAAGTGTGGCATGTCAGGCTTGAAAGGCCATTAGACTCGTGCCCAATCATGCTGACGCAGCTTCTGCTCATTGGTCTCGGGATTGTCCTGACGGCCGGCACCGCCGTCTTCGTGGTGGCGGAATTCTCCTTGGTGACGGTTGATTCGGCCACGCTGGATGCGACGGCTGGGGGGGCCCGGGTTGGGCCGCTGCGGCGCGCCTTGAAGTCCACTTCCCTCTACCTTTCGGCCTCCCAGGTGGGCGTCACCATCACCACCATCCTGCTGGGTTACACCACCCAGCCGGCCCTGCACCGGCTGTTATCGGATTGGTTGCACGATGCCGGCTGGTTCAGCCAGGCGGCCGCCACCGCCCTGGCTGCCGCCCTGGCGGTGGTGTTCGTCAACGTGCTGTCGATGCTGTTCGGTGAACTGATCCCGAAAAACCTAGCCCTGGCCGGGCCAGTCAAGGCCGGCTCGCTGGTGGCGCCACTGCTGCTGGGCTTCACGGCCGTGATGCGGCCCGTCATCTGGCTGCTGCACAACTCTTCCACCGGGCTGCTGAAGCTGATGCGGATCACACCAGTGGAGGAGGTCAGTGCCGCCCGGTCGGCCGAGGAACTGGAATCCGAGGTGCGCCGCTCCGCTGCCGAAGGCACCCTGGACGAAGACCTGGCAGACCGCCTCACCCGCACCCTGACGCTGCCGGAGCTGCGCGCCGTCGATGCCATGACCGACCGTACCCAGATGACGGTGGTGCCGCGGGACGCCACGGCGGAAGACGTGATCGCGGCGGTGCGTTTGTCCGGGCACTCCCGTCTGTTGGTGACGGATGGGTCCAAGGACGACATCGTGGGCGTGGTGGCGTTGCGCAAGGCGGTCGCAGTGCCGCACGAGCGGCGTTCGAAAGTGCTGGTCACGGCCCTGATGACGCCGGTGCAGCGGGTGCCAGAGACGGCGCTGCTGGGGCCCGTCCTGGTGCAGTTGCGCGAGGCCGGCGCCCAGATGGCGGTGGTTGAGGACGAATACGGCGGCACCAGCGGCGTCATCACGCTGGAAGACGTGGTCGAAGAGATTGTGGGCGACGTGGCCGATGAACACGACCCTTCCCGGCCGGCGCCGCGGCGGATGGCGGACGGCTCGTGGCGGGTTTCGGGGCAGCTCCGGCCGGATGAACTGGCCGGCCTGGCCGGCATCGACCTGCCCGATGACCCGGCCTACGAGACGCTGGGCGGCCTGGTCATGGCTCGTCTTGGTGCGGTGCCGCACCCCGGCGACGAGGTGTCGGTCGATGGCGTCGTGTTGCGGGTCGAGACCATGGATAGTCGGCGCGTGGTGGCGGTGCGGGTGTGGCCGGCGCCGGTGGTCGCAGCGGGTGACGGCGAGGCCGGCGAGGCGGACGGAGGGACTGAGGCGGGCGGCGGGCCTGAGGCGGGCGGCGGTGGCGCGCTGGCTGGTGACAGTGACACGTCGGTTGGCGGGGCGGCATCGGCGGACGGCGGGCCTGAGGCGGACGGCGGTGGTGCGCTGGCTGGTGACAGTGACACGTCGGTTGGCGGGGCGGCATCGGCGGACGGCAAGACGAGCGTGGTTGGGGGCGAGGCCTGATGCCGTTTGTGCTTGCCCTGGCCCTGCTGGCCGCCAACGCGTTCTTCGTGGCCGCCGAGTTCGCCATCATGTCGGTGCGCCGTTCGCAGATCGAACCGCGGGCCGAGGCCGGGTCCAAGCCCGCCCGGCTGGTGTTGTACGCGCTGGAGCATATGCCCTCAATGCTGGCCTGCCTGCAATTGGGTGTCACGGTGGCTTCGACCTCGTTGGGGGCGGTGGCCGAATCGGCCCTGGCCCACGCCCTGACCGGGCCCATGGAACGGTTGGGCCTGGGCCATGGTTCGGCCCACGGGGTGGCGGCCGCCATCGCCCTGGTGCTGGTGGTCTACCTGCACGTGGTGCTGGGCGAAATGGTGCCGAAGAACCTGTCCCTGGCCGGCCCCGAACGGGCCGCCTTGCTCTTGGGCCCGGTGCTGGTGGTGTTGGCGTGGATCACCTATCCGGTGACGGCGGCGCTGCGCGGGCTGTGTTGGCTGGTGCTGCGGGCGTTGCGGGTGACACCGAAAACCGAGGTGGCGAGCGCTTTCACTGCCGTTGAGGTGGCCGCCATTGTGCATCACTCCACCGAGGCGGGGGTGTTGCCCGATGCCGAGGGGCTGATCAGCGGGTCGCTTGAGTTCTCCACCAAGACGGCGGCGGACGTTATGGTGCCGCGGGACAAACTGGTGTGTGTGCCGGCCGGGGTGACGCCGGCGCAATTGGAGCAGGAGGTGGCGCGGACCGGGTTCTCGCGCTTCCCGGTGTCGCTGGACGGGCGGTTGACCGGTTATCTGCACATCATGGACGTGCTTGACCTGGCCGATGACGCCCACCGCGACCGGCCCGTGCCGTCCGGCCGGCTGCGCCACCTGACCCCGGCCGAGGCCGGCGACGAGATCGAGGACATCTTGGCCACCATGCAGATGACCCACTCGCACCTGGTTGAGGTGCCGGGCGGCGTGGTCTTCCTGGAGGACGTGCTGGAAGAGCTGGTCGGCGAAATCAAGGACGTCATGCAACGCCACTAGCCCCGGCATGAAGCGGGGCACCAATTGGTGTCATCCCTGGCGCCGTTGCGACCTTCGCACACTTTTTGGGCGCCGGGCCGGGCCCGGAGCGGTGTCAGCTCGTGTCTTGTCGACCGGCACGGAGAACGTCTAAGCCCCTGACCTGCACAAACACTCAAGCCGGTGTTCCGTCGTCAGCCCAGCCATCGACCTCTACTGCTCCGCCGTGCCCAAAAGTGCGCGAAGCTCGCAGGCATCGCGCGCTGCCGGCGCCGTCTGTCCCCGCCGCGCTTTCATATCCAAAAAGTGCGCGAAGCTCGCACCCGGTATCGGCCTGGCCTCGGTCCAACCCGCCGATGCGTCCGATTGGGCCATTTGTCCCAATTGGACCAATTCTGGTGGCAGTGGCGGAGACGGCCGCAGCGTTGTCGCAGGTCAGGACATTGCGCTGTCTGGCCTCTGCTCGGTGAAGCCCCGATCCGGCCCGCAAATCCGTCCAATTGGGACAAATGGCCCAATTGGACGCATCTGAGCGGGGCGACTGCTGTTCGGTGCGGCGCGCGTCTCGAACGAGCGGGGCGGTGTTACCGGGGACGGCGTGTTACTGGGGACGGTTCCGTGTGGCGGGTTACGGGGGACGGTTCCGTGGACCCGCCCCCCGTCACACGTTTGGTTGTCTCCCCGGCTGCGTACTTCGGTTTCATCGTTGTGTGTGGATAAGCCCAGCGTGTGCGTGTCGATGTGTTCGGTGGGGTGGTTGGCGGGGTGGCGCCGGCGGCGGGTGCTTGTTGCCCAGGCCAGGCTCACCCTGCGGGCCGCCTGGGCAACACCCGCCGTGCGGCCACCCAACACGTCAACGCGCACCTTGAGGTTTGGGTTGGTTGGCTTGATGCACCCGTGGTGCGTGTTGCTACTTGGGTGGCCGCACGGTGGTGCTTGCCCGGCTCGGTGTCCGGGAACAAGTCCCGGACACCGAAAGGCGCCATCCTTGTCTGGCGCTTCTCCTCCGCTGCGCTGCGTCGACACGCATGGGGCAGCCGGAGCCGGGCAAGAAGCACCCGCCGCCGGCGCCACCCCGGCAACCAAACGCACCCAATCCGATCCGGAGAGACTTTCGGTAGTTTTCGGGCCCGGATCCACCGAGCGGAGAGCGTTCCGGTAGTTCTGGCGCTCCAGGACTACCGAAAGTCTCTCCACCTGGCCTGGACGGGCTGCAGAACTACCGGAAGTCTCTCCGGATCGCCGTTTTCGGTCTGGTTGACTACCGGAAGTCTCTCCGGATTGCTGGGGCGGACGCCATCGGGCATCCGGGTAGAGAGTTGTTGCGGTGCCGGAGCTTGATTGGGGCCTGGGGTAGAGAGTTGTTGCACCAAATCGGCCCTTTCCCGGCGTTGGGCAGAGAGTTGTTGCAGAATTCTGGCCCCGAGAATGCAACGAGTCTCTACCCAAGGGGCCGACGGCGCCCCCGGACTGCAACAAGTCTCTACGCCGGCGGCGGGGCCAGGCCCAGCGGTGGGGCGGAGGCGCAGAATGCCGGTGGGCCGCTTATCATTGACCCCGTGCCGTGACTGGCGCTTCGTAAGACTGTTCAAGTCTTCAGGTGGTCTACCACCGGGGAACGGCACACGTGGTGAATGAGCGGCCGTACGCCTGGGTCGCCACCGGCCGGCCCACCCATGACCAAGGAGCACCACATGAGCACTAACCCCACCAGCGTTGCCGCCCTGCCCCTGGCCGAAGTCGATCCCGAGATCGCGGCCGTCCTGGAGGGCGAACTGACCCGCCAGCGCCGCACCCTTGAGATGATCGCGTCGGAGAACTTCGTCCCTCGCGCCGTGCTGCAGGCCCAAGGTTCGGTGCTGACCAACAAGTACGCGGAAGGCTACCCCGGCCGGCGCTACTACGGCGGCTGCGAACAGGTGGACATCGCCGAATCACTGGCCATTCAACGCGCCAAGGACCTGTTCGGGGCGGACTACGCCAACGTGCAGCCCCACGCGGGCGCCCAAGCCAACGCTGCCGTGCTGGCGGCCATGCTGCAGCCGGGCGAACGGATGCTGGGCCTGGAATTGGCCCACGGCGGCCACCTGACCCACGGCATGAAGATCAACTTCTCCGGCCGGCTGTATGACGTGGCCAGTTACGGCGTGGACCCGCAGACCTACCGGATTGAGCCCGATGCCGTCCGCGCGGCCGCCCTGCAGCACCGCCCCCAGGTGATCGTGGCCGGCTGGTCGGCCTACCCGCGTCACCTGGACTTCGAGGCCTTCCGGCAGATTGCCGACGAGGTGGGCGCCTACCTGTGGGTGGACATGGCCCACTTCGCCGGCCTGGTGGCGGCTGGCCTGCACCCCAGCCCCGTGCCATGGGCCGACATTACTTCGACCACCGTGCACAAGACCCTGGGCGGGCCGCGGTCCGGCCTGATCTTGAGCCGCAGCGCCGAACAGTGGGGGCGGAAGATCGACTCGGCCGTTTTCCCAGGTCAGCAGGGTGGTCCGCTGATGCATGTGATTGCCGCCAAGGCCGTGGCGCTGAAGATCGCCGCCTCCGACGAGTTCAAGGACCGCCAGCGCCGCACCCTGGAAGGGGCCCAGATCCTGGCCGAACGCCTGACCCAACCGGACGTGGCGGCGGCCGGCGTCTCGGTGCTGACCGGCGGCACCGATGTTCACCTGGTCCTGGTGGACTTGAGGAACTCGCAGTTGGACGGCCAGCAGGCTGAGGACCTGTTGGACGAGGCGGGTATCACCGTCAACCGCAACGCCGTGCCGTTCGACCCCCGCCCGCCCAAGGTCACCAGCGGCCTGCGTATCGGCACTCCGGCCCTGGCCACGCGCGGCTTCGGCCCCACCGAGTTCGCCGAGGTGGCGGATGTCATCGCCACCGCTCTGCGGGACGGCCCGGCGGCGGACGTGGACGCCCTCAAGGCCCGCACCGCCAAGTTGGCTGACACGTTCCCGCTCTACCCCGGGCTGGTCCAGTGACGGCCCAGGTGCTGGACGGCAAGGCGACCGCCGCCCAGATCAAGGCCGAATTGAAGGAACGCATCGACGCCCTCAAGGCCCGCGGCATCACTCCCGGTCTGGGCACTGTCCTGGTGGGGCAGGACCCCGGCTCGGTGATCTACGTGGCCGGCAAGCACCGCGACTGTGCCGAGGTCGGTTTGGCCTCCATCAGGGTTGACCTGCCGGAGGAGGCCAGCCAGAGCCAGGTGATGGACGCCATCGGGCAACTGAATGCCGACCCGTCCTGTACCGGTTACATTGTGCAGCTACCCCTGCCGCGCCACCTGGATGCCGATGCCGCCATCAACGCCATCGACCCGGCCAAGGACGCGGACGGCCTGCACCCGGCCAACCTCGGCGCGCTGGTGCTGAACGTCAACCGGCCCACCACCACGCCGCTGCCCTGTACGCCGCGGGGCATCATCGAGCTGATCCGCCGCTACGGCATCGACCTGGCCGGCGCCCACGTGGTGGTGCTGGGCCGCGGCATCACGGTGGGCCGGTCGATCGGCCTGCTGTTGACCCGGCGCGAGGTCAACGCCACCGTCACGTTGACCCACACCGGCACGCGCGACCTGCCCGCCCTGCTGCGCCAGGCGGACGTCATCGTGGCCGCCGCCGGCGTGCCTGGTCTGGTCCAACCCGAACACGTCAAGCCCGGCGCCGTGGTGTTGGACGTGGGCGTGTCGCGGGTGCCGGACCCGGACCGGCCGGGCAAGACGCGCATTGCCGGCGATGTCGCCCCCCAGGTGGCAGAAGTGGCCGGCTGGCTCAGCCCCAACCCGGGCGGTGTCGGACCGATGACAAGGGCCATGCTGCTGGCCAACGTAGTGGAGGCGGCGGAGAGGCTTACCGAGTAGCCTGAAGGGGCAGGCAGCACCCACCTAAGGAGGCCCCATGCTCCGGGTTGATCAGGTCAGCCGTACGTTCGGCCAGTTCAAGGCCGTGGACGGTGTCACGTTCGAGGTTGGGCCTGGCCGCCTGACCGGTTTTGTGGGCGGCAACGGCGCCGGCAAGACCACCACCATGCGCATCATCATGGGTGTGTTGGCGGCCGATGCCGGGTCCGTCAGCCTGAACGGCAAGCCCGTCACCCGCCCGGTCGCGGCCACCTTCGGCTACATGCCCGAAGAGCGCGGCTTGTACCCCAAGACGCCGGTCGGCGAGCAGTTGGTCTACCTGGCCCGGCTGCACGGCGTGAACCGGGCGCAGGCCGAAGAAAACGTGGCTGACCTGCTGGAACGCCTTGGCTTGACGGCCAGGGTCAATGACCGCCTGGAAAAGCTGTCGCTGGGCAACCAGCAGCGGGCCCAGATCGCGGCTGCCCTGGTCCACGACCCGACTGTGCTGATCCTCGATGAGCCCTTCAGTGGCCTGGACCCGCTGGCCGTGGACACGGTCATGGCGGTGCTGCGGGAGCGGGCGGCGCGCGGCGTGCCGGTGTTGTTCAGCTCCCACCAGTTGGACGTGGTGGAACGGATCACGGATGACCTGGTGATCATTTCCGGCGGCCAGATCAAGGCCAGCGGGGCTACGGCCGCCCTGCAGGAACAGTACGCCGGCTCGCGCTACCGCCTGGAGGCGGCGGACACGGCCTGGGTAGCGGGCCTGCCTGGCGTCACCGCAGTGGTGGCCGATGGCGCGGGGGTCACCTTCGACGCCCCTGCCGAACTGGCCCAGCAGGTGTTGCAGCAGGCGCTGGGTAAGGGACCGGTGGTTGGCTTCAACCGGGTGATCCCCTCCCTGGCGGAGGTGTTCCGCGAGGTGGTGGGGGACGCGCCGAAGGCGGATGAGGCCGATGCCGCCCCGGCGGCCAAGAAGCGACGCGGCCGGTTTGGGCGGAAGGAGGCGGTCAAGTGAGCGGCTCGTTGACCATGCTGGTGGCCCGCCGCGAGGTGCGCGAGCGGCTCAGCTCGAAGGCGTTTGTGATCTCCAACCTGGCGTTGGTGTTGGTGGTGTTTGTGGCCATCCTGGTGGCCAATTGGGCTTCCGGCAAGGTGGCCGATGACGCGGCCCAAGGCCCGGACGAGAAGGTCAAGGTGGCCCTAGTGGGGACCTTGGCGCCCGGCGCCCCGGGTGACGCCCTGATCGACCCGGTGGCGGCGGCATCGGCGGATGAAGCCGTCCAAATGGTGCGGGACGGCACGGTGGAGGCCGCCCTGGTGCAGGCGGCGGACGGCACGTGGACCGCCATCGGCCTGACGGCGGTGCCGGACGATGTCACCCAGGCGGCCACGGTGACACCAACGGAGATGCTGCTGGAACCGCCGCGGGTGTCCTTCTGGGTGCAGTACGGCGCCACCTACGCCAGCGGCATCCTGTTCTTCATGGTGGTGATGATGTTCGGCCAGATGGCCGCCCAAACCACCGTGGTCGAAAAACAGACCCGGGTGGTGGAGATTCTGCTGGCCGCGGTGCCGGCCAAGGTGCTACTGGCCGGCAAGCTGCTGGGTAACGCCCTGCTGGCCCTGGCCGAGATTGTTGCCATGGCGGTGGCCATGCTGGCCGGCCTGGCCGTGGCCGGCAATCTGTCGTTGTTGAAGCTGGCCACCTGGCCCATGCTGTGGTTCCTGGTCTTCTTTGTGCTGGGTTTTGTGCTGTTCAGTTCGCTGATGGCGGGCACGGCGGCCACCGTGTCGCGGATGGAGGACGTCTCGGCCGTAATGACCCCGGTGATGATGCTGTGCATGATCCCGTACATCATCGTGGTGTCCATGTCTTGGAACGACACCGTGATGCGGGTGATGGCCTGGATTCCGTTCTCCAGCCCCATGTCGATGCCCATCATGCTGCTGGGCGGCAAGGTGGCCTGGTGGGAGGCGGTTGGCTCGCTGGCCCTGCTGGCCGTGACCACCTGGGTGGCGGTGGTGATTGGCGGCCGGTTGTACGAGGGCTCGGTGCTGCGCACCGGGGCGCGCGTCAAGTACATCGATGCCTTGCGGGCCTCCGCCCGCCGGGAGGGATGACTTGTTGGACATCACCACGCTGAATGTGGGCGGCATCCGGGCCGCCTGGCGTAAGGGTATGGCGTCGTGGCTGCGGGCTGCCGGGCCGGATGTGCTGTGCCTGCAAGAGGTACGGGCGCCGCTGGAGCAACTCCAGGAGTATCTGCCTGACCGCCACCTGGCCCAGTCCGTTTCGCAGATCAAGGGCCGGTCCGGGGTGGCGGTGGCCTCGCTGCTGCCGCTGGCCGCGGTGCGCGAGGGCCTGCCGGGTTTGGAACCGCTGCCCACCCACACCGGGCGATGGATCGAGGCTGACATCGCGCTGCCCGATGGCGCCCGGCTGACAGTGGTTTCGGCCTACGTTCACTCCGGCGAGGTGGGGACGGTGCGCCAGGACCACAAGCTGGACTTCCTGCACGCCATGACGGAACGGTTGCGCGCCCTGACGGCCGTCGGCGCGGTGGTGTGTGGCGACTTCAACGTGGCCCACCGCGAGGCCGATCTGAAGAACTGGCGCGGCAACCAGAAGAACAGCGGCTTCCTGCCGGAGGAGCGGGCGGTGTTGACCGAGTGGTTTGCCGATCTGGGCTGGGTTGATGTGGGCCGGGCCCTGGCCGGTGAGCGCGAGGGGCCTTACACCTGGTGGTCTTGGCGTGGGCGGGCTTTCGACAATGACACTGGTTGGCGCATCGACTATCAGATTGCGCCGCCGGCGGTGGCCGGCCTGGCGCGGGATTTCCGGATCGACAAGCCGGAGCGCTATGACGCCCGCTGGACCGATCACGCGCCCTTCACCGTCACTTATGACCTGCCCGGCTTTTCCCCGTGAGGGAGGGGATTGACGGTAAACGTTTTCGGCGGTAGCTTGCCCGCATGACCGTTGCCATCCCCACCTTGAAGCTGAACCAGGGCCCCACCATCCCCCAGATCGGTTTGGGCACCTACCACGGCGAGGTCCCCGACCTGGCCAAATCCCAAGCCATAGTTGAGAGCGCCATCGCCGCCGGCTACCGCCACATCGACACCGCGGCCGGCTACGGCACCGAACCGGCGGTGGGGGCCGCGGTGCGGGCCTCGGGCCTGCCGCGCGAACAGTTCTACATCACCACCAAGATCAACAACCGCGACCATGTGCGTGACTTCCGGGCCGCCCACGACAAGTCGCTGGCAGACCTTGGCCTGGACTATATCGACCTGTACCTGATCCACTGGCCGCAGCCCAAGACCGACCGCTACGTGGACGTGTGGCGGGCCTTCATCCAGTTCCAGCAGGAGGGCACGGCCAAGGCGATTGGCGTCTCCAACTTCTGGGTGGAGCACCTGGAACGCCTGATCAACGAGACGGGTGTGGTGCCGGCCATCAACCAGATCGAATACCACCCGTACTGGCAGCAGAAGGCCCTGCGCCAGTGGGGCGAGGCGCACGGCATCATAACCGAAGCCTGGTCACCGCTCGGTTCGGGCCACCGGCCGCTCAGCGCCCTGGCCCCGCTGGTGGCCATCGCCGACAAGTACGGCAAGTCGGTGCACCAGGTGACGCTGCGCTGGCAACTCCAGTTGGGCATTGTCACCATTCCGCGGGCCGATCAGACGCCGCACCAGATCGCCAACCTGCAGATCTTCGACTTCGAACTGACGCCGGAGGAGATCGAGGCCATCAACGGGTTACATGACCCGGCCTACCCGGCCATGTCGCCACTCGACATCGACCTCTAGGCGTACGGCCGCAACGGTGCCGGCAGGCTCACTGAGTATCATTGGTTGGCCCCCCACCACCAAGCCAGTACTGGAAGCGAGCCTGTTTGATGCCCTTGTCCCGCCGGAATGACCTGCGCAACGTGGCCATAGTGGCGCACGTTGACCACGGCAAGACCACCCTGGTGGACGCCATGTTGTGGCAGACCGGCGCCTTCGGCTCGCACGACCACGTGGCCGAACGGGCCCTGGATTCGGGCGACCTGGAGCGGGAAAAGGGCATCACCATCCTGGCCAAGAACACGGCCGTGCACTACAAGGGTCCCGCGGCGGCCGAGGCCGGCGCGCCGCAAGGCATCACCATCAACGTGGTGGACACGCCCGGGCACGCCGATTTCGGCGGCGAGGTGGAGCGCGGACTTTCCATGGTCGATGGCGTGGTGTTGCTGGTGGATGCCTCCGAGGGGCCGCTGCCGCAGACCCGTTTCGTGTTGCGCAAGGCCCTGGTGGCGGAACTGCCGGTGATCCTGGTGGTGAACAAGGTGGACCGGTCCGACGCCCGTATTGCCGAGGTGGTCAAGGAGACCACCGACCTGCTGCTGTCGCTGGCCTCCGACCTGGTGGAAGAGAACCCTGACCTGGACCTTGACCACGTGTTGGACTTCCCGGTGGTGTACGCGGCAGCCAAGGCCGGCCGGGCTTCGTTGACGCAACCGGCCGATGGCGCGCTGCCGGACCAACCCGGCCTGGAGGTGCTGTTCCGCACCATCGTGGAGACCATTCCGGCGCCCAGCTACGACCCGGAGGCACCCCTACAGGCCCATGTCACCAACCTGGACGCCTCGCCATTCCTGGGGCGCTTGGCCCTATTGCGCCTCTACAACGGCACGCTGGCCAAAGGCCAAACCGTGGCCTGGTCGCGCCAGGACGGCTCGCTGCAGAACGTCAAGATCACCGAACTGCTGGAAACCCAGGCCCTTGACCGGGTGCCCACCGACAAGGCCGAGGCGGGCGACATCGTGGCCGTGGCCGGCATCGGCGACATCATGATCGGTGACACGCTGACCGACCCGGATGACCCACGCCCGCTGGCGCCGATCAAGGTGGACGACCCGGCCATCTCGATGACGGTGGGCATCAACACCTCGCCGCTGGCCGGCAAGGTCAAGGGGCACAAGCTGACCGCCCGGCAGGTCAAAGACCGCCTGGACCGCGAACTGGTGGGCAACGTGTCGATCAAGGTGCTGCCCACCACGCGGCCGGACATGTGGGAAGTGCAGGGCCGAGGCGAACTGGCCCTGGCCGTGCTGGTGGAGCAGATGCGCCGCGAGGGTTTCGAACTGACCGTGGGCAAGCCGCAGGTGGTGACCAAGACCGTGGATGGGGAACTGCTGGAGCCGATGGAACGGCTGACGGTGGACGCCCCGGAGGAGTATCTGGGCACGGTGACCCAACTGCTGGCGGCCCGCAAGGGCCGCATGGTGACGATGGCGAACCACGGCTCCGGCTGGGTGCGGATGGAGTTCGTGGTGCCGGCCCGAGGGCTGATCTCGTTCCGCACCCAATTCCTGACCGAGACCCGCGGCACCGGCATTGCCAACTCGATCGCGGAAGGCTACGAGCCGTGGGCCGGGCCCATTGAGCTGCGCACCACCGGTTCGATGGTGGCAGACCGGTCCGGGGTGGCCACGCCCTACGCCATCATGGCGTTGCAGGAACGCGGCAGCTTCTTCATCGGCCCCACCGAAGAGGTCTACGAGGGCATGGTGGTGGGCGAGAATCCGCGCAACGAGGACATGGACGTCAACATCACGCGCGAGAAGAAGCTGACCAACATGCGCTCATCCACTGGTGAAGAGCTGGAGCGTTTGACCCCGCCGCGCCGGCTGACGCTGGAGGAGTCGCTGGAGTTCGCCGCCCAGGACGAATGCGTCGAGGTGACACCCGAGGTGGTGCGCATCCGCAAGGTGGAGCTTTCGGCCGAGCAGCGGGCCAAGGCGCGCGGCCGGGCCAAACGCGAGGCCGGTGTCCAGTGACCGAGACGGCCCGGGCCTGGGTGGGCGGCGCGGTGGCCTTCGTGGCGGCGGCGGCCCTGGCCGGCCTGGGCACCGTGTGGCACCACGCCCTGGTCACCGTGGGGTCGTTGGGCCGCCTGCCGGTGGGCTTGGCGTTGGGCGTGTTGGCGCTGGCCGGGTTGACGGTGTTTGTGCGCGCCTGGCGCGGGTTCGCCGGGGTGATGGGAGCCGTGGCCGGGGCTTTCCTGGTGACGCAGGTGTTGGCGCAGGTGGGACCAGGTGGCGACGTCTTGATTCAGGGCGATGCCGTGGGCTACGCCTGGATGGTGGCGGCACCCCTGGCGGCCCTGGTGCCGGCTTTGTTGCGACGCCGCCGTCCGGTCCAGGCAAGTCCGAGGTAGAGCACGTACAATCGAGGGCAGTCCCCCGTGAGGTGTGAAGGAGCCACCAGTGTCAGATAACCAAGTGCCGCAGGCCGCTGCCTCCGGTGGGGACGCGGACGCCCGGCGCCCGGCGCCGCCCACCTGGGAGAAGGTGGAAGAGCGCCTGGCGGGCTTGGCTCAGGCTGATGAGCATGCTCCCGATGACGCGCCGACCGAGGTTGTCGAGGCTGCGGTGGTCGATGGCGAGCATGCTCCTGAGGAGTTCGGCGGTGAGCATGCTCAGGCGACTGAGCAGGACGATCAGGCTGCTCCTGAAGCCGAGTGGACCGACGGCGAAGACGATGACACGCCCACACCGGTGCGGGGCGAGCGGCGCGTGAGCATGGAGGAGGCGGCAGCCGAAGAGCCGGCCGAAACGGCCGCCGAACCGGACGCCATCGGGCAAGCAGAAGGCGAGCCGGAACCGGAACCCGAACCCGAACCGGAACCCGAACCCGCAGACCAGGCCGATGACACTCCGGAGCCGACCGAAATCCTGCCGGCCGCCGTCGGTGCGGCTGCCGGCGCCGAGGCCGCCAGCAAACCCGGCGCCCCCAAGCGCATCTCGGTCAAGGAACCGATGGAACCGACGGGTGAGGCTGCCCTGATCGATGACGACGGCCCCTCCACCGGTGAGACCCCGCCGGTCAAGACCAGGTCGAGGGGCATGAATGACACCCGGCCTATCCCGGTGACCCGCAAGGGCAAGCCGGCCAAGGTGAAGAAGCGCCACACGGCGCGCTGGTTGGTACCGCTGATCCTGATCTTGCTGTTGGGCGGCGCCTATGTGGGGGCCTGCTACTACTTCGGCGACAAGGTCCCGCGCGGCACCACAGTCAACGGGATCGCCATCGGCGGCCTCACCCATGATGCGGCGGTGACCAAGCTGCAAGAGACGCTGGGTAGCCAGGCCGTGCAGCCGGTCGAGGTGACGGTGGGTGACCAAACCACCCACTTCGACCCGGTGATCGGTGGCCTGGGTTTCGACGCCGCCGCCACGGTGGATGAGCTGACCGGCCTGTCGTTCCGGCCGGAGGACCTGTTGACGCAGATTCAGGGCCTGGCCGGGACAGACCCTGTGATCACGGTTGACCCGGCGGCGCTGGACGCCGAACTGGCCTCCCTGGCCACGGCCACCCAGATCAAACCGGTAGACGCCACGCTGTCCGTGGCCTCGGGCAAGGTGGTCAGCACCGAAGCCAGCGATGGCTTGACACTGGACCAACCGGCCGCCCGCACGCTGGTGTTGAACAACTTCCTCATCGTGCCAGGGCCGTGGACCCTGCCCACCGTGGTGGAACCACCCGTCATCGGCAACGATGCCCTGCAGACGGCCATCGACACCATGGCCACACCGTTGCTGTCCGGGCCGGTCAGTGTGTCGGTTGGCGGCACGGTGGTAGAGGTGCCGGCGGCGGAGATTGCCGCGGCTGCCACCATCAAACAGACCGATGGTGTGCTGGCGCTCAGCTTCGACGCGGCCAAACTGGCTGAATCGGTCCGCTCGCGCCTGCCCGAAGGCGTTCTGACGCCGGCTGAGGACGCCCACTTCGAGATCCAGGACGGCGTACCCGTGATCGTGGACGGCCTGCCTGGCCAGGGCGTGGACGGCGAAGGTGTGGCGGCAGGCATGGTCGAGGCGGCGGTGGCCACCACGGCCAGCGGCCGGGTGGTGACCACCCAACTGGCGCCCACCGACCCATCCGAGGGCCGGGCCGAACTGGAGGCGCTGGGCGTCAAGGAAGTGATCGGCGAGTTCCACACCACCGCCACCAACTCCGTACCCCGCACCAAGAACCTGGAGAAGGCGGCCGCCATCGTCAGCGGCATGTTGGTGCGGCCGGGTGAGGAGTTTTCGCTGGACACGGCCCTGGGGCACCGTTCGGCCGAGACCGGTTGGTATTCGGCCGGCGTGGTGATTGCGGGTGTCAGCACCGAGGGCATTGGCGGCGGCCTGTCGCAGTTCTCGACCACTCTCTATAACGCCAGCCACCTGGCCGGCATGGTGGACGTGGAACACACGCCGCACTCGAACTACTTCTCGCGCTATCCCACCGGCCGCGAAGCCACCATCTGGGAGGGCGAGATCGACAATGTGTTCCGCAACGACACCCCCTACGGCGTGGTGTTGAGCGCCTGGGTCACCCCTGAACTGGAGGTGTGGGTGCAGTTGTGGTCCACCAAGTATTGGGACGTGCAGGCGGAAATCGGCGAGCCGTACGCCTACGAATCGCCGCGCACCATCCACAGTTCGGGTGCGGCCTGCAAGGAGCAGTCCGCCGGCGGCTCCGGCTTCCAGGTTGACTATTGGCGTATCAAGACGGACCCAGACGGCAACGAGCAGCCCAAGGAGACCTGGCACTGGGCTTACGCGCCCATGAACGCCATCATTTGCGATGACCAACACCAGACTACGGAGACGGGGTAGGCGGCCCGGCCGGCCTGACCCAATAGACTGAGTGCCGTGACTTACGTAATTGCCGGCCCCTGTGTCGATGTGAAGGACAGGGCATGCGTGGACGAGTGCCCCGTCGATTGCATCTATGAGGGCGTTCGTTCCCTGTACATCAACCCGGATGAGTGCGTTGATTGCGGCGCCTGCGAATCGGTCTGCCCCACCCAGGCCATCTTCTACGAGGATGACCTACCGGCCGAGTGGGCTGACTACGCCGCTATCAACCGCGACTTCTTTGCCGACCTGGGTTCGCCCGGCGGCGCCTCGGCCTTGGGCCCGCAGAACTTCGACCCGCCCGCCGTGGCGGCCCTGCCGCCCCAGGCTTAGCCGTCCGTGGGTTTTGATCTAGCTGGCCTGCCGGTTTTCCCGTGGGACCTGCTTGAGCCCTATAAGGCGCTAGCGGCGGCCCACCCCGGCGGGTTGATCGACCTGTCGGTGGGGACCCCGGTCGATCCAACGCCACCCGTTCTGCGTCAGGCGTTGGCGGCGGCGGCCGATTCACCCGGCTATCCGGCCACGGTTGGCACGGCCGCGTTGCGCCAGGCCGTGGTGCAGCACTACGCCCAGGTGCGCGGTGCCTCCGGGGTAGTGCCCGATGGCGTGTTGCCCACCTTGGGTTCCAAGGAGATGGTGGCGCTGTTGCCGTCACTGTTGGGCCTGGGCCCGGGGGACGTGGTGGTGCACCCGCACATCGCCTATCCCACCTATGACTTGGGGGCCCGCCTGGCCGGGGCCACGCCGCTGCCCAACGCCTGCCTGGATGAGATTCCGGCCGAGGTGGCGGCCAGGGTCAAGCTGGTCTGGGTCAACTCCCCGGCCAACCCGCATGGGGCCGTGCTGGGACCGGAGGCGCTGCGCTATGTGGTGCAGTGGGCGCGGACCCGCGGCGCCGTGGTGGCGGCGGACGAATGCTACGCGGCGCTGGCCTGGGAGGAGCCTTGGGCCAGCCAGGGTGTGCCCTGCCTGTTGGCGGACAGTAATAATGGGGGCGATTTGACCGGCCTGTTGGCCCTCTACTCGCTGTCGAAGCAGTCCAGTGCGGCCGGTTACCGGGCCGCCTGGACAGCGGGTGACCCGGAACTGATCGGCCGGCTGACGGCGGTGCGCAAACACATCGGCCTGATGATGCCGGGCCCGGTGCAGGCGGCGCTGGTGGCAGCGCTGGCCGATCCGTCGCACGTGGCCGCCCAGCGCGAACTATATGGGCGGCGTCGGGCGCTGCTGACCCAGGCCCTGGAGGCGGCCGGCCTGGTGGTGGAAGGATCGGAAGCCGGGCTGTACCTGTGGGTCACCACGGCGGACCGGCAGGACTGCTGGGCCACGGTGGCGGCGCTGGCCGGTTTGGGCATTCTGGTGGCGCCGGGCAGCTTCTACGGCGAGGCCGGGGCGCACCACGTCCGGATTGCCCTGACGGGCAGCGACCGGGACATGGCCCAGGCGGCCGCCCGACTGGCGCCGTAAGAGATAATCAAGCCTGAGGCCCCCATCGTCGACCTAGCTGAAGAAGGAGTGCAGCCATGGCCAAGACCAGTCAAGCCCTGCCGGAAGTCCGCCTGCAGGTAGGCGACAAGGCACTGCCGCTGGAAACGGTGGCCGCCACAGAGGGCAACGATGGTATCGCCCTGAGCGGCCTGCTCAGCCAAACCGGCCTGGTGTCGCTTGACCCGGGCTTTTTGAACACGGCCGCCTGTTCCTCGGAGATCACGTTTATTGACGGTGACCAGGGGATTTTGCGCTACCGCGGCTATCCCATCGAGCAGTTGGCCCAGCACTCCACCTTCCTGGAGGTGGCCTGGCTATTGTTGCGCGGCGAACTGCCCACCCAGGAGGAACTGGGAAAGTTCGAGGCCAGGGTGGATAAACACATGTACCTGTCGGATGACTTCCGGCAGATCTTCTCGGTCATGCCGCGCCGGGCCCACCCCATGGCCACACTGGGGGCGGCCATCAACATGATGGCGGGCTATTACCCCGAGTCGTTGGACCCGAAGGACCCGGCGGCCGTCCAGTTGGCCACCGTCTTGCTGTTGGCCAAGATGCCCACCATTGTCAGCTATATCTACCGCCGCGCCGCCGGCAATGCCCTGTTGTACCCCAAGCACGGCCAAAGCTACGTGGAGAACTTTGCCCGCATGACGTTCCAGTTGCCGGGGGAGAAGTTCGAGGTGCCGCCTGCCTTCTACCGGGCGCTGGACACCCTGCTGATTCTGCATGCCGACCATGAACAGAACTGCTCCACTTCCACGGTGCGGCTGGTCGGTTCGGCCCAGGCCAACATCTATATGTCGGTTTCGGCCGGCGTGGGGGCCCTGTCTGGCCCCCTGCACGGCGGCGCCAACGAGGCGGTGCTGAACATGTTGGCCTACATCCGTGACCATGACTTGAGCCCCAAGCAGTTCATGGAGAAGGTCAAGAGCAAGGCGGAAGGCATGCGCCTGATGGGCTTTGGCCACCGGGTGTACAAGAACTATGACCCGCGGGCCGCCATCGTGAAGGAGCAGTGCGATGCCGTGCTGGATGCCTTGGGGGTGAAGGACGAACTGCTGGCGATTGCCCGCGAGCTGGAGGAGGTGGCCCTGTCCGATGACTACTTCATCAGCCGCATGCTGTACCCGAACGTGGACTTCTACACCGGCATCATCTACCGGGCGATGGGCTTCCCGCCGTCCATGTTCACGCCGCTGTTCGCGCTGGGCCGGTTGCCGGGCTGGATGGCGCAGTGGCGCGAAATGGTGAATGATCCGGCGGCCAAGATCGGCCGGCCGCGCCAGATCTACAACGGTCACGGCGCCCGCGATTACGTGCCGTTGGCGCAGCGGTGATGGGCCCGGCCCCCGGGGCCGTTTCGGGCGTTTGAAGGGACCGATTGGGCCCGGTTGGGCGGTCTCCAGAAAAAAAGTCGGCCCGAGAACCCGGTAGTTCTACCCATTAGGCGGGTGTGTCCCGGTTTTCGCCCACAGCTTATGGCTAAAGTCGCGAATGGATACCTGCGCGGGTTTCCCTTAACCGCGCGCGTGCCCAAAGGCAAGGTAGGCGGAGCGTCCCCGCACTGATCTACCCGAGAGTCTTGTGCAGAGAGAGAGTGCTATGAGCCAGCATCGGTCCACCCCTCAAACGACCGTGTCCTCGCCCGACCCACAGCCGCGCGGAAGGAGGGCAAGGCTGGCCAGGATTGCCGCCTCTGTGGGCGCCGTGGGCCTAGCCGTGGCGGGCAGCCTCTACGTGCTGGCCCCGAGCATTGCCTTGGCCGATCCGGTCAAGGTGGTGGGTTCAACCAGGACGGCCTATGACACCCAGCCTTTCCGCGGCAACGTGATGAGCATGCAGACCTATTCGGGCCTGTCCGGCGCCACGGTGACCGTCCACAACGCCGCCGATGACTCGGTCTTGTGTACCGCTACCACCAGCAGCAGCGGCGACTTCAGTTGCGGTACTGCCATTGTGGGCAACCAGTGGTACTTCGTAGTCGAGGGCGACTACTCGAACAACTCGGGCGGGCCGGCCCGTTTCCCGGCGGCCCCCCTCAGTGAGAACGTCTTCCCGTCTCCCACCATCACGGCCGATACGCCGCACGGTGGCGACACCAGCGTCAGTGGCACCGCCTACCAGCGCACCGCCGATGACGCGGCCGGCGGCGGTACTACCCCCTACGAGAACGGCCGTATTACCGTCAAGGATTCTGGTGGCAACACTCTCTGCACCACCACCACTGGCGCTGACGGCACGTTCACCTGCCCCACCCGGGCCCTTGTGACCGGTGAAGTGCTGACCTATGAGGTCAAGAACAACCCCTCGGTTGATTACCCGCCGTACTTCGGCCCCGGCACCTATCCCGATTCGCTGGCCGGCGTCGCCACCGACACCAAGACGGTGGCTCCGCCCGACTTGGTGCCGCCGGTAGTCACGATCGATGACTCCAACCCCAGCACCCCTGGCACCCAGGTCGATTCGACTGACCCCATCACCGGCACCGTGACCCAGGACGGCAGCGAGCCGGTATCGGGCGCCGATGTGACGGTGACGGACGCCGGCGGCAACGTCCTGTGCACCACCACGACGGCCTCTGACGGCACCTTCAGTTGCCCGCCCAACCGGCCGCTCACCGAGGGCGAAGTGGTCACCGTGACGGCCGATGACCCGCACGACCAGACCACCGACACCGGTTCGTCCACCGCCACGGCGGACGGCAGCGACCCGGTGGTCGCGATTGCGCCCGAGCCGCAGTACGGCGACACCGCCGTGACCGGTACCGTGACCGACGAAGGCGCGCCCCTGAGTGGCGCCCCGGTGACGGTGACGGATGCCGGTGGCAACACCCTGTGCACCACCACCACGGGCTCCGATGGCTCGTTCACCTGCAATACCAACCGGCCGCTGGAGGCCGGTGAGACCATCACCGCCACGGCCCAGGATCCGTCCGGCAAGACCGGCTCGGACACCGCCGTGGTGGAGGACAACGACGATCCGACCATCAGCATCCAGCCGCAGCCCAAGACCGGCGGCACCGACACCATCTCCGGTACCGCCACCGATGGCGCCGGCCTGCCCCCGGGCACCGTGGTGACGGTGACCGATGCCGGTGGCGCCACCCTGTGCACCTCGCCCGTGGCGGCGGATTCCACCTGGAGCTGCAACTCCAACCGCCCGCTGGTGGAAGGCGAGACGATCACGGCCTCGGTCACGGACGCGGCCGGCAACACGGCCAGTGAGCCGGCCATCGTGGACGATGGCACCACGCCCACCATCACGTTCGATCCGCAGCCCACCACCGATAGCCCCACGGTGGGCGGCGACGTGACCGATGAGGGCGCGCCGTTGGCGAACGCCCCGGTGTCGGTGACGGATGACACCGGTGCCGAGCTGTGCCACGCCACCACGGGCACGGACGGCTCATGGAGCTGCACCCCGAACCGCGCCCTGGAACCGGGCGAGGTCCTGACCGCCACCACCCACGACCCGGCCGGCAACCAGGCCACGGTCGATTCCAGCCCGGTAGTGGATGACACCGATCCCGAGATCACCGTCGCGCCGGCCCCCAACGAGGATTCCCTCGAGGTGGCTGGCACCGTGACCGATCAGGGCGAGCCGCTGGCCGGCGCCCCGGTGACGGTGACAGATGCCGGCGGCGCCACGCTGTGCACCGCTACCACGCAGGCAGACGGCTCGTGGAGCTGCGACGCCAGCCGCGACCTGGTGCCGGGTGAGACCATCACGGCTGCCACCCGAGACCCGGCCGGCAACACCGATTCGGTTGACGCCGTGGTCCAGTCCGGCGTCGACACCGAAGACCCGGTGGTGACCATCTCGCCCGCCCCGGTGACGGGTGACCCGACCATCGAGGGCACCGTGACGGACAACGGTGCGCCGATGGCGCCCGGTACCGAGGTGGTTGTGACCGACAGCACCGGCGCCGAGCTGTGCACCGCGCACACGGCGGCCGATGGTTCTTGGTCTTGCGATTCCGGCCGGCCGCTGGTGGAGGGTGAGACCATCACCGCCACGGCGACCGACCCGGCCGGCAACGAAGGCACCGACACCGCCACGGTGGGTGACGGCCTGCCGCCGGTCATCACCATCGACCCGGCCCCCAAGTCCGGCGATGACACGACCGTGGCCGGCACGGTGACCGACGGCGGTAGCCCGCTGGCCGACGCCCCGGTTGAGGTCAAGGACTCCGCCAACAACACGCTCTGCGTCGCCACCACCGGTACCGACGGCTCGTGGAGCTGCACGGCCAACCGTGAACTGGTGGAAGGCGAGACCATCACAGCCGAGACCCAGGACGATGCCGGCAACCCGGCCGATGACAGCGTCACGGTCGGTGACGGCACCGGGCCCGACATCACGTTCGACCCGCAGCCCAGCTCGGATGACACCTCCGTGGGCGGCACGGTGGAGGACGATGGCGCCCCGCTGGGTGGTGCTCCTGTCACGGTGACCGATGACGCCGGCACCACGCTGTGCACCACCACCAGCAACCTGGACGGCACCTGGAGCTGCCAGCCCAACCGCGACCTGGAGCCCGGTGAGGTCATCACCGCCAGCACCGAAGACAATGCCGGCAACCCGGCCTCGGTCGATTCCAGCCCGGTGGCTGACACGACCGATCCGGTAGTGACCTTCTCGCCGGCGCCCAAGGATGGCGACACCTCGGTGGGCGGCACCGCGACGGATCAGGGTGACCCGCTGCCGAACGCCCCGGTGTCGGTGACGGATGACACCGGCGCCGAGTTGTGCCATACCACCACCAATGCTGACGGCACGTGGAGCTGCACGCCGAACCGGCCCATCGAAGAGGACGAGGTCATCACGGCTACCGTGACCGACCCGGCCGGCAACGAGGGCACGGCCGACGCCACGGTTGGCCCGGCCGATGACACCACCGACCCGGTCATCACCATCGCGCCCACGCCCAAGGACGGCGAGACCACGGTGGCCGGCACCGTGACCGACAGCGGCTCGCCGCTGCCGAACGCCCCGGTCAAGGTGACCGATGCCGGCGGCGCCACGTTGTGTGACACCACCACGGCGCCGGACGGCTCGTGGAGCTGCACGGTCAACCGGCCGCTGGTCGAGGGCGAACAGATCAAGGCCAGCACGGAGGATCCGGCCGGTAACACGGACGAAGACACCGTGACCGTGGCCGCGGCGGATGACACCGAAGACCCGGTTGTCACCATTACGCCCACCCCCAAGGAGGGTGACAACACGATCTCCGGTACCTTGACCGACAACGGTGCGCCGCTGCCGGCCGGCACCGCTGTGGTTGTGACGGATGACACCGACACCGAGCTGTGCACCGCCCATACGTTGGCCGACGGCTCGTGGAGCTGCCAGCCGAACCGGCCGCTGGAGGAGGGTGAAGAGATCACCGCTACCGCGACCGACCCGGCCGGTAACACCGGCAGTGACACCGCCACAGTTGGTCCGGGCGATGACGACGAAGACCCGGTCATCACCTTCTCGCCCGCACCCAAGGAGGGTGACACCACTGTTGGCGGCCTGGTGACCGACAACGGCGCACCACTGGGTGGCGCCACGGTCAACGTGACCGGCCCCGGCGGCACCCCCGTGTGCACCGCCACTACCAACCCGGACGGCACCTGGAGTTGCACGCCCAGCCCGGCCATCGAAGAGGGCGACGTCCTGACGGCCACGGTGCAAGACCCCTCGGGCAACGAGGGCACGGCCACGGCCACGGTGCTGCCTGAAGATGACACCACCGCCCCGGTCATCACCATCACGCCCGAGCCGGCCACCGGTGACACCACGGTGGAAGGCACCGTGACCGACAGCGGCTCACCGCTGCCGGACGCCACTGTGACCGTGACGGACGCCGGTGGCGCCGAGCTGTGCCACACCACCACCAATGCGGACGGCACCTGGAGCTGCACGGTGGGCCGCGACCTGGTGGAGGGTGAGACCATCACCGCCAGTACTTCGGACCCGGCCGGCAACCCTGCCAGCGATACCGCCACGGTGGCCGATGGCACGCCGCCGGTACTGACCATTACGCCCGATCCCAAGACCGGCACCGACACCACGGTGGCCGGCACGGTGACCGATGACGGTGCGCCGCTGGGCGGCGCCTCGGTGACGGTGACGGATGACACCGGCGCCACGCTGTGCACCACCACCACGGCGCCGGATGGCACGTGGAGCTGCCAGGCCAACCGGCCGCTGGTGGAGGGCGAGACCATCTACGCCGAGACCGAAGACGACAACGGCAACGTGGGTGAGGACGACGCCACGGTGGTTGACGGCACCGCGCCGCAGATCGCCATCGCGCCGGCGCCCAAGGTGGGCGATCCGGCCGTGACAGGCACGTTGTCCGACGATGGCGCCCCGCTGGCCGGCACGCCGGTGACGGTGACGGATGCCGGCGGCACCACGCTGTGCACCGCCTACACCCAGGGTGACGGCTCGTGGAGCTGCCCGCCCAACCGCGCCCTGGTCCAGGATGAAGTCCTGACGGCCACGGCCAGCGACCCGGCCGGCAACCCCGCCACCGCCACCGCCACGGTGCAACCGGCGGTTGACACCACAGACCCTGTGGTCACGTTCGATCCGGCTCCGGCCGCGGGCGACACCACGGTGGGTGGCACCGTGACCGACAGCGGTTCGCCGCTGCCGAACGCCCCTGTGACGGTAACGGATGACACCGGCGCCACGCTGTGTTCCACCAACACCAACGCGGACGGTACGTGGAGCTGCACCACCCGGCCGCTGGTGGCAGGCGAGGACATCACCGCCACCGCCACCGACCCGGCCGGCAACGAGGGTACGGCCGAGGCCACTGTGGCCGTCGGTACCGACACCAACCCGCCGGTCATCGCCATCACCAACCAGCCCAAGTCCGGTGACGACCGGGCCGTGGCCGGCACGGTGACCGATGAAGGCACGCCGCTAGGTGACGCCCCGGTCCGTGTGACGGACGCCGGTGGCGCCCAGTTGTGCACCGCGGTCACGGCCTCCGACGGCTCCTGGAGCTGCACCACCAGCCGGCCGCTGGTGGAGGACGAGGTCATCACCGCCACCACACAGGATGTGGCCGGCAACCCGGCCAGCACCACCGCCACGGTGGTGGATGGCACCGACCCGGAGATCATCATTGCCCCGACGCCCAGGGAGGGCGACGATGAGATCACCGGCACGGTGACGGACGATGGCGCGCCGTTGGCGAACGCCCCGGTGTCGGTAACGGATGACACCGGCGCCGAGTTGTGCCACACCACTACCAACTCGGACGGCACCTGGAGCTGCCAGCCCAACCGGCCCATCGAAGAGGGCGAGGTCATCACGGCCACCACCGAGGATCCTCAGGGTAACGAGGATACGGTCACGGTCACGGTTGGCTCGGAGGTTGACACCACACCGCCGGTCATCCAGATCACGCCGCAGCCCACCACCGGCAGCACCACTATTGCCGGTGTGGTGACGGACGAAGGGGCCCCGCTGCCCGCCGCGCCCGTCCTCGTGATGGACGGCAACGGTCTCCCGCTGTGCTCGGCCAACACCGACGCCGAAGGCTACTGGCACTGCAACAGTGACCGGCCGCTGGAGGAGGGCGAGACCATCAACGCCAGCACGCGCGATGAGGCTGGTAACGAGGCCAACGTCCTGGCCACGGTGGCGGACGGCACCGACCCGGTTGTGACCATCACGCCGGCGCCCAAGTCCGGTGACGATCCGACCATTGCCGGCACCGTGACGGATGACGGCGCGCCGTTGGCGAACGCTCCGGTGACGGTGACGGATGACACCGGCACCGAGCTGTGCCACACCACCACGGCCCTTGACGGCTCTTGGAGCTGCGACTCCGTGCGGCCGCTGGAAGAGGGCGAAGTGGTGACGGCCACCGCCGAAGATCCGGCTGGCAACGAGGGTTCCGGCACCGCCACCGTGGGTGACGGCACCGGCCCGGACATCACGTTCGATCCGCAGCCCGCCACCGGTGATCCCACCGTGGGCGGCACGGTGGAGGACGACGGCGCCCCGCTGCCGGGTGCGACGGTGACGGTCAAGGATGACGCCGGCGCCACGCTGTGCGTCGCTGTCACCGGCACCGACGGTACGTGGAGCTGCACGCTGAACCGGCCGCTTGAAGAGGGCGAGGTCATCACGGCCTCGACCGTTGACGACGCCGGCAACCCGGCTTCGGTCGATTCACAGCCGGTGTCCGATGGCTCCGACCCGGTGGTCACCATCGCCCCGGCGCCCAAGGAGGGCGACGACACGATCGGCGGCACGGTGACGGACGACGGCAACCCGCGGGCCGGCGTGCCGGTTGTGGTGACGGATGACACCGGCACCGAGCTGTGCCAAGCCACCACCACGGCATCGGGCGCCTGGAGCTGCCAGCCGAACCGGCCGCTGGAGGAGGGCGAGGTCATCACCGCCACCGCCACCGACCCGTCCGGCAACGAGGGCACCACCACCGCGACGGTTGGCCCGGAGGATGACACCACCGCTCCGGTGATCGAGATCACGCCTGAGCCCGAAACGGGTAGCCGCGCCCTGGCCGGCACGGTGACGGACAACGGTTCGCCGTTGCCGAACGCCATCGTGCACGTGAAGGATGCCGGCGGTGCGGAGTTGTGCACCGCTACCACCTCCTCCACCGGCACCTGGGCCTGCACAGCTAACCGCGACCTGGTTGAGGGTGAGACCATCACGGCCTCCACCACCGACCCGGCCGGCAACCCGGCCAGCGACACCGCCACGGTGGCGGACGGCATCGACCCCGTGCTTGAGATTGCCCCGGCACCCAAGGAGGGCGACGAGGAGATCACCGGCACGCTGACGGACGATGGCGACCCGCTGCCTGGCACCGTGGTGACGGTGACGGATGACGCCGGCACCGAGCTGTGCACCGCGACTACCGACGCCGATGGCGAGTGGAGTTGCGAGCCGAACCGGCCGCTGGAAGAGGGCGAGACCATTCACGCCAGCGCGCAGGACCCGGCCGGCAACCTGGCCACGGATGCTGTGACCGTGCTACCGGCCGACGACACCACGGCGCCGGTGCTGACCATCACGCCCGAGCCCGCCACCGGCAGCCCGGCCATTGCCGGCACGCTGACCGACAGCGGTTCGCCGCTGCCCGGCACGCCGGTGACGGTGAAGGATGCGGGCGGCACCACGTTGTGCACCGCCTACACCCAGGGTGACGGCTCGTGGAGCTGCAACTCGAACCGGCCGTTGGTCGAGGGCGAAACGGTGACGGCTTCGGCCGCCGATCCGTCCGGCAACCCGGCGTCCGATGACGCCACGGTGGGCGATGGCCAGCCGCCGGTGATGGTTATCACCGAAACCCCGACGTCCGGCGAAGACCCGGTGATCGGTGGCCGCGTGACGGATGAAGGCGAGCCGCTGGCGAACGCGCCGGTGACGGTGAAGGATGACGCCGGCACTACGCTGTGCGTCGCCACCACCGGCACCGACGGCACCTGGAGCTGCGAGCCGAACCGGCCGCTGGAGGAGGGTGAGGAAATCACCGCCACCGTGACCGACCCGGCCGGCAACCCCGGTACCGGCACCGCCACGGTGGGCGACGGCACGCCGCCGGTTGTGGTGGTGGATGACCCGGCCACGGGTGACACCTCAGTTGGTGGCACGGTGACGGACGATGGCGCCCCGCTGCCCAACGCCCCGGTGCGCGTGACGGATGAGGACGGCAACACGCTGTGCACCGCCGTGACCGATTCCGCCGGCCACTGGAGCTGCACGCCGAACCGGCCGCTGGAGGAGGGTGAAGAGATCACCGCCACGGCGACCGACCCGGCCGGCAACACCGGTTCCGGCACCTCGGAGCCGGTGTCCGATGGCACCGACCCGGTGGTGGCGATCACCCAGCAGCCGACATCCGGCGATGACCCGGTGATCGGCGGCACGGTGACGGACGGCGGTGAACCGCTGGCGAACGCCCCGGTGGTTGTGACCGATGAGGACGGCGAGGAGCTGTGCCACACCACCACCGGCCCGGATGGCACCTGGTCCTGCGAGCCGAACCGGCCGCTGGAAGAGGGCGAAATCCTGACCGCTACGGCCACGGATCCGGAAGGCAACGAGGGTTCGGTTGACTCGAACCCGGTGGGCGACGGCACGCCGCCGGTTGTGACGGTTGACGATCCGGCCACCGGTGACGACACGGTTGGTGGCACGGTGACGGACGACGGCGAGCCGCTGCCCAACGCCCCGGTGCGGGTGACGGATGAGGACGGCGAGACGTTGTGCACCGCCGTGACCGATTCCTCCGGCCACTGGAGCTGCACGCCGAACCGGCCGCTGGAGGAGGGTGAAGAGATCACCGCCACGGCGACCGACCCGGCCGGTAACACCGGTTCCGGTACCTCGGAGCCCGTTGGCGACGGCACCGGCCCCGAAGTCACCCTGACCGAACAGCCGACGTCCGGCGATGACCCGGTGATCGGCGGCACGGTGACGGACGGTGGCGAGCCGCTGCCGAACGCCCCGGTGGTTGTGACCGATGAGGACGGCGAGGAGTTGTGCCACACCACCACCGGCCCGGATGGCACCTGGTCCTGCGAGCCGAACCGGCCGCTGGAAGAGGGCGAAATCCTGACCGCTACGGCGACCGACCCCGCCGGTAACGAGGGTTCGGTTGACTCCGACCCGGTTGGCGACGGCACCGAACCAGAGGTGACGGTTGACGATCCGGCCACCGGTGACACCTCAATTGGTGGCACGGTGACGGACGACGGCGAGCCGCTGCCCAACGCCCCGGTGCGGGTGACGGATGAGGACGGCGAGACGTTGTGCACCGCCGTGACCGATTCCTCCGGTCACTGGAGCTGCCAGCCGAACCGGCCGCTGGAGGAGGGTGAAGAGATCACCGCTACCGCGACCGACCCGGCCGGTAACACCGGTTCCGGTACCTCGGAGCCGGTGGCGGACGGCATCGACCCGGTGGTCACCATCGACCCGCCGAGCAACGACAGCCCCACCATCAGTGGCACGGTGACGGACGACGGCGAGCCGCTGCCCGGCGTGCCGGTGACGGTGACGGATGAGGACGGCGAGACGCTGTGCACCGCCACCACCGGATCGGATGGCACCTGGTCCTGCGATTCCAGCCGGCCGCTGGAAGACGGTGAAGAGATCACGGCATCGACCACCGACCCGGCCGGCAACCCCGGTACCGGTACCGCCACCGTTGGTGACGAGACCGAGCCCGAGGTGACGGTCAACCCGCCGCAGAAGGGCGACACCACGGCCAGTGGCCGGGTGACGGACGACGGCCAGCCGGCCGCCGGCTTCCCGGTGGTGGTGAAGGACGCCACGGGTGACCCGCTGTGCCAGACCACCACCAACGCGGACGGCACGTTCAGCTGCAACCTCAAGCGCCCGCTGGGTGAAAACGAGGTCATCACGGTTGAGGCGACCGATCCCGAGACCGGCAAGAAGGGTGACACGCAGGCTTCGACGCCGAACGTGCCGCCGGTGATCACGGTCGACCCGGTTGACGTGGGTGACACCACCGTGACCGGTACGGTGACGGACGATGGCGAGCCGCTGCCCGGCGTGCCGGTCAAGGTGAAGGACAAGAACGGCAACACGCTGTGCGAGACCACCACCGATGACGACGGCAAGTTCGAGTGCGGTCCGACCAAGCGCCCGTTGGGTGACAACGAGCAGATCACCGCTTCGACCTCCGACCCGGCTGGTAACCCGAAGGAAGTCACCGTCAACACGCCCAACGTGCCGCCGGTGGTGGATGTCGACCCGACCAAGAAGGGTGACACCACCGTGACCGGTACGGTGACGGACGATGGCGGCCCGCTGCCCAATGCCCCGGTGACGGTGCAGGACAAGGATGGCAACACCTTGTGCACCACCACCACGGACAAGGACGGCAAGTTCAGCTGCGATGTGAGCCGCCCGTTGGTTGACAACGAGCCGCTGACGGTCACGGCCGACAACCCGAACGACAACCTGCCGGCCGGCACCGCCTCGCCGGTGGTGGGTCAAAGCGGGTCCGGTTCCACGCCAACCCCGTCCGGTCCGGCGGACGACGGTGACGATGCGGACAAGCCCAGTGTTTGGGTGAAGGAGGCGACGCGCTACCGCGGCGAGTCGCAAGAGGTCAACGGCCTGAACTTCGAGCCCGGCGAAAAGGTCACCGGTGTGGTCCACTCCACGCCGATCCAACTGGGCACGGCGACGGCCGATGCCAACGGCAAGGTGGTGTTCGCTGCGTTCACCATCCCGGCCGATTTCGAGTACGGCACCCACACGGTCACCCTGACGGGTGAAACCAGTGGTGCGGCCACCGGCACGTTCCGCGTGCTGGAGAAGGTGGGCTCGTCCTCGCCGTTGCCGATCACGGGTGCCAACGCGACGGTGCCGATTGCCGTGAGCGCGAGCCTGGCCACGCTGGTGGGCATTGGCTTCGTGCTGATGGCGCGCCGGCGCCGCCGCAGCGAAGAGACGGTGGCCACCCGCTGAGGGTGTCAGCCGTAGCTAGGCAAACGAGGGGGTCCCGGGCGGTAGCCCGGGACCCCCTCGGGTTAACGCCAGGGCGCACCTGGCTCCACAGCCCCAGGGCGCTTTCGGCTACAGCGCCAGGGTCACAATGGCGGCCGGCACCTGGTTGGAGCCGGGCTCGCTGGTGGGATCCAACTGCACCCATTGGGCCTGGCCGCGCTGCCACACGTAAGCGTCCACCCGGACCGACTGGACCCCCAGTTCGGCGCCCTTGGCCACCGCCCACTGGGCCAGGGCCCAGGTTTCGGTGGCGTCGGCGCCTTGCAGGCGCAGTTGGGGAGGCGTGCTGGGGGAGGCGGCGCCGGCCTCCCCGGCCGGCGCCGGCACCAGCGACACGTGGGCGGCCTTGGCCTGGCCCCATTCGGCCGTGAACGTGGTGATGAACTGGTCCGCCGCCACTGCCTCGCCAGCTACCACATCCCGGAAAACGCAGGCCAGGGCGGCCTGCGAGTGCCCGGTCAGGGCCGAAGCAAACGACCGGGCGCTGGCCTCGTGTTGGGCGTAGGCGTCCGGGAAGGCCGAGCGTTGCACCGCCTGGGCCGCCTCCGTGATGGGCATGTCCTCGAAGCCGGGCACCTTGGCCAGTTCGTCGTAGAACTTGGAGGCGGCATAGATCGGGTCTTGCACTTCCTCGGCGCTGCCCCAGCCCTGTGAGGGCCGCTGCTGGAACAGCCCCAGCGAATCCAGGTCGCCGTAGTCCAGGTTGCGCAGCTTCGATTCCTGCATGGCGGTGGCCAGGGCGATGGTAACCGCCCTGGGGCTCATCTCCTTGGCCCCGGCCACGGCGGCGATCAGCGCGGCGTTACCGGCCTGATCGGGCGCCAGGACGGCCTCGCCGGCGTCGGTGGTGGCGAAACAGCGCGGCACCACCGCCGGCTGCGCCTTGGGGGCGCCACAGCCGCCCAGGCCGGCCCCGGCCACCAGGGCACCGCCGGCCAGCGTCAGGGCCAGCGTCCGCCGGGCTTTGGGACGCATGGTCACTGTCGGTGCAGCTCCGGGTTCAGTTCGATGCCGTGGCCGTCCCGTGGCACCGCCTCGACCGCCCCGGTGACCGAGTTGCGGCGGTACAGCAGCCCAGCCTGGCCGGAAAGATCGGCGGCCTTGACCACCTTGGCCGGCCGGGCGGCATCGGGCACCAGCAACGTCACCTTGGTGCCGGCCGTCAGGTACAGCCCGGCCTCCACCACGCAGTCTGCCCCCAGCGAGATGCCGACGCCGCTGTTGGCGCCCAGCAGCGAGCGGGCGCCGATCCTGATCTTCTCTTTGCCGCCGCCGGACAGCGTGCCCATGATGGAGGCCCCGCCGCCGATGTCCGCGCCGTCTTCCACCACCACGCCCTGCGAGATGCGGCCCTCCACCATCGAGGCGCCCAGTGTGCCGGCGTTGAAGTTGCAGAAGCCCTCGTGCATCACGGTGGTGCCGGGAGCCAGGTGGGCGCCGAGGCGGACCCGGGAAGCATCGGCAAGGCGCACGCCGGACGGCACCACGTAGTCCGTCATGGCCGGGAACTTGTCCACCCCGTAGACGTGCACCGGGCCGCGGCCGGCGGCCTCAAGGGCGGCCTTGGTGTCCGCGAAGTCTTCCGGCAGGCACGGCCCCTGGCTGGTCCAGACGACGTTGGGCAGCACACCGAACAGGCCATCCAGGTTGATCGTGTTCGGCTGCACCAGGCGGTGCGACAGCAGGTGGAGCCGCAGGTAGGCGTCGTCCGTGGCGGCCGGTGGTTCATCCAGGTCGATTTCGACACAGGTGATGATGCGGTAGGCCCGCCGTTCGGCATCGGCCTGCACCAGGCCTGCCAGGTCTGCCGCCTGCGGCCAGTCGTCACCCGCCGGGCCGGGGCCCAACGCCGGGTTGGGGTACCAGGTGTCCAGGGTTTCGCCGTGTTCGGTGGTCCAGGCCAGGCCGGCGCCGTGGGCAAGGTTCATGGACACCAAGGGTACGGGATGGCGGCCCAGGGGCGGGTAGTCCGGGGCAGTAGGCTCAACACTGTGCAACTGGACTTGAGAGCCGGTCCGGGCGCCCTGGCGCTGGACCTGGTCAACCTGCCGTCCGTCTCCGGCAGCGAGGGGCCCTTGGCGGACGCGCTTGAGGCCGCCCTGCGGGCCTGCCCGCACCTGGAGGTGCGGCGGGACGGTGACGCCCTGGTGGCCGCAACCAACGTTGGCGCGCCGGCCCGTGTGGTGGTGGCCGGCCACCTGGACACGGTGCCGGTGGCGGGCAACCTGCCGGGCCGCCTCCAGCCGGGGCCCGATGGCGCCCCCGAACTGTGGGGCCGCGGCGCCGTCGATATGAAGGGCGGCCTGGCGGCGATGGCGGCCACGGCGGCGGCCGCGGTGGCCCCCAAGACGGACGTCACCTGGGTGTTCTACGACCAGGAGGAGGTGGCGGCGGACCTGTCCGGCCTAGGCCGGCTGATCAGGCTGCATCCGGACTGGCTGCGGGGTGACTTTGCGGTGCTGTGCGAGCCGACCGCGGCCGGCCTGGAGGGCGGCTGCAACGGCACCCTGCGGGTCAAGGTGGAGGCCCACGGCGTGGCGGCCCATTCGGCCCGGCCCTGGGCGGGCCGTAACGCCATCCACGGTGCCGCGCCCATCCTGGACCGCCTGGTGGCCTACCAGCCGGCCCAAGTCGAAGTGGACGGCCTGATCTATCCGGAGGCCATGAACGCCGTCGGCATCGTCGGCGGGGTGGCCGGTAACGTCATCCCTGACCGCTGCGAGGTGGTGGTCAACTACCGGTTTGCGCCCGCCAAGACGGTGGCACAAGCCCTGGCGCACGTGACCGACCTGTTCCAGGGTTTCGAGGTCATTCTTGACGACGCGGCCGGCGGCGCCCGGCCCGGCCTGGACCAACCGCTGGCGGCCCGTTTCGCCGCCCTGGTGGCGGCCTACGGCGGCGGCGAGCCCCGGCCCAAGGTGGGTTGGACCGATGTGGCCCGGTTTGCCGCCCTGGGCGTGCCGGCCGTCAACTGCGGCCCGGGCGACCCATCCCTGGCCCACGCCGCCGATGAACGCTGCCCGGTGGAGCAGATCGAGCGCGTGGCTCGGATTCTGGGCGCGCTGCTGGAAAGATAGGGTCTGTGAGATTGGATACGGACAAGGTGCGGCGCACCGGCCCGCTGCTGTTCCGGGGCCGGCAGGTGCCGGATCAGACGTCAGACCAGGCGTTCCTGGAAACGGATATCGATTCCAGTTGGCGCCATTCCGACCCGTGGCGCGTGATGCGCATCCAAAGCGAGTTCGTGGCCGCCTTCGAGGCCCTGGCCGGCGTGGGGCCCGCCATTTCGGTGTTCGGTTCGGCCCGCACCCAGCCGGACACGCCCGCCTACCAGGCGGCTGAAGAACTGGGCAGCCAACTGGCCCAGGCCGGCTACGCCGTCATCACGGGCGGCGGGCCGGGCATCATGGCGGCGGCCAACAAGGGCGCCCATGAGGCCGGTGGCCTGTCGATTGGCTTGGGGATTGAAATCCCCGCCGAACAGGGCCTGAACCCGTGGGTGGACCTGGGGGTGGATTTCCGCTACTTCTTTGCCCGCAAGGTGATGTTCGTCAAGTACGCCACCGGTTTCGTGGTCTTTCCCGGCGGCATGGGCACGCTCGATGAACTGTTCGAGGCCATCACGCTGGTGCAGACGTCCAAGATCTCGGGTTTCCCCATCGTGCTGATTGGCCAAGCCTATTGGGGCGGGTTGTTGGCCTGGCTGCGCCAAACGGTGGCGGCGGCCGGCAATATCGCGGCTGCGGACCTGGACCTGGTACAGGTGGTGGAGACGCCGGATGAAGCGGTGGCGGCCATCTTGGCCGCCGCCAACGTGCCTCGCCAAGGGGGGATGAAAAGCCGATGACGGCCGGTTTCGTGATGATGGGCCTGCTGGTGGTGGCGGCCGTGGCCAGCCTGGTGATCAGCGTCTGGTTTGTGTTGGGCCGCTGGGAAGTGGGCATGGACATCCCGGTGGCGCAGGCCGATTTGATGGCGGCCCGTAACCGTCGCGAGCAGCGGGCAGAGTTGCGCGCCCGCCTGGGCGCCCTGGAACACATCGCGCCCAACTCCGCAGTCCCGCAGTAGGGGGCACCAATTCAGCCCCTGGCAGTAGAATGGGGTTGGACTGTTACGCGGTTTTTTTGAAAGGGGAGAGCCATGGCAGCCATGAAGCCGAGGACCGGCGATGGACCATTGGAGGTGGTCAAGGAAGGTCGCGGCATCGTGATGCGTGTACCCCTTGAGGGCGGTGGCCGCCTGGTGGTGGAACTGAACGCGACCGAAGCGGCCGCCTTGGGCCAAGCGCTCGACGCGGTGGTCGCCTGACGTGAGCCGCGCCCGGCGGCCGCAAGAGCCGTGGGTTCATCCGCTACCACAGGTCCGGGTGGTGCGCGGCCGTATCACCACCTCGGCCCAGGTGCGCCGGCCCGGTGCCGGCGTGGTGGCCGTACCGGTGGCGCCCGGTAGCGAAGACGGCGAGGAAGACGGCGTTCAGCCGCGCCTTGGTGCGGCCGATGCCGCGGTGCGTTACGGCGTCGATCTGGCCGAATGGGCCACCCGCCGGCGGTTCAAGGCCAAGGCCGGGCAGGCTTTGGCGCTCAACCTACCGGTACTGCATAGGGCCGATGCCGCCCGTGACCTGGGGTGGGACGAGCTGGCGCCGCGCGTGGTTCTGGTGGGTGTGGGCGACGGTTCGGTGGCTTCGGCCCGCCTGGCCGGCGCCGCCCTGGCCAAGCGTACGGCGGGTGACGGCACGGTGGTCACCACGGTGGCACAAGACTCCCCTGAACACACCGCCGCCCTGGTGGAGGGCTACCTGCTGGGTGCCTATCGGGTCCAACGTGAAGGCCTGAAGCCGGCCGAGCCGGCCAACGGCGACCTGGTGCTACTGGGGCGCTACGAGCGCGAGGCGGCGGACCTGGGCGTCTGGGCGGCCCAGGCCCAGTGGCTGGCCCGCGACCTGACCCGCTGGCCGTCCAACCACAAGTATCCGGCCAGCCTGGCGGGCGCCTTCGAACAGGCGGCGGCCGGCGTGCCCGGCCTGACGGTCGAGGTGTGGCCACCGGACCGCCTGGCCACCGAGGGCTTTGGCGCCCTGCTGGCGGTGGGGGCTGGGGCCGGCCAAGAGCGGGGGCCGCGCCTCGCCATCGTCCGCTACGAACCGCTGGCAGCCGGCCCGTCCGCGCCGGTGCCGCACGTGGCGCTGGTGGGCAAGGGCGTCACCTTCGACACCGGCGGCCTGGATATCAAACCTGGCGAGTCGATGGCCACCATGACCACCGACATGGCCGGGTCTGCCGCCGTCTTCGCTGCCACCCTGGCGGTGGCCCAGGCTGGCCTGCCGGTGCGCCTGACGGCCGTGCTGCCGCTGGCCCAGAACTCGGTGGGGGCAGCCTCCTTCCGGCCGGGCGACATCGTACGCACCTACGGCGGGCAGACCGTGGAGGTGGGTGACACGGACGCGGAAGGCCGCCTGGTGCTGGCCGATGCCCTGGCCTGGGTGGACGCCGTGGTGCAACCGGACGCGGTGGTGGACATCGCCACGTTGACCGGCGCCGCCCGCCTGGCCCTTGGCCGCGAGACGGGTGTCCTGCTGGCCAGCGACGATCCGTTGGCGCAGCGCCTGCTGGCGGCCGGTGAAGCGGCCGGCGAAGGCTGGTGGCGGCTGCCGCTGGTGGAGGCCTACCGCGAGGCGCTGACCAGCCCGATTGCCCAGACGTCATCGACCGGTAAGCCGGGCACCGGGGCCGGCGCCATCACGGCCGCACTGTTCCTGCAGCGTTTCGCCGGGGCGCGGCCGTGGGCCCACCTGGACATTGCCGGGCCGGCCCGGGCGGCGTCCGGCAGCGACTTCGGCCCGGCCGGTGGCACCGGTTTCGGGGTGCGGACACTGCTGGGCTACCTCAGGGGTCTGGTCTAAGGCGCATCATGGCCCAGGCCCGCTTTGATGACGTGTGGGTGGTGATCCCCGTCTACAACGAGGCCCCTGTGCTGGCGGCCGTGCTGGATGACGTCACCGGCACATTTGGGCACGTCTGCGTGGTGGATGACTGTTCCACGGACGGCTCGGACGCCATCGCCCGCGGCCTGTCCGGCCGAGGCGTGCGGGTGTTGCGCCACCCCATCAACCTGGGGCAGGGCGCGGCGCTGCAAACCGGCCTGGAATACGTCTTGGCAGACCCGTTGATGGGCCGTGTGGTCACCTTCGACGCCGATGGCCAGCATCATGTGCCCGATGCCGCGGCGATGGCCGAGCGGGTGGGCACCGGTGAGTTGGACGTGGTGTTGGGCTCCCGTTTCCTGGGCGGCGCCAAGGGCGCGATGGGCGGCGCCAAGCGCCTGGTGTTGAAGGCCGCCGTGGCCTACACCAACCTGTCCGTGGGCATGAAGCTGACCGACACCCACAACGGCCTGCGGGCCATGAACCGCCAGGCCGCCCAGGCCCTGCACTTGACACAGAACGGCATGGCGCACGCCACCGAGATCCTGGAACAGATCAAACGGGCCGGGCTCAGGTATGGCGAACACAAGGTGGAGATCAGCTATTCGCCCTACGCCAAGGCCAAGGGCCAGTCGCTGCTGAACTCGGTCAACATTCTGGTTGACCTGATGCTGAGGTAGGCGCCGTGTTCATCAAGATTGCGCTGATCGTGGCCGTGATGGCCGTGGCCCTGTTCATGCTGCGCGGCCAGGGGGCGCGGCGCCAGGCGCTGCGGCGGCTGGGTCTGTTGCTGTTCGCGGCCCTGGCCGTGGTGTCGATCGTTTTCCCCGATTCGCTGACCACGGTGGCCCAGCGCCTGAACGTGGGCCGTGGCGCCGACCTGCTGTTATATGTCTTGATTGTGGTCTTCTTCAGCTATGTGGCCAGCCGCTATGTGCGTGACCGCCGCTCTGCCCAGCAGCTCACGGCCTTGGCCCGGCGGCTGGCGTTGGATGAGGCGCCGCCGCCACGGGAGTGCGTGGCCGGCCCTGAGGTGGCCGGCTCTGAGGCCGCCGGCCCGGCCGAGGTGGCATGACCGCCGTCGTTGCCCTATTGGCGGCCGCCGGCCTGTTGCTGGGCCCTGGCCTGGTGGTGGGTTTCGCGGCCCAGGTGCGCGGCCTGGCCTTGGCCGCCCTGGCCCCCGCCCTGTCGATGGCCGCCCTTGGCCTGGGGGCGCTGTTGGCGCCCCTGGTGGGGCTGCGCTGGTCCTGGTGGGTGGTGTTGGGCGCTACCGGCTTGGCGGCCGTCATCGCCGCCTTGGTGGGGCATTTCTTCCCTCTGATCGCGGCGCCCCGCAAGCTGCCTCGCTGGAGCCGCCGGCAGTGGGCCTGGGTGGCCGGCGCCGGTCTGGGTGCTACCGTCCTGGCGGCCGGTTCGGAACTGGTCGGCATGGGCGGACGCTTGGGCGCCATCCTGCAGCGCCATGACATGGTGTTGCACGGCAACCTGGTGCGGTTGATCCGCCAGACCGGTGACGCCTCGCCTTTCCACATGGATGTGAACCACTTCCCGTCCGTGGGCCGGGCCTACTACCCGGCCGGGGTGCACGCCCTGGCCGCCCTGGTGCCCAGCGGCGGTGACGTCTACCTGGCCCTGAACGCCGTCACGCTGGTGGCCGAGACCTCCCTGTGGACGCTGGGCCTGATCTACCTGTCGCGCGTGGTGTTCCCGGCCCGGGCCTCCTTTGCGGCCCTGGCGGCCGTCCTCAGTGCGGTCTTCCAATCGACGCCTTCGGCCCTGTTGCTGCAGGTGCCTAACGGGGTGGGGGTCGCCCTGCTGCCGGCCTTGTTGGGCTGGTCGGTGCAGGTGGCGCGCCTGGTCAAGCTGCGGGTGGGCGGCGTGGTGGGCCGGGCCATCGTGTTGGCGGTCGGCCTGGTGGGGGTGGGTTTGACCCACCCGATTGCCCTGTTCAGCTACCTGGCCTTGGCCGCGCCGGTGGCCCTGTACATCGTGGCCACGTTGACGGTGCGCGGTTGGCGGCGCGGTTGGCGGGTAGCCACCCTGGCCTGCGACTTGACCCTGGTGGGCTTGGGCGCTATCGCCGCCTGGGCGGTGTTGGCGGTGCCGGAGGTGCGGGCCGTGTTGGACTTCGAGCCGTGGGAACGCGGCCTAAACGGCCTGGTGGCACTGGGTGGCGGGCTGATGGACGCTACCTCCCTGTTCCAGATTGGCCCCAACCCGCTGGTGTTCTTCGCCCTGGTGGCCGGGGTGGTGGTGACGTGGCGGCGGCGGTCCCACCGCTGGCTGGTTGGTTCGCTGGTGATCCTGGACCTGATCTACGCCGCGGCCGCCACCGGTTTCGGGGCGCTCAGCTTTGTGACGGGCTTTTGGTACGGCGACCGGGCCCGGCTGGGCCTGTTGGTCACGATTGTGGCGGTGCCGCTGGCCTGCGTTGGGCTGGACTGGGCGCGGGGCGTGCTGTGGCCCAAGGCGGGACAAGGCGGCCGGGCGCTGCGGCGCGGGGTGGCTGCGCTGGCGGTGGTGTCGCTGGCCGGGACCGGGGTGTTGGTCGGTTTGCGCCCCCACCGGTTCGCCACCCAGGGTTTCGAGGTGGTGTCCGATGCCGCCCGGCCCCGCTTCTTCGACGCCGCCGAGTTGGCCATGGTCCGCCGGTTGCCGGACCGACTGGAGCCAGGCAAGTTGGTGTTGGGTGATCCCAATAATGGTTCCGCCATGGTGTACGCCCTGACGGGCCAAGAGGTCGTGTTCGGCCACCTGACCGGGCCTTGGAACCAGGACCGACGCTACCTGTTGGAGCACTTCCCGGAGGTGTTGACCGATCCGGAGGTGTGCGCCATCGTCGACAAGCTGAATGTGGGTTACCTGTACACCGACCCGGTGACCTACTTCGACGCCCAGGACTACGCCTCGTTGACGGCCGGCTTCGACCCGGCGGCGGCCGGGTTCGAACTGGTCGATGAGGGCGGCGGCGCTCAGGTGTGGCGGATCACCACGTGCGGGGGCGTTTGACGGCGATCAGGGCGCCATCGCCGGCGGCCGTCATGGCCACCGTGAAGTCTTCGTTGTCCCGCAGGCTGCGGCCCACCTCGCGCACGGTGACGGTGACCGGGTCGCGCCGGGCCGGGTCCGGCACGCGGCCTTCGGCCAGGGCGCCATCCACCACTAGGACGCCGCCGGGCTTGAGCAGGCGGGTGGCATCGGCCAGGCGGTCCGCGTAGTCCGCCTTGGGGCCGGTCAGCAGCACCATGTCATAGGCGGCGTTGGCCAGGCGCGGCAGCACCTCGGACGGGCGGGAGTTGATCAGCCGGATCTGGGTTAGCGGGATGCCGGCCTCCAACAGGGTTTCGCGGGCGGCGTGCTGGTGCTCGGCCTCGACATCGACCGAGGTGACGATGGCGCCGGGGGCCATGGCCCGCAGCAGGTGGACGGCGCCCACGCCGGCGCTGGTGCCGATTTCGACCGCGCTGGTGGCGCGCATGGCGGCGGCCAGCACTTCCAACAGGGCGCCCACGCCAGGGGCCGGGGTGGGGCAGCCTAGTTCGCGGGCCCTGGCGCGAGCCTGGACTAGGGCCTGCGAGGGGGGCATGAAGTCTTCTGCGAACACCCAATTGGCCGCATAATCCACACCGCTATGCACGTCATTAAGGCTACCGAGCGGCGGCGAACAGCCTGGTCAGGCGCGCCGCCCCCCAACCCTCCTCGCGAGAGTACGGTTATGTAGGTCCCGGCCGCGGTCGCTTCAGCGTTTTCGCAGGTCAGAGGGTTGGGCAAATTGGCGGCCAACTACATAACCGTACTCTCGCGAGGGAGAGGGGGTTTGCGAATGGTCATATGGTGGACGGGCCGCGAACGCCCACCTGGCGGCGAAAACGCAGGTCAGGGGCGACATCGGCCCGCTTTGATGGCCTTTACACGTTGACTGGCGGGCCGCCCGGCCAGGACCATGAGCGGGTGACTTCTGCCACGGCCAGTCTTTGTAGCGCCCGCCTGGGCGCCATGCCGTGTGCGCTGATGTGTTGTCGAATGTGCGGCCAGCAGGCCTAAGCCTGTTCCAGCTCCCACATTCCCCGGCCCGCCTCCACCAACTAAGACGCGCCTTGCCGCGCCGGGCCACGACCTCAGAGAGCCACCATGACAGTCGCCGATCAGCTTGTTGAGCGCCCTTCCACCATCACCGCCCCCGCGGCGCTGACCTTCCGCCGCGTTCGCCGCATCTTCCGCGGCGGCGTGGAGGCGCTGTCCCCCACCTCGCTGACGGTGCAGCGGGGCGAGTTCATCGCCATCGTTGGCCCTTCGGGGTGCGGCAAGTCGACCCTGTTACGGCTGGCGGCCGGCCTGGACAAGCCGACCAGCGGGGAAATCGAGCTGGGCAGCGAGTCGCTGGGTTACGTCTTCCAGGACCCCACTCTGTTGCCGTGGCGCAGCGTTGAGGCGAACATCGGCCTGGGCCTGGAGATCGCCAAGGTGCCGCGCCGCGAACGGGCCGAGAAGGTGGCCCGCGCCATCGAACTGATCGGCCTGCAGGGCTTCGAGAAGGCGTTGCCCCGCACCCTGTCCGGCGGCATGCGGATGCGCGTCTCGCTGGCCCGCGCCCTGACCGGCGAGCCGGATGTGTTCCTGTTCGATGAGCCGTTCGCCGCCCTGGACGAGATCACCCGCCAGGCCCTGGGTGACGAACTGCTGGCCCTGTTTGCCCGGCAGCGGTTTGCCGGCGTCTTCGTCACCCACTCGGTGGCGGAGGCCGTGTACCTGTCCAGCCGGGTGCTGGTGATGTCACCCCGGCCTGGGCGCATTGTGGCCGAGGTGGCCGTGCCCACGGAGTATCCCCGTGACCCGGAGTTCCGTTTCAGCACCGAGTATTCGGCCGCCGTGGCGGATGTCTCCCACGCCCTGCGCCACAAGGCCGGCCCCAGGGGTGCGCTGTGAGCGCGGGCACCGGCACGGCCGTCATCCTGGATGATGCGGACGAAATCGCGGCCCTGGATCAGGCCGAATTGGACGCCGCTGTCGAGGCCGGCCGCCAAACCAGCCGCTTCGGCCGCAAGGTCAAGAACCTGGCCCTGCCTGTCATCACCACAATTGTGGTCATCGGCTTCTGGCAGTACTTCTCCACCCACATCCTGGCCCAATCGAAGCGGTTCATCCTGCCGCCCCCCACCGACGTGATCCGGATCGGCTTCGGCAACGCCCGCAACCGGGCCGAACTGCTGCAGGGCATTCTGCAGACCTCCGAGGTGGCCCTGGCCGGCCTGGGCGTGGCCATTGTGCTTGGTTCCCTGATCGCCTTGGCCATGAGCCAGGCCATTTGGCTGGAACGCGCCATCTACCCTTGGGCCGTTTTCCTGCAGACCATCCCGATTCTGGCCCTAGTGCCGCTGATCAGCTTCTGGTTCGGCTACGGCTTCGGTTCGCGCGTGCTGGTTTGCGTCATGATCGCCATGTTCCCCATCATCACCAACACCCTGTTCGGCCTGCAGTCGGTCAGCCGCTCGCACCGCGACCTGTTCACCCTCTACAAGGCCAGTTGGGGCACCCGCATCAAGAAGCTGATGGTGCCCAACGCCATGCCGTCGGTACTGGCGGGCTGGCGCATCTCGGCCGGCATGTCCGTCACGGGCGCCATCGTCGGTGACTACTTCTTCCGGCAGGGCCGGGCCGGCATCGGCCGCCTGCTCGATGCCTACACCCAGCACCTGCGCTCCTCCCAACTGTTTGCCGGCGTCATCCTGGCCAGCGGTTTCGGCCTGGCCGTGTTCTGGGTGTTCGGCCTGCTGACTCAGGGCTTAGTGGGCCGCTGGCATGAGACTGGCCAGAAGCGCGGGGAGGACTGACCGGTGACGGGGCAACGATGGTTGCTGCGCGGGGTGCGGCTGGCCCAGCCGGGCCGGCCTTTGACCGAGCCGGTTGACCTGGTGCTGGCGGACGGTCTGATTGCCGCTGTCGTCCCGGCTGGGCAGGCGGACCCGTCCGGCCTGGCACCTGGCACCAAGGTGCAGGTACTGGACGGCTGGCTGGTCACATCCGCCCTGGCCGAACCCCACGCCCACCTGGACAAGGCCCTGACGGTGGACCGGGTGGTCAACCGGACCGGTGACCTGGACGGCGCGGTGGCCGGCTGGATGGCCGTGGACGCCCCCACCCGCTACGGCGATCTGGTGCAGCGGGCCGTCAGCGTGATTAGGCGCGAAGCGGCGGCTGGCGTCACCGCCCTGCGGACCCACGTGGACACGGGCGCCCTGCCGGGGCTTGACCCCACCCGCACCCTCTTGGCCTTGCGGCACGATGTCGCCCCCCTGGTTGACCTGCAGGTTTTCCCTTCTTTCGGGTTGCCTATCACGGGGCCCGATGGCGCCCCCACCCGCCGGCTGATTGCCGAGGCCCTGGAGTTGGGCGTCGATGGCCTGGGCGGGGCGCCGAACCTGGACCCGGACCCGGTGGCCGCCCTCGACATCGTGCTCAAGACGGTCAAGGACGCCCGGGTGCCGCTGGACCTGCACACCGACGAGACCCTCGACCCAGACCATTTCCTGCTGGAATTGATTGCCGAACGAGCCCCCGAACTGGGTGTGCCGGTGACGGTGGACCACGTCTGTTCGCTAGCGGTGCAGCCGGCCGTCAAACGGACCAGGGTGGCGCAGCGGCTGGCCGCGGCTGGCGTCAAAGTGGTTACCCTGCCCCAAACCAACCTGTACCTGCAGGGCCGCCAACAGCGTTCACCGGTGGCGCGTGGCCTGACCGCAGTGCGGGACCTGCTTGATGCCGGCGTCACGGTGGCCGGCGGTGGCGACAACGTGGGTGACGCCTTCAACCTGGTGTCCAGGGCCGATCCGCTGGAAACCGCCTCGCTGCTGGTAGCCGCCGCCCACCTGGACCTGGACCAGGCGCTGGAACTGGTCACCACCAGTGCCCGGGCCGCCCTTGGCCGGCCGCCGGTGCGCCTGGAGGCAGGCGCCCCGGCCGATCTACTGGTGACCAAGGCCACCACCGTGCAGGAACTGATTGCCTTCGCCCCCGTGGACCGTCTGGTCTTCAAGGCCGGCCACGTGACGGCGCGGACCGAGGCGGCCACCACCCTGGCGCCGCTGGCCACGCCGTTGCAAGCAACCTATCCACCCTCAACCTGAAGCAGTACACAAGTCCCTAGGAAAGGAACCAACCATGTCTACAGCCCGCCGCTTCGCTGCCTTCGCAGCGGTCTCGGCGCTCGCCCTGACGGCCGCTGCCTGCGGCGGGGGAGACGACGAGGCCACGACAGACACCAGCGCCACTGGCACGGCCGCCGCCACCGAAGAGGTGACCGCGGAGGCCCCCGGTGATGATTCGGGTGACACCGCCGGTGAGACCGAGGCTGCTGGTGACACCGGCGACACCGCCACTACGCCCACCTTGCTGGAAGCCTGCGGCCCACAGGTCGACGTGCAGCTTGACTGGTGGCCACAGGCCGATTACGGCTTCTTGTTCCAGTTGATCGGCCCCGGCGGCACGGTTGACGCGGACACGTTCAGCTACCTGGGCGAGATCGGTGATACGGGCGTGACACTGGCAGTCCACTCGGGTGGCAGCGCCGTCGGCTTCCAGTCATCCACTTCCCTGCTATACAAGGACGATTCGATCCTGCTGGCCGTCACCTCGACGGAACAGGACGCCGAGAACGCGGTCGAATTCCCCACCGTGGCCGTCTTCACGCCGCTGCAGAAAGTGCCGCTGGTGTTCTACTGGGGCAACGAGGAATGGGACTTCCAGTCACTGGAGGACATCCGCGACGCGGGCGTCACCGTCATCACCGTCGAATCGGCCCCCTACCTGGCGGTGCTGTTGGAGCGCGGCCTGTTGACCGAAGACCAGATCGACAAGTCCTACCAAGGCACCCCGGCCCGCTTCGTCCAAGAGGACGGCAACGTGGTGCAGCAGGGCTACCTGACCTCGGAGGTCTACCAGTACCAGTACGAACTGCCCGAGTGGAACAAGCCCGTCAAATACGTGCTGGTGGGCAACGAGTACCCGGCCCTGTACCACCAGTTCTCCATCCGTAAGGACCGCCTTGACGCCAACCGCGAGTGCCTGGCTCAGCTTGTGCCGATCTTCCAGCAGGCCGGCATCGACTACGCCAACGACCCCACCGACGGCAACGCGGCGTTGGTCGAGACGGCCGCCGGCTTCACCGGTTCCGGTTGGGAGCTGAGCCCCGAGCTGCTGGCCTGGGCCGCCCCCACCCTGGTGTCGGACGGCTTCATCGCCAACGGCGAAGACGGCGCCTACGGTTCCCTGCCGCTGCAGCGGTTCAACGAGTTCCTGCCCGAACTACGGGAGGCGTTGGCGGCATCGGGCATCGACATCTCGCCCGACCTGACGGCGGAAGACTTCGCCACCAACGAGTTCATCGACCCGAATCTGCACCTGTAAGGACCGGCCTTGAGCAACATTCGCCCCCAGGCGTGGGTGCAGACCATCGCCCCGGAACAGGCCACCGGCAAGCTGGCCGAAGCCTACGGCTGGCAGGCCAAGTCGTTGGGGGAGGTGACCGAGTACACCCAACTCGGTTCCCTCCACCCTGACTTGGTGCAGCTCCGCCTGCAGCTCTACAAGACGGTGGAGGCCACGCTGACCGGTTTCACCCCGGTGGAACAGAAGCTGGTGGTCTACGTGACCTCGACCTTGAACCAGACGCCACACTGCGCCTCGGGCGCCAGGCTGGGTCTCGAGGCGGCCGGGGCGGACCCGGTGCTGGTTGAGCGAGCGGTGGCCAACCCGCTGGAGGCCGGTACCGGCTCCGAGCGGCTGGACGCGATACTGCACTACACCGCGCTGGTGGCCCTGACACCCGGGGCCACCAGCGAGGCTGACATCCAGCGCCTGCGGGCGGCCGGTTTGTCCGATGCCGACATCGTGGCCCTGAACAACCTGGTGGCCTACTACGCCTACACCAACCGGGTGGCGACCGGCCTTGGCCTGCGCACACCCATCCCCACCCACCACGCCCTGAAGGCCGTGCCGAAGTGACCAAGCGCGGCCTGTGGCTGTTTCCGTCCGTGGCGGCGTCCCGTTTGGTGGCGGGCGCCGCCCGGGCGGAGGCGGCCGGTCTGGACGAGTACTGGCTGGGCGACGAAGGCCCGGCCAGGGACCCGTTCGGCGTGCTGGCGGCGGCCGCCGGGGTGACCCAGCGGATCGGCCTTGGCATCGCCATCACCAATCCCTACCTGCGCCATCCGATGATCACGGCCGCCCAGGCCATGACCGTGCATGAACTATCTGGCGGGCGCATGACCCTGGCCTTGGGGCCCGGTGGCCAATTGGCGCTGGGCCCGGCTGGGGTGGACCGGCCGCACCCGGTGCGGGCCGTCACCGAGGCGGTCAAGACCGTGCGGGCGGTCGCCAGCGGACGGCCCGGCCCCGGCTACCAGCCTGGCCCGGAGCCCTTCACCCAGCCGGACTTGAAGGTCTACATCGGCTCGCGCGGCCGGGCCTTCCAGCGGGCCGCCTCACAGGTGGCCGATGGCGTGTTCCTGGGTGGCATCCCGCTGGCCGTCTTGGATGAGGTGACGGCGTTGGCCCGGTCCGAGCGCGACATTGAGTTGGCCTTCTATATTCAACTGGCCACCACGCCGGCCGCGGCGGAGGAGTTGCGCAGCGGCCTGCTGTGGGGTTTGGCCGATTCGCCGGCTTACATCCACCAGGCGCTTGACCTGGACCCGGCGCGGCTGGGCCCCGCCGCCACCGCCCTGGCGGCCGGCGACCCGGCCCCGGCGCTAGACCTGGTGACGCCCGCCATCTTGGAGCAGTATGCCCTGGTGGGCAGCCCGGCGCAGGCCGGCGCCGGGCTGGCCGCCCTAGCCCGGCGGTACGGCTTCACATCCGTTGGCATCAGTGCCGTTTCGCCCGATCCGCTGGCGGCCGTGGACGCCGCCGCGGAGCTTTTCCAAGCCTTTGACCAGCAGATTTAGGAGACTTCAAATGCGTATAGGCGTTTCCCCGTTCGCCAGCACCAAGGCCGGCTCGCTCGAAGTGGCGCGGGTGGCTTTCGAGGGTGGCATCGACACCTTCTGGCTGGGCGAGGGCCTGCTCTACATGGATAAGTTCAAGCCCTGGAGCGGCGGGCAAGAGCCCATCACCTGGCTGGCCTTCCTGGCCGGGCGTTTCCCCGGCGCGCGCGTGGGGGTGTGCGCCTCGGCCCTGCCGCTGCGTGACGTCACCTGGCTGGCCAAGGCCGCCGCCACCCTAGACCAGTTGACCGAAGGCAACTTTGTGCTGGCCCTGGCGCCCGGTAACTGGGAGCACGAATTCGCTTTCCTGGGGTTGGACTTTGCCACCCGCGGCAAGCGGTTTGCCCAGGCCCTGGACGCCCTGGAGGCGGCCTTCGCCGGCCGGGAACACCACTCCGAGGTGGCCGATTATCCGGCCGAGGGCCGGCTGTCCCCCAAGCCCTACAACGGCGTGGCGCCCGAACTGTGGCTGGCCGGCGGCCCGCCCACCGTCAAGCGGGCCCTCAAGCGCGGCTGGCCGGTCCAGTTGCGCCTGGCCTCGCCGGAGGCGGTGGCGGCCCAGGCCAAGGACTGGTACGAGGCCGGTGGCGCCCCCCTGGCGCTGCGCATGCCGGTCACCATCCGCGACGACGGCCCCAGCGGCGTCATCGAGGGCCTCTACGGCTGGGAAGTGGCCGGGCCGGCCGAACTGGTGGGCGAGATCCTGGCCCAATACCACCGGGCGGGCATCAAGGACTTGTCGATCATCCCCGGCCAAACCGACGAAGGCTCATTGGCCACCGTCAAGGGCCTGGTTGAGACGGCCATCCCGCACTACCGCTCGCTGGTCCAGGAGTAGCCGGCCGTGGCCGCCGAACACAGCTTCGGCTTTCGCACCCGCGCCGTCCACGCGGGTGGCCTGCCGGACCCGGAAACGGGCGCCCGGGCGGTGCCGATCCACCAGACCACCTCGTACGTTTTCCGCGACGCGGCCGATGCCGCCAACCTGTTCGCGCTGCAGAAGTACGGTTACATCTACTCTCGCATCGGCAACCCAACGGTGGCCGCTTTCGAGGAACGCCTGGCCTCACTGGAGGGCGGCCTGGGGGCGGTGGCGACGGCCAGCGGCATGTCGGCCGAGTTCATCGTCTTCGCCGCCCTGGTGGGCCAGGGCGACCATGTGGTGGCCTCGGCCCAGCTCTACGGCGGCACCGTCACCCAACTGGATGTGACCCTGCGGCGCTTCGGGGTGGACACCACCTTTGTGCCCGGCACCGACCCGGCGGCGTTCGCGGACGCCATCGGGCCCCGGACGAAGGCGGTCTATACGGAACTGATCGGCAACCCATCGGGTGAGATTGCCGATGTCGCCGGGTTGGCCGCGGTGGCCCACGCCGCCGGTGTGCCGCTGATCGTCGACGCCACCTTGGCCACGCCCTACCTGTGCCGGCCGCTGGAGCATGGGGCGGACATTGTGATCCACTCGGCCACCAAGTTCATCGGCGGGCACGGCACCACCCTGGGGGGCGTGGTGGTGGAGTCCGGCCGCTTCCCGTGGAACAACGGTAAGTTCCCGCAGATGACCACGCCGGTGCCGTCCTACGGCGGTCTGACCTGGTGGGGCAACTTCGCCGAATACGGCTTCCTGACCAAGCTGCGGGCGGAGCAACTACGGGACATTGGCCCGGCCCTGTCCGCCCACTCCGCCTTCCTGTTGCTGCAGGGTGTGGAGACGCTGGCACAACGGATGGAGGCCCACCTGGCGGGGGCGCGGGCGGTGGCCGAATGGATGGCGGGTGACCCGCGCGTGGCCTGGGTCAACTGGGCCGGGCTGGCAGGGCATCCCCACCATGAGCGGGCCCTTAAGTACCTGCCGTTGGGGCCGGGTTCGGTCTTCTCGTTCGGGCTGGCGCCGGTGGCCGGGGCCGATTCGCGGGTGGTGGGGGAGAGGTTCATCGAAGGGCTGGAACTGGCCTCCCACCTGGCCAATATCGGCGACGCCCGGACGTTGGTGATCCACCCGGCCTCGACCACTCACCAGCAGTTGAGCCCGGAACAACTGGCGGCGGCCGGGGTACCGGCCGATCTGGTGCGGATTTCGATCGGCCTGGAAGATCCGGCGGACATTATCTGGGACCTGGACCAGGCCTTGGACCGGGCGGCCGCGGCGGTGGCGGCGGGCGGGGGTGACGGCCGGTGAGCGCGGGGAGCGGTTGGCCCCAGCCGGAGGTGTGGCGTGAGCCGACGCCCGGCGAGGAACTGGCCTTGCTGCGCCGGGCCAGGTCTGTCGCCGTGGTGGGGGCTTCCCCGAATCCGTCTCGGGCCTCGTATTTCGTCTCCACCTATCTGACCTCGGCCACGGGGTTCGAGGTCTACTTCGTCAACCCGCGGGCCAGCCAGATCCTTGGCCGGCCGGTCTATCCGTCGCTGGCTGCCCTGCCGGTGGTGCCGGACATCGTGGACGTGTTCCGGAAGGCTGAGGACCTGCCCCTGGTGTTGGAGGAGACGCTGGCGGTTGGGTCGCCGGTGCTGTGGCTCCAGTTGGGGTTGTGGCACCCGGCGGTGGCCGATGCCGGGGCGCGGGCCGGGCTGACCGTGGTGATGAACCGCTGTCTCAAGATCGAACACGCCCGCTTCCACGGCGGGTTGCACATGGCCGGCTTCGACACCGGCGTCATCAGTTCGCGGCGACGTTGACGGCCGTTCGGGTGACGGGGCGCCATCGGCGGGGAAACCGCAGGTGGGACCGCCCGGCCGGGCCCTCGGTGTGGTCTATGTCACAATCTGGCCCGACCCCTGGTATTCCACCAAACCTGTGGGTTACCGTTTAGCTAGAAGCGTCACATACTTCGCCTGGGCGCCTCCGGTATGCAGAATGCGGCTCCCCACCGCAGAGGTGTGGTTCCGTGCCCCGATAGTCCCAAGCCTCCGGGCTGGTTGTCCCCTCAACCACCCGGACATACCGCTCAGGAGAATGCAGTGACGGTACTCGCCCCAACCGCCACCCCAACCAACTGGGATGGCATAGTCGAAGAGCACTACGCGGACGTGCAGCGCTGGGCGCTGCGTTTGACCGGCAACCCGCATGACGCGGATGACTTGACCCAAGAGACCTTTGTGCGGGTGTTCCACGCCTTGGACCGTTACCAAGACGGTTCGTTCGCGGCCTGGTTGCATCGCATCTGCACCAACTTGTTCCTGGATTCGGTGCGTCGCAACGGCAAGTTCAAGGTGGCGCCGTTCGATCCCGACACCCACAACCTGCCCGATCATCAAGCCGATCCGGCCTGGCACTACGAGACGGCCGCCCTGGTCGGGCGCGTCGGTGAGGCGCTGCGGCGGCTGCCCGGGCAGTACCGCGAGTGCGTGGTGGCCTGTGATATCGAGGGCAAGAGCTATGAGGATGCCGCCGCCACCCTGGGCCTGAAGGTGGGTACCGTGCGGTCCCGCCTGCACCGGGGGCGGGCGGCCATGCGTTCCGATCTGTCCTGAGGGGGCGGCGGGCGCGCGGGCGGCGGGCGAGCCTGGCAGGCGAGTCTTGGGGCGACATCGGCCGCTTGATGTCTTCCCGAATTGGGCAGGAAAAGCCCACAGGGGCATGCTGAATTCTTCAAGAACGGGTCAAAAGGCGGGGACAACAAGGGGTTTTGTGACCTAACATTGCCCCCATGGCGCGAATACTGCTGGCTGAGGACGACTCGGCCATTGCCGACCCCCTGGCAAGGGCGCTTGGGCGGGAAGGCTATGAAGTGTCGGTTTACGGCACCGGTCAAGGGTTGCTGGATGCCCCGGCCGGGGCCGATTTGGTGATTCTTGACCTTGGTTTACCGGACATTGACGGGTTGGATGTGGCCCGGGTGCTGCGCTCGCGCGGCCTGACCCCGCCCATTTTGATTCTGACCGCCCGGGCGGACGAGGTCGATCTGGTGGTGGGCCTGGACGCCGGCGGCGATGACTACGTCACCAAGCCGTTCCGGTTGGCCGAACTATTGGCCCGGGTGCGGGCGCTGCTGCGCCGTTCTGGGGCCGAGGCGGCCGCGGGCGAAGAACTTCGGGCACAAGACGTGCGCCTGGATGTGGCCGCCCACCGCACCTTCCACGGCGACCAGGAACTACACCTGACAGCCAAGGAGTTCGACCTGCTCAAGGCCCTGATCCGCGAGGCCGGTTCGGTGGTCAGCCGCGACGCCCTGATGCGTGAGGTGTGGGGGTCGGACCCGTCCGGCTCCACCAAGACCCTTGACATGCACGTCTCCTGGCTGCGCCGCAAACTGGGCGACGACGCCGGTGCCCCCCGCTACATCTCGACCGTGCGCGGCATGGGCTTCCGGTTCGAGACCGCCAACTGACCCGAACGGGGCGCTGAGGTGCGGGCCAGGATCCGTTTTTCCACCACCCTGGCCGTGTCGGTGGCCGTGGTGCTGCTGGGCGTGCCCATGTTGGTGTTCGGCATTCTGACCCGGACCTGGGTGGCGGTGGTGCTGGTGGTGTTGGGTTCGGTTGGCGCGGTTGTGGTGGGGTCCTGGTTGGCCTCCTGGCAGGCCCGGCGCCTGAGCGAACCGATGGTGTTCCTGGCCGCCACGGCCGAACAGTTGGGCTCCGGCCAGTTGCGTATCCGCGCGCCCATCAGCGGGATCGAAGAGATCGACCTGGTGGCCGAGGAGCTGGCCCGGTCTGGTGATCGCATGGCCCGCCGGCTGAACCTGGAGCGGCGGTTTGCCTCCGATGCCTCACACCAGTTGCGCACACCTCTAACGGCCCTGTCGATGCGGTTGGAGGAGATCGAACTGGCCTCCAACCAGCCCGAGGTCAAAGAGGAAGCGCGCATCTCCCTGGAGCAGATCCACCGCCTGGCTGCCACCATCGACGAGTTGCTGGGCCGCACCCGCCACGGCGCCTTGCCGCCGCGTCGCCAGTTGGCGGTGGCCGATGTCGTGTCGCAGCAGGAAGAGGAGTGGCGCCCGGCGTTCGCGGCGGCCGGGCGGCAGTTGGTGGTGGCGGCCCCGGATGGGCTCACCGTGACGGCCAGCCACGGCACGTTGCCGCAGGTCATCGCCACGCTGCTGGAGAACTCACTGGTGCATGGCGGCGGCACCACCACCCTGCGGGCGCGTTCGGCTCAAGGTGGGATTGTGATCGAGGTGACCGATCAAGGCCCGGGGGTGGCGGATTCCTTGGCGCCCCACATCTTCGAGCGCTCGGTGACGAATGGGCGCGGCACCGGGCTGGGTTTGGCGGTGGCCCGGGATGTCTTGGCGGCCGATGGCGGCCGGCTCGAGTTGTCGCGGCGCCGCCCGCCGCTGTTCACGGTCTTCCTCCCCGCCAACTAACCTCCCGTCCCCTTTCCTCGCGAGAGTACGGTTGTGTAGGTGCTTCGCCCAGAGCGAAACACGTTTATGCAGGTCAGAGCGTTGCGCCGGTCCGCGCCCAACTACATAACCGTACTTTCGCGAGGAGAGGGGGCTAGGGCTTTGGGGCGGTGGGCTTGTTGAAGACCCAGAACTTGTAGCAGAGGTAGCGGAAGATGGTGCCCAGGCCGACGCCGATGATGTTGCGCGAGATGTTGTCCGAGGTCAGCGTGTGCAGGTCCAGCACCCAGCGGGAGAAATAGAGGCAGGCCTGGGCAATCACGATGCCGCCGATGTTCACCACGATGAACAAGATGATCTCCCGCACCGGCATGCGTGAACGCTTCTTCGAGAAGGTCCAGTAGCGGTTGCCCAGGTAGCTGACGCCGGTGGCGATGGCGGCCGAGATCAGGCCCGCCCGCACCGGCCAGCGGCCCATCATGTCACCGGGGCCGAATACCAGCAGGTTGTAGATGCCAACGTCAACCACGTAGGCAACGCCGCCCACGGCACCGAACTTGATCAGTTCGAGGACCAGGCGGGCCAGTTTGCCGGTCTTGGTGTCCGGCCGGGCGGCCGCCGCCCGCAGGCGCTCCAACGAAGGCACCCGGCAAGCCTAACCCACCAGCCGCCTGCCGGCGTCGCTAGGCTTACCGTCATGAGCGCGCGGATTCAGGTTGGCATTGTGATGGGCTCGGATTCGGACTGGCCGGTGATGTCGGCCGCCGCCGCCGCCCTGGACGAACTGGGCATCGGCTACGAGGTGAACGTCATCAGCGCCCACCGCATGCCGGATGAGACCATCGCCTACGGCCGGGAAGCGGCCGGCCGGGGCCTCCGGGTGATTATCGCCGGCGCGGGTGGCGCCGCCGCCCTGCCCGGCATGTTCGCAGCCGTCACCGAACTGCCCGTGATCGGCGTGCCGGTACCGTTGAAGGTGCTGGACGGGCTGGATTCGCTGTTGTCGATTGTCCAGATGCCGTCCGGTGTGCCCGTGGCCACCGTCGCGGTGGGCGGCGCCCGCAACGCCGGCCTGCTGGCGGCCCGCATCCTGGGGGCGGGCGATGACGAGGCGGCCGAACGGCTGCGGGCCCGCCTACGTGACGCCCAGGCAGAGATGAAAGCGCAGGCCCTGGCCAAAGGTGAACGGCTCAAGGCTTCACTCGGCTGAGCCACATTAGACTGGGTTGCCATGTCCGCCATTTCCCGTGACGAGGTGGCCCGCGTGGCCGCCTTGGCCCGCCTCTCAGTCCCCCCCGAAGAGTTGGACAAACTGGCCGAACAGCTCGATTCGATTGTCGAGGCCGTCCGCGTTGTGAGCGAGGCGGCCGGTGGTGATGTGCCCGCCACTTCGCACCCGATTCCCCTGGTCAACGTGTTCCGCGCGGATGAAGTACGCCCGTCCCTGAGCGTGGACCAAGCCCTGTTGGCGGCGCCGGCCCGCGAGGCGGACCAGTTCAAGGTGCCGCAGATCTTGGGGGAGGAGCCGTGAGCCCCACCGACCTGACCCGCCTCAGCGCAGCCGAAGCCGCCACCCTGCTCCAAGATGGCCAGATTAGTTCGGTCGAACTGACCCAGGCCCACCTTGACCGAATCGAGGCGGTGGACCCGGCCGTCCACGCCTTCCTCAAGACCATGCCGGACCGTGCCCTCGAGGAGGCCAAGGCCGCCGATGCCGCCCGGGCCGCCGGCGATGACCTGTCGCCTTTGGCCGGGGTGCCGATCGCCATCAAGGACGTGCTGGCCACCGAAGGCCTGGTCACCACCTGCGGGTCGAAGATCCTGGAGAACTGGGTGCCGGCCTATGACGCTACGGTGGTGCGCAAGGTGCGGGCCGCCCGGCTGCCGATCTTGGGTAAGACCAACATGGACGAGTTCGCCATGGGCAGCTCAACCGAGCATTCGGCCTACGGCCCCACCCACAACCCGTGGGACTTGGACCGCATCCCGGGCGGCTCGGGCGGCGGTTCGGCCGCCGCCGTGGCCGCCTTCGAAGCCCCCCTGGCGTTGGGCTCGGACACCGGCGGCTCGATCCGCCAACCGGCGGCGGTCACCGGCTCGGTGGGCGTCAAACCGACCTATGGCGGCGTCTCGCGCTTCGGCCTGGTGGCCATGGCCAGCTCCCTGGACCAGGTGGGTCCGGTGGCAAGAACCGTCCTGGACACGGCCCTGCTCCACGAGCTGATCGGTGGCCACGACCCGATGGACCAGACATCTCTAACCGACCCGGTGCCACCGGTGGTGGCGGCCGCGCGGCAGGGGTTGGCGGGCGACATCGGGCACCTGCGGGTGGGCATTGTGAAGGAACTGGGCGGCAAGGGCTTCCAGCCGGGCGTCTTGGCGCGTTTCCGTGAGGCCCTTGACCTGCTGCAACAGCTTGGCGCCACGGTTGAAGAGGTGAGCTGCCCGGCGCTCAAGTACTCCCTGGGGGCCTATTACCTGATCATGCCCAGCGAGGCCAGCTCTAACCTGGCCCGGTTCGACGCCATGCGCTACGGCCTGCGCCTGGCCCCCGAAGATGGCCCGGCCACGGTTGAGACCGTGATGGGCGCGACCCGTTGGGCGGGTTTCGGCGACGAAGTCAAGCGCCGCATTATTCTGGGCACCTACGCCCTGTCCGCCGGCTACTATGACGCCTACTACGGCAGCGCCCAGAAGGTCCGCACTTTGATCCAGCGGGATTTCGAGGCCGCCTTCAACCGGGTGGATGTGCTGGTCAGCCCCACTGCCCCCACCACCGCGTTCAAACTGGGCGAGAAGCTGGATGACCCGTTGGCGATGTACCTGGGCGACATCACCACCATCCCGGCCAACCTGGCCGGCATCCCGGGCATTTCGGTGCCGGGCGGCCTGGCGGAGGACGGCTTGCCGGTGGGCATCCAGTTCCTGGCCCCGGCCCGGGCGGACGCCTTCCTGTATCAGGCGGGCGGAGCACTGGAAGCTGCCCTGGTGGAACGCTGGGGTGGCCCGCTACTTGACCAAGCCCCGGCCCTTCCAGGCGGCGGCCAGGAAGGCGGTGAGGCGGCGTGAGCGGCGACATCACTTTGGCCCGGTTTGACGACGTGTTGGAGCATTTCGATCCGGTGATGGGCATTGAGGTGCATGTGGAACTGAACACCCGCACCAAGATGTTCTGCGGCTGCGCCACTACCTTCGGCGCCCCGCCCAACACGCAGGTTTGTCCGGTCTGTATTGGCCTGCCGGGGTCGATGCCGGCCGTCAACCAGAAGGCCGTCGAATCAGCCATCCGCCTGGGCCTGGCGCTGCACTGCCGTATCGCGGAGCGCTGCACCTTTGCCCGCAAGAACTACTTCTACCCGGACCTGTCGAAGAACTACCAGATCTCGCAGTACGAGGATCCGATTGACCAGGACGGCTACCTGGACGTGGAGTTGGAGGACGGCACCATCTTCCGGGTGGAGATCGAACGGGCCCACATGGAGGAGGACGCCGCCAAGAACACCCACGTGGGTGGCGCCACCGGCCGCATCCAGGGGGCGGACTACACCCTGGTGGACTACAACCGGGGCGGCATGCCGTTGATCGAGATCGTGACCAAGCCCATCACCGGCGCCGGCGCCCGCGCGCCGGAGGTGGCCCGGGCCTACGTGGCAGCCTTGCGGGAAGTGGTGTTGGCGTTGGGGATTTCGGACGCCCGGATGGAGCAGGGCTCCTTGCGCGCGGACGTCAACCTGTCGCTGCGGCCCAAGGCGGCCGATGCCGCGGCCCAGGCCAAGGTGCCGTTCGGCAAGCGGTCCGAAACCAAGAACGTCAACTCGCTGCGCGCCATCGAGCGGGCGGTGCGCTACGAGATCCGCCGCCAGGGCGCGCTGCTGGCGGCCGGCCAGTTGGTGACGCAAGAGACCCGCCACTGGCACGAGGATTCTGAAGAGACCAGCCCCGGCCGGTCCAAGGAGCAGGCGGAGGACTACCGCTACTTCCCGGAGCCGGACCTGCTGCCCATCGAGCCGGACCGGGCCTGGGTGGAGGAACTGCGTGCCGCCCTCCCGGAGATGCCGGCCGTCAAGCGGGCCCGCCTCAAGGCCGAATGGGGTTTCACCGACCGCGAGATGCTGGCGGCGGTGAACGCCGGCGCGGTCGACCTGATCGAGGCCACGGTGGCGGCCGGCGCCGGCCCGGCGGGGGCCCGCAAATGGTGGCTGGGCGAACTGGCCCGGGTGGCCAACGAACGCGAGGTCGACCTGGTGGACCTGCCAGTGACGCCGGTGGACGTGGCCCAGGTCGAAGCCCTGATCGGGGCCGGCCGGATCACCGACAAGCTGGCCCGCCAGGTGCTGGCCGGGGTGATGGCCGGGGAGGGCACACCGGAACAGGTGGTGGCCGCCCGCGGTCTTGAGGTGGTGTCCGATGACGCGGCCCTCCTTGAGGCGGTGGACGCCGCCTTGGCCGCCCAGCCCGACGTGGCGGAGGCGATCAAGGCCGGCCGGGTGCAGGCCGCCGGCGCCATTGTGGGGGCGGTCATGAAGGCCACCCGCGGCCAGGCCGACGCCGCCCGGGTGCGCGAGCTGATCCTGCAGCGGGTGGGAGCGTAAGGGTTGGCTGGGCCACACGATCCGCCCACGGTGGCCTGCCTGGGGTTGGCCACCGTGGACATGGTTCAGTATGTGGACGCCGTACCGGCGCCGAACCAGAAGGTCTGGGCGCTCGATGCCGCCTACGACCTGGGTGGTCCGGCCGCCAACGCTGCCGCCACGGCGGCGGCCCTGGACGTGCGGGCGCGCCTGATCACCATGATCGGCCAAGAGCCGCTGGGCCGGCTGCTGGCCGGCCAGGTGGCGGGCACCGGGGTGGAGTTGGTTGACCTGGCCGGGCCGGGGTTTTCGCCGCCGCTGTCCACGGTGCTGGTGGAGCGGGGCAGCGGTAACCGGGCCGTGGTCTCGGTCAACGCCCGGTGGGCCGGCCAGCCGGAGTTGCCCACCGCCAAGGTGTTCGATGGCGTCCACGCCGCCTTGTTTGACGGCCACCTGATGGGCCCGGGCTTGGAGTTCGCGGCCGCCTGCGCGGACCTGGAGATTCCGCTGGTGTTCGATGGCGGGTCATGGAAGCCCGGCACTCCGGCCACTTTGTCTATGACCACGTTGGCGCTGGTCTCGGCCGATTTTGTGGTGCCGGACCTGGGGCCGGAGGCGCCGCCGCACCAGGTGTTGGGCTGGCTGCGTGACGCCGGCGCGGACTGGGCCGGCGTCACTCAAGGCGAGGGGCCCGTGGTGGTGAGCCTGGCGGACGGCCAGGTGATCGAACTGCCGGTGGCGCCGGTGCCGCCGGCCCAGATGGTTGATTCGCTGGGGGCCGGCGATGTGATTCACGGCGCCGTGGTGGCCTCGTTGGCCAAGGCGCGGGCGGCTGGAGCTGAACTTGACGACGAGGTGGTGGTGGGCGCCATCGGGCACGGTATCGAGGTGGCGCGGCGCTCGCTGCTGTACCAGGGGGCGCGTGGCTGGACGCGCGTTCAGCCTTCCGGCTGAGCCAGCACGTCTTCGATGGCGGCCCGAACGGCCTCGATCGAGGCATCGTCCGGAATCATGACGTACGAATAGACCGAACCCATCGAATAGGTGGGCTGGGATGAATCGGTGCCGTCCGCGCTGACCATGTCGACCTGCCAACTGGCCGGCGCATTGAGTTGGTCGCGCACCAGGGCGGAGATCTCTTCCATGGGCACGGTCATCTGGATGGCACCCTCGATCGAGGCCAGGATGTCGGAGTAGTTGGCCAGGTTCTGCGGCTCCATGGCCTTGGTGATGAGGGCTTTGATGACGCGCTGCTGGTTCTCGCCGCGCACCCGGTCGCCCCCGCCGAAGGCGTAGCGTTCGCGCGCGAAGCCCAGCGCTTGGTCACCGTTCAAATGGTTGACACCTTGTGAGAACCAGTAGTGGCCGTACTTGGAGGTGAAGGAATACTCCGATTCGACGTCGATGCCGCCCACCGTGTTGACGATCTTGACCAGGGAACTGAAATTGATCCGAACGTAGTAGTCGATCGAAATGTCATAGAGGTCTTCCAGGGTGTCGATCGACATTTGGATGCCATAGATACCGGCATGTGTCAGCTTGTCCTTGACGCCCGTGGTGCCGTGCAACTGGACGTAGTAATCCCGCGGCGTGTTGACCAACAGGATGCGGTGTTCGGCCGGGTTGATCACCACCAGAATGTTGACGTCCGATCTTGACGTTAGGTCGATCGAACCGAAGGTGTCGATGCCGCTGATATAGACCACGAATGGGCTGTCATCGCCGGCCGCGCGGGCCGGTTTGGTCTGTTCGGCGGCGGCGGCCGTCACCAGGGCGACCACCTCGAAGGTGGCCATCACCTGGATGGACTCGTAGAACTCCGGTAGCGCCTCCTTGTACATGTCCAAGAAGTTCGAATCCAGGACGGCGCCTTCGATCTCGCCGTTGGTCAAGGCGCTCGCCAAGTCGCCCGGCTCGTTCAGTTCGGTCATCTCGACCGGCACCAACTGGCCCAGGGTGCGGGCAACGTCGGCCTTGTTGGAGTCAGTGGCCAACTGGCCCACCAGTTGGCCTTCCAGCGAGGTCAGTTCCGGATCGTGGCTGAGCAGGGAGATGACGCTGTAGCCGGTGCGGGCCTGGTGGACCTCGTTGGCCTTGTCCACAAACGAGGTCACCTCGTGGCCGGCCTGGGTGGCGAACAGGCAGCCGGTGATGCCGGCTGCCGCCAGGCCGCCCAGTACGGTCAGCCGGCCGGATTGGGGTGGCACCTTGACGAACCACAGGCCCAGCCCGATGGCGATGGTGGCGCCCACCGCGACCACGGCCAAGACGGCCAGGTAGCGGGGCGGCAGCACATCCAGGTTGATCAGTGACCAGGCGGCCGCCATGACGGCAACCAATAGGGCCACGGCCAGGGCGCGCGCCAACCAGGTGGGGGCGCGGGCCGGCAGGGTGCCCTCTTTGGCGTGTCTGACGGGAAGACGTTTCGGGTTCGGCATGACGAGTCCAGCTAAACCCTTTCGCAGGTAAACGGGGGTTTGCCGCGCCGGGCAGGGCCGAATCAGCCCCTCTTAGTAGAATGTTCGGCATGACCGAGCCGCATCGCACCCCCGAACCTCCCAGTGGGCCCAGCGGGCCGTCGCTGGGCACCGAGTTGCTGGAGCGCGAGGAAACCCGGCTTGATCCTGGCGACCACGAGCGCTTCGCCCACTACGTGCGCAAGGACAAGATTGACGCCTCCAGGGCCACCGGGCGGCCGGTGGTGGCGTTGTGCGGCAAGGTGTGGGTGCCGGCCCGGGATCCGTCCCGTTACCCGGTGTGCCCCGTTTGCAAAGAGATCTACAGCCGCATGATGCGTGACGGCAACTTTGGCGACAACGGCGGCCAGGGCGGCAAGTAGCTTATTCGGCCGGGGCCATGGAGCATTGGCCTAGCCCGTAACCGGCCTCTTCAAGGGCGGCGTAGGTGGCCTCGTTGGGGAAGATGGCCAGTTCCGTGTCGGTGGTTTGGCCTTCCAGGGTGACGATGGAGGCCGGGTTTAGCACCGACCGGCCCAGTTGGATGACCGACCACAGCGAGACGTCTTCATCGGCCGTGATGTTGGCGGCCAGGTCGCTGATCAGCGAGTGCAGTTCCTTGGGGTGGGTCAAGTTGGCCTGGATCTGGGTCTTGGCGGCCACGCGAAGGGCCTCAAAGACCTTGGCCGAGTTGGCCGTGCGGGCGGCCGTGCCGGTGATTGGGTCAACCTCTTGCCAGGTGCCGTCGATCAAGTATTGGGGGTGGCGAGAGCGCAGCAGCGCCAGGGCGGTGCGCCCATCCAGGGTCTGGTTGCCGGCTTCGTGCAGTTCCAGCTCGGACAGGTTGTCGCGGGTGGGTTTGTCCAGGTAGATCTCGATGCCGCCCAGGCGGTCGACAATGCGGGAGAAACCACCGAATGTCACCTCCACCATATGGTCGGTGGGAATGCCCAGGCCAACGCACAAGGCACCCACCACTTCGGCCCGGCCGCCCTCCAGGGCCTTCGACAGGCGTTCCTCCTTGTCCGAATCGGCCCTGGGCAGCACCAGGTCACGCGGAATCGAGAAGACGTAGGGCGATTGGCCGGGCCGGGCCTGGATCACCAGCACCAGGTCGGAGCGGTCGCCGTCGACATCGGTGACGGCGGTGGCCGTATAGATGTCTTCGCCCTCGGGTAGATCGGCCCGGGAATCGGAGCCGACAATGACCCAGGTTTCGCCTGGCGTGTCCGCAACGGTCTCAGGGATGGCGAAGCGCTCCACCTTGCGCAGCAGCAGGGAGGCCTCCAGGGACAGGCCCAGGATGACCACCAACACCAACGCCATCGCCACGGCCAGGCTGCGCAGCAGCCAGCGGCGCCAGCGTGGGCCTTTGCGGCGCTTGGCCTTGGCGCCGTCTGGGCCCGCCGGCAGGCCGGCGGGGCTGCCCTGGGCGGCCTCCTCCGGGCCGGCCGGGGCAGCGTGGCGTCCGTGCCTACTCATCTGGTTCCCTCACCGAGGTCAAGGTCAAGGTGGCCACCGTGTTGTCGACCGCGAAACCGTTCTTCAACTCGGCATCGTCGCCGTGGTAACAGGTCACCAGCAGCAGGCGGCCGCCCTCTTGTTTCAGTATCTCAGGATCGGTGGTGTAACTGTCCTTGGGCAGGTTGCGGACCGATTCGACCGTGTAGGTGAAGATGCCGAAGTCGGTGCTGACCTCGGCCGTGTCACCCGGCTGCAACTCCGACAGGTCGTTGAAGACGGGGTTCGAGGCCGGGTTGCCGGCGTGCCCATACAGGTAGACCGTGCCGCGGGTCTCGGTGCCAGGCATGTCGCCCCAGGCCACCCCATACAGCCCGCCCACCTGCCAGTAGACGTCTTCCATGGTGGGTGGGTCGACACAGACGATGGTGTCGTTCTGGAAGCAGGGCATCTCGGCGTAGCCGTCGTAGCCAGCCTCGGCCGCCGCCTTGTCGTAGGGCAAGATGGCGGCGTCGACGCCGATGGCGGGGATGGTGATGTGGCGCGGCTGGGCCGGTTGCCCAGGGTCGGTGGCCGGCAGGGTGACGTAGCCGTTGGGTGTCCCGGTGCCACCGGTGCCGGTGGCACCACCCGCGGTGCTGGTGGAGCCGACCTGGCTGGAGTCGATGGTGGCCGGCTTGGAGCCGCCCAGCACCAGGACCACGGCCGCGATGCCGCCGATCAGGGCGGCGAACACGGCGCACCACACGATGATCCGGGCTGTCCGGCTCACACACCCACCTTCCCTTTGGCAAAACGAACGGTGGGACGCTCAAGAGCGTCCCACCGTTTCATGGCTTGAAATTGTATAGGGCTGGTGTCAGCGGGCTTCCACCCTGACCCGGCGCCACACCATGGCGCTGATACCCAGCAGCAGAACCGCACCGGCCGCCATCGGGAGGGCGGGGGAAGCGGTGGTGGTGGGGGAGTCGCTGGCGGCCTTGGGCATGCCGTTGCTGGAAGCGCTGGCCGAGGCACTGCCGCTGACCGAAGCCGTGCTGGACGGGCCGGCTGCCACCACTATGGCGGTCACCGTGAGAGCACTCTCAGCGGTACGGCCCGAAGTGAGGCCGGTGCCGCGCACGGTGTGCGCGCCCACGCTGATGGTCTCAGGCAGGGTCAGCGAGCCAGTGACCGAGCCGGTTGAGTCGGTGGTCAATGTGCCAAGCGTGACCGGGTCGGAGAAGATCTCGATCTTGATCTGCTCGCCGGGCAGGAAGTCCCGTGCGGTAACGCTGATGGCGCTGCCCGCCGCGGCGCTGGATGCACCGATGGACAGCGAAGCGCTGTAGTTGGGGTTGGGATCCGCGGCCGGAGCGGCGCCAAGTGCTGCGGCACCGCCACCGAGGGCGAGACCGGCAGCCATGGTGGTAACCGCAAGGACCTTTGCGAGCTTCTTCATGGGGCTCTCATTTCTTGTTGATGGCCTTGACCGCGGCCCGTGGTGGTCTTGGGAGCATTACCACCATTGAGCTTTGGGCGCAAAACTTCGACTTTGAGAGTAGCAAAGTGGCCGATCATCAGGCGAATCTGGCACGCATAGTTAACGTCTAAGAAACGGAATTTACAGCGGTTCTACTCAATTGCGACTTGCAGCCCGGGCCTATTGGCCCAGATGTGCCGCCAAGCCGCCCACCTGCCTAGGCGCCCGCCAGGTCACGGCTGTTGGTGATAACGGTCGGTATGGCCGGTTCGCCTTCGGATAGGCGCAGGGCTCCCGGCGGCAGTTCACCGCGCGATGTCGCGTGGCGCCGGGCGGCCTTGATCAGGCCCTCACGGCCCATCCACTGGGCATCGAACCGGCCGTCTTCCACGTACACCACCTGCAGGGGCCGCAGGCCATAGTCATCGGGCGCGGCCGGCATCGGGCCGTCGGAGGCCACGATCAGCTCCTCCACCGCTTCGCCGGCGTCGTCGATCCGCCGGCCGGCCCACTTGGCGCCGCCCACGGTGGACTTGCCGCCGGCGGACTTCTTGGCCACCGGCGCCAAGTGGCCGTCGGCGCCCTCGCGGGCCACCAGCTTGTAGACCATCTCGGCGGTGGGAGCACCCGAACCGGTCACCAGCCGGGTGCCCACGCCATAGGAGTTGACCGGCGCCACCGCCAGGGCGGCGATGGCGTACTCGTCCAGGTCGGACGTCACCACGATGCCGGTGCCGTGCGCCCCCAGCGAGTCGAGTTGCGCCCGCACCTGGGCCGCCAACGAGGGCAGGTCGCCCGAATCGAGCCGCACCGAACTGAGTTGCGGCCCGGCCAGGTCGATGGCGGTCCGCACCGCCGTGGGAATGTCGTAGGTGTCAAGCAGCAGGGTGGTGGAGTTACCCTGGGCCGCCAGTTGCGAGGCGAAGGCGGCCCGTTCGTCATCGTGCAACAGGGTGAAGGCGTGGGCCGCGGTGCCGATGGTGGGGATGCCCCAACGCCGGCCGGCCTCCAACACGGAGGTGCCGGTGAAGCCGGCCACGTAGGCAGCCCGGGCGGCCGCCACGGCCGCCTCCTCGTGGGTGCGGCGGGCGCCCATTTCCAGGCAGGGCCGCCGGCCGGCCGCCGCCGTCATGCGGCTGGCGGCCCCGGCCACGGCGCAGTCATGGTTCAGCACGGACAGGATCAGGGTTTCCAGGATGACGCACTCCGCGAAGGTGCCCTCCACGGTCAGCACCGGCGAGCCAGGGAAGTAGCAGTCGCCCTCGGCGTAGCCCCAGATGGTGCCGCCGAAGCGATACTGGCGCAGCCATTCGGCCGTGGCCGGCCCCACCGTGCGGCTGGTCAGCAGGTACTCCAGGGTGCCGTCATCGGTCTCGAAGGTCAGGTTCTGCAGCAGCTCCATCAGGCGGCCGGTGCCGGCCACCACGCCGTAGCGCCGTCCGTGCGGCAGGCGGCGGGCAAACACCTCGAAGACGCAACGCCGGCCGGCGGTGCCATCCTGCAGGGCGGCCTCGACCATGGTCAGTTCGTACTTGTCGGTCAACAGTGCCAAGCTCACCCGGCCAGTCTATAGAGCCGAGCCGTCTCAATTCTTGGGCGCAAGAGTCCCTTCGGCGAAGCCGATCGATACCTTAACCTTGGACTGTGAACAAGGCGCCCATCGGTATCTTCGATTCGGGCTTGGGTGGGTTGACGGTGGCGCGCGCCGTCCTGGACCAACTGCCCGGCGAAGAGGTGCTCTACCTGGGAGACACGGCCCACACGCCATATGGTCCCAGACCGATCGCCGAAGTCCGGCAACTCGCCCTGGCCAACCTCGACCGGCTGGTTGATGCCGGGGTGAAACTGCTGGTCATAGCCTGTAACACGGCATCGGCGGCAGTACTGCACGATGCCCGGGAACGCTACGAACAAAGCCGCGGCGTACCCGTCTTGGAGGTCATCAAGCCGGCCGTGCGGCGGGCCGTGGGCGCCACCCGCAGCGGCCGGGTGGGCGTCATCGGCACCCAGACCACCATCGACTCTGGGGCGTATGCGGACGCCTTTGCCGCCGCCCCCCAACTCAGGCTGACCAGCCTGGCCTGCCCGCGCTTCGTCGAACTGGTGGAGGCCGGCCGCACCGATGGGCCCGAAGTTCTGGCCGTGGCCAAGCAATACCTGGAACCACTGGTCAACGCCGAAGTTGACACCCTGGTGCTTGGTTGCACCCACTATCCGCTGCTGACCGGCGTCATCGGCTACGTCATGGGGCCGGATGTGACGTTGGTCTCATCGGCGGAGGAAACCGCCAAGGACGTTTTCCGCACCCTGGTGGCCGAAGGGCTGCGGCGCGAAGACCCCACACCGCCCCACCACCACTTCGTGGCCACCGGCGACGGCGCCACCTTCCGCACCCTGGCCCGCCGCTTCCTGGGGCCCGAGGTACCGGCCTGGGAACCGGCCGATGTCACCCTGCCGCACGGCTTGGCCCGTATCCCGGCGGAGGTGGCGGCATGAGACTGACCATTGTGGGCTGCTCCGGCTCCCTGGCCGGGCCGGCCTCGTCCGCTTCCAGCTACCTGCTGCAGACCCGCGACAAGGTGGGCCGATTGTGGAGCCTGGTGTTGGACCTCGGTTCTGGCGCCTTCGGGCCGCTGCAAACCCTGATTCAACCGGAGGCGGTGGACGCGGTGGCGCTGAGCCACCTGCACCCCGACCATTGCGCCGACCTGACCGGCCTGGCGGTGTACGCGAAGTACCGGCCGGGGGCCGTCATGGACACCCTGCCGGTGTACGGCCCGGCGGACACGGCCCGCCAGTTGAAGGCGATGCAGTATTCGGCCGATCCGAACTCGGAGGGGGACCTGCGGGTGGTGCCATTCCAGGAGGGCGAACCGTTCCAGGTGGGACCGATGGTGGCCACACCCTACCGGGTGCTGCACCCGGTGGAGGCGTGGGGCCTGCGGGTGGTTGGCCCCAATTCGGTGCGGCCGGGGCGGACCAGCGTGTTCGCGTTTTCGGGCGACACCGATGAATGCCCTGGCCTGACCAAGGTGGCGGCCGGGGCGGACCTGCTGTTGATCGAGGCGGCCTTCCAAGAGGGCCGCGACGCGTTCAGGGGGGTTCACCTGACGGGCCTGCGGGCCGGCCGGGTAGCCAGCCAGGCGCAGGCCAAACGGGTCGTGTTGACGCACCTGCCGCCGTGGAACGACCCGGCGGACACACTGCAGGAAACGGAGATGGCATATGCGGGGCCGGTCCATGTGGCGCGGCCGCGGGCGTCCTACGTGTTCTGAAGTGTTGGATAAGAGTTAGAGGGCGAAGAAACATGGGGAGTACTTCCTTCACGCGGGCCGATGGCCGTGGCGTGGCCGAGTTGCGGCCGGTCACCATCACCCGAGGCTGGCTGGACACGGCCGAAGGTTCGGCGTTGATCGAGGTGGGCGGCACCCGCGTGTTGTGCGCGGCATCGCTGACACCGGGTGTGCCGCGGTGGCGCAAGGGGCTGGGCGAAGGCTGGGTGACGGCCGAATACGCCATGTTGCCGCGGGCCACCACCGAACGGTCCGAGCGGGAAGCTGTGCGCGGCAAGATCGGCGGGCGCACCCATGAGATCTCCCGGTTGGTGGGCCGGGCGCTGCGGTCCGTGGTGGACATGAAGGCGCTGGGTGAGAACACGCTGATTCTGGACTGTGACGTGCTGCAGGCGGACGGCGGCACCCGGACGGCTTCGATTACGGGTGCTTACGTGGCCTTGGCGGACGCGGTGGCCTGGGCTTCAGGCAAAGGCTACCTGGCCGATGCCGCCCACGTCCTGACGGGTCAGGTGGCCGCCGTCTCGGTGGGCATTGTGGCCGGTACGCCGGTGCTGGACCTGCCGTACGAGGAAGACGTGCGGGCCGAAACCGACATGAATGTGGTGGCCACCGCGGACGGCCGGTTTGTTGAGGTGCAGGGCACGGCGGAACACGCCCCGTTCTCACGGACCGAACTGAACCGGCTGCTGGACTTGGCGCTGGAGGGTTGCGGCGAGCTGTGCCGGGTGCAGCGGGAGGTGCTGGGATGGTGAACCGGACCGGCGTCAAGGTGGCCCCCAACTGGCCGCGCCTGGTGTTGGCGACTGCGAATCCGCACAAGCTGCGCGAAGTGACCGAGATCCTGAGTGCGCCCGGGGTCGATGCCCTGGGCGGGTTGGAACTGGTGACGTCCGGTGACCTGGGGTTGGCCTCGCCGGTGGAGGATGGCATTACGTTCCAGCAGAACGCCCTGCTGAAGGCGCGGGCGGTGGTGGCGGCGACCGGCCTGCCGGCCTTGGCCGATGATTCCGGCCTGTGCGTGGAAGTGCTGGGGGGCGCGCCTGGGGTCTTTTCCGCCCGGTGGGCAGGCAGCCACGGCGACGATGCCGCCAACCTGGCCCTGCTGCTGGACCAGTTACAGGATGTGCCGGACAAGTACCGCGGCGCCTGGTTCGAATGCGCCGCCTGCCTGGCCATGCCCGACGGCCGCGTGGTGGTGCAGACCGGCCAGATGCCGGGCACGCTGGCGCGAGCGCCGCGCGGCGAGGGAGGGTTCGGCTATGACCCGATCCTGGTGCCCGATGGCTACACCAAGACCTCGGCCGAACTGACGGCCGAGCAGAAGAACGCCATTTCCCACCGCGGCCAGGCCCTGCGGGCGCTGGCGCCGTTGATTGCGCAACTGGCGGTACCGGCGCCGGCCCCGAAGGGGGCCAAGGCGACGCGGGCGCCCCGGTCATCCCGGGCTTGACCCGGGATCGCCTGCGGTGCAACCACTGCATGGCTGTTGGTCCTGGTTGGCGGCGATTAGGCTGGGGGCATGGGCAAGTCATCCCCCTCACCCGAGCAACTGATGAAGTCGCTGGCCGAAAAGCAGCGGATCGTGGCAGAAGCCGTCGGTGAACTGAAGGCCGAACTGGCGCCATCGGCGCTGACCAGGCGGGCCAAGACCGAGGCTTCGGCCAAGGTCAAGGCCGCCACGTTGGACGAGGCCGGCAAGCCGAAGCCGTCACTACTGGTGGCCGCTGCGGGCGTGCTGGCGTTGATCGCCACCCTGATCACCGTCCGGGCGGCGAGGCGCGGCAAGTGAGCCCGGCCTCGGCTGGGAAGGCCGCGGCGCCAGAGGAAGCGGCCCAGGTGGCCGTGCCCGATGGCGGCCCAACGGCCCCGGCACCGCAGCCACCGGCGCCGGTCAAGCTGCCCGAAGGGCCGTTGCCGGTGCGGCTGCTGGGCGACCGCCTGCTGGTGTTGCTCGATGCCGAGTCAGCCGAGCGGCGTTCGGCCGGCGGCATCCTGATACCGGCCACGGCCGCCGTCGGGAAACGGCTGGCCTGGGCTTTCGTGGTGGGCGCGGGCGCCCACGTGCGCCAGGTGGCGGTGGGCGACAGGGTGCTGTTCGATCCGGAAGACCGGGCCGAGATCGAACTGGGCGGCCAAACCTACCTGTTGCTGCGGGAACGCGACGTCCACGGTGTGGCAGAAGACACACCCGGCGCCGAGGGCACCGGCATGTACTTGTAGTCTCATCGTCGTGTTGCCCCGGGTCCGCGCCGTGTTAGGCTATGTGACCGCGCGCCATTAGCTCAACTGGCAGAGCAGCTGACTCTTAATCAGCGGGTTGGGGGTTCAAGTCCCTCATGGCGCACTGCAACAGTCCAGGGGCGTCCACGGCGGTGGGCGCCCTTTGTTGCAGGCGCCGGTGGCGGAATTGGCAGACGCGCAAGATTTAGGTTCTTGTGTCTTCGGGCGTGCGGGTTCAAGTCCCGCCCGGCGCACTCTTGGCCCCTGACCTGGGCATATGCACTAACAGACGCCGCGCCATCGGACACGCGCGGTCCCTCGAACCCGGCCGCGTGCCCTAAACCTGCCCTAAGACTTGCCCACGTCAGGGTTTGCAGTTGTTGGTGGCGCCGAAGCCGGTGCCGATCAGCTTGGCGGCCTGGAACGAACCGCCGCCGTTGCCCTGGTAGTAGAACAGGTCACCAGTGGCGTTGTTGCGGCCCACGATGTCGGCCCGGCCGTCGCCGTTCAGGTCGGCTCCGGATTCCAGTTCGAAGGCACCCCAGCCGCGGCCAACGTTCCTGGCGACGGTGAACGTGCCGTTGCCACGGCCGTTGTACGCCCACAAGGTGCCGTCTTGGCGGATCGCCAGGATGTCGTTGACGCCATCCTTGGCCAGATCGCCGGCGGCGTACAGCTCAATGTTGATCCAGCCTTGGCCAACCGGCTTCGGCTGCGGTTTGAAACCACCCCTGCCTGTGCCCATGTACAGCCACAACCGGCCCTGCTGGTCGATCGCCAGAAGGTCATTGGCGCCGTCCACGTTCATGTCACCAGCCGGGATGATCCTGAACGGGACCCAGCCGTGCCCGATCTCCAGCCGCGGCCCGATCCCGCCCTTGCCGTCGTTCACGTAAAGCCACAGCAGGCCGGAAGGGTCAACCGACACGACATCGTTGTAGCCGTCGCCGTTCCAGTCACCCGGGCCGTAGACCTTGTGCCCGGCGAAACCGGATGCGGCCAGCAGGTTAGAGTCACCGAGGGTGGACTCGGCGGTGAAAGACCACCGCAACAGGGCGCCATCGGACCGGACGCCCAGCAGGTCCCCGTAGCCGTCACCGTCCAAATCGGGTGAAAGCTGCAGGTCGGTGAAACCGCAGGCGGTGACGGCGGCGGCATCGGCGGCAGGGGCGTCACCCACCGGGAAGGTGGCACCGGCGGCAGCGACGGCGGCCACTGCGAAAGCCGCGGCGGCCCGTGACAGGCGAGACTTGGCGTGTGCCATGAGTGACATCCTTCTGTTCGATGAGGGCTAGCGGGGAACAGCCTTGTTTCTATCAGTCTGTTCTCTAAACCGCCACGGCCTTTGGGCCTGCCGATGGCGCCCCTGGCCTGCGGCTAGAGGTGGCACTGCCAGACAGCTTCGATGATGGTGGAAAGAGCTTGGTCGGCGCCGGCGAATGCCGCATCCAATCGGTCGGTGGTGACGCCAACGGTCTGCCAGGCATCCAAGGCATCCAAGTAGTCGAGATACACGGTGATGTCGTCCTGCAGGTCGGCTGGAGCAACCGGGGCCATGCCCTCGATGAGCCGCCTGAAGGCCGCCCAGTCGTTCGAGTCTAGGACGCTGTTTTCGGGGCTGCTGATCCACTGGCACAGGGCGGTCGTGTCGGTGATGTTGGGGTAGACGGCGGCAGGGCTGGCGCTGTAGCAGCTTGAACTGGCCTGGAAGCCGGTGCCGATCAGCTTGGCGGCCTGGAACGAACCGCCGCCATTGCCCTGGTAGTAGTACAGCTCGCCGGTCTGGTTGTTGCGGCCCACGATGTCCGCCCGGCCGTCGCCGTTCAGGTCCGCGCCGGCCACCAGTTCGAATTGGCCCCAGCCTCGGCCAACCTGTTTCGGGGTTGAGAAGGTGCCGTTGCCGCGGCCGTTGTACGCCCACAAGGTGCCGTCCGGTAGGACCGCCAAGATGTCGTTGGTGCCGTCCTTGTTCAGGTCACCAGCGGCGTATAGATCCAAGCCTTTCCAGCCTTGACCGACTTGTTTGACTTCGGTCTTGAAACCGCCCCAGCCGTTGCCGGAATAGAGCCAGAGCCGGCCCTGCGTGTCGATGGCCAGCAGGTCGCCGGCGCCGTCTTGGGTCAGGTCACCGGCCGGGATCATGCGGAACGCCATCCAGCCGTGGCCGATGTTCCGTGCCGTGTCGAGCCAGCCCCAGCCGTCGCCGGAGCGCAGCCGCAGGCCGCCGCCGAAGCTGATCGACAGGACATCACCCCTGCCGTCTCCGTCCCAATCGCCTGGGCCATAGATGTCTTCGAAGACGCCGGTTTCCAGTGTCCGCGGCGCGCCGAGCGTGTTGCCCTTGTTGAACCGCCAAATCACCATGTCGCCGATGGCGTCCACGGTCAGCAACTCGCCGCGGCCGTCGCTGTTCAGGTCGGGTGACAGCGTCATCGACGTGATGCCGCAATCGGGGTCACCGCCGGCCACGGCGGCGGGTGCAGCCGGATCGGCCGCGGTCAGTGCTAGGGAACCGGCAGCGGCCAGCGCGGCAGCGGTGATGGCAACGGCTGCCCGGGAGGGGCGAATCCTGGTCTTAGCCATGATGGGGGCTCTTTCAGTTTGGTTGGGGCCTTGCGGGGATGATCCCATTCTGCCAGCCTGCCAACGCCACTTCGCATGCGGTAGTCCTATGGCCTGCCCGCCGGCGCCGGCCAGGCCCCTGTCAGCCCCGACCAGGGAGCGGCCAACTATGCTTGGAGCACCAGCCGCCGCGCCAGCACCCCCGCGAGGAGTCCGATGTCAGAGCAGCCCGTAGTTGCCCTGGTTACCTGTAGCCAGTTCCCCACTCTTGAGGCCTATGACGCGGTGTTGATTCCCCGGCTCAAGTCGATGGGCATTGCCGCAGTGCCGGCGGTGTGGGATGACCCGGTGGTGGACTGGGACCTGTTTGACCTCTCGATTGTCCGTTCCACCTGGGATTACGCCGGCCGCCGGGATGAGTTCCTGGCCTGGGCCCGGTCTGTCCCCCGCCTGGCCAACCCGGCTTCGGTGCTGGAATGGAACACCGACAAGCACTACCTAAAGGACCTGGCCGCGCTGGGCGTGCCGATTGTCCCCACCATCTGGTTGGAGCCGGAGGCCAACCTGGGTGCCCGCGGCCTGCACACGCGCTTCCCGGCCCTGGGGGATTTCGTCTTGAAGCCGGCCGTCTCGGCGGGTGCTATCGGCGCTGGGCGTTACACCGCCAACGACGTCTACCTGCGCGGCCGCGCCATCCAGCATGCCCTGCACCTGATGGCGGAGGGCCGTTCCGTCATGTTGCAGCGCTACCTGCCGTCGGTGGACACGAAGGGCGAAACCTCGATGGTGTTCTTGGACGGCCAGTTCGCCTACGCGGTGCGCAAGGACGCCATGCTGCACGGCCCCGAACAGGCCGAAGGTGACCGGATGTATCAGGCTGAAACCCTGTTGGGCGGCTACACGCCATCGCCGGAAGAGATGCGAGTGGGAGAACTCGCGGTGGGCGGCGCCATGGAGGCCATGGGCAACCCGATCCGGCCGTTCCTCTATGCGCGGGCGGACGTGGTGGTGGGTAATGATGGCCAACCGGTTCTCCTGGAACTGGAGTTGACCGAACCGTCCCTGTTCCCCGAACTGGCGCCGGGCGGCATCGACAAGGTGTGCCGCGCCATCGCCGGCCGGCTGTCCCCGGTCTAAGCCCGCCAACTGTCCCCGGCTGTCCCCGGTCTAAGCCGGCTTGGCCCAGCGACTTAGCCCTACAGCGGCCCGATCCGCACCACTTCGCCCTGGTAGGGCCCCAACGGCAGTTCCAGCGCCGCCAATTCGGCCCCGGGCACCTCGGCCCAAACGCCGGCCAGGCACCACGACACTCGGTACCACGCCTCTGGGTCAAGCCCCAGCCCGGCCAGGTCCAGCTTGAACGGCCCGGGGGCCGCCTCGCCGGTGGTGTTGAGTGCCACCACTAGGCGTTCCGGCCCGCGCGTCCAGGCCGACGACAGCACCCGCGGCCGCCCGGAGGCCGCCTTCTGGCGCACCCCGGCGGCCGTCAAGGCCTCTATAACGCCGGCGGGCGCGGCCGCTGGATCTACCACCACCGCTCGTCCCCGGCCCAGCCGGACAAAGCCGGTGTCCGATGTCGCCCGGCTCAGTTCCGGGAACGCCCCGCCTTCGGGTGGTGCCCCCACGAACACCAGCACGGTGCCGTGTTCGGTGGCCATGGCCCGCAGCCGCGCCTGGTCGCCACCGCGCTCGGGCCCGCCACCGGCTACCACCATGACCCGGCCGGCCACGGGTGGGTTGTGGGCCGCTTCTGGATCGAACAAGGCGGCGTCACAGTCACCCAAGTGGATGGCTTCGAAGGCTTGCAGCCAGGGCCCGCCAGCAATCTCGGTGATGGCCCAAAATGGCTGGTCAAGCGGTTGGCGGTAGCGCATCTGGCGGCGGAAGGAGGCCCGGTCGAACCACATCACCAGGTCATCCAAAGGCTCCCAGGTGGGCCAATCCAGGTCAAGGAACAGGCGGTGCAGCCGCTGGTAGGGCTCGAAGTAGCCTGGCACCCGGCCGCCGAATTGGTTGATGGGCGCAAAGTACAGCGACGAGCGTTCGGCGATGGTGTACCAGTTCCAGCCCTTCAACCCCAGCAGCATGCCCAACAGGCCCAGGTACAGGGTGTTGTCCGGCGTGATGACGTCTTCAGTGCCTTGGGCCACGAACTGGTTGATGGTGACGGACTGGAATTCGGCTGAATAGGGTGTGCCGGTGGTGGTCCGCAGGTGGCGGACGTGGCGCGAGAACAGCAGCAACTGGTCCCAGGGCAGGTGGTTCTTGCCCCAGTAGTCGCCGCCCACCAGTGGCACCAGCCGGGCGAAGTCGGCGTTGGACTGCGGCTCCAGGTTCATGAAGACGTTCAGGGTCAGGGGCCCGGTCAGGCCCACCTCCCGGAACAGATCCGTCATGGTCTGGGCGTACAGCGTGCTGTAGCGGCGGTGGTATTCCATGACGGCGGCCGGGCCCTGGGCGGTGGCGTCCGCCAACGTGCCCACCCCCGCCACGGCAAACGAAGCCAACTGGGTGCCGTAGCTTGGCCCCACCTGGTCGTCCGGGCCGGCCAGCCCGCCCGAATCACCGCGCTGGGTGGCCAGCGGCTCTATCTCGTTGTCCACCTGGATCAACACCACGGGTCCGCCGGCCGCGGCCAGGCGGGGCCGCACCACCCTGGCTACCGCCTCCAGGTAGCCGCGGGCGGCCTCCAGGAAACGCGGGTCCAGCCGGTGGTATTGGGAGGCGGCCAGCGGCACACCGCCGTCCATGAAGAAGTCGTAGATCCACGGGCCGGGGCGTAGGAAGACCTTCAACCCCAGGGCGGCGGCCTGGTCCAGGAAGCCGGCCAGGTTGCGGCTTGGGTCGGTGCGGCCGGTGAAGTCGAAGCGGCCGTCTTCCAGTTGGTGGTAGTTCCAGGGCACGTAGCAGGCCACCATGGGCAGGCCGATGTCCTTGACGGCGGTCAGGATGCGGTCCCAGAAGGGGGCCGGGTGCAGCCAGTAGTCCACCTGGCCGGACAGCAGCGGTACGGCCTCGCTGCCCACCTGCAGCTTGTGGCCGGCTATGTCTACCGCCATACCCACGCCTTCCTCGTCCTTGGGGCTGATCTGGGGTAAAACGCCACCGCCTCACCGGGGTTTGGCGATGCCGTGGGCCGGGAGTAGGTTGTGAGCTACGACCCACTGTAATCGTTATCAGAGCCCCGGAACGGCCCGGCTTGCCGGGTAGTCCCAAGGCCCATTTAACCCGATCAGCCCGAACATTGCTGTTAGGAGCGTGACCGCCATGAGGCGCGGCGTTTATTTCGATGCTTGGTTCAAGGATCAGCACAACTACCACCCGTCCCTGCCGGCCCGGCGCCTGCGCATGGTGGAGCAACTGGCGGACATGCGGGCGACCACCCTGTGCTGGTCGTCCTTGGGTGGCGGCTCGATCGCGCTGCCGTTTCTGGAGCAGGAGGCCTACCAGCAGGTGCCGGCCCGTTTCCGCCTGCACGGCCACGTCAACGACTCGGAGTTCTTGGCCGCCTGCGCCGCCCGCGGCATCGAGGTGTTTGGCGTCATCTTCGAGGCCCAAGGTTGGCGTTTCGCGGCCGAATACGACCAGGACGGCCTGTTGGCCTCGATCAACGAGACCCGTGGCGTGGGCCGGCCCGGCTCGGTGGGCCTGACCGCCTTCAATCAGGACACCGGCCCCAGCGATTGGCTGCCGTGGCGCCACTACTTCCCGGACGGCCTGCACAACTCCCTGGGGGAGGAGATCACCGACCTGTTCGAACAGGCCTGTTCGCGCCGCATGGACGGTGAACCGCTGCACGCCAACTGGGTTGAGGTGGCGGACCGGGACCAGACGGTGCACCTGATGGACCGCAACTCGCCGGCCTGGCTGGAGTACCTGAAGGCGATTGCCCGCATCCAGATCGACGCCGGCGTCAGCGGCGTCCAACTGGACGAATCGGAGATTCCGCTCAACGCCCTGTACTACGGCGGCTGCTTCTGCAAGGACTGCACCGTGCAGTTCCGCCACTATCTGCAGGCCCTGGACCCGGCCGCCCGCCCGGAGGAACTCCAAGGCGTTGACCTCAGCACCTTCGACTACGGCGACTGGCTGCGCGGCCAGGGCTACCAGGTTTTCACGCCGGTGCGGGAACTGCCGCTCTCGGGCCTCTATGCCTCGTTCATGCTGGGCGCCATGCACCGGTCCTTCCGCGAACTGTCCGCCTACATCAAGGCTTACGGCCGCTCCAAGGGCAAGGAAATCCTGGTCAGCGGCAATTTCTACAACGGCCACCCGGAATACGACGGCATTGTGGACGCGGTTGACCTGTGCATCACCGAGATGCACGCCACCGCCTATAAGCAGCCCTGGTTCTTCCGCCACGTGCAGGGCCTGGCGCGCGGCCGCGAGGTGTTGATCGCTGAGAACCCGTACGGCGGCATCATCCCCGAACTGGTCAAGCAGATCGACGCCGGCCGCGGCTACGACCGCCTGCGCACGTCTTTCTATGAGGGCGCCGCCACCGGCCCGTCGATGACGTTCCCGTTCGGTTCGTGGATGGGCACCGTGATCGAGGATTCGTTCTGGGCCCCTAAGCCCCTGTTGGACGAGGTGGGCCAGGCGCTGGCCGCCACCGACCACCTGCGCGGCGTCACCAGCCGGCACGAGGTGGCGGTGCTGTATCCCCTGGCGGACGCCTGGGCCTTCGAGGTGACCGGCCCGCGCTGGGCCACCGCCGGCGCCGCCGTGGACTATTCGGGCGTGCCGGATGACCAGAAGATCCCCTACCACGCCCTGATCAGGCAGCTTGCCTTGGCGCACGTTCCGTTCGACATGATCCCGCTGCCAGACCCGGTCTACCGCGACAACGACGTGACGGCGGCCGGCCTGGCCCGCTACCGCTACGTGCTGGTGCCGGAATGCGCCCGTATCAGCCCCGCCCAGCACGCCGAACTGGCCGCCTATGCCGCGGCCGGCGGCACCGTGGTGGTCTATGGGCAGTACGGCACGGCGTTGCCCGATGACGCCCGGTCGGGTGTGCCCGGTGCGCCGGGTTGGGTGGCCGGTGACCTGGCGGACCCGCTGGCGGCATTGGCGGACTTGCAGGTGGAGCCGGCCGAGCCCTACCAGGATCTCTACATCGGCCTGACCGACCTGGGGCCCGGCCGCAGTGCCGTCCACCTGGTCAACTACGCCTACGACGAATCCCAAGACGCCACCCCGCCGCGCCAGGGTTTGTCGTTCCAGGTCCGCCTGCCCCACGGGGTGGGTGCGGCCCGGCTGTGGCGGCCGGGCCACCAGCCCGAGTCCTTGACCGTGGGCCTGGAGGGTGACCGGGTGGCCGTCAAGGTGCCCGAGATCGACATCTACGCCATCGTCGAACTGACCGAGGAAGGCTGACCGAAAATGACCCTGCCCGCCGTTCCCGTAGCCGCTGCCGCCGGCACCGCCCCCGTCACTGTCACCAAACTGGCCTGTCAACACCCGACGGGCGCCATCGGCCTGCCGCTGGCCCCCGTCTACCTGCACTGGCAGGTCACGACGGATGAGCCGGGCCTGACCCAACTGGGCTACCAGGTGGCCTACGGCCCCTGGCCGGGTTCGCCGGTGCCGGGGTTCATTGATGCCTGGCAGGTGGCCGAACCGGTCGAAAGCTCGGACGCCATCGGCATCCTGGCCCCCGGCGGGCCGCTGCAGGGCCGCGAACGGCGGGCCTACCGGGTGCGGCTGGCCACCGAGGCGGGTTGGTCGGACTGGTCGGCCCCGCTGGAACTGGAGGGCGGCCTGGCGCCGGACCAATGGACCGCCAAGCTGATCACCGTCCCGTCCCAGGTGGACGGCCCGGCGCCCATGGTGCGCTGCGAGTTCGACCTGCCGGCCGCCCCCGTGCGGGCGTTGCTGCACGTCACGGCCCACGGCTGGTATGAGGCCTACCTGAACGGGCAGCGGGTGGGGGACAGCTACTTCGCCCCGGAATGGTCCAGCTACAACCTGCGCCTGCAGGCCGCCACCTACGACGTGACCAACCTGCTGCAGGCCGGCCGCAACGCCATCGGCGCCCTGTTGGCGGACGGCTGGTACCGCACCCGGCTGGCCTGGCTGCAGGTGGGCCGCACCTGCCAGTTCGGCGACCAGCTTGGGCTGCTGGCCCAACTGGAGGTCTCGCTGGCGGACGGCCGCACCATCACCATCGCTACCGGGCCCAACTGGGAAGGCGGCTTCGGTCAGGTGCGCCAGGCCTCGCTCTACGACGGCTGCACGCTGGACCTGAACCTGCCGGGGCCCGAGATAGCGCTGCCCGGCTTCAGCCATCCCGAGTGGGGCCCGGTCACGCTGGGCGAACTGGACTACCAGACGGTTGAACCCCGCACCGAGCCTCCCATCAGGGCCTACGCCACCGTGCCGGGCAGCCTTGAGCCCACCCCCGCCATCGCCGGCCACGGCACCCGCGTCTCGCTGAACCAGAACCTGGCCGGCTGGCTGCGCCTGCGCGTCAAGGGCTACAAGGGCCAAACCGTCACCGTGCGCCACGCCGAGGCGATCGAACCGGACGGCTCGCTGTTCACCCGCGTCCTGCGCACCGCCCGCGCCACCGACACCTACACCCTGGCGGCCGATGGCGAAACCGTGCTGGAGCCGCGTTTCACCTACCACGGTTTCCAGTACGCCGATGTGCTGACCGAAGCCGAGGTGCTGAGCGCCGAGGCCGTGGCGGTTTCCTCGGATATGCCGGTGTTCGGCCGCATCGAGACCTCGCATGAACTGCTGAACCGCTTTGCCCAGAATGTCGACTGGACGCTGCGGTGCAACTTCATCTCGGTGCCTTCGGACTGCTGCCAGCGGGACGAACGCCTGGGCTGGACTGGGGACGCCGAGTTGTTCAGCCCGACCGCCGCCGTGTTGCATGACACCGAGGCCTTCTACCGCTCCTGGCTGCGGGACATGTACCTGGAACAGGACCGGCATGGCGACGGCGCCGTCAGTTCGGTGGTGCCGAACGTGCTGCGGATGGAAGATATGCCGATGGGCGGCACCCACATGGACCCGTGGGGCCGTACCGCCTGGGCCGATGCCGCCACCGTGGTGCCGTTCACCGTCTACGACGCATACGGCTCGCCTGAGGTGCTGGTGGACCAGCTCGAATCGATGCGCCAGTGGGTGGGCCACCTGAAGGGCGACGCCGGCCCGGACGGCCTGATCCGCAACGACGAACTGCAATGGGGTGACTGGCTGGACCCGGACGCGCCATTCGACAAGCCGTGGGCGTCCAAGGTGCCGGTGTTGTTCGTAGTCAACGCCTACTTTGTGCGCTCCTTGACCCTGTTGGCCTGGGCCGAACGGCTGGTGGGGGATCCGGCCGCGGCGGACCAACTAGAGGCGCTGGCGGCCAGTACCGCCGCCGCCGCCTGGCGCGAGTGGGGCGACCCAGCCAAGGTCACCCAGACCGGCGCGGCCCTGGCGGTCGAGTTCGGTATAGCTCCGGTGGAGGAGCACCAAGCCATCATGGACGCCCTGGCGGCCCAGGTGGAGGCAGATGGCGGCCGCATCGGTACCGGCTTGGTGGGGGGCGCCATCGTGCTCCAAGCCTTGAGCCACCACGGCCACGCGGACACCGCCTATCGCATGTTGCTGCGCACCGAGCCGCCCTCGTGGCTGGGCCAGGTGGTGCAGGGCGCCACCACGGTGTGGGAACGCTTGGACGTCTACGACGAGACGGGCGCCATCCGCCGTTTCGACATGGATACGGCCGATGGCGACGTCATGTTGTCGCTCAACCATCCGGCTTACGGGGCCGCCATGAAGTGGGTCTACGAGAACGTGGCCGGCCTGGCGCCGGCCGCCCCCGGCTACCGCCGGGTGACCATCCAGCCGCTGCCAGCCCCGGGCGTCACCTGGGCTAAGGCCACCTTGGCCACCCGCCTGGGCGACCTGGCGATCGCCTGGCAGTTGGAAGGCAGCCGGCTGGTGGTGGACCTGACGGTGCCGTTCGGCATCACCGCCATTGTGGGCGAGACCGAATTGGCTTACGGCCGGCACCACCTGATGCTGCCGGTGGTGGAGTGAAGGTCGCCTAACGGGGTCCTAGGCCCCTACCAGGGGTTTCGACCGCGGCTTCGGCCACTCGGATGAGACGGCTCCGCTGGCCGCTTCGGCCGCCCGGATGAGGGTGACCTCCGCCACACGGAGGAGGCCGCCAGCCGAACGAACGAGCAGATCAGAGCCACAATTTCAGCCTTCCGGAGGTGTTCGGAGGGCTGGTTTGCTCCGTAGTGTCATGGGTGTCAACAAAAACCAGGCCAAGGCCCGGTACCACCCAAGCTTCACCCCAAGAGGAGCAGACAGATGATCCAGCTAGAAGGACTGACCAAGCGGTACGGCGCCAAGCTGGCCGTGGACGGGCTGACGGCCACCATCAAGCCCGGCCTTGTCACCGGTTTCCTGGGCCCCAACGGCGCCGGCAAGTCAACCACCATGCGCATGATCATGGGGCTGGACCGGCCCACCGCCGGCCGCGCCACCATTGACGGCCGCCCCCTATCCGCCCAGCGCGCGCCCCTCACCAAGGTGGGTGCCCTGCTCGACGCCAAGTCGGTGCACCCCAGCCGGTCCGGCCGGGCCCACCTGCTGGCGCTGGCCGCCACCAACGGCATTTCGAAGCGGCGCGTGGAGCAGATGATCCAGGCCACCGGCCTTGAGGCCGTGGCGTCGCGGCGCACCAAGACCTACTCCCTGGGCATGCACCAGCGCCTGGGCATCGCGGCCGCCCTGCTGGGCGATCCGGCCGTGGTGGTGCTGGATGAGCCGGTCAACGGCCTGGACCCGGAAGGCGTGCTGTGGGTGCGCCGCCTGGCCCGCTCGCTGGCCGCCGAAGGCCGCACGGTGTTCCTGTCCAGCCACCTGATGAGCGAGATGTCCCAGACGGCCGATCACCTGATCATCATCGGCCGCGGCCGGCTGCTGGCCGATGCCCCGATCGATGACATCATCGCCGGCGCTTCTGAGGAAGCCACCCGGGTGCGCAGCCCGCAGGCCGCCCAGATCGCCGCCGCCCTGGCTTCCCACTCCGTCACCGTCACCACCGAAGACGCCGAGACGATCGTCCTGACCGGCATCGGCGTCAAGCAGATCGGCGAAGCCGCTGCCACCAATGGCTGGGTCATCTACGAAATGACCCCCATCACCTCAAGCCTCGAAGAGGCCTACATGAGCCTGACCGATAGCGCTGTCGAATACCGTTCGGCCAGCCCCGTTCTTGAAGGAGCCCTGTCATGACCGCCGCCGCCGTTGCCCCCACTGCTTCTGTCCACGTGCGCAAGCCGCGCCTGACCTTCGCCCGGATTGCCAAGTCCGAGTGGATCAAGGTCCGTTCCGTCCGTTCCACCTGGTTGCTGCTGGTCATCTTCGCTATCTCCGCGCTGGGCATCACCACGGCGATGGCGTCCTTCGCCGCCTTCCGCAACCCGGAGGAGGGTGAGGCCGGCGTCTTCATGGGTGAGTCCGATGCCGGCACCGCCCTGCTGAACCTGGCCACCATGGCCGTGGTCTACATCGCCATGATCGTGGTGACGGTTTACGCCTCCCTGGCCATTGGCTCCGAGTATTCCAGCGGTGCCATCCGTTCCACTCTTTCGGCCGCGCCGCGCCGTGGCTCCGTGTTCGGCGCCAAGACCTTCGTCATCGCCGGCACGTCTGCCCTGGCCACCGCCGTCTTGATCGCCGCCGCCTGGGCCATCGGCGCCGGCATCCTGACCGGCCGCGGCCTGAACCCGGCCCTGACCAGCGACGGCCTGCGGCAAATGGGCCTGACCGTGGTGTACGCCATCGCCATCGCCTTGATCGCCGTGGGCGCCGGTTTCATCACCCGCTCCACCGCCGGCGGCATGGCCACCGTGCTGGGCCTGCTGCTGGTGCTGCCCATGGTGCTGAACTTCGTGCCCTCCAAGGTAGGCGCGTACGCCCTGGCCGCCTTGCCGGACCAGGCTGCTGCCGCCATGGTGAGCAACAAGACCGACTACCTGATCGGCGGCGTGTGGGGCGCTGTGGCCGTCCTGGCCGGCTGGGTGGTCCTGGCTATCGTAGGCGGCTACGCCACCTTCACCAGGCGTGACGCCTAGTCACCGCTAAACCCAAGGCTTGGCGCGCCGTGTGCTGGAGGGGCACACGGCGCGCCAATACGCTTAACCCCAATTGTTCGGTTCACCCCAGGAATCCAGCAGACCAGGCAGAAGGGAACGTCCCATGGCGCGGCGCGGCAAAGGCGGTAAGCAGGCCCCACTGCCTGCCCAGGCGCCGGTTGTGATCCAGTCCGCCAACCCGGCCGATGGCGCCCCGGCCATCCCGCGGCCCGGCCCCATCCGCCGTTTCGCCGAACGCCACCCGCTGTGCATGGACATCACGGTGGCCGTGGTCTACCTGTTCATCAACCTGGTGATCGGCCTGGGGGTGACGTGGGTAGACCCCACCACGGGCGAGGATGTTGGCCCCCTGGTTGGCGGGGCGTCATCGGCCACCGCCACCCCAAGCCCCACGGTGACCGCAACCCCAAGCCCTTCGGCCACGGCCCAACCCAGCCCGGTGGCGACCGTGACGGTCACCGTCACCGCTGCACCCTCGCCGGAGGCCAGCGCCTCGGCCTCGCCGGAACCGATCACCACGATCTCGGTTGGCCCTAGCAGCGACTTCTGGACCAGCCTCGAGGCGGCGCGGTGGATGTTCATCGCCCTGACCCTGCTGGGCGCCGTCGCCATCCTGTTGTTGCGCCGCCGCCACCCGGTGTGGCTGTTGACGGTGGTCTGCCTGCTGAACCTCGGCTACTACGTCGTCACCAGCACGGGGGACCCCTTCCTCTACTGGATTGCCTTGTTCGCGGTGGCGCAGCGGGCCAGCGTCCGGGCCGCCTGGACCAGCCTGGCGGTGGTCTGTGTGGAGGAGATCGGCTGCTTCCTTTGGACCAGACAGGGTGCCTCCGGGCTGGCCAGCTCCCTGGGGCCAGAACTACTGATCCACGTCGCCCTGGTGGCCATCTTCATCCATTTCGGCAACCGAAGGCGCTACGTGGGCGCCCTGGTGGAGCGGGCCCACTACCTGGCGGTGGAACGCGACCAGCGGGCCCAGATCGCCGTGGCGGAAGAACGCACCCGGATTGCCCGTGAGATGCATGACGTGGTGGCGCACTCGCTGGCGGTGATGGTGACGTTGTCCGATGGCGCGGCTTCGGCCGCCCGCAAGAACCCCGAGGTGGCCGCCAAGGCCATGGAGAAGGTGTCCGAGACGGGCCGCCAGGCGGTGGGTGACATGCGCCGGCTGCTGGCGGTGTTGCGGTCCGATGCCGACCTGACCCCCCAGCCGGGCGCGGCCGACCTGGTGCCGCTGGTGGGCTCGTTCCGCGATTCGGGCCTGCCGGTACAACTGGAACTATCCGCCGCCCTGCCGGAAGACGCCGCCCTGGCCTTGACCGTTTACCGGATTGTCCAAGAATCCCTGACCAACGTGCTGCGCCACTGTCCGCACACCCCAGGCGTGCTGGTGGCGGTGACCGAACCGCAACCGGACTTGATCGACATCGAAGTGGTCAACGAACCCCAAACGGTGGCCGATGCCGGCCCCGGCTGGGACGGCTCGAAACAGGGTTTGGTCGGCATGAGGCAGCGGGTTGAGGTTTACAACGGCACTCTAGAGGCCGGTCCCACGGCCGTAGGTGGGTGGCGGGTCCACGCCACCCTGCATCATGAACAGGAGGAGAACCAGTGAGCGATGACGTAGCCCCTGACATCAAAGTGCTGCTGGTGGATGACCAACCGCTGATGCGGGTGGGTTTTTCGATGGTGTTGGCCGCCGAGGACGGTATCGAGGTGGTGGGTGAGGCGGCCGATGGCGCGGCGGCCATCAAACAGGTTAACGCCCTTGCGCCCGATGTCGTGTTGATGGATGTGCGCATGCCCGGCATGGACGGGATCGAGGCCACCCGCCGCCTGTCCGAGCTGCGCCCGGCCACCAAGGTGATCGTGCTGACCACCTTTGACCTGGACGAATACGCCTTCGGGGCCTTGAAGGCCGGGGCCAGCGGCTTCCTGTTGAAGGACGTGCGGCCGGCCGAACTAGTGGGTGCGATCAAGGCGGTGGCGGCCGGGGACGCGGCCGTTTCGCCGCGAGTGACGCGGCGCATGTTGGACATGTTTGCCCCGAAGCTGCCGGCCGCGGCGGAGGTTGGTGACGGACCGGCTGGGGCCGGGGCCGCGCCTGGGGACGATGGCGAGGTGGGCGGCATCGGCGCCCTGACGCCGCGCGAACGGGACGTGTTCAACGAAATGGCGAAGGGCCTGACCAACGCCGAGATCGCGGCCGAACTGGTGGTCTCGGAAACCACCGTCAAGACGCACGTGGCGTCGGTGCTGACCAAGCTAGGGCTGCGGGACCGGGTGCACGTGGTGGTGTACGCCTACGAAAACGGCCTAGTCGGCTGACGGCCCGCCCACCTGGCCGGTTGGCTGATCGGTCACCGGACCGGCCGGCTGGCCGTCTGGCTTGGCGGCGGGCGCCGACCACATCAGCAGCGCCCCGGCCGCCGTCACCACCGCCATGCCCAGGCCGATGGGCCACGTGATGGTCTGGCCCAGCATGAAGTAGCCGGCCACAGCCGCCAAGGCCGGGTCAACGGAGAACAGGGTGCCTACCACACGGGCGGACGAGGCCCGCCCGGCCAGGGTGTCGAAGCACGGCGGTGTGACGGTGCCAATGATGCCGATCCCGGCCACGGCGGCCAGGGATGACCAGGTCAGGTCGCCGAAGCCGGGGGCGCCGAACGGCAGTAACAGGACAGCGGCGATCGCCATCGCCAACGACAGGTCGCTCAGGCCCCCCGCCTTGCCCACCTTCTCGGTCATCAGGGTGTACAGGGCCATCGAGAAGGCGGCCGTGATGGCGAAAATGAAACCGATCAGGTCGAAGCCGCCGCCGGGCCCGGCTATCAGCACCACGCCGCCCAAGGCCACCAGGGCGCAGGCCACCTCGGCTGGGCGGTGGGAACCGACCAGCGCCACCACACACGGCCCCAAGAAGTTCAGGGTCAGCACAATCCCCAAGTCCAGGCGGTCCATGGCGTACAACAGGCCCAGGCCGTTGGCGGCCATCGACAGGCCCATGCCGGCGATGGCCAGCCAGTTGGCCCGGCTGCGGCCGCGCAGGTGGGGGCGGAAGACGGCCAGCAGAATGACGGAGGCCGTGATGAAGCGGAGCGACGAGACGGTCGAAACGGCCACGGTGGCGAACATGGCTACCGACAGGGCGGAACCGACTTGGAAGGCGGCGGAACCCAGGCTGATGAAGAGGGTGGCTTTGGCCACCCCAGCCCGGTCAACTGACCCAGCAGGTTGGTGGTTACTCGTCGTCGCCCTCTTCCGGGGCCTCTTGGTCCAGTAACTGCAGGTCAACCGAGGTCACCAGGCCGGTGGCGACGGCGTATTCGACCAGCCGGGCGCGCCGGCCGGTGGCCAGGGAACCGGGCCCGCCGCGCACCCCTTCCACGCCGAAGCGGTCCAGCTTGTCGCAGACGTTGTCCAGCTTGCGGTTGAAGCGGGAGACGGCCCAACCCAGCCGCCGCGCGGCATCGGCGTTCGAGGGCATCTGGCTGGCGCCCGAGGTGCCGTGGCGCAGCATCGGCTCGGCCAAGGCCACGATCAGTTGGCGCTGGCTCAAAGTCAACGGGATCGAACCGACCGTGGTGGCGCCGCTCAGGTTGGCGGCCCGGCCGGCCGGCGCGTTGAAGGTGGGGGCGTCGTTGTGGATGGCGATCTCGTAGGTGATGGGGCCGGCCGTGAACACCACGGTGGTGGTCTTGAAAATCAGCGGCGTGCGCCCGCCCGGCGGCAACCAGGCCTGCATGCCCGTGTCCGTGTCCGTGATGGTGGCGGCGATGCGGCTACCCACGTTGGTCAGCCACCAGTAGTCGCCCTCGCGTTCGATCAGCAGCAGGCGGCGGTGCAGGTACGGATTGTCATCCACCGATAGGTCGCCTTCGCGGCCGATCTCGAACGGCGCGTCCGGTTCCAGCGCGTGATAGGCGCCGTCGTATTCGACAGTGATGTTGGGTTTCTGGTCTCCGGAAGGAGGGGCGGTTTCCGGCGTTGTCATGAGTGTCTCCAGCCTCCCTGTCAGATCAGCGAACCGACGGTTACCAGCACGCCGTCGCCGATGTCGAAGGTGTCACCGTTCTGCGCCAAGACCTGTTCGCCCGGATGCAGGCGGCGGTCCGGCTGACCCGGCCGCTTCAGGATGGTGCCGTTGGTGGTGCCCATGTCCTTCACCAGTACGCTCCAGTCCTCCAGGTCGATCTCCAGGTGGGAGCGGGAGATGTCTTGGTTGGGGCTGGGCACGGTGATTAGCTGCGGCACCTGCCCGGGGCCGAACTTGGTGGACCGTGGCCGGCGGCCGATGACGGCGGGCCGGTCCAGTTCGATCAACTCACCGGTGGAGATCCAAGCCTGGCCCAGCGACGGGCGCGGCATGGTTACCGCGTCACCGGACAGGGGCGCCTGGCAGGCGCGGCAGTTGGTGAAGGTAGGCGGGTTGGCGGTGCCACAGTTGGGGCAGGTGCGGCCCAGCACCCGGATCTGGTCCGGGATGGCGTCCGCGCCGGTGGGTTGCGGGGCGCCCTCCACCACCGGTGAGGCCGAGGCGATGGTCTGGCCGTCGTGGTCCGGGTCGGTCGCGTTTTCGGCAACCGGGGGCGCCGGGGTGTTCTGCAGGAAGTCGAAGCTGGCTTCGATGGGGCCGGCCGCATCGGCGCTGCCGGCCAGCGGCGGTGGCGGCACCGAGGCCGCCTCGATGTCTTCCGGCGCACCCATCCAGGCCTGGGTTGAGGTCATGGACGGGTCTTGGGATGGTTCTTCGGCCGCGGCCTCACCGCCCTCCGGGCCGGGCTGGTCCACGTGTTCCGTGTCGGCCTCGGCCAGCGGCACCACATCTTCGCCCTCCGGCGGCGTGGGGGTGGCGTCGGCCACTGCCAGTTTGGCCTGAGCCTCGGCGTCTTCGGCGTCTTCGGTGCCTGCACCGGCCGCGGCGTCCTCTTCGGCCTCTGGCGGGAGGGCGGCATCGGCGGCATCGGCCGCGTCGCCGGCGTCCTGCGGTGCGGGGGCGGCATCGGCCGCTGCGGGGGTAGCGATCTCTTCCTCGATGGGGGCAATCGGCCCGGTGAAGGTGATCCGCTCCTTGGCGTCGCCCTCCCAGCCGGCCGCCCAATCGGGTGTGGGCGGGGTGGCGGCAGCGGCCGCCTCGAGCGCCGGGCGCTCGCCCAGCAGGTCCACCGTGCACTGGCCGGCCAACACCACGCCGCTGACCAGTTCCAGTTCCCGGCCCGGCTCGCCCTGGCCGTCCACCGACAGGGCCACCACGGTGGGTTCGGTCAGGCGCTCCTCGCGCCAAGTGGTGACATCGTTGCCGCTCACCGTGGTGACGGCGTCGCCGGACTTGCCTTCCACCGAAACCGGGCCGCGCACCGCTACCCGCACACCGTCATCGGAGGACAGGGCGGCCGCGAAGGGCGGCAGGGACGCCAGCGACGTGCCACCCGAATCCTCTAACAGGACCTGCACCACGTCCGCCACCGAGGCGCCGGCCTGCACCGCCGCGAACAGCTTCGCCAGGGCGGTCTGCGACACCCCAGGGGCGGTCAACACGGTGGCTCCAGGGGCGGAAACGCACAACCAGGTTCCGGCGCGATAGGTCTTGATCATTTCGGTAAGCCTCCTGGAAGGATGAGGGGCCGGGGGATGGTGTCCTCATCCGGGATCGAAACCCGGTCGATGGGGACGGTTGGATCGGCCGCGCCGGCCACCTGGCTGGCGTCGACCACTATGACGGAAACGTTGTCGTTGCCACCCGAGCGCAGGGCCTCGGCCACCAAGGCGTCGGTCGCCTCACCCGGGTCAGGGTGCTCGCGCAACAGGGTAGCAATACGCTGATCAGGCACTTCACCGGTCAGGCCGTCCGAGCAGACCAGGATGCGGTCGCGTTCCTCGATGGGCACCAGCCAGTAGTCCGGTTCGCAGCGCACGCCGGCGCCCAGGGCGCGGGTCACCACGTGGCGGCGCGGATGGTGGCGGGCCTGTTCGGCCGAGATGCGACCCGATTCAACCATCTCTTGGACCTCGGAATGGTCCACCGAAAGCTGTTCCAGGACGTTGCCGTTAAAGCGGTAGGTGCGCGAGTCACCCAGGTTCACCACCAGCCAATACGGTTGGCCGTTCTGGTTCACCACCACCACGCCCGAGATGGTGGTGCCGGCGGCCCGGTCCACGTCCGTGTCCAGCGCCTGGATGCGTTCGCGCGCGGCCTGGATGCGTTCCTTGACGGCCTCCACCGTGACCGGTTCCAGGCCCACCAGTTGGCTCATCTCTTGGGCCACGATGCGGCTGGCGGCATCGCCCGCCTCGTGGCCGCCCATGCCGTCCGCCACGATGAACACCGGCGCGTGGGCTATGACCGAATCCTCGTTGACGGTGCGGGCACGGCCCACGTCGGTCATCGCAGCCGAGATGGTGGTGGCCAGGCGGGCTTCCATTGGCTACTCGCTTTCCACCGTGAAACTGCGATCCCCGAACCGGACCGTTGAACCGGCCTCGACAGGCGTTTTGGCGCCGGGTTCAAGGGTACGCTCGCCGCCGTGCGGGTCAACCACGGCGGTGCCGTTGGTGGAGCCTCGGTCCATCACCCACAGGCGGCCGTCTTCGACACCGAAGTCGAGGTGGGACTTGGACACCGTGCGGCCCGAATCGGAGATCGGTACCAGGTGCGCCAGGTTTTCGTCCGTCGGGGCCGCCGGGTTGCGGCCGATGACGCCCCGGCCCACCACGTCAACCCGGTCGCCCGTGTCGAAGCGCAGCACCAGCCGGTGGGTTTGGCTTGGGGGAGCGGGCGCGGGGGCTGGGGATTTGACGGCCGGAGCGGGGGGCTTGACGGCCGGGGCGGGTGGCGGGGTGGGCGGTGCCGGGGGAGCGGCCTGGGTGGGTGGTTTGGCCGGGGCTGCCGGCGTGGTTGGAGGCGCGGCCGGGGGGGCGGTGGCCGATGGCGCCTGGTTGGCTTGGGCTGGGGCTGCTGGGGCCGGTGGGGCCGGTGGGGCCACGGGCTGGGGGGCGACAGGTTCTGGCTGCACGGCCGGCGCCGGGGCGCCCGGCTCACCCCAGATCGCCACCGCCTGGGCCGGGTCCGGGAAGGACGGGAAGACGGGCGGTGGCGGGGCCAACGTCACCCGCTGGCGGTCGCGCCGGCGCAACGCCCGGGCATCCGCCTCCATGCCCGGTTGCAGAGCAATGGGTGAGCCGCACACGCCGCAGAACAATGCCCCAGGCGTCAAGGCAGAGCCACACCTTCCGCAGGCATACTCCGCAGCAGCAGACATCGACTCAACACTCCTTTGGCTTGTCGCGGCGGTTCACACAGAATCGTACGGGTCAAACCCCCAATTCACGCCATGGGGAGAAGTCCCCATGGCGATTTTGGCCGCTCTCAGCCTGCCACAGTGGCCAGGAATTGGTGCACAATCGGGCCCGCCACCCGGGCGCCGCCGGCGCCGCCTTCCACGAACACAGCCACCGCCAGGTCGCCATCGATCGCCACCATCCAAGCGTTGGTGGGCGGCGGGCTGCCGCTGCCGTATTCGGCCGTGCCGGTCTTGGCACCCACTTCACCAGGCAAATCGGCCAACACGGAGGCCGAGCCGCTCGTCACCACGCCCCGCATCATGGTGCGCAGCGTGGCGGCCTCTTCGGCGGTGATGCCTGGCACCGTGCTGCCGGTGGCTGTGGCGCTTGGGGTGGCCTCGTCTGTGCCTTCGGCCGCCTCTTCGGTGGCGCCTTGGCCGTTGACCGCGGCCTCGGCTTCGTCCTGGTTCAACACCAGCTTCGGTGTCACCTGATGCCCGGCCGCAATCGAGGCCGCCGCCACCGCCATGTCGAGCGGCGACACCAGCACGTCACCTTGGCCGATGAACGAGGCGGCGTGCGTGGTGCCGGTCGAGTCCGCCGGAACCGAACCGGCAAACGCATCTGTACCGAGCGACATCGGGACGCCTATACCCAAGGCGGCGGCGGCATCGGACAACGCCTGCTGCGACACCAACTCGTATTGGGAAATGAAAGCCGTGTTGCAACTGAGGGCCAACGCCCGCGACATCGGGATGTCGCCCGTGGAGCCGGACGGGAAGTCGGCGTAGTTGGTGAAGGTGCGCCCGTCCACCGTGATGGTGTCGGTGCACGGCAGGACCGAATCCTGGGTCAGGCCGGCCCGCAGCAACGACAGCGAACTGACCAGCTTGAACGTGGAGCCGGGGGCGTATTGGCCCAGCATGGCGGTGTTGTACCAGTTGGAGCCGGTGCCGTTGGCCACGGCCAGGACTTCGCCGGTGGATGGCCGGATGGCGACAAGGGCGCTGGCGCTGGTGGTTTCGGCCAAAGCGGCCTCCGCCGCCTGCTGCATGGCCACGTCCAAGGTGATCTCAAGGGTGATGCCGTCCTGGGGCAGTTCTTCCTTCAGGGCGGTCGAGATGCCGGAACCCTGCGAGGGGCCCTTCGAGATCAGGTAGCCGCTGGAGCCGCGCAGGGCCTTGTCGTACTGGGCCTGCAGGCCGGACAGGCCAACCACGTCGTTGACGGTCAAGGTGCCGCCCGAGTTCTCGATGATCTCGGCTGTCGGTTCGCCGGCCGTGCCCAACAGTTCGCGCGCGAAGGTGCGGGTGGGGGCCAACGGGAGGACGCCGGTGATCTCCATGATCCCTTCGACCTCTGGGAGTTCGTAGTTGGCCCGGTCCTCGGCCCGCACCGTGATGGCCTCCACGAAAGCCTGCGGGCCGGACGCCTGTACCCGCGCCACGTAGGCCTGCGGGTCATCCAAGCCCACCGCGGTGGCCAGGGCCAGGGCGTTGGCGTCGATCTGATCGGCCGGGGTGTCCGGTTTGTTCAGGCCGATCCGGATGATGTCACGTTCGCCCACAATCAGTTCACCGGCGGTGTTGACAATGCTGCCGCGTTCCGGCTTGAACGAGGCGTAGGTGAGGGCCTCGGCCGCTGCCAGGTCTGGGTGGACCAGGGTAGGGTCCCAGCCGGCCAGCCACACACCATCGGCGTCCGGGGACACCAGGTGGGCCACCGTTTCGTAGTCCCACAACACGGTGCCGTCGCCTAGAGCCCAGGTGTAGGCCAGGCCAACGTCCGCCTTTGGGCTGTCACCCGGTTCGTTGACCTGGGTCAGGCCGGTGACCGTGACCGTGGGCTTGAGGGGGGCCATGCCGGTGGTGATGGTTTGCCAGGCGGCCGTGACATCGGCGCTGGTGGCCTGGTTGAAACCGACGGCCGCAAAGTCACCCGTGGCGAGGGCGGTGGCCAGGGCCGCTGCGGCCTGGTCCGCCCCTTCCAGGCCCGGGTCAACCGGCTTCTGGGTCGTGGCGTCTGTGGCCGTGGCCGTGACGGTCTTGGTGGCCGTGGCTGCCGGCGGGCCCCACGGCACCTTGAACACCAGCACGGCTACCAGGGCCACCACGGCCACCACCGCGATGCCGATGACGATGGCCATCTTCCAGTTGAAGCCGCCGCCTTCGTTGCCTTGGCTGGGCGCGGTGTGCTGCGGGGGCAGGCCGCGGCCCGTCCCCGGCCAGGGGGCGGGTTGGACGCTGCGGCGCTGGGTCATGGGCGGTGGTCTCCTTACAGCCATGATCGTTGGGTTGGGGCCGCTTGGGGCCTTGCGACACGCTCTGTGCGAGTTGATTCACAATCCTGGGTGGCCGGCAGTGTGGTTCGATGGTTCCCATGAGCGAGCGGGCCGAGTGGACGGAGGGGCGGCGCGAGGCTGCCCGTGTCCACGCCGAGGCCCTGGCCCGCGCTGCCGCCACCGAGGCCGCCGCCGCCGGCCGCGTCCTGGCCGAGTTCGCCGCCACCGCCCTGGCTCAAGGCATCAAGGTGCAGCGCCTGGTGGCGCGCTCCGACAAGGGCACCGGGCGCTACCCCACCACGGTGACCGGTTGGTACCTGCGGCGGGACAGCTCCCTTGGGGTGGACACCGAGGGCGGCTTCTACGAACTGCGAGTGGCCGGCGGCATGCTGGCCCGGTTCCGCCCCACCGAACTGACGCCCAAACCGCCGCCGCTGGTGATAGGCCGCGGCGGGCGCGATGGCGACGTCATCGACCTGAAGGACCTGGTGGCCCTACGCCTGGCGGCCGGCGACGACTGGCCCACCCCGTAGGGTGTCTTGGTCCCTCTACGGCCTCGGTGCCCGATGACGCCCGGTGCCCGATGACGCCCGGTTAGGTCTACAGCCAAGGGTTGAGGACCGGCACGCCCATGCGGGTGAAGTCACGGTCGTTGCGCGTCACCACCGTCAAGCCATGGGTCAGGGCCGTGCCGGCGATGATGGCGTCGTGCTCAGGTGCCGGGTCCGGCACGTAGAGTGGCGCGATGCGCCAGGCGGTAGCCAAGTCGACCGGAAGAACCCGGCCGTCGAAAGCTTCCATGACGGCATGGAACCAACGTTCCAGGTAGGCGCCTGCCAGGGGATTCTTGCGGGCCTTGCGCAGCACGCCAACCTTGAGTTCCATCGCCGTGATGACGCTGATGGCTTGGTCGTCGGATGGGCAGCTTTCGAGCCAAGCTACGACCTTCGATTCCGGGCGGTGTTTACGGGCTTCGCTTAGAACGTTGGTGTCCAACAAGTAGCGCATCAGAACTCCACCACCTGCAAACCTAGGCCCAGGGTCGGGATATCCTCGTCTCCGAAATCGATGTCCTCGTCCATGCGCAGCAACTCCGCCAGGCTTTGGCGTTTCGGCGGCTCGGCGTTACGGGGGACGGTTCCGTGTAACATGTTGCGGCGTGCCGCCACATGTTACACGGAACCGTCCCCCGTAACGCCGAGCCGTCCCCCGTAACGCCGAACCGTCCCCAGTAACCCATTCGTCATCCCGGACGCCGCAGGCGATCCGGGATCTACCGCTCAGCGCGCCTTCGGTAGTTAGATCCCGGGTCAAGCCCGGGATGACAGGCATTGGTGACCGGGATGACCGGTTAGAGGCTGTCGGCGTCCAGGGTGTTGCAGGCCGCTAGGGTGCCCTTGGTGTAGCCCACCTTGAACCACTTCACGCGCTGGGCTGACGTCCCGTGGGTGAAGCTATCCGGATCGGCCTTGCCCTGCATCTCTTCCTGGATCTTGTCGTCACCGATGGCCGCCGCGGCATCGAGCGCCTCCGCCAACTGCTGGTCGGTGATCGGCTCCAGGAAAGTCACCCCGGTGTCGGGGTCAACCGTGGTGGCGGCGGCCCCGGCCCACATGCCGGCCAGGCAGTCAGCCATCAGCTCGATCCGCACCGAATCCGATTCGGCCCCGGTGCCGCTCCCTGAAGCCTCCTCCAACGCCCCGGTCAGGTTTTCAATGTGGTGCCCCATCTCGTGTGCCACCACGTATTCTTCGGCCAGCGGCCCGCCCTCGGCCCCGAATTCTTGCTGCAGCTCGTCGTAGAACGAGACGTCGATGTAGATGGTCTGGTCGCTGGGGCAATAGAACGGCCCGGTGGACGATGACGCGGTGCCGCACGGCGTCGAGGCCGTCCCGTCGAACGAGACCACCGGCGGTTCGGTGTACTTGACGCCGGCCTGGTCCGGCAAAGCCTCAGTCCAATAAGCATCGAGCGACTGCACAGTGGCGTTGAGCCGGCACTGGCGGTCGGTGTTGGCTTCCTCGGCGGTGCATTCCTCCACCCAGCCGGTCTGCGCGTCCCCCGGCTGCACCGATCCCGTCAGCCCGCTGGTACCGCCGATGGCGTTGAACACGTCCCCCAGGTTGCCGCCGCTCAGCAGCACCACCAGGGCTATTACCGCCAGGCCGCCGATGCCGCCCACCGCCACCCCGGTGCGCCCGCTGGCGCCACGCTGCACCCGGCCGCCCTGGAACTTTCCACCACTGGAAAAGGTCATAGGAAAACGCTACCGGACCAGCCGGATAGCAAAACTACGCTCGAGGCAGTTTCTGGCAGCGGGGGCAGATGTGGGTGCCCCGTCCGGCCACCCGCAGTTTCGTCAACACGGTCCCGCACCGCGGACAGGGTTGCCCGTCCCGCCGGAACACGTTGGCGAACTGCAGGTAGGAGCCCCGCCGGCCTTCGGCGTCGACGTAGTTGCGGTCGGTCGATCCTCCCAAGGACAGGGACAGTGATATGACGTGCCGGGCGGCATCGAGCAATTGGTGCAGCTTCCGCGCCCCAATCGCATCAACCGGAGTGGCAGGGTGCAGCTTCACCGCCCACAGGGCTTCGTCGGCGTAGATGTTGCCGATGCCGGCCACCACCTCTTGGTTCAACAGGGCCGCTTTGACCGAGGTGCGGCCGTGGCGGGCGATGCGCCGCCGGAACTCCGGCCAGGCATCGACCGCCGGGTCCAGCGGTTCTGGTCCCATCGCAGCCAGCAAGGGTATTTCCGCCACCGCAGAGGCGGGCATCAACTGCAGCCAGCCGAACTTGCGCTGGTCGTTGAAGTAGACGGCCGTGCCGTCATCGAACTCCAAGATCACGCGGGTGGAGCGGTCCGGCAGTTCGCCGATCAGCGAGTCGTTGGGGTGCCCGGCGCCCCAGCGCTCGTCCGCGGTGCGCACCACCATCTGGCCGGTCATCTTGAGGTGGCCCACCAGGGTGTAGCCGGTATCGAGTTCGATCAGCAGCACCTTGCCGCGCCGCCGCACCGCGGTCACCGCGGCACCCTCAAGGTCCCGCTCAACCGACGCCCCCGGCGCCACCACGAAGGACTTGCCTTCCCGCACCTCCACCCCGGCCACCCGCCGGCCCACCAACAGCCGCGCCAGGCCGCGGCGGACGGTTTCGACCTCGGGTAGTTCAGGCATGCGACCGAGACTACGCCAGGCCCAGGCGCTGCACCCAGGTGTGGGCGCCGGCCCGGTACAGGGCCTCGGGCTGGTCAACCACACCCACCAGGTGGCCCCACAGTTCGGCGCTGATGGCGCCTATCACCCATTCCCAGGCGCCGATGGCGGTCGCTACCAGCCAATCGGGCGCGCCTACGGCCATGGCTTGGGCCGAGGCCACCGAACCGGGCGGCGGCAACACTGAACCCACCGGCGGGGTGGGCGGGAACAGCCCCAGCGGCCCGGCGTCATCGAACACGCCCAGCATCAAGCCGAAGAAGGCGCTGGCGGGACCGATCAGTTCACTGGGCGCCAAATAGTCGGGCACTGGCAGGCCGTACAGCAGCGCCCAGGTTGACGGGTGGTGCAGGGCCCAGGTGCGTTCCGCCAGGAAGAGGGCTTCGACCCGTCCGGCCAGGTCGGACCGCGGCACGGCGGCCTCGGCCTTGGCGAGGGCATTGCCCAGGGAGGAATAGCCCTGGATCAACAGGCCGGTGATGACGGCGTCGCGGGTGGGGAACAACCGCAACACCACCGATGGGGCTAAACGTAGTTCGCGGGCGATGGCGTGGGGCGAGACGGCCTTGGGGCCTCCTTCGGCGTGTTGCTTCGCTGCGACCGCCAGGATGGCTTGTTGGGTGGCTGCCTTGGACTCTTCGCGCAACGCGGCTTGAGGAATTGGCTGCGTTTTCACCTGCCCATTGTGGGGCATGAAGGCCCAGGAGATCGATTTTTCTAGGTATTAAGACCTAGAACTGACGTGCAAACGACCACAAGGGCCCGTGTGCCTATGACTCTGCGGCATCCGGCGGGTTAGCCTGGATGCTATGAGTCCCCAAGGTTATGGTGTCTCCGTGCTGCCCAGACCCCGGCACCGGCAAGAGCACGCCCACCCGGCTGGCAAGGGTTTGGCCCTCCTCATCAAACGCTCCACGGCTGCCTTGGCCGCCATCGCCCTGGCCGCCGCCGGTTTCGTGGCCAGTTCGGCCCCGCAGGCCGATGCCGCCCCCACGGTGGCGTTCGCCCAGCGCTTCCAGGCCAACGCCAACGGCGCCATCATCTCGATCGGCAACAACCTGTTGACCTGCCCCACCTCGGCCTCCAACTGCGCCTCGGCGCAGGCCGGCACCGCGCTGGCCAACAACGCGTTCGCCATGGTCAACCTGGATGCCGATTCGGACGCTTCTACCTTTAACTCCTCCTCCGCCACCCTGGCCCTGCCGGATGGTTTCCAGGTGCTGTGGGCCGGCCTGTATTGGGGCGCCCGGCTGAACGCCGGCTCCAACGGCTCGGCCGCCAGCGGTACCCGCACCCAGATGTTGCTCAAGGTGCCTGGTACCTCCAGCTACCAGACCATCAACTCGGCCCAAGAGTTCGGCCCCAACCCGTCGTCATCGAACGCCTACCAGGAGTTCGCGGACATCACCGCCCTGGTCAAGGCGGCCGGCAACGGCGCCTACTGGGGTGCCAACGTGGTGGCCGGCACCGGGGCGGACCGCTATGCGGGCTGGGCCATGACGGTGGTCTATCAGGCGCCGGGCCTGCCGCTGCGCAACCTGACGGTGTTTGACGGCTTCGAGTACATCTCGTCTGGCTCTACCAAGACCATCACCGTGTCCGGTTTCCAGGCCCCCACCTCCGGCCAGGTGGACACGCAGCTCACCATGGTGGCCTACGAGGGCGACCTGCCAACCACCGGTGACTACACCAAGTTCAACGACACCCAGTTGGCCTCCGCCATTTCACCCGGTTCGAACTTCTTCAACTCGACGGATGACACCAACGGCGCGTCTGTCACCGCCCGCACGCCGGCCTACCGCAACATGCTGGGGTTCGACATCAAGAACATCGGCGCCTCGGGTGCGGTGCAGAACGGCGACACCTCCGCCACCTTCACCTTCAGTTCCAACGGCGACGTCTACTTCCCGGGCGTGCTGGGCATGGCGATCAACCTTTACGCCCCTGACTTCACGGCCTCCACGAAGACGGTCACCAACACGTCTGGCGCTTCCGGGACCAAGCCGGGGGACACCTTGCAGTACACCATCGCCTACTCGAATACCGGCCAGGATGCCGCCGATGGCGTGGTCTCGTCTGATCAACTGCCGGCCGGGGTGGATTACGTCTACGGCTCGCTGGTGCTGGTGTCCAGCCCCGACCCGTGCGTGGTGACGCCGGCGCATATCTCGGATTACGGCACCAGTTACGGCTACTACGACGCTTCTACCCGCACGGTCTCGATCAACCTGGGTGGGGACAAGACTGCCACCTGCGGCTCGGCCACCGCCAACCGGCCCACCATCTGGAGTACATCCGGTTCCCACGGCGGCCAGCTCCAGCCGGGTGACACCCAGTACTACCAGTTCCAGGTGAAGGTGCTGCCTGCGGCCGGCGGCACGGTGCTGAGCAACATCGCCTCCCTGGCCTACACCACGGACACCACCCACCTGACGGCCGAGTACGACACGCCGCCGGCCACCATCACCGTGTCGCGCCTGGCGGACCTGTCCATTACCAAGAGCATGACGCCCAGCCCGGCCATCGCCGGCCAGGCGGGCACCACCACCTTGACGGTCACCAACAACGGCCCCAACACCGCCACCAACGTGGTGGTGACGGACGCCATCCCGGCCACCTATGAGGCCACCTCGGTGGTCAGCTCCACCGGCACCAGTTGTGCCCTGCCCGTCTCGGGTGCGGTCAGTTGCGGCATCGGCGACCTGGCCAGCGGCGCCACCGCCACCGTCACCATCCAGGGTCTGCCGGACTCTGCCACCACGGACACCACTTTGACCAACATCGCCCAGGTCACCACCGACTCGGTCGATCCGGACATGTCCAACAATGTGGCCACCGTGTCCATCCCCATGACCCACCAGGCCGATCTGAAGATCACCAAGACCCCGTCCACCATCTCCGCGGCGGCGGGCCAAACCATCACATGGCGTCTCACCGTCACCAACCAGTGCCCCAGCCCGGCCACCGGCACCTGCCTGTCGGATGCCACCGATGTCACCATCACCGACTCGGTGGCCGATTCTTCCAAGCTGGTTTTGCTCAGCGCCACCGGCGGCACGGGCGCCGGCGGCACCCAAGGCGACCAGGCGGTGACCTGCCCCGGCACGCTGACCAGTAACGCCACCGTCCAGTGCACCCTGGCCAACGCCTTGGGCCCGGGTGAGACGGCCACCGTCACCGTGACCGGGTATGTGCCCGCCAACGTGGCGGCCGGCGCCAGCGGGGTGGCCAACAACGCCTCCGTCACCTCGGCCACCTTCGACCCGGCGCAGGCGGACAACCTGACCACCGCCACGGTTACCGTGGCGGCGCCGGTGGCGGACCTGGGTGTGGTCAAGACCGGACCCGCCACGGCGGTGGCCGGCAACACAATCCGGTATACGGTCAAGGTCACCAACTATGGGCCGTCCGATGCCGCCGGGGCCACTTTGACCGACACGTTGCCGGGCGGGCTCAGCTTCGGCCCCGGGGCCACGGCCACCTCCGACCACGGTTCGTGCAGTATCGGCGGCAACACCCTGACCTGCCAGCTCGGCACCCTGGGTGGCCCCGCCACCCCCACTTCCGGGGCCGGCGCCGTAGCCACGGTGACCATTACCGGCGTGGTGGTGGCGTCATCGGCCACCGGCTCGGTCACCAACACGGCCACGGCCGCCTCAAGCGCCGCCGAACCGGCCGGTGACCCGCACCCCAACACGGCCACTGCTACCACCACCGTCACCAGGCAGAGCGACATCGCCCTGTCCAAGACCTCCACGGTGGTGACGGTGCCGGACCCGGGCTCGGGTGACACGGTGCCCTATTCCATCACCGTCACCAACCTGGGCCCCTCGGACGCCACCGGTGTCACCATGACGGACACCCTGCCCACGGACGTCTTGGCCTATGTGACCGGCAGCGCCACGCCCAGCCAGGGCAGTTGCACCGAGCCCAGTGGCGCCACGCTGAACTGCACCATCGGCGCCCTGACGGCCGGCGCCTCGGCCACCATCACCCTGACCATGCAAGAGGCCGGGCTGTATACCTCCGGCACCAAGCCGGCCAGTTTCCAGCAGACCGCCACCGCCGGCGCCACGCCGGATGACCCGGACAACTCCAATAACACCGCCACCTGGACCAACTCCGGTTCCGACCAGGCCGATCTGTCCATCACCAAGACCTCGTCCGGCATTGTGGCGGGCGGCACCAGTGTGCCCAACAGCGGCTACTACGACCTGACGGTCTCCAACGCCGGCCCCAACCAGGCCACCTTCCCGGTCATCACGGACACCCTGCCGGCCGGCCTGACCATCGTGACGGCCTCGCTGCCGGCCGAATGCAACGCCAGCGGACAGACCGTCACCTGCACCAAGTCCGCCGATCTGGCCTCGGGCGGCACGTGGGGTCCGCTGCGCATCCCGTTCCAGGTGGGTGCGGTGGCGCGCGGCACCACGTTGACCAATACGGCCACCGTCAGCTCGGTGACGGGCGATCCCACCCAGGCTAATAACACGGCCTCGGTCACGGACACGGTGCGTCATGTGGCCGATGTCGAGGTGGACAGCTTCACGCTGACGCCCACCGGTAGCTACACCGGCCCCGGTTCCACCTGGCAGGTGGCGATCCACGTGGTGAACAACGGCCCATCGGTGGCCGAAGCCGTGCAGGTGTTGTCCAACGTGGCGGTCACCTCGCTGATCGACCCGTCGACCCTACCCAGCTATTGCCACGCCGTTAACCAGGAGCTGGTCTGCGACGTCAGCCAGGAGCCCTCGGTGCAGGCGGCCGGTGGCCTGCAGCCCAGCGCCGCCCTGACCATCAACTTCAACTTCCAGGTGGCCCCTTCGGATGCGCCGGGCAGTTTCCCGGCCTGCGCCCCGGCGGACTATGACCCATCCACCGGCCCGACCTGCGCCAACCCGGGCGGCTGGGCCCAGGCTTCGACCACCACCACCGAATCGGACTACACCAACAACGGCCTGACCGCCGGCATCACGGTGGCCGCCGCCCGCACCGACCTGGGCTTGACCAAGACGGCCCTGAGCACCATCCCCAACGGGGACGGCCACCCGGCCTACATTGCCGGGGCCAAGTTCGGCTACCAGGTTGACTTGACCGCCCGGGCGGATGCCGCCGATGCCGCCGGGGTAGTGGTGACGGACACGTTGCCGGACGGCTTCCACGCCACCCAGGTCAACCCGGCCCAGGGCACGTGCAGCATCAGCGACACGGGCACCGGTACCGACAACCTGATCACCTGCCAGTTGGGCACCGTGGCGGCCGGCCAGGGCAGCACGGCCAACGTGGTGACGCTGTACATCTACGGCGACATCGACGATGATGTCACGGCCGAGATTTCGAGTGACGGCGGCGCCGTCAACCAGGCCACCGCGACATCGACCACACCCAACCTGAGCGGGGCCGCCACCAACCTGTCCGCCCAGGTGGCTGACGACGTAATTCAGCAGGCTGACCTGCAGCAATACAAGACGGCCGACTCAACCACGTTCTACGCCGGCGGTTCCGTGGGCTATACCTTGACCACCGTCAACGCCGGGCCTTCGGCGGTGGAAGACGCGGTGGTGACGGACACCCTGCCGGTGGGCGTGGTGCCGGCCCTGGCCAACTCTGCCGCCAACTCGGGCGATGCCGACTATCTGGAACTGGCCAGCCCACCCAACTCCCCCCACTGTTTCGTGGACCGCCTGCCCACCTCGCCGCAAGACCCGGCATCGGACACCAACACCAACCCGTACGTGGTGACCTGCCAGGTGGGCCACATCGACGCCGGTGCCAGCGTCTCGGTGCGCGTGGTGGGCACCACCGATCCGCGTGACCTGCGGCCCTACTGGTGCCCGGGCCAGGACCCGTCTACCGACCCGGAGGAAACCTGCCTTGACGAAGAGCCGCCAGCCGATCCGTCCACCGAGCACCCGCGCACGTTGACCAACACGGCCGTGGTCAGTTCCGCCACGGCCACGGACACCATGACGTTGAACAACACGGCCAACAACGCCACCTTGCTGCAGGTGATGGCGGACATCGCGGTGACCGCCTCGGTTGACATCAACACCCCGGCCGCCGGCACCGACGTCAAGTTCACCCTGACCGGCGTCAACCTGGGCCCGTCCACGGCCGATCATCCGGTGACGGACGCGGTGTTCCCCAAGGGGTTTGTGATCAACTGCCCGGACGGGCCGGCCAATAGTTGCGCCGCCGTCAACATCCCCACCATGGACTGTTCCATCTCGCACACCGGCAGCGGCCTGGACGTGGTCTACTCGGTGCACTGTGTCGGTTGGCCGCAAACGCCGTACCGGGATTCGTTCCTGCCCAACTTCACCATTCCGGGCACGGTGACGGCCCACATACCGGATGACATTCCGGCCGGCAGCTACACCTCGACCAATATCACCACAACCACCACGCCGGAGTCCGATTACTCGAACAACTCTGCCCCGGCCACCGTCAACGTGGTCACCGTGGCGGACACGTCCATCACCAAGACGCTGGTCAGCCCCAATCCGCTGGTGGTAGGCCGTCCGGCCACCTACCGCTTGACGGCCTATAACGCCGGGCCGTCGGTGGCGCGCGACGTGACGATTTCCGATGCCGTCCCTGAGGGCACCAGTTTGATCAGCGCCCAAGTGGTGGGCGGCGCCACCTGTCCGGCGCCGGATGTGCGCGACATCAACCAGGTGGTCAACTGCTCGGTGGGCACCATCGAACCGGGTGAATCGGCCTCGGTGGAGATCGTCTTCGACGTGCCGAAGGACTACACGGGCACGCTGTGTAACGCCGCCCTGGTCGGTTCGGGCGCCCTTGACCCGTCATCGGGTGACAACGAGGCCCAGGCCTGCCACGCGGCCAACCAGCCGCCGGCCACGGACGTGGGGGTGCGTATCTACCCGTACCTGGACGAGGTGGTCCACGACGGCGACCTGGCGAACTACACGGCCATTGTCGAGAACAACGGCCCGGCCGCCACCGAGGGCACCAAGGTCACCTTCACGCTGCCCAGCGGGCTGACCGGTGCCACGGTGACGTGGAGCAGTAGTTCTGCCGGCACCCACCCGGCCGCCACCTGCGTGGCCATGGGCAACGTGGTGACATGCGACATCGGCGACCTGCCGGTGGGCGCCATGGTGGTGTACAGCATCAGTGGGCGGGCCAGCGGGGCGGTTGGCACCCTGCTGGAGGTGCAGGCCGTGGTGACGCACTACGACATCGACACCGATCCGGCCAATGACCGGTCCGAGGCCACGGTGGTGATTCAGGCGCCGCCGCCCACTTCGCCGACGCCCACCGGTTCGCCCACGCCGCCCACCGGTTCGCCGACGCCGCCCACGCCGCCCGGTTCATCGACGCCGCCGCCCACCGGTTCGCCCAGCCCCAACCCGGGTGGCGGCCTGCCGGTGATGGGTTCCGACGCCTTGGGCCTGGCCATTTGGGCGCTGGTGATTGTGCTGCTGGGCGGGGGCCTACGGGCCGGTACCGCCATCCGCCGCCGCTACCAGGACTGAGGTTTCAGGCCAGGGTGGTGTTGTCCGGATAGGCCGTGACCGAGAGGAAACGGGCCGGCAAGCGGACCAGTTCCACCGGGCCGTGGGGGCCTTCGCCGTCCAGTTGCAGGGCGTCGCCCGGGCGCATGGTGTAGTCCTCTTCGCCGTGGTGATACACCATGGTGCCTTCCAGCATGTAGAGCAGCTCGGTGCCGCTGTGCTGGAACATAGGGAAGACCTCGGATTCGTCGTTCAGGGTCACCAGCACGGCCTCCATCCGCTTGTGGGGGCCGCGCAGGGCGCCCAGCAGCTCGTAGAGGTGGCCCTGTTTGGAGCCGCGCCGCACAATCCGGGCGCCGTGGCCGGCGGGCACGAAGACGGCCTCGGATTCCACCGCCACGGCCCGGAAGAAGGACGTCACCGGGACATCCAGGCCGTCCGCCAGCAGAGCCAGGGTGGCCAGGGAGCAGGAGGTCTGGGCGTTCTCGATCTTGGACAGCATGGCCTTCGAGATGCCGATGCGCTCGGCCGCCGCCGCGATGGACAAGCCTTGCGCGTGGCGGATGTCCCGCACCTGGGCGGCGATGGCTTCCTTCAGTTCTTGGTGCAGGGTTTCGGGCGTGACGGGTGGCGCCACCCGGGCCTCGCTGCCGGCCTGGGCAGCGGGGATGTCGTGCGTCATAGCAGCCATGGTATTGGGTGGACCCGCCGGCCCTCTCGCAGCGCAACCCCGGGGATCGACATCTCCGTGAGTCCGAGAGGGCCGGCGGGTGGTCCTTGGTGCTGTTTACTCCACGCCCACTGGGATCTCGTAGGCGCGTTCGGCGTGGATGACCAGATCCAGGCCGGCGTCTTCGTCATCGGGCGAAACCCGCAGGCCGATGGTCTTCTTGATGACCCAGCCGATGGCGTAGCTGACGCAGAAGGAGTAGGCGATGACGGCCACGGCCGCCAGCGCCTGCTTGCCCAGCAGGCCGAAGCCGCCGCCGTAGAACAGGCCGGTGCCGCCGTTGGGGGCGTCCGGCACGGCCAGCATGCCGATCATCAGGGTGCCGAAGATGCCGCCCAGGAAGTGGATGCCCACCACGTCGAGCGAATCGTCGTAGCCCAGCTTGCGCTTCCAGGTGACGCCGTAGGCGCAGAGCACGCCGGAGGTGGCGCCCAGGATGAGGGCGCCCACGCCGTTGACGGCGCCGCAGGCCGGGGTGATGGCCACCAGGCCGGTCACCATGCCAGAGGCGGCGCCCAGCGCCGTGGCGTGCTTGTCGCGGATCTTTTCCGTGATGACCCAGCCCAGGGTGGCGGCGGCGGCCGCGAAGTGGGTGTTGGCCAGGGCCACGCCGGCGTTGTTGCCGCTGGCCAGGGCGGAGCCGCCGTTGAAGCCGTACCAGCCGGCCCACAGCAGCATGGCGCCCAGCAGCACGAAGGGCAGCGAGTGGGGCCGTGGTGGGCGGTTCCAGGAGCGGCGCACGCCCAGCAGCAGGCACAGGGCCAGGCCGGCGGCGCCGGAGTTGATGTGGACGGCGGTGCCGCCGGCGAAGTCGATGGCGCCCAGTTTGTTGGCAATCCAGCCACCCACGTAGCTGCCGTCCTCCGAATCGAAGGCGAACACCCAGTGGGCCACCGGGCCGTAGACCAGGATGACCCAGGCGCCGGCGAAGATCAGCCAGGAGACGAACTTGATGCGGTCGGCCGCCACGCCGCCCACGATGCAGGTGGTGAGGGCGGCGAAGATCGACATGAAGGCCACCACCAGGTATGGCGGTAGGCCGTTCGGGTCATCTGGCAGCATCCCCTTGATGCCGATGTACTCGGTCACGTTGCCCAATAGCCCGGCCCCTCCGTAGGAGTTGCCGAACGAGATCGAGTGGCCTATCACTACCCAAGCGACCACCACGACGCAGAAGGCGCCGGACACCATCATGAGCATGTTCAGGGTGGTCTTGAAGCCGGTCATGCCGCCGTAATAGAAGGCCAGCCCGGGGAACATCAGCGTGACCAGCGCAGCACTGGTCAAGATCCATGCAGTACTTCCTGAGTCCATGGAAGTTCTCCTCCTCAGTGGATGTGTCAACAGCACCAAGGGATTCCCGCAGGACTGATCCTGCTTCAGAAAAGAACGCCTTCTTGATAACGGGTGGTGCCCAGCCGGTAAAACCCTTGTTTCGCCCGCGTAAATCGGGTACTCACGCGTAATTGACTGTGTTGTACTTGATGGTGTTGGTCCACTACCTTGAGTCAAGGTTCGCTCGTGGTGGACCCCCAATCAAAGCCGAAACAAGGAGAGATGCCCATGTCACCCGTCATCGCGCCATCGGACACCGCCGCCGCTACCGAGGTGGGCAGCCTGGCCGAGATGGCCCGCCGCGACGGCGTCGAGTTCATCATGGCCACGTTCACCACCATGACCGGCCGGCCCTGCTCCAAGCTGGTGCCGCTGCGGGCAGCGGATGACCTGGAATCCGGCCAGATGGGCTTCGCCGGGTTCGCCGCCGGCGGCATGGGGCAGGACCCGGACGATGGCGACCTGATTGTGCTGCCGGACCTGTCCTCCTACACCCCGCTCCACTTCATTCAGCGTGGCCTGGCCATGGTTCACTGCGATCCGGTGCTGAACGGCAAGCCCCACCCGTTTGCGCCGCGCCAGATTCTGCGCGAACAGGTTCGCCGGGCACAAGCCCTGGGCATGAACCTGAAGGTGGGCGCGGAGGTGGAGTACTTCCTGGTGCAGAAGGACGAGAACGGCTTCATTCATGTGGCCGATTCAACCGACACGGCCAACCAGCCCTGCTACGACGCCCGCGGCCTGATCCGGCAGTTCGATCACCTGGCGGACGTGTCCCGGGCCATGGAGTCGCTGGGCTGGAGCCCTTACGCCTCCGACCACGAGGACGCCAACGGCCAGTTCGAGCAGAACTTCGCCTACGACGACGCGCTGATCACGGCCGATCGGGTCATCACCGCCCGCTACATCATCCGTATGCTGGCCGAGAAGCGCGGCATGACGGCCACCTTTATGCCCAAGCCGTTTGTCGACCGGACCGGTTCCGGCCTGCACATGCACATGTCGTTGTGGGGTGAGGACGGGCCGCTCTTCCCGGCCGCCAACCCGGCCGATGACGCCACCGGCTTCGGGCTGTCCGGTACCGCATTGGGTTTTGTGGCCGGGTTGCTGGACCACGCGGACGGCCTGATGGCGGTGCTCAACCCGACGGTCAACTCCTATAAGCGGACGGCCGCGCTGTCCACCGCCTCGGGCGCCACCTGGACGCCGCGCTACGCCTCCTACGGTGGCGACGACCGTTCGGTTATGGTGCGCATCCCGGACAACAAGCGGGTGGAGATCCGGGTGGGGGATGGCTCGGCCTGTTCCTACCTGGCGATGGCGGCCTGCCTTGGGGCCGGCCTGGAGGGCATCCGGGCGCAGGCCCACCCGGGGCCGCCCGGGGCGGATCACCACGAGGGCCGGCCCATGCTGGCGCGCACCTTGATGGACGCGGTGGAGGCCTTCGAGGGCGACGCCGTGGTGCGGGAGGTGTTCGACTCGGTTGATCCCACGGCTGGCGTGTCGGACTACTACGCCACGTTGAAGCGGAATGAGTTCTACGCCTGGCATGATGCCATCTCGATGTGGGAGATCGAGCGGTACTTGACGGCCTGAGGACACTCATAGTAATCTGTAGTTCATCGTAGGAAACCCCCTCGGAGAGGCTCCGGAGGGGCTGTAGAGGAGACAAAAATGTGCGGCATTGCCGGTCTTCACCTTCGCAATCCGGAGCTATTTCCCCACCTCGGAACGCTTTTAGAGGGGATGCTAATCCAGGCCGCCGGGCGCGGCAACGACTCCGCCGGCGTGGGCTTGTACGCCGATCCGGCGGGTTTACCAGACGGCGCCGCCACCGTCTCGGCCCTTTATGACGCCCTACCGGCCGCCGAAGCGGCCGCTGCCGTGGGCGCCATCGGGCAGGGGCTGGGGCCGGTCGAAGCCGAACGGGCCGGTCAGACCACCGTGTTCACCGCCATCGCCCCCGCCGCCGCGCTGGAGGCGGCCGTGCGGGAAGCCCTGCCGGAAGCCGTGGTGATCTCGGCCGGCCACACCCTGACCGTGCTGAAGGGCACCGGTGAACCGGCCGAACTGGCCAAGCAGTGGAACCTGGCCGGGCGCGCGGGTTGGCAGGGCGTGGCCCACACCCGGATGGCCACCGAGTCGGCCGTCACGCCCGGTGGTTCGCACCCGTTCTCGGTGGGGCCAGACCAGTGCCTGATCCACAACGGCTCGTTCTCCAACCATGAAACCCTGCGCAAGGAACTGGCCGCGCTGGGCATCGGCTTCGACTCGCTGAACGACACCGAGGTGGGCGCCCGGTACATCGCCCACCGGTTGGCCGAAGGCGCCGACATGCGCGAGGCCCTGACCGACCTGACCAAGCACTTCGACGGCTTTTACACCCTGCTGGTGTCATCCGCCAGCTCGTTCGCCATTGTGCGGGACGCCATCGCCTGCAAGCCCGCCATCGTGGCCGAAACCCCTGACCTGGTGGCCGTGGCCAGCGAATACCGCTACCTCACCGGCCTGCCCGGCATCGAATCCGCTCACATCTTCGAACCCAACCCGGAAGTGGTGTACGTATGGGAACGCACGTCAGCTCAGCAACCGTCATCGACCTCGCCGGCACTAGTCTGAGGGACCTCAACCAGACCCTCCACCAGGCGCCCGCCGGCACTTCATGGGTGGTGCGCAACCCCGAAGGGGCGCACGCCATTGCCGTTGGCCTAGACCAGGCCATCGACGTGGTGGTGGAAGGCCACGTGGGCTACTTCGCCGCCGGCATGAACGAACAGGCCACCGTCACCATCAACGGCAACGCCGGGCAGGGTGTGGCCGAGAACATGATGTCCGGCCTGGTGCACGTGACCGGCAGCGCCTCGCAGTCGGCCGGCGCCACCGCCCACGGTGGCCTGCTCATCATCGACGGCGACGCCACCGCGCGCTGCGGCATCTCAATGAAGGGCGTCGACATTGTGGTGGGCGGCTCGGTGGGCCACATGAGCGCCTTCATGGCGCAGGCCGGCCGGCTGGTTATCTGCGGCGACGCCGGGGACGGCCTGGGGGATTCGATCTACGAGGCCCGGCTGTACGTCAAGGGCCAGGTGTCCTCGCTGGGGGCGGACTGCATCGAGAAGGAGATGCGGCCCGAACACCTGGAGGAGCTGGCCGAACTGCTGGCCAAAGCCGGGCGCCCCGAGAAGCCGGAAGAGTTCCGCCGCTACGGCTCGGCCCGCCAGCTCTACAACTTCCACATCGACAACGTCGACGCCTACTAGGCCGAGGAGACCACCGTGACCACCACCACCAGCCCTGTGACCGATCCCGCCGCCAAGGGCCTACGGGAAAACTCCACCTTCGACAAGCTGACCATCGCCGCCATCCGCAAGGCGGCCGCTACCGGGCTCTACGACATCCGCGGCGGCGGCGCCAAGCGCAAGGTGCCACACTTCGACGACCTGCTGTTCCTGGGCGCCTCCATGTCCCGCTACCCGTTGGAGGGCTACCGGGAACGCTGCGACACGGACGTCTGGCTGGGCACGCGCTACGCCAAGAAGCCGCTGCACCTGAAGACGCCGGTAACCATTGCCGGCATGAGTTTCGGTTCGCTCAGCGCCCAGGCCAAGGAGGCGCTGGGGCGCGGCGCCAGCGAGGTGGGCACCTCCACCACCAGCGGTGACGGCGGCATGACGGAAGAAGAACGGACCCACTCGCAGACGCTGGTGTACCAGTACCTGCCCAGCCGCTACGGCATGAACCCGCGCCACCTGCGCATGGGGGACGCCATCGAGGTGGTGCTGGGGCAGGGCGCCAAGCCCGGCGGCGGCGGCATGCTGCTGGGCCAGAAGATCACCGAACGGGTGGCCGCCATGCGCACCCTGCCGGTCGGCATCGACCAGCGTTCGGCCTGCCGCCACCCGGACTGGACCGGCCCCGATGACCTGCGCATCAAGATCCTGGAACTGCGCGAGATCACCGAATGGGAGAAGCCGATCTACGTCAAGATCGGCGCCTCGCGGCCCTACTACGACGTCATGCTGGCCATCAAGGCCGGGGCGGACGCGGTGGTGCTGGACGGCATGCAGGGTGGTACGGCCGCCACGCAGGACGTGTTCATCGAACACGTGGGCATCCCCACGCTGGCCGCCATCCCGCAGGCCGTCGAGGCGCTGCAGGAGGCCGGCATGCACCGGGAGGTGCAGTTGATCGTCTCCGGCGGCATCCGCTCAGGGGCCGATGTGGCCAAGGCGCTGGCCCTTGGGGCCGATGCCGTGTCGATCGGCACGGCCGCCCTGATCGCCCTGGGTGACAACGACCCGGCACTGGAATCCGAATACAACAAGATCGGGTCTTCGGCGGGCTACTACGACGACTGGCAGGCCGGGCAGGACCCGGCCGGCATCACCACGCAAGACCCAGAACTGTCCAAGCGGCTGGACCCGGTGGCCGGCGGCCACCGCCTGGCCAACCTGCTGCGGGTCATGACCATGGAGGCCCAGATCATCGCCCGGGCCTGCGGCAAGGCCCACCTGCTGCACCTGGAACCCGAGGACCTGGTGGCCCTGACCATCGAAGCCGCCGCCATGACCAAGCGGCCCTTGGCCGGGACCTCATGGATTCCCGGCCTGGCGGGTAGCCTGTAACCGGCCGATTGCCCAGGTCAGCCATCCAACCTTGTTTCTCGTCCCCTAACTAACCGCCGGCGCCGCGCAGAGAGGAGACCGTCATGTGGTATGCGCTGCCCGTCATCGGGCTCCTGGCCACGGTGGTGGGCTGGTCGCTGCTGGCCTGGCGGGTGACTTCATACGTGCGCGGCTTCCGGGCGGGGGCGGCTGAACTGCCGGGTTCCCGGACGGCGCGGCCCGGGGCCCGCACGGCCACCATGCTGCGTGAGTTCCTGGCCCACACCCGGCTGCGGCGCAAGCCCCTGGTGGCGGTGGCCCACTGGCTGACCATGCTGTCCTTCCTGGTGCTGGTGTTGACGCTGGCCCAGGCCACCGGGCAGTTGTTCTCGCCTTCATTCGAGTTGCCGGTGATCGGTCACTTCGCGCCGTACGCCTGGCTGACCGAGTTCTTCGCCTGGGCCGGCCTGTTGGGGATCTTGGTGCTGATCGCGGTGCGGCTGGTGGCTTCGCGGGCTTCCCTGGGGCGCGGGTCGCGCTTCTTCGGCTCGCACCAATGGCGGGCCCGCTACGTGGAGGCCACCATCCTGCTGGTTTGCGTGGCCGTGCTGTGGCTGCGTGGGCTGGAGGCTGCGCTGTCTGAGCGTGGCGCTGAGTCTGCCAGCGCGGAGTTGCTGTTCCCGTCAACCGCGTGGATCGGTTCGCTGTATGGCGGGGTGACGGACGCGGCCCTGGACGGCTGGATTGGCTGCCTGGCCCTGTTCAAGATCCTGGTCAGCTACGCCTGGATGGTGGTGGTGTCGCTGACGCCCACCATGGGCGTGGCCTGGCACCGCTTCCTGGCCTTCCCCAACCTGTGGTTCGCCAAGCGGCCCGATGGCGCCCCCGCCCTGGGCGGCCTGGAACCCCTGGTGGTGGGCGGCCAGGCGGTCGATCTGAATGACCCGGCCACACCCGATGACGTGTACGAACACCTGGGGGTGGGCTACGCCGCCGAACTGACCTGGCGCGACCTGCTGTCCCTCACCACCTGCACCGAGTGCGGCCGCTGCCAAGAGGTCTGCCCGGCCTGGGCCACCGGCAAGGCGTTGTCGCCAAAACTGCTGGTGGGAGCGCTGCGGGACCACGCCTGGGCGGAATGGCCGGTCGGTTCCATGGGGGACGCCGCGACCCCGCTGGTAGGCGGAGACGCGCCCTGGGCCGTTTCACCCGAGGCCCTGTGGGCCTGCACCACCTGTGGCGCCTGCACCGCGATCTGCCCGGTGGGTGTGGAACACGTGGACCACGTGATAGACCTGCGCCGGCGCCAAGTGCTGGGCGAGGCCGAATTCCCGGCCGAACTGGGCGGCGCCTTCCGCAACCTGGAGCGGCGCCAGAACCCGTGGGGCCTGCCCGGCAAGAAGCGGCTGGACTGGACGGCCGGATTGGACTTCGACGTGCCGGTGCTAGGCGAGACTGTGGCTTCGCTAGCCGAGGTCGACTACCTCTATTGGGTTGGTTGCGCCGGGGCGTTCGATGACCGCGGCCAGGCCACCGCCAGGGCCTTCGCCGAGCTGTTGCACCGGGCCGGGGTGAGTTTCGCCGTGCTGGGCACGGCCGAATGTTGCACCGGCGATCCGGCCCGGCGGGCCGGCAACGAATCCCTGTTCGGTGACCTGGCCGCGGGTAACGTCGAAGTGTTGAACCAGGCTGGTGCCACCAAGATCGTGGTCACCTGCGCCCACTGCTTCAACTCGCTGGCGGGCGAGTACGGGCCGTTTGGGGGGCACTACGAAGTGGTGCACCACACCGAGTTGCTGGCCGATCTGGTCGAGGCCGGGCGCCTGACCCCCGGCGACCTGCCGGACGAGCCGTTGGACGCGCACGGCCGTTCGGTCAAGCCTTCTGTCACCTATCAAGACCCCTGCTACCTGGGCCGCCACAACGGCAAGTATGCGGCCCCGCGCCGGGTGTTGGGCGCCATCGGGAACCTGGAGTTGACGGAGATGGCAAGCGCCGGGCCGAACTCGGTCTGTTGCGGCGCCGGCGGTGGACGGATGTGGCTGGAAGAAACCGAAGGCACGCGCCTCAACCAGCGCCGGGCGGACCAGGCCGCCGCCACCGGGGCGGGCACCATTGCCACCGCCTGCCCGTTCTGCGCCGTCATGCTGGGTGACGCGGTGGCGGCCGATTCTGGCAGCGGCACCCAGGTGAAGGATGTGGCCCAACTGTTGTTGGCGTCGATTGCCGGAGAGGGAACACCATGAAGATAGTTGTGCTGGTCAAGTACGTGCCGGACATTGAGATCGGCTACGAGTTCACCGGGCAGAACACCCTGGACCGCAGCGGTGCCGGCCTGTTGTCCCAGTTGGACGAGCACCCGTTGGAGGAAGCCCGGCAGTTGGCCGAGGCACTTGACGACGTGGAAGTGATCGCCCTGACCCTTGGGCCCGATGACGCCGACGAAGCCGTGCGGCGGGCCCTGCAGATGGGGGCCGATGCCGCCTTCCATGTCTCCGATCCGGCCGTGGCCGGGTCCGATGCCGGCGCCACCGCCCTGGTGCTGGCCAAGGCGATCACCCACATCGGTGACGTCGACCTGATTTTGACGGGGGCGGAATCAGCCGATTCCGGTACCCGTTTAGTCCCCGTCAAGTTGGCTGCGCTGCTCGGGATTCCCGCTCTGACCGGCGCCTCCAGCTTGGCGGTTCAACCTGGTGGGGGAGCGGTGACGATCGAGCGCGACGAAGACGCCGCCACGCTGACCCTGAGCGCACCGCTCCCCGCCTTGGTTTCGGTCACCGACAAGGCCAACGAACCGGCCTATCCGTCCGCCAAGGCCGTCATGCTGGCCCGGCGCAAGCCGGTCGACGAGTTGGACCTAGCGGACCTTGGGGTTGATGCCTCGCTGGTGGGCGCCGGTGCGGCCCGGGTGGCGGTGGGGTCGGTGACACCCAACCCGCCGCGGGCCGGCGGCCGCAAGATTCCGGCGGATGGCCCGGACGCCATCGGGCAGTTCATTGGCCTGCTGCGCGAAGCCGGCCTGGTGTAGGGGAGGGGACGGACGATGGCCGAGATTCTGGTGCTGATCGATGCGCCGGCGGAGGCTGCCGGGCTGCTGGCGCTGGCCGCGGGCTTGGGGCAGCCGGTCGCTGTCGTGGTGGGGGCTGAAGGTGCGGGTGCGCCCGATGCGGGTGCTCTTGGCGCGCTGGGGGCTGCCCGCGTGGTGGCCGCCACCGGCCCGGCCGGCGCCGCCCCCCACGCCTACCCGGGCGCCATCGCCCAGGCGCTGGCGGCCTTGGCGGAAGGGCTGGCGCAACCGCCGGCCGCCGTGCTGCTGCCCGGCGGCCTGTACGGCGCCGAGGTGGGCAGCCTACTGGCCGAAGCCCTGGGCAGCGGCGTGATTACCGGCGTGACCGCGATTGGGCCCGACCTGGTGGCGACCAAGCCGGTCATGGCCGGGACGGCCACCTCGACGGCGCGGGTGACGGCTGGGGTGCCGATCTTCACGGTGGCACCCGGTGCCGAGGCCCCGGCGCCGGCGCCGGTGGCTGCACCCGAAGTTTCGAGCGTGGCGCTGCCGGCGCCCGATCCGCGGGTGACCGTGGTGTCGGTGACCCCGAAGGCGGCCGATGGCGCCCGGCCCGCCCTGCTGGGGGCGAAGATCGTGGTGGCGGCCGGCCGTGGCGTGGACGGCGACCTCAGCCAGGTGGAGGCGCTGGCCGATGCGTTGGGGGCCGCCATCGGCGCCTCCCGCGCGGCCGTGGACGCCGGCTGGGTGGACCACTCGCTGCAAGTGGGCCAGACCGGCAAGACCGTGACGCCGGCGCTGTACGTGGCGGCCGGGATTTCGGGGGCCATTCAGCACCAGGCCGGCATGCGCGGCGCCAAGCTGATCGTGGCTGTTAACTCAGACCCGGACGCGCCCATTTTCGAGATTGCCGACCTGGGGCTGGTGGGTGACCTGCGCGCCTTCCTGCCCGCCGCCGCGGCCGCCATCCAGGCGGGCGCCTGACCATCCGCAGCCAGACCCAAGGAGTGAGAGCCATGACCATCACCACCGACGCCATCGTGATCGGGGCCGGCATTGTCGGCTCGTCTACCGCCTACCAGTTGGCCAAACACGGCCGGCGCGTGGTGCTGATCGACAAGTCGAACGGCGCCGGATACGGCTCCTCCAGTTCCTCCAGTGGCATCATCCGCTACGAGTACACCGTGCTGACCTCGGTCATCGTGGCCTGGGAGGCGGCCGAGATGTGGCGCCACCTGCGCGACTACCTGGAGGCGCCGGCGGACGAGGCCCTGGCCAAGTTCCACCAGGTGGGCAAGATCATGGTTGACGCGCCCGCCTTTCCGCGCGAACGGCTGCGGGGATACTTCGACGACATCGGCATCCAGTATGAAGAGTGGGACTCGGCCACGCTGGCGGCGCGGATTCCCGGGATCGACCCGGGCAAGTTCTTCCCGCCCAAGCCGATTGACGATGACCACTTCTGGGATGACCCTTCCGGGACCCTTGGTGCCATCTTCACGCCGGAGGCCGGTTTCATCGACGATCCCCGCCTGGCCTGCGAGAACTTTGCCAACGCGGCCAAGCGGGCCGGCGCGGTGACGCTGTACAAGACCCGGGTGATCGGGATTGAGCAGGGGTCCGACGGCGTGTGGCGGGTGCGGCTCGATTCGGGCGAGACGGTGGAGGCGCCGGTGGTGGTCAACGCCGCCGGGCCCTGGTCGCCCGTGGTCAACCAACTAGCCGGAGTTGGTGGCGAGTTCGCCATCACCACCCGGCCGCTGCGCCAAGAGGTGCACGCCGTGGCGGCGCCGCCCGGATTCAACCCGCCGGGCGGCATCGGGCACTGTGTGGCGGACCAAGACCTCGGCTACTACCTGCGGCCCGAGCCGTCCGGTTCGCTGATCATCGGCGGCACGGAACCGGCCTGTGACGTGCTGGAATGGGTTGAAGGCGACGTTGACGCGGTGAACATGAACCGCACCCAAGAGCTGTTCGATAAGCAGGTCACGCGGGCTGCCCGGCGCTTCCCCGAGATGGCCATTCCGCCGCGGCCGGCCGGCGTGGTGGGGGTCTACGACGTGGCTTCAGACTGGACGCCTATCTACGACAAGACGGACGCACCTGGGTTTTTCGTGGGAATCGGTACTTCGGGGAACCAGTTCAAGAATGGGCCCATCATCGGCGAGTTCATGCTGAGCATCATCGACGCGGTGGGCGCCGGGGTTGACCACGACGCCACGCCGGTGACCTACCTGGGCCGCAAGACCGGCCGCGAGGTGTCGCTGGGCTTCTATTCGCGACTGCGCGAACCGGCCGCCAACAGCGGCACCGTCGCCGGCTAACCCCCAAAGGCCGTGTTTCTGCTGCACGCGCCGCGCCGTTGCTCTCATGAGACGCCCCTTCTGAGTCGCTCAGAAGGGGCATCTTGGAGGGAGACATGACACGACGGGCGGATGAGGTGCTGCCTGGTCGCCGTTGGCGTTGCTTCTGTGCTCGTGTTGACTTCTTGCGCGGCGGGGAGCGAGCCTGTCAACGAGGCCACCACACTGAGACCAGAGGTGTTGAGTTCGGAGGAAGTGGCCGAGTTGAGAGAGTCCATCGTGGCGGAGGTGGAAGAAGCCGACACGTTGGGGGAGCAGACGGGGAGCGCGCAGGCACTTGCAGCTTGTCTCGAGGAAGCGGGGTAGCAGTGGAATTGTCTCCACGAATGCTGGCTGGAAGTGATGTGGCTTACCTAACGGTTGAGGTGCTGATGTCGGAAGGAGAAGCTACTGTATTCGCCTTGCCAAGGAGTACTGGAGGTGGCACACAGGAGGGCACAGATGCGGTTGGTGATGCGCTGCTGCGCGTGTGGGATGAGGATCTTCCGTTCTTGTATTACAAGGGCCAAGACTTGACAGACACCCTGGTTGGTTGCATTGAATCATCTGGCTTTTCTGTGCCGACCGCTTCTATTGATCCGGCGGAGGAAGAGCTAGAAAAGCAAGCGATGGCAGAGGTTTCCAATGAGTGGGCCACGTGTGCGCGTGAAGCCGGCCTTGTGGATGTTCAAGACGCCGTGGTTGCCGTAGACAATTGGGACACCATGCCAGAGGTGGTCGTTCCTGTGTCAACTGATATCGAAGTTCTCCGAGAGGTCCTGGCCCAGTGTCCCCCGATCAACTTGGAACGCAACCTGATGGCGACCCAGGATGTTTATGGCGAGGGCGGCGACACCCAAGCAATGGACCCTCGAATTGGGTTCGACGCTCCAGCGGATGATCCGAAGCGCCAGGCCTTGCAGCAGGTTATTAGCGATGAAGAGGAGCGGTTGTACACTCTGGCGCAAGGCACCGGCTAGGGGCCGAGGTGGGTGATAGGTACAACGTGGACGCCGTCTGGGCGCGTGTAACTGGGGCCCATGGCGGTGATGATGCCCAAGAATTTGGGTTGGCTGGTCATGCGGCCGGCAATCGCCAGCAGCTTGCCGGCTGCTCCGTCCAGCGCATCCGGACTGGGAGACAGTTTGACCTCCAGGCCGGCCCACTGGGTGCCTTTGACCAGCACTGCGTCGATTTCGTTGCCTTTCGTGTCTTGGAAGGCGCGGACCTCCATGCCCGAGGCCTGGGCATACACGCTGAGGTCGCGGAAGGCCAGCGTCTCGAAGACCTGGCCGAAGGCCTCCCGATCCGCCAACAGGTCAGCGGGACCGGCACCCATGGCGGCGGCGGCGAGCGACGGATCAGCCAGATGCCGTTTGGCTGCCTGGCGGGCCTGGGCGGCGGAGCGCAGGTGGCCACCCCAGGCGGGCTGAGGTGCCAACACCCAAAGCCGCGCCAGCGCGTCAAGATAGACAGGAATGGTGTTCGCATCGATTGGCTGGCCGAAGGCCGCCGAGTCGGTTTGCAACCGGCGGTTGGACACGTAGGTGGCGGTATTGCGGCCAAGAGCCTGCAATAGGGCCAAGACCTTGAGCGGGTCACGCCGAATGCCGTCAACCATCACGATGTCGGCTGCTGCGACGGTACGCAGATAGGACTGGTTCAGGTCCTGCGCTGTCTCAGGGTCAATGCCGAGCGTCCCGGGCCAGCCTCCCCGGCAGGCGGCTTGGGCGATCAGGCCAAGGTCACCATTGTCAGCAGAAGGTGCCTGCGGTTGGCCACTCCATAGCCCGGCCAACGAGGTGGCGTGGTCGCTCTCACCGGACTCGGTCAGTGACATTGGGCGCATCGGGATACGCAGGAAGCGCATCGCGCCGCTGTGTCTGGTGGCATCATCGGCTGGGGTGGCCGAACCGGTCAGGATGAACTGCCCGGGTTGGGAGCGGTCGTCAACTTCTGCCCGGACAGCGTTCCAGACGTCCTTGACCAGTTGCCACTCGTCTATTAGGCGCGGCGTGGGGCCGCTGAGCAGAACGTTCGGTTCGGCCAGGCCGGCCTGCCGGAGGGCGGTGTCTCTATCCAGGCGGACAGAACTGGCGGCCACCTGCATTGCAGTAGTGGTCTTGCCGCAAGCCTTCGCGCCTTCGAGCACTACGGCACCGGCGCCGCCTAGTGCGCGGCGAAGCTGGGCGTCTACCACGCGCTCCATGTAGTGACTCTTGGCCATGCGGCCAGCCTACACGATCAGGAGAATTAATCCGGTTCCATTCAGATAATTTCTCCATATGGGTTCCGATCAACAGCCAACGCATGGCCTGCGTGGTGCACACCATGAAGGCTGCCGTGGGTGCTGTTGTCGCCGGGTGGCGACAAGGTTGTATAGTCGTCGTATGGCGACAGTAGTGGGGGATGCGCGACAGTTGGGCGCAGCCATGCGGCAGGCCAGGCTGGACCTGGGGCTGTCCCAGGGCGAACTGGCGATGGACGCCAAGGTGGGCCGCCAGTGGCTGGTTGGCTTGGAGGCAGGGGACAAGGTTTCCGCCCCACTGGACATGGTGTTGCGGGTCTTGGCCGCCTTGGGTCAATCGGTCACGCTCGACCCCATGGCTACGCTCCGGCCGGCGTCACGGGCATCGGCTCCTGTGGTGATCACTGCGGAGGAAATCCTGGCCCGCTACACCCACAACCCCTCCGGCACCCCCGGACCCGGGGAATAGGGCGGCCGTCATGTTGACCGTACTGCTGAATGGACAGGTAATCGGTGACCTGGAGGGCGCGGGGAAGCGGCTGCGCCTGTACTACTACCCGGACGCCATCGGGCAACCTGAGTTCGTGCCGTTGTCTACTGGCATGCCGGCTACGCAGCCTAGGTGGCGGGGTGACCGAGTGGCCAATTGGCTGGAAGGACTGCTGCCTGAACGCGAGGCGGTGTTGCGCCGGTGGCGGGCGCAATTTGGCATTACTGACCTGCATCCCGAGAGCTTGCTGGCGCATATCGGCGAAGACGTGGCCGGGGCTGCACAGTTCGTTCGGAAGGACCGACTCGAGTCCGTGCTGCGGGGCGAAGGTGACCTACAACCCCTGTCTGAAGCCGAGGTGGCAGATCTGGTTCGGGCGGCTTATCAGGATGTGCTGCCGTTTTCGGTTGAAGCCGCTACTGGCCAGTTTTCGCTGGCTGGCGCCCAGGCCAAGTTCGCTTTGCAGCGGCTGGGGGATGGCTGGGCCGTCCCGGCGGGCGCCCAGCCTTCCACTCACATCTTCAAACCGGCCGTTCCGGGCTTTGCAGATCAGGACGTGACCGAAGTGTTGTCGATGCGGCTGGCCGCCCAGGTTGGCCTGGCCACCGCCCACGCGTTCGTGACTGCTTTCGCAAGCCAACGGGTGATTGTCGTGGAACGCTACGACCGCGTCCAGGTGCGGGGGCAGTGGGTGCGGGTTCACCAAGAGAATCTGTGCCAGGTGGCCGGGTTGGCGCCACTGCGCAAGTACGAGTCGCAGGGCGGCCTTGGCGCTTCTGCCTGTGCTGACCTGATCCGGCGGCACTGCGGCGCGGTTGACGTGGAGCGTTTCGCTCAAGCCGTGATCTACAACTACCTGGTCAGGGGGTCGGACGCGCACGCCCAGAACTACTCCCTGCTGATCACGCCTAGCAGTGTCCGGTTGGCACCGCTGTATGACCTCAACTCGACTCTTACCTTTGGCCACAACTTCGCCAACGAGATGGCGATGCGGGTTGGAGGCGAGACTCGGTTTGACCGGATCGGCCGGGCGGACTGGGAGCAGTTCGCGCGAGAGGCTGGCCTGGAACCCGAGTGGGTCCTGTCGCAGTTGAACGACATGGCTGGGCGGCTGCCCGGCGCGCTGGCGGAAGTGCGAGCGGATGCCGATTTGGCTCCATTTCGGGAGGCAGGGGCCATGTTTCAAGACCGCCTAGCCGAATGGCTCAAGGTCTCAGCGGCCACTCGACGGCACAAGTGATGGCGGCACGCCCTGCGTTGTTCTGCTCCCATTAAGGTCATCCCGGGCTTGACCCGGGATCTCTGCGAGTTTCACGTCTCTGTGGGTCAATCTCGGTCCGTCAGGACCCTCAAGTGCGGGTTTCACAGCTCTGTGGGACACGGATTGGGGCCAGACGGGTCGGTTTGTGTCCCACAGAGCCGTGAAACCTGCATGATCGGGCCGATTCCAGCCCCGATTGACCCAGAGAACGTTTTCCGCTGCACGTGACAGGCCGTTTCCCTCATGGGATGGCCCTTCTGAGCCCCGCAGAAGGGGCCCACATCTCAAGGGAGGCATGGCACGATGGGCGGATGAGGTTTGAAGTTGTCGAAGTCCCCATCCCTGAGCCCACCGCGGTCGAGGCGCCAGACGCTGACCGGTTCCGGGCGGTGGCCCGGCTGCAGCGGGACGTCTTCCTGGAAGGCCTTGGCCCGGACGCGCGCCTACAGTCCGACCGCAGCCTGGCAGCCCACGCCCGTAACACCAACGGCAACCTGTGGTTCTGCCTGGCGGCGGTGGCCGATGGCGCGGTGATCGGTTCCGCCTTCGGTAACAGCCATTTCGACGGCTCGCCCAAGTTTGCTTGGGTCGAGGTGGGGGTCGATGCCGGGTGGCGCCGGGGTGGCATCGGCCGGGCCCTGTGGCACGCTGCGGTGGCACGAACTAAGGCCGATGGCGCCCAGACCTGCCTGACCGATGTGGCCTGCCCACTGCCGGCCCCGGGCCGGCCGGTGCTGGTGCCCGATGACGGCTTCGGCGAGGCTCCGGCTGACTCGCCTGGGGTGATGTTTGCGCAGGCCATGGGCCTGAAGTTCGACTGGCTGGAACTCACCAGCGGGTTAGCCCTGCCGGTGCCGGCTGACGTGTTGGCTGGGGCCGAGGCCAGCGCCCAAGAACGGTCCGCCGGCTACGAGGTGGTGACCTGGTTCGGCCACCTGCCGGACCAGTGGGCGGCCGACTTCGCCGCGTTGGAGGCCCGCCTGGGGGCGGACGCGCCATCGGGCAACGTCGAGTTCGAAGTGGCGCCCTACACCCCAGACCATGTGCGGGCCTGGGAAGCGGAAGCCATCGAAGGCCGCGACCCGGTGCTGGGGGCGGGCGCCATCGAGCAGGCGACGGGCCGCATGGTGGCCGCTACCTGGTTGAACCTGCCGCTGGACCTGCCGGACGGGCTGCCGGTGGCGGCCCACCAGAACACCACGCTGGTGTTGCCGGAACACCGCGGCCACCGCCTGGGGTTGGCCGTCAAGGTGGCGGCGCTGCGGCGCCTGGCCGCCTTGGGTCAGGCCCAAGTGGCCGATGTCGTGGGGCAGCCTTTGGTGCCGCGCTTCAGCCGGGTGGTGACCCAGAACGCGGCCGCCAACGATTCGATGTGGTCCATCAACCAGCGGCTGGGCTTCCAGCGCGGCGGCCTTGACCTGGTCTGGTCGCTGCCGCTGGCCTAAGCGTCCGGGGTGATGGTGAAGGTGGCGATCATCTCTTCCATGTCCGCCAGATTGTCGTGCATGCGGCCCTGACGGTTGGCGTCCGTGTTCCAGGTGATCATCATGTCCAGGTAGGGCGTGTAGTAGGTCAGGTTGGCGATGGCGTTGGGATCGGCCGCCTGGACCACGTCGTCGTAGTCCCTGATGTTGTAGTAGTAGGTGAAAGCGCCAAGTGTCATCTGGGCCCAGTTGTCGGGGTACTTCAGGCGGGCCAGGAACTCCTGTTCGGTCCACAGGGTGTCAGGCTCGTTCGGTTCCCGCCACTTGCCCAGTTGGAAGGTGAATTCGTCGTCTTCGTGCATCAGCGCCACACCGCGCATGGCGCCCCGGGCGTCGATCTTGCGGTACTTGTCTTCGTCTTGGGCGTTGTCGGACTTGACGCTCCAGCCTTCCTTGACCCAGATGGTGTAGGTCTGGGGGACGTCGGCGGTGCCGTCATCGTCGCAGAAACCGCCGGTATAGATGCGGGTGGCTTCGTCGAATGTGCCCCACAGCGGGTTGGTGTAGTCGTTCTTGGTGGTGTCGGTGGTGTTCAGGGCCTCTTCGGTCGGTTCAGGCTCTGGTTCTGGCTCGGGTTCCGGCTCAGTAGTGGCCTGGTCGGGTTCGGCTGCGGTGGTGTCTTCGGCTTCGTCCTGGGTGGCCGAGTCGCGCGAGTCTTCGTCGCTGTCGTTGGCGTCGTCAGAGTCTTGGCTGGTTTGGCGGTCGCCAGAAGAAGTTCCGGCGTCCTTGTCGGAATCATCGCTGCAACCGGCCAACATGGCGCCGGCGGCGGCCAAGGCAATCAGTCCACTGAGGAGCTTGTGGTGAGTCATCGTTGACACCTCCTTGAGGGTTAGTGGGTCAAGGTCAAACCAACGGGCTGAGTGGGGCGACGCCATGGGGACTTCTCCCCATGGCGGGCGGTTGGCGCAACCGTTAGTGTCCAGTAGTCAGGGCCCGTGCCAGCGGGTCTTGGTGGCCGGGCGGAGACGTGGAGGGGATCCGCCCGGCCACCCTTGCTTAACCCGGGCGGGCAGACCAGCCAACCACCTAGTTACTCGGCCTTGGGGGCCTCGGGTGTGGGGGCGGCATCGGACCGGATGTCGATACGCCAACCGGTCAGCTTGGCGGCCAGGCGGGCGTTCTGGCCCTCGCGGCCGATGGCCAACGACAGTTGGAAATCGGGCACGATGGCGCGGGCGGTGTGGGCGCGGGCGTCCAGGATTTCGACCGAAGAGACGCGGGCGGGGGACAGGGCGGCGGCCACAAACTCGGTGGGCTCGTCCGAATAGTCCACAATGTCGATCTTCTCTTCGCCCAGTTCGTTCATGACGGCCCGCACCCGCTGGCCCATGGGGCCGATGCAGGCGCCCTTGGCGTTGATGCCGGTCTGGGTGGCCCGGACAGCGATCTTGGTGCGGTGCCCGGCCTCGCGGGCAATCGATGCGATCACCACGCGGCCGTCCGCCACCTCGGGCACTTCCAGCGCGAACAGGCGGGACACCAGGTTGGGGTGTGACCGGGACAGGGTGATGGACGGGCCTTTGGGGCCGCGCGTCACATCGAGCACCAGCGCCCGGATGCGCTCGCCGTGGCGGTAGGTTTCGCCCGGCACCTGTTCATGTGGCGGCAGCACGGCTTCGACGCCGCCCACGTCCACCTGCACGATGCGTGGGTCGCGGGACTGTTGGATGACGCCGGCCACAATGTCGCCCTCTTTGCCCTGGAAAGTGCCCATGACGTGGGCATCTTCCACGTCGCGCAGGCGCTGGATGATGACCTGCCGGGCGGTCGAGGCAGCCACGCGGCCGAAGTCGCTTGGGGTGTCCTCCCATTCGCGGGTCACTGTGCCTTCGGCATCGCGTTCTTGGGCCCAGACGGTGACGTGGCCGGTCTTGCGGTCAAGTTCCACCCGGGCCGACTTGGCGGCGCCGGGCGTGCGTTCATACGCCAGCCGCATCGCCTGTTCGATCGCGGGAATCAGCAGGCTCATCGGAATGTCGCGTTCGCGCTCCAGTGCGCGCAGTTCCGCCATGTTGATGTCCATCGACGCCTCCCCGGGGCCCGGCCGGAAGCGGCCGGGTGTTCACTTATGATTCCGCAGTCTATCGGCCCAGGCCGGATGCGCGCGAGGGTCTTGGGCAAACGGGCGCGGGTGGGTTTTCCCAGGTCCGTCTCGTGGGAAGATCGGAGGCGATGACTCGCCGTTCCCGTTTCCGCGCCCAGGCTTGGGCCGCCGTCGCCGTGGCGGCCGGCCTGGTGCTGAGCCTGGCCGGGTGCGACCGACCGGCCTTGCGGGCGGTCGAAGGCCAGCGCGAATGGGACCCGGCCGTGTTGAGCCAGGTGATGGGCCAGTTGGGTGACCAGGCAGCGGCTTGTGTGGGGGCGCCATCGGCCGCTGCACCCTACCGGGTGGAGGGCCTCACCTTGGTGGCGGAAGGAGTCCCGGTGTGGCTGGAGGCGCTGGGGCTGCCGGCTTCGTCCGGTGAGGCTGATACCGCCACAGTGCCCGATGCCGTGTGCCAACCTGACGTTCTGACGGCCGCCTTGGACCGCACCCGCCAACTGTTGGATTGGGCGGGCGAGACCGGCAACTACGACCGGTGGACCTGGGGTGCCGTCAACCGCGGCCTGGACATGGCTTGGCTGTTGGCCACCTCCCAGCCGGTCGAGTTGGCGGGCCTGGCCGGGCCGGGAGGGTTGGCCGAGGCACCCGGGGTGGAAGGCCTGGATGACCTGGGCACGGAAGTGTTGTGGGATCTGGCTCTGGCGGAGGACCAGGCCGGTTTCGTGGCCGAATACTTGGCCGTAGGCGTGGTCGATGACGACGAGCTGCGTTCGTTAGTGCGCCAGGTGGCGCAGTTCCACCGAGAGCGGGCGGCGGCCCTGGTGGTGGCGTCATTGAACCAGGGCGGTGGCGACCCGCGCCAGGGCGCCTACGTACTGCCGGACACGCCGGCCGATGCCGCGGCCGTGCGGCTGGCCATCCGCGAACTGGAGACCGCGCTGGCCACGCACTACGGGGCGGTGCCCTACCCCTCGGACGTGGATCAGGTGCTGTATTGGCAACTGCGGTGGGCCCACGCTTGGGGTGAGCCCATCCCCGCCTTGCCATCCTGGTGGTGAAAGACAGCGCGCTGGACCAACGCGTTGGGCTAGACTGTCCCAGGCTGGGCCGCTGGCCCGGCATTCCACAAATCGTTGCGAGGCTGTGGCATGACCGCTGAACCGGAGCGTACGTGCGTGGGATGCCGCACCAAGGGCCCACGCTCCAACCTTCTGCGCGTGGTGTTGGACACCAGTACCGTTCCGGCGGCGCTAGTGCCCGATGCCGCTTCACGTCTGCCCGGAAGGGGCGCCTGGGTGCACCCCACCGCAGCCTGCGTGAACCGCGCCATCGGCCGCCGGGCCTTCGCCAGGGCGCTACGCCACACGGGTGGCGTGGACGCCGCGGCGTTGGTGGCGGCCGTGGCCGGCGCGTCAGAGGGTTGACCTTGACCAGACCAGTCCGTTGAAAGCGGGTGGAACAAAGTGATGGACACACAATGAGTGCCCTGCAATGAGTACCCACAGCTAGACGGTCCGCTCCTGCCTTGGAACGGGCCAAGACAGGAGTGAAGTGCAAAAACAGCGCGTCTCCGCGCTCGCCAAAGAGCTTGGGGTGTCGTCGAAGGACCTGCTCGCCAAGTTGAGCGAGATAGGCGAGTACGTCAAGTCCGCCTCTTCGACCATCGAAGCCCCTGTGGTGCGAAAGATCCGCGAGGCTTTCCCGCCCCCGGCGCCCGAACCGGAACCGGCCCCTGAACCGGTGGCCGCCGCGGCCGCTGCCCCGGCGGCGCCGGCTGCGCCTGCGGCGCCCGTCCCGGCGGCCCCCGCTGCGGCGTCTGCCCCGGTTGCTGCGCCTGCGGCGCCCGCCTCGGCGGCGCCGGCTGCCCCAACCCCGGCCGCTCCCGCAGCGGCTGCGCCGGCGGCGCCTGCCCCCGCGGCGGCCCCGGCTGCGGCGGCTGAGGTGCCAACCCCGGCCGCGGTGGCCGAAACGCCGGCGGCAGCTGCCCCGGTGACACCGGCTGCCCCGGTGACGGCGGCTGCCTCGGTGACGGCGGCTGCCCCTGTGGCGCCGGCGGCCCAGACTCCGGCTGCGCCAGCGCCGGCGGCCCCGGCGGCTACGGCGGCGCCCGTCCCGGCGGCCCCCGCTGCGGCCGGTCCGGCCCCTTCCCCGGCGGCGCCAGCCGCCGAGGGTGAAACCCCGGCCCCGCCCCGCCCGGGCGGCCCGCGCCCCGGCGGTCCCCGGCCCGGCAACAACCCGTTCGCCCCCACGCAGGGCATGCGCGGCGGCGCGGTGCCCCGGCCGGGCGGGCCCAGGCCCGGCAATAACCCATTCGCCGCCTCGCAAGGCATGCCCCGGCCCGGCGGCAGCCGTGGCCCCGGCGCCGAAACCCGGCCCGGTGGGCCGCGGCCCAGCCCCGGCCAGGTCGCAGGACGGCCCTCGGTTGGCCGCGGGCCCGGCGCAGCCGGGCCCGGTGGTGGACTCGGCACTGGCGGTGGCGGGCGCGGCACGGCCGCGCCCGGCCGGACCGGTCGCGGTGCCGGCGGTGGCCGTGGCGGTGCCGGCGGCGGTTTCGGCGGTGCCGGTGGCCCCGGTGGCGGCCCTGGCGGTTCCGGCAGCGGCCCGGCCGGTCGTGGCCGTGGCGCCGGCGGCCGTGGCCAAACCCAGGGCGCGTTCGGCCGTGGCAGCGGCAAGTCCGCCAAGGGCCGCAAGTCGAAGCGCGCCAAGCGCCAAGAGTTCGAGCAGGCCGATGCCCCCACGTTGGGCGGTGTGCGGGTCCCGCGCGGCGATGGCACCACACTGGTGCGTCTGCGCCGCGGCGCCTCGCTGACCGACTTTGGTGACAAGATCGGCGCCAACCCGGCCGCCCTGGTGACGGTCCTGTTCAACCTGGGCGAGATGGCCACCGCCACTCAGTCCCTGGATGAGGACACCATGGGTGCCCTGGGTGCCGAGCTGGGCTACGTGGTTGAGATCGTCTCCCCGGAGGACGAGGACCGCGAACTGCTGGACTCGTTCGACATCGACCTGCAGGCCGAACTGGACGCCGAAGGCGACGAAGACCTGGAGCCTCGCCCGCCGGTTGTCACCGTCATGGGCCACGTGGACCACGGCAAAACCAAGCTGTTGGACGCCATCAGGCATACCCGCGTGGTGGAAGGCGAACACGGCGGCATCACCCAGCACATCGGCGCCTACCAGGTGTTGACGGAGCACGAAGGCGAAACCCGTGCCATCACCTTCATCGACACCCCCGGTCACGAGGCCTTCACCGCCATGCGTGCCCGCGGCGCCCAAGTGACGGACATCGCCATCTTGGTGGTGGCGGCCGATGACGGCGTCATGCCGCAAACCATCGAGGCCTTGAACCACGCCCAGGCGGCCGATGTGCCGATCGTGGTGGCGGTCAACAAGATCGATGTCGATGGCGCCAACCCGCAGAAGATCCGGGCCCAACTGACCGAATACAACCTGGTGGCCGAGGAGTACGGCGGCCAAACCATGTTTGTCGACGTCAGCGCCAAGCAACGCATCGGCATCGACGACCTGTTGGAGGCCGTCCTGCTGACGGCGGACGCCGGCCTCGACCTGCGGGCCAACCCGAACAAGGCCGCCCGCGGTGTCGCCATCGAAGCCAACCTGGACAAGGGCCGTGGCGCCATGGTGACCGCCCTGGTGCAGTCCGGCACGCTGAAGGTGGGGGACGCCATCGTCGCGGGTACCGCCCACGGCCGGGTGCGCGCCATGTTCGACGAACTGGGCGAAACGGTGGCGGAGGCGCTGCCGTCGCGGCCGGTGCAGGTGATCGGCATGACGTCGGTGCCGCGCGCCGGTGACACCTTCCTGGTGGCGCCGGATGACCGTACGGCGCGGCAGATCGCGGAGAAGCGCGAAGCGGCCGAACGGGCCGCCACGCTGGCCAAACGCCGCAAGCGGATCTCGTTGGAGGACTTCACCAAGGCCCTCGAATTGGGCAAGGTGGAGACCCTCAACCTGGTCATCAAGGGCGACGTTTCCGGTTCGGTCGAGGCCTTGGAAGACTCGCTGCTGCAGATCGACGTGGGCGAGTCGGTGGCCCTGCGGGTGATCCACCGCGGCGTGGGTGCCATCACCCAGAACGACGTCAACCTGGCCGGCGTGGACAACGCCATCATCATCGGCTTCAACGTCCGCTTTGCCGAGCGGGTGGAGGACCTGGCCGAACGTGAGGGCGTTGACGTGCGCTTCTATTCGGTCATCTACCAGGCTATCGACGATGTCGAGGCCGCCTTGAAGGGCCTGCTCAAGCCCGAATACGAGGAGGTCCGCCTGGGCACGGCCGAGGTCCGCGAAATCTTCCGGTCCTCCAAGTTCGGCAACATTGCCGGCTGCCTGGTGCGCTCCGGCCTGATCCACCGCGGCAACAAGGTGCGCGTGCTGCGCGCCGGCACCGTGGTGGGTGAGGGCCTGACCATCGAGTCGCTGCGCCGCTTCAAGGATGACGTCACCGAGGTCCGGGAGGGCTACGAGTGCGGTATCGGCCTGGGATCGTTCAACGACATCCAGGAAGATGACGTGATCGAAACCTACGAGGTGCGTGAAAAGGAGCGCGTCTGATGGGGGAGTCACCCCGGCAGCGGCGCGTGGCGGACCGCATCCGCGAGGTGGTGGCCCAGATGGCGGGGGGCCGCATTAAGGACCCCCGCCTGGGTTTCATCACCGTGACCGAGGTCCGCGTCACCGGCGACCTGCACCACGCCACCGTTTTCTACACGGTGTTGGGTGATGACGCGGCGGCGGCTGATACGGCGGCGGCGCTGGCCTCGGCCAAGGGGTTGATCCGGTCCGAGGTGGGCAAGGTGCTTGGGTTGCGCCTCACCCCGTCGCTGGACTTCCAGTTGGATCAGTTGCCCGATGGCGCCCACCGCATCGAGGAGGCGTTGCAGCAGGCCGCGGCGCGGGACGCCGAACTGGCGGCCAAGGCCGCCGGGGCTTCTTACGCCGGCGAGGCCGATCCGTACCGCCATCCGGCCGAAGACGACGACTCCGACGGCCTGGCGGCCGATGACGATGGCGATGGCGACCGCTTCTACTTCGGCGACCCCGGCGGTGGCGATGCCTTGGCCTGACGGGCTGGTCATCCTGGACAAGCCGGCCGGGCGCACCTCGCACGACATGGTTTCGCTGGTGCGCCGCCTGGCCGCCACGCGCCGGGTGGGCCACGCCGGCACGCTGGACCCCTGCGCCACCGGGGTGCTGGTGTTGGGTGTGGGTAAGGCCACCCGGCTGCTGACCTATCTGGTGGGTTGCGACAAGTCCTACGTGGCCACCATCCGGTTGGGTGCGGCCACTGTCACGGACGATGCCGAGGGTGAGGTCACCGAGGCGCTGGGCGCCTGGTCTTCGGGGACGGGTCTAGTCAACCCAGCCGGGCTCGACCCGGCCGATCCGACTCCGGCGGTGTTGGCGGCCATGGCCGGCCTGACCGGCGCCATCGAACAGGTGCCTTCGGCGGTCAGCGCCATTAAAGTGGGCGGCCGGCGGGCCTACGCCCGGGTGCGGGCCGGTGAAGAGGTGTCGCTGCCTGCCCGCCCGGTCGAGGTGGCGCGGTTCGACCTGCTGGCCTGCCGGCCTGAAGGCGATTACCTGGACCTGGATGTGGCGGTGGGCTGTAGTTCCGGCACCTATGTGCGGGCCTTGGCCCGCGACCTGGGCACCGCTTTGGGTGTGGGTGGGCACGTTACGGCGCTGCGCCGGCTGCGGGTTGGTCCCTACACGGCCGACCAGGCTGTGACGGTTGAGGCCCTAGAGGCAGCGGCGGCGGCCGGTCAGCCGCCGGTGCTGCCGTTGGCCCAGGCGGCGGCGGCCCGGTTCCCGGTGCGGCAATTGACTGGCCGCGAAAGCCAAGACCTGAGCCACGGGTTGACGGCCGCGCCCTCGGATGCCGGCCAGGACCAGATGGTGGCCGGCCTGGCGCCCGATGGCGCCCTGGTGGCACTGCTGCGGGATCAAGACGGCCGGGCCCGGCCGGTGGTCGTGTTCGCTTAGGGGCCGCCGCTGGCCGGGGTTGTAGGGCTGCCACAAACCCGGGAGGGGAACTTCGGGGCCGCCCCTGGCGTTGATCTGGCCGGCCTCGACATAGCGTGGGAACCGGTTTGGAGACATCACCCAAAGAGGAGGCCCGCTGTGACCGTCATCGCCACCCCCGCTGTACCTGTCTTGGCCGATCTGTTGGGCCGTTCGCGCGTCAAGGATGCCGTGGGCATTGTTCTGGGAGCGGCCTGGGTGGCGGCGCTGGGGCAGGTCTCGATTCCGCTGGGCTTCACGCCGGTGCCGTTGTCGCTGGGCACCTTTGCGGTGTTGACTGCCGGCACCGTTCTGGGGGCCCGGCGGGCCGCCTTGTCGATGGTGTTGTTCCTGGTGGTGGGCCTGGCCGGGGCGCCGGTTTTCGCTGGCGGCGCCCATGGCGTGGGCGTGCCCACCCTGGGTTATCTGGTGGGCTACGTGGCGGCGGCGGCCTTGGCCGGTTGGGCGGCCGCGCGGGGGGCGGACCGGAAGGTGGCGCCGTCGCTGGGAGTGATGGCGGCGGCATCGGCCACTGTGTACGTGTTGGGTGTGCCGTACCTGGCTTGGGCGGCGGGCTTGTCGCTGCGCCAGGCGCTGGTGGCCGGGTTGGTGCCGTTCCTGGTGGGCGACGCCATTAAGGTGGTGGCGGCATCGGCCCTGTTTCCCACGGCCTGGAAGCTGATCGGCCGCCACCTCCCCCACTAGCCCCCCACCATCCCCCCACCATCCCCCCACCCCCACTAACCCCCACCCCTCGCGAGAGGTCACTTTTCCGGCGCGAAAGGTCAATTCCGTCGTTGCGGCCATGGACAGCCAAGCCTGTGACCTGCTGTTACGCCTCTAGCGAAACGGCTTGGGCTGACAGAATTGACCTTTCGTGAGGAGAGGTGGGCGGGCATACTGGTGGTATGGCCAGAGTTTGGAAGCCCGCCTATGATCCGGAGGATACGGTCCTGGCCGAAGTGTTGCGGATAGTTGGGGGCCTGCCGGAGGCGTATGCCGAGCCAACCTGGGGCGTCTTGACATTCCGCATCGGCCGGCGGCTGTTCGGCTGGTACCAAGGTGGACTGGCCGGCACGGAGCGGCTGCTGATTTTCAAGCCGGTGCCTTCGGAGCATGCCATCTTGCTGGATGACCCGCGCTTCCGCCCGGCGCCGCACGCCAACCCCTGGATGGCGTTGGCGTTGGACCAGGTGAGCGACTTCTCCGAAGTGCGTGAACTGCTGACCGACGCCTACACCATGGTGGCACCCAAAGAACTGGCCGACCAGGTGGGCGGCAAGCCCGAGTAGGCACCGAGTAGGCTCTGGAGATGTGAGCATCCCCGATCCGATGGGCGTGTTCCTGCCCGGCCTGGTGCACTGGAACGACGAGAAGGAACGCAAGCGCCACGACATCCACGAAGTGGTGGTGGACGCCCCGCCGTTCGACACTTTCCTGGACGATGGCGTGATCGACCTTGCCGTGCCACCCCGCCGTCCGGGCCAGGCCGATTGAACCGGGCGATGTCGTCACGCTAGGTTGGGGTCATGGCACGGCGAAGTGCCCCAGCGAAAGGATGCCAATGACCACCCCACCGCCCTACCAGCCCCAGCCTCCGTACGAGCAGCAGCCGCCGGCCCAGCCGGACCAACCAGCCCAGCCGTACGCCGCTACACCTGCTGCCGGCGCTCCCGGTTACCCGCCGCCGGCCCAGCCATACGCCGCGGCACCCGCCGCCGGCTACCCGCAGGCCCCCTATGCCGCGGCCCCCGGGGTTGACCCGGACATCCAGGCCAACAAGATCCATGCCGTGCTGGCCTACCTGGGCATCTTGATCCTGGTGCCGCTGCTGTCGGGTACCTACAAGACTTCCCGCTTCGCCCGGTACCACACCAACCAGGCCCTCACCCTGATCATCTTCTCGATCGGCGCGAGCATCGTCTTCAGCATCCTGGGTGGCATCGGCTTGGCCATCACTTGGGGGCTGGGCGTGGCCTTGTTCGGCCTCTACGGCCTGGTTGCCCTGGCCATGTGGGTGCTGATCATCATCGGCATCGTCAACGCGGCCGGCGGCAAGTACAAGCCGCTGCCCGTCATCGGCGGCAAGCTGAACCTCCTTAAGATGTAACCCACCTCTCCTCGCGAAAGGTCACTTTTCCGGCGCGAAAGGTCAATTCCGTGACGCCGCCCGGTCGTCATCCCGGACTTGATCCGGGATCTTGGCTGGTCAGAGGCTTGTGCCCGATGGCGTCCTGTCGGCTGGGTTGATGCCAGTCTGACGGAATTGACCTTTCGTGCAGGCATGCAGGCGTGGTGGACACGGCCCGCCCAACTGCGAGAGGTAGCGGGGTGGACGTAACCGGGGTCGGATAGGGTGGGCCACCGTGGAACTGACGCCGACGGGCCGTAACCAACGTTTCGGCACCCCGTTCATGGTGGGGTTCCTCATCCTGTTGATGATGTTCGTCATTTTCTCGACGGACATGTACGCGCCCGCCCTGCCCTCCATGACCGGCGAGTTCAACACCTCCGAAACCCTGGTCAACATGACGGTGCTGCTGTTCTTCGCCTGCATGATTGTGGGGATGCTGGTTCTTGGGCCGATGTCGGACCGGGCCGGCCGGCGCCCGATCCTGTTGTTCGGCACCGCCCTGTATGTGGCCGCCTCCTTGGGTTGCGTGTTTGCCTGGAGCATCTGGGCGCTGATCGTGTTCCGGATCATCCAGGCCATAGCCTGCGGCGGACTGATGGCCTCCAACCTGGCGGTGGTCAAAGACACTTTCGTGGGCCAGTCAATGGTGACCGTGCTGATGATCACCCAGGCGATTTCCGTCATCGGGCCCATTGCCGCGCCCGTCTTCGGCGCCTGGCTGTTGGAGTGGTTTTCGTGGCGGGCCAGTTTCGTGGTCTTGGCCGCCTTGGGGGCGGCGGCCTTCGTCTGCAGCCTGGTCTTCCGTGAATCGTTGGCCCCAGAGAACCGGAGCCAAGGCTCGCTGGCGTCCAGTTTGAGCGGCCTGGGGAAGGTGGCCCGGAACGGGCGCTTCATGGTGTTCTTGCTGGTCTGTGTCGGTTTCACTGCCCTGCCGTTCAACCTCTACCTGACCACTTCGTCGTTCATCTACGAGGACTATTTCGGGCTGAGCCCACAGGCCTACTCGTACTTCTTTGGCGCCTCGGCCGGGCTGGCCGTGTTGGGGTTATTCCTCTACCGGATCGTTTCGCGGCGGGTGGCGCTGCGGCGCATCACCACCACCCTGATCCTTGGCGTGGGTGTTTGCGGTGCCGGCATGCTCGCCATCGGCCACCTGTCACCTTGGCTCTTCTTCGCCTGCATGCTGGGCTTCCAGATGATCGGTTCGATGGTGCGGCCGTATTCGGCCAACGTCTTGTTGATGATCCACCAAGGCGACACCGGTGCGGCTAGTTCGATGCTGAACGTGGCCATGCAGGGGCTCAGCTCGCTGGCCATGTTGCCCGCCATCCTGATGGGCGGCGACTATCTGACCAGCCTGGCGATCCTGATCCTGATCGGCTTCACCATTTCGCTGACGCTGTGGATTGGCCTGCTGCGATCCAAGGCCAAGATCCCCCTGATCAAGGACTAGTCCCTGGCGCCCTCGCCCAGCCCTCTCCCTCGCACCACCTCCCTCGCGCCCCTTCCCTCGCGAGAGTACGGTTATGTAGGCGTTTCGCCCAGAGCGAAATGCGTTTTCGCAGGTCACGGCGTTGGTCGATTTCGCTTGGCCTACATAACCGTACTCTCGCGAGGGGAAGGGTGCGGAGCATTTACACTGGTAAACCGTGTTGCGTTTGAACTCTCTGGCCGCCGTGCCGGCTGACCTGGGCCCCACTGTAGTGACCCTGGGCAACTTTGATGGCATGCATCTAGGCCACCAGCATCTGATCCGTGAAGTGGTCTCCCGCGCCCGCGCCCGCCAGGCCAAGGCCGCCGTTGTCACCTTCTACCCGCACCCGCTGTCCGTGCACCGACCTGGCGAAGGCATTGTGCAGCTCCAGTCGCTGCAGGACCGCCTGGATGCCCTTGAGGCGCTTGGCGTGGACGCCACCCTGGTGGTGGCCTACACCCTGGACTTCGCCGGCCTGAACCCGCCCCAGTTTGCCCAGCGCTACCTGGTGGACGGCCTCCATGCTGTCGAGGTGGTGGTTGGCCAGGACATCCGCTTCGGCCAGGGCAACAGCGGCGACCTGGGCACCATGCGCGCCCTTGGGGAGGAGCTGGGCTTCACCGTCACCGCGCTGGATGATCAGGGCGATCCGGAGGATCAAGCCCTGGCCCGGTGGTCATCATCGGGCGTGCGGTCTGCCTTGGCGGACGGTGACGTGGGCCAAGCCGCCCGCATCCTGGGACGCCCCCACACGGTCAACGGCCAAGTGGTGTCAGGCGACAAGCGCGGCCGGAAGATGGGTTTCCCCACCGCCAATCTGGGTGGGCGGGTTACCGGTTTGATTCCCGCCGATGGCGTCTATGCCGGCTACCTGGTTCGGCTTGACCTGCCCGATGGCGCCCCTGACCGCAGGCTGCCGGCCGCCATCTCGGTAGGAACCAACCCCACGTTCGATGGCGCCGAACGGCGGGTGGAGGCGCACGCCATCGGACGGAGCGACCTTGACCTGTACGGCGAGAACGTGACGGTGCAGTTTGTGGAGCGTCTACGCCACACCCTGGCGTTCACCACCACCGAGGCTCTGGTGACCCAGATGCGTGACGACGTCCAAGCGGCTGCACGGGTGTTGCGTTCTCGCGGCTGACTGGAGCCCGGGCGAGCCTGACCATACCGGCCGGCCGCCCAAGGCTGTCAGTTGAGGCTGGTTAGCCGACGCCCAGGAGCTTAATGCCGTAGGTGAACATGGCGGTGGTGACCAGGAAGATCGACGCGATGGCGATCAGGAAACCGGCCTTGTTCATCTCGTTGATGGAGACCATGCCGCTGGAGTAGGCCACCGCGTTGGGTGGCGTGCCAGCCGGCATCATGAAGGCGCAACTGGCGGCCATGGCTACCGGGATGGCGAGGAACACAGGGCTGCGGCCAATATCCATGGCCATCAGGCCGAAGATCGGCACCAGCACCGAAGCGGCCGCGGTGTTGGACATGAACTCGGTGATGATCCAGGTCAGGGCGCAGCAGGCCAGTAGCAGCACGAACACGGGCACCCGGTCGATGCCCTTTGCCTGGGCGCCAATCCATTCGGCCAAACCGGAGTTGTCCACTTGGGCCGCCATCGACAACCCGCCGCCGAACAGGTAAAGGATGCCCCAGGACAGGCCGCGTAGATCGGCCCAGGTCATCAGGCCGTGGCCGGGCCGCTTGAAGCTGATGGGGCACAGGAACAGCACAAACACCACGGCGATGGCGATCACTTCATCGGTCAACGCACTGATGGGCAGGTTGAACCAGCTTTCGAAGTAGCCGTGGAAAATCCAGGCGAAGGCGGTGCACAGGAAGATGACGCCAACGCGCCGTTCAGGGCCCTTGAACGCGCCCAGCGAGCGCAGTTCCTTTTGCAGCACCTCGCGGTGGCCGGGGATGGCCTCGGTATGAGCCGGGCGCAGCACCACGAAGGTGAGCAGGAACCAGGCAACCACCAGGGCCACGATCCACAGCGGGATGCCGACGGCCATCCATTGGCCGAAGGTGATGTTGATCGGGTCATCCAGGCCCTTCAGGTAGCCGAGGGCGATACCGTTGGGGGGCGAGGCAATGGGCGTGCCAAACGAGCCGATGGAGGCGCCGTAGGCGATCGACAACACCATGGAGATGCGGAAGTTCTTGTCTTCGGAACCGCGCACCCGCTCCACCAGCTTCAGCACCGACATGGCGATGGGCAGCATCATGACGGCGGTGGCGGTGTTAGACACCCACAGCGACAGGAACGAGGTGGCGGCCATGAAGCCGAACACGATGCCGCGGGGTTTCGATCCCACGGCCAACAGCACCCAGATGGCGACCCTTCGGTGCAGGTTCCAGCGTTCCATCGAGGCGGCCAAGACAAAGCCGCCGAAGAACAGGAAGATGGTGGAGCTGGCGTAGGGGGCGGCGGCGCTACTGAAGCTGGTGATGTTGCACAGCGGGAAGGCGACCAGCGGCAGCAGGGCGGTGACGTAGAGAGGGAAGACCTCGGTCATCCACCACACCGCCATTAGGACCAGAATGGCTGCCACTAGGGCGCCCGCATGCTCACCGGCGGAGCCAACCGCGCTGCCGGCCACGCCGGTCTTGGAGTTGTAGGAGGTCTTCGGCTCCATGGTGGGCAACAGGAAGTAGACCACCACGGCCAGGATTGGCCCCAGGAACAGGCCGATGCGCCGCCGGGTGATGAAGAGCCGGTTGGGCATGGGCAGGATGTGACGATGATGCGGCTGGTGGCCAGTGGTGCCACTGCTGGAGACCACGGTGTACTCCTTGGAGGTATGAACGTTTCGCACGGTCGCTGTGCGGCTGGGGCGAGCCCTGCAAAAGGCTACTCCGCTTGGATTCATGGGACGAACTACCTTCGCCCGTGGCGTCAGGTTTCTACCTCAATTCGCCAGAATTCAGCAGAATTGCCCACGGCCGCTTTGACGTGCCCCGCCGCTCGGGTGTAAAGCCGCCCGGACGCCATCGGGCAGGGAACCGGCCGGCTTGGTGGTTCCGAGTGTCGGTTTGGTAAGCTGGTGAGTTGCCGTGTATCGGCCGTGGATAGTAGAGCCCGGGTGGACAGGCCCCGGCGCGCCGCGCAACCAAGATAAAGGAAGAAGGAGAGCCATGCCGCTCGATTCCGCCACGAAGGCCAAGATCATCGCCGAGTATGCGACTCATGAAGGCGACACGGGTTCTCCCGAAGTCCAGATCGCCCTGCTCAGCCAGCGGATCCGCGACCTCACTGAACACTTCAAGACACACACGCATGATCACCATTCACGCCGTGGCTTGTTGCTGTTGGTGGGTCAACGCCGCCGCCTGCTCGGCTACCTGCAGAAGATCGACATCGAGCGCTACCGCAGCCTGATTGAACGGCTGGGCCTGCGCCGCTAACGCTACGGTCGGTCCAGACCGGCCGTACCGTGCACAACTCAATAGCTTGCCAGGACGCCCCCCTTGCGCGGTCCTCGGTAGTGGCCCCCGGAGCTGACTTTGGCAGCCTCCGTAGGCCTCGATCGAAGACCGCACGGGGTTCCTCCTGGTTTGTTCCCGATGGCGGGCGCGGCCTCATAGAGATGGCGGCGCCCTTGGCGCGCACCTACGCGCCGCGACACCAAAGAACAGGAGGGCACCCGTGGAGGGTCCCGAAATCACATTCTCTGAAGCCGTCATTGACAACGGCAAGTTCGGCCAGCGCACCGTCCGGTTTGAGACCGGCCGCCTGGCCCGTCAGGCCGCCGGTTCGGTGGCCGCCTACCTGGATGGCGAGACCATGGTCTTGTCCACTACCACGGCCGGCAAACACCCCAAAGACCAGTTCGACTTCTTCCCCCTGACCGTTGACGTGGAAGAACGCATGTATGCCGCCGGGCGTATTCCCGGCAGCTTCTTCCGCCGGGAAGGCCGCCCCACCACTGAAGCCATCCTGGCCTGCCGGTTGATCGATCGGCCGCTGCGGCCCCTGTTCGTCAAGGGCCTGCGCAACGAGGTTCAAGTAGTCGAAACCGTCCTGTCTGTCCACCCCGATGACGCCTATGACGTGGTAGCCATCAACGCCGCCTCGCTCAGCACCCAGATTGCCGGCCTGCCGTTCAGCGGCCCGGTGGGTGCCACCCGCTTGGCCCTGATCGACGGCCAGTGGGTCGCCTTCCCGCGCTGGTCGGAGCGGGACCGGGCGGTCTTCGAGATCGTAGTGGCCGGCCGGATTGTGGGCGACGACGTGGCGATCGCCATGATCGAAGCCGAGGCCGGCGAAAAGGCCTGGGACATCATCAAGAACCAGGGCGGCATCGCCCCCACCGAAGAAGTGGTGGCGGAAGGCCTTGAGGCCGCCAAGCCGTTCCTGCGTGAACTGTGCCTGGCCCAGCAGCGCCTGGCGGAAACCTGCTCCAAGGAGACCCGCGAGTTCCCGCTCTACCCGGACTATCTGGAAGACGCCTACGCTGCTACGGCCGCCATCGTGACGGACAAACTGGCCGAGGCCATCAAGATCGCCGACAAGCAGGTGCGGGAAGCCCGGCTGGATGAGATCAAGAACGAGGCCCTGGGCGCTCTGGAGGCCGAGTTCCCGGAGCGGGACAAGGAAATCGCCGCCGCCGTGCGCGCCATCACCAAGAAACTGGTCCGCCAGCGCGTGCTGACGGAAGGGCTGCGGATTGACGGCCGCGGGCTGCGCGACATCCGGACACTGTCGGCCGAGGTTGAGGTGCTGCCGCGGGTGCACGGCTCGGCTCTGTTTGAGCGCGGCGAAACCCAGATCCTGGGCGTCACCACCCTCAACATGCTGCGCATGGAACAGCAGTTGGACACGCTGAGCCCGGTGGAAACCAAGCGCTACATGCACAACTACAACTTCCCGCCCTATTCGACCGGTGAAACCGGCCGGGTGGGCAGCCCCAAGCGCCGCGAGATTGGCCACGGGGCGTTGGCAGAACGGGCCCTGGTGCCGGTGCTGCCCACGCGGGAAGAGTTCCCGTACGCCATTCGGCAAGTGTCGGAGGCGATCGGTTCGAACGGCTCCACGTCCATGGGTTCGGTCTGCGCCTCCACGTTGTCGCTGCTCAACGCCGGTGTGCCGCTGAAGGCGCCGGTGGCCGGCATCGCCATGGGCCTGATGAGCGACACGGTGGATGGCGAAACCCGCTACGCCGCCCTGACCGACATCCTTGGGGCCGAAGATGCCTTCGGCGACATGGACTTCAAGGTGGCCGGCACGTCCGAGTTCGTCACCGCCATCCAGCTTGACACCAAACTGGACGGCATCCCCGCCTCGGTGCTGGCCGCCGCCTTGACCCAGGCCAAGGAAGCCCGTCTGCACATTCTGGGCGTGATGCGTGAAGCGATTGACGGACCGGATGAGATGTCCGCCCTGGCGCCGCGGATCATCTCGGTCAAGGTGCCGGTGGACAAGATCGGTGAGGTGATTGGCCCCAAGGGCAAGATGATCAACCAGATCCAGGACGAGACCGGGGCCGAGATCACCATCGAAGACGACGGCACCGTGTACATCGGTGCCACCGATGGCACCTCGGCCGAGGCCGCCCGCAACATGGTCAACGCCATCGCCAACCCGCAGATGCCCGAGGTGGGCGAGCGTTTCGTTGGCACCGTGGTCAAGACCACCACCTTCGGTGCCTTCGTGTCGCTGACGCCCGGCAAGGACGGCCTGCTGCACATTTCGCAGGTGCGCCGCCTGGTGGGTGGCAAGCGGGTGGAGAACGTCGACGATGTGTTGCCCGTTGGCACCAAGGTGCAGGTCGAGATTGCCGAGATCGATCCGCGCGGCAAGCTGTCGCTGCACGCCGTGTTGGATGAGGCCCAGGCGGCGGCCGAGGCGGCTGCGGCGGCCGAGGATGGCGCCAAGGGCGAGGGCCGCGAGGACCGCGGCGACCGGACGCCGCGGGAGGACAGGGGCGACCGCGGGGATCGCGGGGATCGCGGTGGCGACCGCGGGCCGCGCCGGGAGCGCCGCCGCACCAGCCACACCCGCCGCGACGACGAGTAAGGGCAGCGCCCATATCTGCTGAAACCGAACCTTGGGGGCAGGGTGGTGGTGACATTCTCACCACCACCCTGCCCACCGGTGTTCGCCTGGTCACCGAACACGTGCCTGGGGTGCGGTCGGTGGCGATCGGCTTGTGGCTGCCGGTCGGCTCCCGTGACGAAGTAGCAGGCCATTACGGCTCCACCCACTTCCTGGAACACCTAGCCTTCAAGGGCACGGCTCGGCGCAGCGCCCTTGACATCGCCGAACAGTTCGACGCCGTAGGGGCCGAGGCCAACGCCGCCACCGCCAAGGAATCAACCTGCTTCTACGTCCGGGTCCTGGACACGGCCGGGCCGGCCGCGCTTGACCTGCTGGTGGACATGGTGACCGGCGCGCAGCTAGATCCGGCCGAGTTCGAACTGGAACGCGGCGTCATTCTGGAAGAACTGGCCATGAACCAGGACGACCCTTCGGACGTAGCCCATGAGGCTTTCGCCGAAGCGGTCTACGGCTCGCATCCCCTGGCCCGGCCCATCGGCGGCTACGTGGCAGACATCAAGGCGGTGCCGCGGGCGGCCGTGTGGGAGCACTACCAGCGGCACTACCGGCCGGACAACCTGATCGTGACCGCCGCCGGCTCGCTAGAGCACCAGGCCTTCGCTGACATGGTGAGCCAGGCCCTTGACCAGGGCGGCTGGTCGCAGGCGGCCCGAGGGACGGCATCGGCGGCCGAACGGCGGTCCACGGCACCCCAGGTGGCACTGCCCACGGCCGGGGTGACCCGCCACCTGGACCGGGCCACCGAACAAGCCCAAGTGCTGGTTGGCTGCCTTGGGTTGATGGCCACCGACCCGCGCCGGCACGCCCTGGCCCTGCTGGGGTCGATCCTGGGCGGTGGCATGAGTTCGCGCTTGTTCCAGCAGATCCGCGAGAAGCGCGGCCTGGCCTATTCCACTTACTGTTTCGCTTCAGGGCACGCCGATGCCGGTTCGTTCGGCCTGTACGCGGCCTGCACCCCGGCGGCGGCCGGGCAGGTGCTGGAACTGATGGAGGCCGAATGGGCGGCTCTGGCGGCCGATGGCGTCACCGAGGCCGAGTTGACCAGGGCCAAAGGCCAACTAGCCGGCGGTACCGTGCTGGGATTGGAGGACCCTCTCAGCCGCATGAACCGGCTGGGCCGGGCCGAGATCCTGATGGGCGAACTGCCGTCCGTTGACGAGTTGCTGGCCCGCATTGAGGCCGTTACCGCCGATGACGTGCAGTTACTGGCCGCGGAACTGGCCGCCCGCCCCCGCTCCATAGTGACGTTGGGCCCAGCCGCCTGACTGCCTCCCCTGTGTCATCCGGACGCCGCAGGCGATCCGGGATCTAGGCCGTGAGATCAGCCGGCGGTGAGGGAGCGCAGGACGGCGTCCAGGGCGGCCACGCCGGCCTCGACGTCCGCCGGGCGGGAGTGTTCGCTGGGGCCGTGGGACAGCCCGGTGGGGTTGCGCACGAAGAGCATGGCTGTGGGCAGCACGGCGGCCAGGACGCCGGCGTCGTGGCCGGCCCCGGTGCTCAGGCGCGGCGCCTTAGGTAGCACGGCGGCCAGGCGGTCTGCCAGCGCCGGGTCGAATTGCACCGCGGCCGTGTCAGATTCTTCGGTCAGGCGGAAGGCGCAGCCCTCGGCCTGGGCGGCCGCAGCGGCCGCCTGCTCGATGCCGCCCACCACCTGTTGTACCTGGTCAGCGGCCTCGGCCCGGACGTCCAGCCACAGGGTGCAGCGGCCGGCGATGACGTTGGTGCCACCGGGGATGACCTCCAAACGACCAACCGTGCCGCGGGCCCCGGGCGCAGCCTCCGCCATTTGGCGCACCGCCAGGACGGCGTGGGCCGCCGCCACGACCGGATCGTGCCGGTCCGCCATCAGCGTGGTGCCCGCGTGGTTGGATTCGCCCTCGAACTCCAGCCGCCAGCGGCCGTGCGGAATGATGGCCGAGGCAATGGCTACCGGCTGCCCCAAGTCTTCTAGGCCACGGCCCTGCTCCACGTGCAGTTCCACGAACGCAGACAGGTGGCTAAGCGGCGAACCGGCCACCCCGAAACCGGCTGGGTCGAAGCCCGCTGCCGCGGCGGCATCGGCCAACGTGACCCCGTCACGGTCCTTGAGCTGCCGCGCCGCGAACGGATCGGCCGCGCCGGCCGCCAGGCGCGAACCCAGGCAGGCCAGGCCGAAACGCGAACCCTCCTCTTCCGGAAAGACCACGATGGCGAACGGCCGGGCCGGGGTGTAGCCAGTGGCCCGCCAGCGTGCCACGACGGCCAGGGCGGACGCCACGCCCAGTGGCCCGTCAAAGGCGCCGCCGCCCGGCACCGAGTCCAGGTGGCTGCCGACGCCGATGGCGCCCTCGGCCGGCTCGCCCCACCAGGCCCACATGACGGTGTTGCCGTCCGTCACCAGGTTCAGGTCCAGCGCGGCCGCCTTGGCCTGGAACCAGGCCCGTAGCTCCAGTTCAGCCGGGTCGAAGACGTGCCGCGAGTAGCCGCCGCGCACTGGGTCTCGGCCGATATCGGCAATCTGGGCGAGGAGGGCGTTGGCGTCGGTGGGGTCAGCCGGGTTTGGGGGGACGGCGGGGACTGTCATGGCGGCCAGCCTACCGGCCCGCTGCCAGGTAGGCTGGGCCGCGTGAGTGAGCAGATCAAGGTGGCGGTGATTGGCGCCAAGGGGCGGATGGGCGCCACGGTGGTGCAGGCGGTTGAAGCGGCGCCGGACCTGAGCTTGGTGGCCGGCCTGGACTTGGGTGATGACCTGGCCGGCTTGGTGGCCGATGGCGCCCAGGTGGCGGTGGATTTCACCGTCCCTTCAGTCACCGAGGCCAACGTGCATGCGCTGATCGACCTGGGGATTCACGCGGTGGTGGGCACCACCGGTTGGGATGAGGCGGCCTTGGGCCGGGTGCGGGATCATCTGGCCGCAGCCCCAGGCGTGGGCGTGCTGGTGGCGCCGAACTTTGCGCTGGGTGCAGTGTTGGCCATGGCGTTCGCGGCCAAGGCGGCGCCCTTCTTCGAATCCGCCGAGGTCATAGAGCTGCACCACCCGGACAAGGTGGACGCGCCATCAGGCACGGCTCGGCATACCGCGGCGAGGATCGCGGCGGCCCGGGCGGCTGCCGGGTCGCCTGCCTCCCCGGACGCCACCACCCAGGCGCTCGATGGCGCCCGCGGCGCGGTGGTCGATGGCGTCCATGTGCACGCCGTGCGGCTGCGCGGGCTGGTGGCGCACGAGGAGATCTTGCTGGGCAATCCGGGGGAGTACTTGACGATTCGGCATGATTCGCTGGACCGGGTCAGCTTCATGCCGGGCGTACTGCTGGGCGTGCGGTCCGTGTTGGGCCGGCCGGGCCTGACGGTAGGTCTGGACGCCCTCCTTGGCCTCTGACCAGCCTCGCCTCTAGCTGGCAGCCAGTGGGGTCAGTCCCGGGCTTGACCCGGGATCTGTTCCCTTCGGGCTACCAGCTTGAGCCGATCTTCTTGGCGGCTTGGAAGGAGCCGCCACCGTTGCCTTGGTAGTAGTACAGCTCCCCGGTGGCGTTGTAGCGGCCGACGATGTCGGCCCGGCCGTCGCCGTTCAGGTCCGCTCCCGCAGCCAGTTCGAAGGTGCCCCAACCGCGGCCCACTTGCCTGGGCACGGAGAACGTCCCGTTGCCACGCCCGGAATAGGCCCACAGGGTGGAGTTGGGCAGGATGGCCAAGATGTCGTTCTTGCCGTCGTTGTTGAGGTCCCCGGCGGCGTAGAGTTCCAGCCCCACCCAGCCTTGGCCCACCTGTTTCGGCTGGCCTTTGAAACCACCGCTGCCGTTGCCGGCGTACAGCCACAGCCGCCCGCCGGCATCGATCGCCAACATGTCGTTGGCACCGTCTTGGGTCAGATCTCCGGCCGGGATGATCCGGAACGGCGTCCAGCCGTGGCCGATCTCCTTCTTGGTGCCCAGGTTGCCTTTGCCGTCCCCGGGATAAAGCCACATGTAGCCGGACTTGTCCACTGTCACGACATCGGCCTTGCCGTCGCCGTTCCAGTCACCGGGGCCGAAGATCCGCTGGCCCTGCATGCCGGACGAAATCAGGGTGGTGCCGCCGGTCAGCGAGCCGGAGGTGGAGGCCGGGTAGGCATAGAGCGCTCCGCTGGAGGCTTTCAAGGCCAGGACCTCGCCGCGGCCGTCGCCGTTCAGGTCTGGCGACAGGGTGAACCATTCCATTTGGGGCGTGTAGCCCGGCGGCGCGGCCACGGTCTTACCCGCCGAGACCTTGGCGGTGACGGTATAGCCGGTCTTGGAACCGGTGACGGTGACGGTTAGGGTCTTGCCGGCATCGGCCGCCTTGGGGGTGTAGGAGGAGCCCGTGCCCACCACCGTGGAGCCGATCTTCCATTGGTAGGTGAAGCTGAGGCCGCTGGGGGTCCAGGTGCCAACCGAGACCGAGACCGCAGAGCCGACCGTGGGTGTGCCACTGATGATGGGGGTGGCGGCTGTGACCGGCAGGCCGGCGGGGGTGTTGTAGGCGGTGACGCTGAGGCCCAGGACCCGGCGGATGATGTCCGCCACTTCGGTGTTGGCGTGGACCCCCAGCACGTTGGCGGCGCCGGGGCCGTAGGCGTAGACGGGCACCTGGGTGCCGGTTTGGCGCCCACCAGAAGCGTTGGCGTTGGAGTAGAGCACCTTGAGCGTGGCGGCATCGGCCGTGCCGTTGACCCAGGCGGTGAGGGCAGCCGACCCGCTGTTGTCAACGATCTGGGCCGAACCGCCAACCGCGCCGGTGAAGATCACCAGGGTGTTGCCATCCGCGGCGGCAAAGGCCAGCGCCGCCTGGACTGCCGCGTCGACCTCTCGCACGTAGCCGATCTGCTGGCAGGGGTTGGCGGCGTTGCCGGCCCGCAGCACGCCAGAGGTGCCCACATGCAGGTAGAAGCCCTTGGCGGGTGCGGCCTGGTTAAGCAGGCCGATGGCCTTGGTGGTCAGCGCCCCCAGGTTGGTCGAATCTAAGGCCGGCACGGTGCAACTGACGTGTGCGCCACCAATGACGGCAGCGCCGCCCGTCACGTTGGTGGCCTTATCGCCACTGTGGATGACCGCCAGCACCGGCGAGGCATCGGTGGCACCCGAACTGGGCAGCGCGCTGAAGGATGTGTAATAGCGGTAGCCCAGGTTTTGGGCTTGGGAAACATAGGGCGTGAACGTGTTCTGCCCGCCGCCGATGGCGACCGTTGGCCTGGCCGCGCCGATTAGGGCTTCGGCTTTCTGTGCCCGGGCGGTGGAATCGGTGGCCAGGTTGGTGGTGTGGGAGAACTCGGAGGCGGCCACGGCGTTGTACAGGGCGTCGGTTGTGACGATGCCGGTACGCAGACCCTTGGCGCGGGCGTTCTCCAGCAGGGTGCGAGCCGTGGTGCCGTCATACTTCAACCCGACTGTGCCGTCCCTGGCCTTGACGCCGGTGGTCAGGGTGGCGCTGGCCGAGGCCAGATCGGGCACATAGTCCGGCACCCACTTGGAACTGTCCTTGTCCCAGGCCACGGCGGATGTTGTCAGTTCACCGGTCATGGGGAAGGCGTCCAGGCCGGTTAGGCTGCCGCCGGCCCCCTTCAGGTAGTTCCTGGCCAGGGTCAGTTCGGTATCACCCAGACCGGGGGCGGTGATCAGGATGACGTTACGGGCCCCGGCCTCTGCCTTCATGGCGGCCTTGACGGTGGCAGTCCTCTCCCCGGTGGTGCGCATGGCTCCGCCAATCGTGTCGATCAAAGGCGGCAGGGGGTTGGGCGTGAAGCCCAGGGCCAAGGCCCGGTCGATCAGCGCAAAGACGTCGGTTTGGTCAGTCAAGCCAACCACGTTGGCGGCGCCCGGGCCGTAGGCGGCGATGCGTAGCTGGGTGCCGTTGTGCTGGGCACTGTTGCCGGTGGTGTAGTAGGACGGGTAGGTGACCCACAGTTGGCCGCCCGCAGGGCTGCTCAACAGCCTGCCCTTGACCGAGTCGCTGCTGGAGCCGTCCTTGACCACGGGGCCGTCCTGCACCATGGAGGCCTGGCCGTGATCGGCCGTCAGGATTACCAGCGTGTGGCCGTCAGCAATGGCGAAATCGAGGGCAGCCTTGACGGCCTCATCCAGGTCTTTGGTTTCGCCGATCTGGCCGCAGGGATCGGCCGCGTGGGCCCGCTTGTCAATGCCCGAGCCTTCGATTTGCAGCAGGAAGCCCTGCGCCGGGGCGGGCTGGTTCAGCAGTTGGATGGCCTTTTCGGTCATGGCCTTCAGGGTGGGACGCGATTCGGAGGCCGGTTCGGCGGTGCAGGTGGTGGGCGTGGCGCTGCTGCCGGCGCCACCCGCCGCAGCCGCTGCCGGTTTCCAAATGGCGGGCAGGATGTCGGTGGAGAACACGCCCAACACCGGCAGGTCGGCCGTAGTCAGCGAACTGATTTGGCTGGCCTTGGTGATGTAACTGCCTCCGCGGTTGACCCAGGCTTGGGCCAGGTTGTGGCCACTGTCCAGGGCCAGCAGGCCCACACCGTCGTGGATCATCTGCCCGCTGGTAGTCGATTCATCGACGCCACCGGTGGCTGGGTTATCCGGTGTGCCGAACAGATCACGGCCGCCGCCGAAAGCCAGGTCCGGTGGGTTCATCACCAGTTGTTCGGCGATGGAACCCCTGCCGCCTAGGGCAACGGCTTCAGGCTTGCACAACGTTGATCCAAGGGTCGGACTGGTTGAGTTTGGGCCTGTGCAGGCGCGGTTGACCACGTGGGCCACCTGCGCGGCAGGCGTGGCACCCGTCAGGGTGTCTGTGGTGATATTGCCGGTGCGCATGCCCCAAGACTTGGCGGCTTCGAACAGGTTGGTCACCGAGACGTTGTAGCGGTTGACGCCGATGGCGCCGTCGTAGGTCTTGGTGCCGGTGGCAAAGCCGGTGGCGCTGGCGGCCGAGTCGGTTGAATAGTCGGGCTTGGCGGTGATCGCGTCCAGCGAGTAGGTGGTGTAGCTGCCGGTGAACGGTAGGGCGTCAATTCCCTCAAAGGTGCCGGTGGCACCCTTCAGGTAGTTGCGGGCCAGGGCAATCTGGGAATCACCCATACCGTCGCCGATGAACAGGATGACATTGCGCACCTGACCGGTTGGCTGGTAGGAGACGGCCTTGTTGGTTAGGTCCGTGGTACGGTCGGCCGCCCCCGCGGCATCGGCCACCACCAACCCACTGCAGGCCACGGCGAAGGCCACCACCGCCCTGACGGCTGAGGCCCGGCGGCGGGGCGAATGTGATGGGCGGGAGCTTGGTTGGGGAGCCATGGCGGGACCAATCTGTGCGACATCGACCACACCAGCCTAACCGGAAGTCCTGGTGGTGACTATGATCACAGGAGCAATATCTCAACCGACCAAGGCCCGCCGGCAGGCGACTGGCGCGGGCGCCGATGGTGTCCACGGAGCGTGATGGTTTCCTCACCGGCGAAGAGCCAACCCCCCAGCGCTGGGTCACCCGCCAAGGTGCCACTGGGTGTGGTTGCCCGCTTCGCCTTCTACGTGGCCGGCCTGGGGCTGGCGATCCTACTGGTGGTTGCCCTGTGGAGCCCCGCCGTGCTGCGCCGGTGGCTCAAGGGGACCTACCAGGGCATGGTGACGGAGGCCCGGCCGTGGCGCCAACTGGCCAGTGACCCGCCTACGCTGGTGTGGCTCGCCATCGGGCTGGCGGCCCTGTTGTTCAGCGCCATTGGCCTGAAGGTCACCGGCCGGCGCCGGCCCACACGTACCACCGTCCTGCCACCCACCAAGGTGACCGTGTTCAAGTGGCGGCGGGTCTATGCCACGCGGGTGGGCATCACGGACCTGATCTCAACCCTGTGGGCGGTGCTTGGGGCCCAACTGATCTGGTTTGGGGCCCAGACGCACTACGTGTTGCTGGTGGGTGACCATCGCTACCTGCCGTACCGCTGGGTGTCGCTGGCCATGGCGGTGGGCTGGATGGTGCTGTTGCAGGCTGTGGGCTCACGCGATCCGCTGGTCTACGGCGAGGGGATCACCGAGTATCAACGCGTGGTGGTGGGCACCATGTGGTGGTTTGCCGTGGTGGTGACCTTGACGGTGATGTTCAAGATCGACTTTGCCCGCGGCTATCTGCTGGTGGTGTTCCCGTGCGGCCTCCTTGCCCTGCTGATTTCCCGCAAGGTGTGGCGCGTCTGGCTGGTGCAAAAGCGCCAGCATCAGCAGCTTTACACCACCCGGGCTTTGGTGGCCGGCAGTGCCGACCGGGTGGTGGCGGTGGTCGAAGAGCTGCGGCGTAACTCCGCTGCCGGTTATTCGGTCAACGCCGTGGCGCTGCCCCAGGGTGAGACGCCGCCGCCCCAGTTGCTTGACCTTGGTGTACCGGTGGTGACGCTGGAGCAGACCATCGACACGATGCACCAGGTTTGGGCGGATTCCCTGGTCGTGGCCGGCGCACCCGAACTGGACCCAGAGGCCGTCAAGAACCTGAGCTGGCAGTTGCGGCCCGGCATCGAGCACCTGATCATGGCCCCATCAATGGTGGACATCGCCGGGCCGCGGGTGGCGACGCGGCCGGTGGCCGGGCTGTCGTTGATCCACATCGAATCGCCGCGCTTCAGCGGGGCGGAGGCCCTGTTGAAACGGGCCTTCGACCTGGTCACATCGGCTGTTGCCTTGATTCTGCTGGCGGTGCCGTTCGCGGTCATCGCCGTCCTGATCAAACTGGGTTCCAAAGGACCGGTGCTGTTCAAGCAGGAGCGGGTGGGGTTGCACGGCGAGACCTTCCGCATGCTGAAGTTCCGCTCCATGGTGGTGAACGCGGAGCAGTTGCTGGACCAGCTTGACCAGGACCGGGATGCCGGCAATGAGGTGCTGTTCAAGATCAAGGACGACCCTCGGGTGACCAAGGTGGGGCGGGTGCTGCGGCGGTTCTCAATTGATGAACTGCCGCAGCTACTGAACGTGTTTGGCGGGTCGATGAGCTTAGTGGGGCCGCGGCCGCCCCTGCCGGTCGAGGTGGAGCAGTACACGGCCTCGCAGGTGGCGCGGCGCTTCCTGGTCAAGCCAGGTATCACCGGTCTGTGGCAGGTCAGTGGCCGGTCCGACTTGTCTTGGGACGCGTCGATCCGGCTGGACCTGTACTACGTGGAGAACTGGTCGCTGCTAACCGATCTACAGATCCTGTTCCGCACCGTCAAAGTGGTGTTCGGCGGCGAAGGCGCCTACTGACGGGGCGACACTCACCGCCTTTACGACCACAACGCCGCACCTACCGGATGCTGTTACCCCGTCCTAGGACAACCCGGTCACCCGTCCCGGCGGGCATCTACTGCAACATTTTTCGAGTAGCTGTTGCAGTAGCCAGCTCCCAGACGAAGCCGTCGATCAGTAGCGGTACCAGTCGGCCTTGTAGGGGCCTTCGATGGGCACGCCCAGGTACTCGGCTTGGGCGGGGGTCAGCTCCGTCAACGAGATGCCCAAGGCAGCCAGGTGCAGCCGCGCCACTTCCTCGTCCAGCTTCTTCGGCAGCATGTGAACACCCAGCGGATAGGCCTCCGGGTTGGTCCACAGTTCAAGCTGCGCCAGCACCTGGTTGGTGAACGAGTTCGACATCACAAAGCTGGGATGCCCCGTGGCGTTGCCCAGGTTGAGCAACCGCCCCTCGGACAGCACAATCACCGCGTGGCCGTCCGGGAAGCGCCACAGGTCAACCTGAGGCTTGACGTTCTCCCGCACCACGCCCGGCCATGCCGCCAGGCCGGCCATATCCAGTTCGTTGTCGAAGTGGCCGATGTTTCCCAGCACGGCCAGGTGCTTCATCCGCGCCATCTGGGCGGCTGTCACCACGCCGCAGCAGCCGGTGGCCGTTATGACGAAATCGGCTTCGCTGATCACCTCGTCCAAGGTCCTCACCTCGTAGCCGTCCATGGCGGCCTGCAGGGCGCAGATCGGGTCGATCTCGGTCACTATCACCCGGGCGCCCTGGCCGCGCAGCGACTCGGCGCAGCCCTTACCCACGTCGCCGTAGCCGCACACAACGGCCACCTTGCCGCCAATCAAGATGTCGGTGGCCCGGTTGATGCCGTCAACCAGCGAGTGCCGGCAGCCGTACGTGTTGTCGAACTTCGACTTGGTGACCGAGTCGTTGACGTTGATGGCGGGGAACAACAGCTCCCCCGCGGACGCCATCGTGTACAGGCGGTGCACGCCGGTGGTGGTCTCTTCGGTGACGCCCCGCAGCGACGCCACCACAGCGGCGAAGTCGAGCCGGTCCGAACCCAGGGCCGCCTCGGTCACCTGGGCCACCACGGCTCGCCACTCCTCCGAGGCCTCCGGCCCAGCCGATGGCGCCACTCCGGTTCGTTGCGCCTTCGCGCCTTCGTGCACAAACAGGGTGGCATCGCCGCCATCGTCCAAGATCATGGTGGCCGGCTGCCCCGGCCAACGCAGGATCTGCTCGGTGCACCACCAGTATTCGGCCAGCGTTTCACCCTTCCAGGCGAACACCGGCACACCGCGCGGCTCCTCGGGCGTGCCGTTCGGCCCCACCACCACGGCCGCTGCTGCGTGGTCCTGGGTAGAGAAGATGTTGCAGGAAGCCCACCGCACTTCTGCCCCCAGCGCCGTCAGGGTCTCGATCAACACGGCGGTCTGCACCGTCATGTGCAGCGACCCGGCTATCCGCGCTCCCTGCAGCGGCTTGGTGGCGCCATAGCGTTCCCGCATGGCCATCAGACCAGGCATTTCATGTTCGGCCAGGGTGATTTCTTGCCGCCCCCAGGCGGCCAGCGACAAGTCAGCGACGCGGTAGTCCATGGTGAAGAAGACTAGCCTCCAATGGCCCAGGTGAGCCGCCGGTCGCTTTACGTTTCGTCACAACCATCGCCGGCGGCGGAAAGGTCTACTAGGCTGTCAGCGGCGCCCGCCCGGCCACGCGAAGTGAGGACGATAACTCTATGGCCCGCTTGTTCACATCCGAATCCGTCACCGAGGGACACCCCGACAAGGTGGCGGATGCGATCTCGGACGCCATTCTTGATGCGGTTCTGGAACAAGACCCCGACGCTCACGTGGCAGCCGAGACCCTGGTGGGCAAGGGCGTGGTGCTGGTGTCAGGTGAGATCACCACCGAAGGCTATGTCGAAATCGAAGACGTGGTTCGGCGGCGCATGCTCCAGATCGGCTACACCACGGCGGAAAGCGGCATCGACGGCGCCTCGTGCGGCGTGCTGGTCGGCATCGGCGCCCAGTCGCCCGAGATTGACCGTGGCGTCAGGGCCGCCGAAGAGGCTCAGGCAGGTTCAGGTGACCCGGAAGACCAGCAGGGTGCCGGGGACCAGGGCATGATGTTCGGCTACGCCACCGATGAGACTCCCAACCTGATGCCCCTGCCGATCGACCTGGCCCACCGCCTGGCCGAACAGTTGGCGCAGGTCCGCAAAGACGGCACGCTCGACTACCTCTACCCGGACGGCAAGACCCAGGTGACCATTGCGTACGATGGCGCCCGGCCGGTCGGGGTGGACACGGTCGTTGTGTCCGCCCAGCACCAGGCTAGGGCCGACCTAGAGCAGGTCCGCCACGACATCGCCGCCCACGTCATCGAACCAGTGGTGGCGCGCTATGGCCTCACTACGGAAGGCGTCAAGGTCTTCGTCAACCCAACCGGCAGTTTCGTCATCGGCGGCCCGGCTGGGGACACCGGCCTGACGGGCCGCAAGATCATTGTCGACACCTACGGCGGCATGGCCCGGCACGGCGGTGGTGCCTTCTCCGGCAAGGATCCCTCGAAGGTGGACCGCTCGGCCGCCTACGCCATGCGCTGGGTGGCCAAGAACATCGTGGCCGCTGGACTGGCCGGCCGGGTTGAGGTCCAGGTGTCTTACGCCATCGGGCGGTCCCATCCCATCGCCATCCACGTTGACGCTTTCGGCACCGAGACAGTGCCGGTCAGTCAGATCACGGCCGCCATCTCCGAGGTTTTCGACCTACGGCCGGCCGCCATCATCCGGGACTTGGACTTGATCCGGCCGATCTATACACAGACCACCAACTACGGCCACTTCGGCCGCGAGATCGACATCGCCACCTGGGAAAAGACCGACCGGGCCGAAGCCCTGGCTAAGGCCGTCAAAGGCTGAAGTCTGCCCGCCCTGGCAGGTCAGTAGGCGCCCTCGCCGCCGAACACCCTGTGGGACTACGTGAGGATCGTGCTCGCTCAGCTGATAGTGCGGTGATGGTTGCACTATCAACGGCTGTGCTGTGGCCTACTCGGGGCCTACTTGGTGACTCAGTCAGCCGAAGAGGGCGTAGAGCGGTTTGCCCAGCAGGAACAACCCTGACAACACAACCACCAGGAGGACCGGTGTCACCAGCACCCGTGCTCCGATGGATCGCCGCGTGCCGATCAGGGCGATGGCGCACATGATGATGGTCTCGCGCGCCACCACCACCCAGGCGGCCAACTCCAAGGAGTAGGTGGCCGCCACCGCTACCCCCACCGACATGATGGTGCCGCAGACCTTGATGGCGGTGGCCAGTCGCAGCCTGGCTTGGTAGACCAGCACGGGTGACAGGCACCACGACACCAGGGCCGGCACGGCCGATATGCTCAACACTGGCACAATCTGCAGGGCCGAATCCCAGTCGTCTTTGAAGACCAGCGGGGCAACCCAATAGGCGGCGGGGAAGGTGACCAGGATGACGGCCACAGTCATGACCATGGCTCGTCTGAGGGTGGGCATGACCAGGTGCCGCAACTCGGCATCGGACTTGGTCTTGCCGTCTATCACCTTGGGTCGCAGGACATTGGCGGTGGCCACACCAAGCGAGTCGGTTACCTGGTGTGACAGGCTGCCGGCAAATGAGTAGCTGCCGAGGGTGGCTGAACCGGCGAACAAGCCAAGGAACAGCCGGTCGGCCTGGTTTTGGGCCCAACTGACCAGGGTGTAGGCCGATGCCGCCCGGAACTGGTGGAAGTATGACACCAGCGGTTCTTCGCCCGGTTCCATCTGATGTCCCCGTGCCATCCGCCGGACGCCAAGGGCAAAGATGGTCTCCGACATCAGCAACTGCAGGGCCGACCCAAGCGGGCTTTCGGTGACTATCACCACAGGAATGGTGACCGTGCAGGAGGCGATCACGGCGACGGCCTGGGTCAGGCTGATGCGCCGCCACAGGTTGGCTGCCTGGGCGGTGGCCAGGGCGCGGGTGGCGCTGGCTACCGCCACAGGGGCCAGCACCATGGGGGACAGCTCAAGGGCAATCCGCAAGGTCATCGATCCGAAGGCGCACATGATGGCCAGCGCCCCGAACATCACAGCGGGTCCGGTCAGTGCGTAGGTCTTGATGTAGCGGCGCAGGAAGGCCACCCCGCCGGGCGTGTGGACCGCTCCTACCGCAATCTGCCGCACAGCCGAATCGAACAGGGCCTGCATGGCCAGGTAGGCCAACGTCATGGCGGAGTAGTAGCCGACGATGGTGGGAGAGGTGACCGCCGCGAAGATCAGCATGATGGCGGCTGAGCCGATCCGCGGCACAATCCGCTCCAAGAAGGCCCAGGCCAGGGTGGCAAAGGCGCTGCGCGCCGGTGGGCGCTGAACCTCCTCCTGGGTGTCTGCTTGAGTCAACTCCGTGTTGCCGCCGTTTCGTTGCCGGTGCTACCCGCGCCGCCGACTGGGCGCGCCTATGGATGATACCGCCTGCTAGACTCGCTTGACTTGACCACCTAGGCCACCCAAGAGAACCAGGTAGATCAATCATGGCTGCGCAGCCCGGCTTGGATACCGCCCCTGGCGCCACACCACCGCTGGTGTCGCTGATAGTCCCCGTCTATAACGTGGAGCAGTTCCTCGAACAGTGCGTCCAGTCGATCCTGGAACAGCAACACGCCAACCTTGAGGTGATCCTGGTCGATGACGGCTCGCCGGATGGCTCCGGCGCCATCTGCGACGCCCTGGCCGGGCAGGATCAACGGGTCAAGGTGATCCACCAGGCGAATCAAGGCGTCTCGACGGCCCGCAACGCCGGCCTGGAGGCAGCCGCAGGGGAGTACATCGCATTCGTCGATGGCGATGACTGGCTAGAACCTGACTTCATCACCTACATGCTGCAGGTGATCGAAGCGACCAAGGCACCCATGGCGATGTCGTTCAACAACTTCACCACCGTTGACACCGTGCAAGTGAAAGAGGACAGCATCGAAGCCTGGTCACCCGAGCGTGCCACGGCCGCCCTGCTGTATCCGGCCATCACGGTGGGCAGTTGGAACAAACTGTTCCGCCGCGACTTCCTCGATGAAGCCGGCATCCGCTTCAAGCCCGAACTCTTCTCCTCTGAGGGCCTGCGCTTCGTCACCGACGCTTCCCAACGGGCCGGCACCGTGGGCGTGGGGCGCCGCAAGGTGTATCACTACCGGCTGAACAACGCGGGCAGCGCCACCACCAAGGCCAGCGTGCGGATCGGCACGGGCGGCCTGGAGTCGCTGCGCGGCATCGGGCGGGATCTGTTGATCGAAACCCCCAAGGTGATCTTCGCCTACAACCACATGCTGTTTGGCCACCAGTTCTACCTGGTGCGGCAGATCGTGGCGTCCAAGTCAACCAAACAGGAAAACGCCCTGCTGCGGGAGACCATCAAGGACCTGCGGCAGACCGGGCGAGGGTTGCTGCGCAGCCGCCACCTGGGATTGAAGCGTAAAGCCCTGATCTTGGCCGAATGCCTGTTCCCAACTGTCATGGCCAGGCTGAAGCAGGTGCAACTGTCCCGGCGGTCCGGGCAGTGAGCCTAGGCCCCCAGGGAGCGCTTGAGGTAGTCCATGCCTTCGGCTCTCACCTGGGCCAGCCTGGCCTCAACCTGGTCCGAGCCCTCCACTCGAGTCGCCCCCGGCGTGGGCTGTCCGGCGGCTGGCGGGTCCATCAGGCAGCCCCCCAGCCCCAGCCGTTCCAACAGTTCGACCATGCGCCCGCCGGTGCCCTGCCTGGTCGCCACCAGCAAGCGGCGTCCGTAGAGCACCGACAGGGCCGTGGCGTGGAACGAGTTGGTTACCACCAAGGCGGCCCCCTTGAGCAGGCTCAGAAACTCGCCTGGGTTCTGTTGCCTAGGGTGGATACCGGGCAAGCGCATGCGGTGGTTCTCCAGCGAGACGTCGATCACGCCTAAGCCCTCAGCCTTGGCCAACGTGGCGCAGGCTTGTTCCACGGCCGGCTTGGCGGCCGGGTCCCTGAACAGATAGGTCAAGAGATACGGCCTGCTGGGCGTCTTGATGGGTTCTTCCAGGGCCGCCAGTTGGCCGGGTTCCAGCAGCAGGACAGGATCGGGGGAGACTGCCACGGGGTGCCCGATGGCGCCCGCCAGGGCCGCTTGTTGCTCCGCCTCACGCAGCGAGATGTGGGAGAAACCGCTGGTCAGGGCCTTGAGCACGGCAGCGTGGGCCGCCACATTCAGTTGCCGGGTTGGGCTGACCGCGTACGCCACCCGGTTGGTCTGTGGCGCCCCGAAGCCGAGAAAGAAGGCCGGGTCCAAGCCGCCGGTGACGTAAGGGTTCCACACCTGATCGCTGCCCACCACATAGGCGTCGAGGGCGGGTGGGGCCGCCTGCAAGGCTCCGATCGAGCCATAAGGCCGGGTCAGGCGGGCATGCGCCTCCAAGTAGCGGTCAAAGGCGGCGCGGATGGCCTTGCGGTCGGTGATCTGAGGCAGTTCAAGGGCCAGGGTGGCCATACGGCGTGCCACGGCGTAGGCGGCCTGAGCACTGCCCGCGCCGCAGGACTGCCTGGAGTGGTAGACCCAAGCCGCCTGTTTGACCGGGCCGGGCAGGGGGGCGTATTGCTCCTCGTACGTCCGTGGGCGGTAGTCGATGATTGTCGCAGCCGCGCCCAGGCTTTCCACCGCCCCGGCGAGGGCCAGGCCCTGCAACACGGCGCCGTGGTTGACCGCCCGGTGGAAGTGCAACAGGCCTACTTGCACAGCAGCCTCCGGTCTTCCACCGGCCGGAAGCAGATGCGGTTCGGCTGTTCCGGGGACGCCAGTTCGTCGAAGCCAAACAGCACCTTCGGATTGCGGGCCCGGTCCGGTTCCAGGCTGAGGCTGGCCAAGTCCGGGTTGACCAGCGCATAACCGAAGAACAGCCACATCGGAATGGTGCCGTAAACGGCCCCGCCCGTCTCGGCCAAGGCCGCCGCCAACAGGGCCCCCAACTGGACAAGTGGCACCCAACTGGCGGTCGATGACTGCAACCGTAGAACCAGTTTGATCACAATCGCGGCCACCAGCGCAATGGCCAGCCAGCCCATGGCGCTGAAGGCGATGCCGAGCAGCGACTCACCGGCCACAGCGGCTTTGGCCAGGTTGCCAACCTTGCCAAAACCCTCGCCCAACGGTGCTTTGAGGCCACGGGTCAGTCCCACTACCAAACCTGTGACGTGTTTGGTTGAACCAGGCATGGTGGCAATGATGGTGCCGCCCAAGGTGATACCCACGGCGAAACCGATCACGCTGATGGTGCGGCCAACTCGCTTCACGAAATATGGACCCAATAGGCCCACCAAGAGGATCATGATGCCGGCCCTAGAGATGGTGCCGAAACACACCATTGCGTTGGCCAAGGCCAGGGTGTACCGGAGTGCCTGGTTGCGCAGCAGCCACCAAGTCAGGCTGGCCGACAATGCTGCGAAGATGCCAAGTGTTGGGGGGTTGATCAACAACCCACCCAGCCGGACCGACCATTCTGTGGGTGAACTCCAGGACACAAAGTTATATGGCAGGTTCAACGGCGGGGGGTAGACCCATCCGCCGTCCAAGTAGCCCAGGTTGGCCGGCGGGAACAGGCGTATGCCACACCACTCCAGGAAGGTGTAGGGGGCGTTGATGGCCGAGAGTGCCAGCGTTGTGATGGCCGCAGCCCGCCACTCGTTGCGGCGCAGTGAGGCGCCTATACCGATGATGAGTACCGGCATCAACACCTGGCGGGCCACCGTAACGGCATTGCCCGCCGGCACGATGTTGGCAGCGATGGCGTGGACTACCGCCAAGGCCACCAGGGCCGCCCACCCGACAACCAGGCGGGCGCATCGCCGGTGGAAGCGTGTCAGCCGGGGGAATAGCGCCACCGCCAACAGGAGGATCAACAGGTCGTCGAGGTACCGAATGGGCGTTGCCAGGATGGAGGGGTTGGCGCCCAAGGCCATCTGGTCGCCACCAGCGAGTAGGACCAGCAACGGGTTTTGGGCCGTGGCCACCACGATAGTGGCGGGCACCAGCCAGCGAACCGCCAGGCTGGGCCTGGCGGTTTCGGAGGCGATGCCGATCGAGCCCATGGTCAGTGGTCGGTCACCAGCACAATTCCGGCGGGTGTGACTCCGACCTGTTGCAAATCCCTCAAGACACGGCGTAGGTCGTTGGTGCGCGTGAAGTGGGCGAAGGCGACAGGAACCGGTACAGAACCAGTCTTGGCGGCAGCCAGGCCGTCTGGAGTCGAGGCGTCCGCTACCGCGGCATCACACGAGGCCGCCTCCTTCAGTTGATTGGCCAGCCCGCCGTCTTGTTCCAGGCGAGCAGTTTCGGTTGGCGACATTGCCAGCAAGGTCACTGGAGCCTTGGGGTCCTCGCTCGGTGCCGTGGCACCCAACTTGAGGGCGAGGGCACTTAGGCGAGTCCCGTCATCGGCTCCCTTCCGGCGGAGGTTGATGTGCTCCAGGACCGGCAAGTCAGTGATGTCGCCGATACTGTCTTCGCTCAGCACGGTGCGGCGGGTCAGGTAGCGCAATAGGACAATGGCGATTCCCACCACCAAGCCGACGGCGAGGCCCAGGGCGAGGAGTTTCGTTGCGGACAGCGAGGCTGCCCCCGCGGCGGTTTCGACCACACTGCGGTTGACAGTCAGATCGGTGCCCGCACCTTGCTCAAGTGTGGCCTTAACGTAATCGGCCAATTGGTTGGCAGCGTTGTTGGCTGCGGCAGCGTCCGGCAAAGTGACGACTATACGGACGGCCGGGCCGTTGCCGGCCCGGTAGACCTGAGAGACTTCTTTCAATTCCTCTCCGGTCAGTTCTGGGATGATCGCGGCGGCGGTGGACTCCCAGACTTCATCCGGTAGGCCCAAGGCAAGGGTGGAGTCGATCAGGAGATTCGTATCGGTTGGCTTCCACTGACTGGCTAGGCTGTCCGGAACCATGATGCTGGCGGTAAGCATGGCTTGGGTTTCTTCACGCGGGTTGTAAACCCGGCTGGCCACGGCACCCAGGACGCCACCGATCAAGACGGCGACAATCAGGATGATCCATTGCTTCCTTGCCAGCAGGAGACAATCGCGCAAACTCATCGAGCAGACCCTTCAGTGGAGAGGCAGCCAACGCTGGCCCATGGTGTCGTGGTCACTCTACCTTGTGCGCTGCGGCACTAGCATGAGCGTTGTGTCTTCCTCCCAAGCTGCGGCGCCGGCGCCAGCCGGGTTCCGCCGCAGGCTAGGCCACGTGTTGGCTCTTGGTGTGGACAACCCCAAGGCCGGCCGGATTGCCTACCTGGACCTGGCCAAGGTGCTCGCCATCTACGCGGTGGTTTTCAACCACACCGGGCAGTTCGGCTTCCAGCATTACCTGGCTTGGTCGCCCAGCGGCCTGGCTTACTGGGCCGGACTCAGCCTGTCGATCAGCTGCAAGGTGGCGGTGCCGCTCTACTTCATGGCTTCGGGGGCCGTTCTGTTGGGCCGCGACGAACCCTTGCGTGTGGTGTGGGGCAAGCGGGTCAAGCGCATGGCGATTGTCATCCTGGTGATGGGGTTGCTTCAGTATGCCCTGCGCAAACAAGGCTTCTTTGGTGCCGAAGCCGACTACGCGGCATCGCCCGCCGGGGTGGGGGACTTCTGCCGGGCCATGTTGAGCGGCGGCATCCTCAACTGGTTCTTGTACTCCTACCTGGGATTCTTGATGCTCCTGCCCTTGCTGCGCGCCATGGCTCAGAACCTCAAGCCGCAGCACTTCACCTATCTGATCTGCCTGGGCGTGGGCTACCAGTTGCTGGTAGCTTCATTGAAAGCCTGGTTGGGTTGGGGCATCACCAACTACTTCTCGTTGCCGTTAGCCACGGCGAACTTCGTCTTCTACCCCCTGCTGGGCTATTGGCTGGGTGAACAGGTTAAGGTCAAGCGCATCCAGGGCCGCCTGGTTGGGTTGGCCCTGGCAGCCTCGGCACTGTCTATCGCCTACACGGCCGTGATGACCTGGCACGATGGCGTGACCGGCGGCGACCCGTCCACCCAGTTCTACTTCAACTCGCTGGTGGCGGTCACCACGCTGACCTGCATGTTGACCCTAGCCTGGGCGCTGCAACGATGGCCGCTGCCGCGGCGGGCCGCCCAAGCGGTGATGTGGCTGGCCGGCGGAGTGTTCGGTGTCTATCTGACCGAAGGGATTCTCAGAAACCAGTTCCTGTGGGATCTGATCGAGGCGTGGGCCCCTGGCATCACCACGCTGCCGGCCACCCTGGTCGGTGTCGCGCTGATAGTCACCGGCGGCCTGATTGCGGTCAACCTGGTTCGCCTGATCCCGCCGGTCCGCCGTTACATCTAAGGACGCTTTACCCTGCCGCAGCCTGGGCCAGGGCCTGGTCGATGTAGGGCGCCAACGCCTCTGCCGCCGAGGCGGCGTAGGTCCCAGCCACATGATCGTGGTCACGGTAAACGACCAGCCCGCCGGCCACGGCGAAGCAAGTCTCACCCTCGCAGAAGGCATCGGTCAGGTCCGCCACAACCACGCCGGGATCGTTCAGGGCAAGGGCGGCAGCGGCCAGAGGGTCATCTTTGAGCCAGTCTGCCCGGTTGCCATTGCAGGCTTCGGGGTCGGTAGCGTGATTGGTCAGGCAGGCCGGTACGTCTGAATCCGGCGATGGCGTGTCACGGATCACGACCACCGGGATGTCCAGCGCCCGGTAAGACTGGAGGATGGTGCTCCAGGACTGGGCAATGGTGTCGAACTGTTCTTCGACCGGGACGTCGGCAAACCTCAAACTGGGGTTGGTGGGGGTGCTGTAGGCCGACATGATGACCACGTCGGTGTTGGCGTCCGCGATGGCTTCGAGGGAGTGCGAGGTGTACTCCAGACAGCGCCGCCGGTTGTCCGGCGAGAACTGGGCCAGCGGCAGCGTGGCGGGATAGCACTGTGCCGCAATGTAGGTCGTGATGGCCAAGTTGTCGGCCGAGGCCAGCCCTTCCACTGCTGGTAACCATTGGGCCGCGTGGGAGTTTCCCAGCAGGGCTACCTTTGTCGCATCCGCCGATTCAACACCATAATGACATTTGGGCTCGCCGATCTTGTCCGTGCGCCAATAGCAGGCCTGTGAGCCATCCGCATCGGTGGCAGGGAAGTCCTCTTGGGCGGCCAGCGGCGTCTCGACCAGGCTTCGGCCGCCGGCGTCCGGGCTGGAGCATTCGGGGATGAGGAGGGCGGCGGCGCCAAGGCAGGAGTCTTCGGCCGCCAGGGCGCGAACCTCAGCCAGATCACTTTGCGCGCGGTTTGAGAGCACATACCGGCAGCCGACGCCGGCGACGGCAATGATCATCATGCCGGACAGGGCAAAGGCAAAGGCCCGCCGCAAGGGTGCGACCAGCACCGGGGTGTGGCGGAAGGGCGTTTCGATGTATTTATAGGAAAGCGCCGACACCACAAGGGTGAAGGCGATGGCGGCGACAGTCTCCCACCAGGTCAACGAATGACCCAGAACCTCGGGCAGGATGACGGCCACTGGCCAGTGCCACAGGTAGACCGAATAGGAGGCATCGCCAAGAAAGACCAGCCAGCGCACGGGCAGCCTGGCCGGCCGGCCAGGCGTGGCTAGGGCGCCGCCCGCAATGAACACCGCGCTGCCTAGTGTGGGCAGCAGCGCGGCCAGACCGGGGAAGGCTGTCGTGTCGCTGAAGAACCACCCAGCCGCGGCAATCATTGCCACGCCTGTCCAGGCCACCGCCAGTTGGCCGGGCCGAGCGCTGAGCAACTTGTTGGCCGGCCGGCAATGGCGCAGGAATGGCGGCAGGGCAACGGCCAAGAGGCCGCCTATCGCCAGCTCCCACACACGGGTGGGGGTAATGAAATAGGCCTTGGCGGGGGCGATGGCAGTGAGGTAGCCGGAGTAGGCCAGGGAGAGGCCACCGACCAGGGCGAAGACGGCGGTCAGGCCGATGATGGTGTGACGGTGCCGCCGGCGCGTGATCAACGCGACCAGCAGGACCAGGACCGGCCAGAAGATGTAGAACTGTTCTTCGACCGACAGCGACCAGAAGTGTTGCATCGGTCCTGGGGGCTGGGTCGACTGAAGATAGTCCACCGCCTGCCGGGCAAGATTCCAGTTCTGCAGGTAGAAGGCCGAATAGACGGCATCCTTGGCGGTGGTGGCGAGGCGGGTCACGGGAGCCAGCAGGGCCGCCGCCAGGAAGGTGACGATGATGGCGGCGAAGGCGGCCGGGAGCAGGCGCCGAATCCGGCGGTTCCAGAAGCGGCCCAAGTCCATGATGGTTCTGGGCGGGCGAGCTACCAAGCTGGTCGTGATGAGGTAGCCGGAGATGACGAAGAAGGCGTCAACGCCGATGTAGCCGCCAGGCGCCAGCTTTGGCATGAAGTGGTACACCACAACCAGGGCGACGGCCAGGGCGCGCAGAAGCTGGATATCCCGGCGCTGGCGGGAGGCTAAGCCTACAGCGGGGGGGCCGGCCTGGCCGCGAGTGGCATTGGGCACTGGAGTAGCTTACCCAGACCAGGCCGACCCGGGCTGCTTCGTTGGGCCCCGCATGGCACAATTGATGTCCATGCGCAGCCGCCCGCCACAGGTCACCTTGGTGCAGCGGGGCGGCAGAGTTTCGCTGTGGGGCAAGGAGTTCTTCCCCGGCCACATGGCTGACGCGCTGGGCCGGATCGGCCAACTGATGGCCACGCCCGGCCGGCACCTGGTCATCACGCCCAACGTTGACCTGATCCTGCTGTTGAAGGGCAACCCGGCCTGGCGCACGGCCTTCCACCGGGGCGAGATGTTCCTGGTCGACGGCATGCCGGTGGTGGCCCTGGCTCGCCTGATCGGTGGCCAGAACCTGAACCGCCTGACCGGCGCGGACCTGCTGCCGGCCGCCGCGGCTGCCGCCCCGGAACGCGGCTGGCGCCTCGCTATCGTCGGCGGGTCGGACACCGCGCGTGACCGCGCCATCGAGAACCTGCGCCAAGCCCACCCCGGCCTGGAGGTGCAGGGTTTCGCCGTCCCCATGCTGCAAGACCCGGGTGATCAGATCTGCCGCCCCACGGTGGCAGACCTGGCCGCCTGGGCGCCCAACCTGGTGTTCCTGTGCCTGGGTGGACCTAAGCAGGAACTGTGGTTCTTGGCTTGGGAACCAGATTTGCCCGATGCCGTGTACGTGGGTGCCGGGGCGGCGGTCGACTTTGTGGCCGGTGCCGTGGCCCGGGCGCCGCTGTGGATGCAACGTAGCGGCCTGGAATGGCTGTGGCGACTGTCCCGCGAGCCGCGCCGCCTGGCCTATCGCTACCTGGTCAGAGGCCCGCGCTTCCTGGGCGTGGCCGCCCGTTCCCTAGCCCGGCACCTCCTGCACCGAGATGGCAACTAGTCCAATGAGAGGCGAAACCATGCCCGGTGAAACTGTCCACCAAGTTGGTGGACAATTCGGTGGCGCCGACCCGGCCGACCCGGAGTGAAGAGTGGAGCCTGTGAAACGTCAAACCGCAACTAGCGACACGCCATCGGGCATGGCGGCCTCCAACCCGGCCCTGTTTGTCAGTTGGTGGGAGTTCCACGGCCGCAGCCACGGCCTAGCCGAACAGGTTGGTGCCGAAGACGTCTACGTGTGGCGGCCCGGCGGAAACCTGGTGCTGCGGTACCTGCGCCAGTGGCGGGACACCGCCCGGCTGCTGCGGGAACGCCGGCCGGCCGTGGTGTTGGTGATGCAGCCGCCGCCGGTGGCGTTGCTGCCCGTGCTGGCCTACGCCCGGCGCAGCGGCGCCAAGATTGCTGGTGACCTGCACACGGGCGCCTTCAACGACCCGAAGTGGGCCTGGTCAACCCGCTGGGTGTTGTCTAGGCTGCGTCGACACGGTCTGGTAATCGTCACCAACGAGGCCCTGAAGCGGATAGCGGAACAGCAAGGCTGCCAGGCGGTGGCCGTCCACGACAGTCTGGATGAGACCCGTCTGCCCGCAGACGTTGAAGTGTTCGATGACGCCGGGCTGGCTACGCTGCCGGAGGGCGGTTACGCCGTGTTCCCGTTGGCGTATGCCGGCGACGAACCGATTGCCCAGATCTTCGCCGCCGCCGCCCTGCTGCCCCAGGTGCCGTTTGCCCTGACCGGGCGGGCGCCCCAGGCGCTACAAGCCCAGGCGCCGGCCAACGTGCGCTTCACCGGGTACGTCACCAATGACGACCTGGCCCGGCTGATAGGGCGCGCCGGCTGCGTGGTTGGCCTGACCACTCGGGAGTACACCATGCAGCGTTCGGGCTACGAGGCGTTGAGCTTGGGGGTGCCGTTGGTGGTTTCCGGCACTCGCGTGCTGCGGGAGTACTTCGCCGACGCAGCGATCTTCGTGGAGAACGAGGCCGCGGCCGTGGCGGCGGCAATCGAGGAGGCCTTGTCGAGGCGGGCGGAGTTGGCGGAGCGCATGGTGCGGTTGCGCGCCGTCCGGGCCGAGGAGCAGCGCCAGGCGGTACTTGAGATCAAGCGCTGGATCGAGTCCGTCACGGCCTGATGTGTTGGGTGGCGTTTGGTCTGCAACTCTCGTCCTAGGAACCCTGCAACTCTCGTCCTAGGCACGTAAAGCTGCAGGTCACAGGCCTTGCGCCGGCCGCAGCTCGGTTCGACAGATTCTCACGCATATTGGGGGTGGTGGCGGCCGATGCCCCAGTATCGCCAGCCGGCTGCCGCCCAAGCTGCCGGGTCCAAGCAGTTGCGGCCATCCACCACCACCGGTGCCGCCACCACACCCGCCAATTGACCGGGGTCCATTGAGCGGAATTCTGGCCACTCGGTGCCCACCAGGACGGCATCGGCGCCCGTGGCCGCTTCCACCGCCGAACCCGCCACCGCCAACCCAGGCACCTGCTGGGTGGCGCGCTGCCCCACCGCCGGGTCATAGGCCACCACGCGGGCCCCAAGCCCGGCCAGCGCCTGGGCCGCCGACAGTGCGGGCGAATCCCTGATGTCATCCGAGTTGGGCTTGAACGCCAGCCCCAACACGGCTATGCGTTTGCCGGCCAGGTCACCGCCCACGGCTTGGGCTACCGTGGCCGCCACCCGCGCCCGCTGGCTGGTGTTCAGTTGATCGACGCAGCGCAGGAACTCGAACGTTTCGCCCAGGCCCAGCTCCTCTGCCCGGGCCACCAACGCCCGCACGTCCTTGGGTAGGCAGCCGCCGCCAAAACCGAGGCCCGCCCGCAGGAACTTGGGACCGATCCGGTCATCCAGGCCGATCGCCTGGGCCAACTGGGTGACGTCCCCACCTGTCGCGTCACACAACACCGCCATGGCGTTGATAAAGCTGATTTTCATCGCCAGGAACGAGTTGGCCGCCGCCTTGACCAACTGGGCCGAAGCGAAATCCATCACCAACCGCGGGGTGCCGGCCGCGAGGATTGGCTGGTAGACGGCATCGAGCACTGTGGCGGCCTGTTCGCCGGCCGGACCGGGCTCCACCCCGTACACCAGGCGGTCCGGGTGCAGCGAATCCGCCACCGCGAAACCCTCCCGCAGAAACTCCGGGTTCCAGATCAAGGTGACGTTTGGGGCCGCCGTCCGCAGCCAGGCCGCCAGGTTCTCCGCCGTCCCCACCGGCACCGTCGACTTACCGACGATGATGTGTGGCCGGCCCGATGCCGCCACCGCCTTGGCCACGCCCGCCACCGAGGTTTCGACATAGGAGACATTGGCCCGGCCGGAATCCTCGCTTTGGGGGGTGCCGACACAGATGAAATGGACCGAGGCGCCAGCCACGTCTGCAATCTCGGTTGAGAACGCCAGCCGGCCGGTAGGCAGCACCTGATCCAACAACTCCTGGAAGCCCGGCTCGAAGAACGGCGCCCGGCCGGCCTGCAGGGCGCCGACCCGGGCCTGGTCGATGTCAACCCCAACCACCTCATGCCCCAAGGACGCCATGGCGGCGGCGTGGACCGCCCCCAGGTACCCCAGGCCCACAACCGAGATCTTCAAGCCCCTGTGCTCCGATCGGCATTGTTGGTTGGCGTTGAGCCCAACCATGATAACCGGCGGGCCTGGCCGGGGGTCTGGCCGCGAGCCTGGCCACGGCCCAAGGTACACAGCAACACCACCACCAGCGGTGTCAGGCAGCTTTGGTATTGCAGCGGGTTGACCAGCGGCGTCTCCACCACCATGTCCGCCAACAGTGCCACCAGCAGGGCCAGCCGCAAGTCCCGGTAGGCCCGGCCGTCGATGGCGGCCCACACCATGGCGCCAATCAGCAGGGCCAGGCAGGCCAGGCCGGGCAGGCCGGAGTCCAGGCCGGTTTCCAGGAACTGGTTGTGGGCGGTGGAGACCTGGTAATCGAACAAGATAGGCGGCAGGTCGGAGGCCGAATAAGGGTGCATGCCCCGGCCCAGCGGCAGGTGATCCCACAGGTGGGGCCAGGTTTCGCTCCAGATTTCGAGCCGGCGGGTGGAGACCGCGTTGATCCGGTCGTAGCCGGCCTTGGCGGCGATGGCGGCGGCCGCTCCGGCAGCCACCACCAACCCGGCCGGCACCGCCCAGCGCAACCAGGGCGCGCGCAGGCAGCCCGTCCGTCCGGACACCACCGCCAGCACTACCAGCGCCGACAGGGCGGCAACCCAACCGGTACGCGAGCCGGTCATGACCAGGTTGGCGGCGCCCAACGCCAGCCAGAAGAGGCTGGCGCTGCGCAGACGGAACGCCTTGACCTCGAACAACAGGCTGATCGCGGCTATCAACGCCAGGACATTGGGGTGGTAGGTCAGGCCGCGTACGTCGTAACCCTGGACCAGGCCTTCGGAGCCGAAGCGCAGCGCCCTGGGCGTGGCCACGATCAGCCAAATCACAGAGCCGAGCAACAACGCCCGCATAATCCACCGGGCCTGGGTCAGCAGGGCCTCGCCGCGCAGCGGCGACACGGCCAGGGCCACCACCACGGCGATGCCGAACACCCACTCGGCCGCGAACTTGCCCGCCGCGGCCGAGGCCACCAACACAGCCAGCCACGCCGCCACCAGCGCCCACGCCGGCAGGCCGATGGAACGCCATCGGCGGCCGTAGAACACCAACATCGCCACCAGCAACGCCACCATGAGGCACTGGAACGAGAACCAGGCGCCGTAGACCGCACCCATGTGGTCGGTCAGGTGCGCGCCGTCCAGGAACTCGTTCATGCGGATCCATGAACTGGGCAGCGTCACCCAGACCGTCAGCCAGGTAAACACGACCGGCAGTGACAGGGCAGCCGGGCGGCGCACCTGGCGTACCACCAGCCACACCGCTACCACGGCAAAGACCAGGCCAGTCAGCAGGCTGCCCCACAAGAACCCCCGGTTGCCGGGAAAGGCCGCAAGCAGCCAGTCAAAATCGAGCATCTTTGAGATGGTCCCCCTGGTGGGCGGGCCACGCGGCCCGCTTGGCGGTGCTCGCCCAGCCTAACGGGCGGGTGCCCGGGGCACCAAGGGGCGGGGGCGGCATCGGGCACTAGGGTTGAGACCGTGGACGCAGACGTACTGGTGGTGGGGGCCGGGCCATGCGGGCTGACCGCCGCCCGCTTGCTGGCCGAGGCGGGGCGTTCGGTCACCGTGGTGGAGCGGCGCGGGCACGTGGGCGGCAACGCCTGGTCGGAAGCGGACCCGGCAACCGGCATCGAAATCCACCGCTACGGCGCCCACCTGTTCCACACCGCGAATGAGCGAGTGTGGGCCTTTGTCAATCGCTTCACCGCGTTTACCGGGTATGAACACCGGGTCTGGACCACCCACAAGGGCGAGGTCTACCCGCTGCCCGTCAACCTGGGCACCATCAACCAGTTCTTCCGCGCCGCCTACACCCCTGACCAGGCCCAGGCCCTGATCGCGGAACAGGCCGCCCCCATGCTGGCCCGCCTGGCTGGCCGCGAACCCGCCAGCTTGGACGAGAAGGCCGTGGCGCTGATCGGCCAGCCGCTGTATGAGGCGTTTATCCGCGGCTACACCGCCAAACAATGGCAGGTTGCGCCCGAGCTGCTGCCGGCCTCAGTTATCAGCCGCCTGCCCGTGCGCTACAACTACGACACCCGCTACTTCAACGACCCGCACCAAGGGCTGCCAGTGGGTGGTTACGGGCGTTTGTGGGAGGCCTTGGCGGACCACCCTCGGGTTAACGTGCGGCTGGAAGAGGATTGCCTGGCGCCCGATGGCGGACCGTTCACCCTGGGTGCCGTGCGCGGCCAGTTGCCGGTGTTGTACACGGGGCCGGTTGACCGCTACTTCGGCTACCGCCTGGGGCGGCTCGGCTGGCGGACCCTGGACTTCCAGTGGGAGCACCACCCGGTGGGGGACTACCAAGGCTGCGCGGTGATGAACTATGCCGACCTGGAGGTGCCCTATACAAGGGTGATCGAGTTCCGGCACTTCCACCCGGAGCGTCGTGGCGTGTATCCCGGTGATGCGACCGTCACCGCGACCGAGTTTTCGCGCGTGGCCGGTGCCGGTGACGAGGTGTATTACCCGGTGGGCACGCCCGCGGACCGTGAACTGCTGGAGCGGTACCGGTTGTTGGCTGTTGAAGAACCCCTGGTGTGGTTCGGTGGCCGGCTGGGCCGCTACCAGTACCTGGACATGGACGCCGCCATCGCGGCCGGCTTCGCCCTGGCCGCCCCGCTGCTAGAGGGGTAGGTGGCCGGCCTGGGTCGGGGTTCTTGGCCGGGGGTGGCGTGTTGCGGCCCATGTGCGAGCTTCGCATGCTTTTTGGTCACGACTGCCGCCGTCCCCTGGTGCCCAAAAAGTGTGCGACGGTCGCACGGCCCAGCCGCTACCGCTGCCGATGCCGTCCGCCCACCCGGCTGGCCCGGGTGCGGGGAGGCGGCTAGTCGAGGCGGGCGGACCAGCGTTGCTCGTCCACCAGGCTGCCCGCGTCGGTGTGCCAGGCGCGGGTGGCGCCATCGGCCCCGAAGCCGGCCTGTTTGAGAAAGCGCTGGCGGACTACGTCGGCCACCGCGACCCAGGTTGACAGGCGGGTTGCGACGTTGCTGGGGGAGCGGGCGGCATCGGCCACCGCAGCCAGCAGGCGTGAACCGTGGCCTTGCCGCTGGTGGGGCGGGTCAACGTGGAGGGCAACCAGTTCGGCGGCGCCTTTGCCGCCATCCGGGTCGAGGAGGGGCCCCAGGGCGGCGAAACCGACGGTGATGCTGGTGGGGCCGGCCGGGTCGGTAGCGGCGAAGACGGCGTACGGGCCGCCGCCCGCGGCCAGGGTGACGGCCTGGCGCCAGGCCTTGGCGGTGGCGGCAGGGTCCAGGGCGGCTGGCAATTCGGGGAACAGGGTGCCGAACACCTGGGTCCAGGCGCGGGCTTGGATGGCGGCCATGGCCGAGGCGTCCTGGACGGTGGCGGGTCTGACCAGTGCGGAAGCGGGCACAAGGTTATTGAACCAAAGGTTGGGGGCCGAGTGTTGGGCGGCTGCGTTGGAGCTGTATGGGGGCGGACTCGTTTCGGGTAAGATGCTGGGCGGCCTGATCAGAGTGCCCCACCATGGTGGGTATAGCTCAGTTGGTAGAGCACCAGATTGTGGTTCTGGGGGTCGCCGGTTCAAGCCCGGTTACCCACCCTGATGCAGGAAACCGGCCCGGACCTGGGCAAATGCGCCCCGGGTCCGGGCCGTTCTGTACCCCGTTGCGACCCTCGAAACCGGCCGCGTGCCCTAAACGTGCCCCAATACTTGCCCACACGCCAACCCGCACGTTGTGCACGGCAGTCGAGGCAGAAAAGGGCAGCGGGGCGCTGCACAATTGCGGTGGCGCCGCCTCGGCGGACCCCAACCTGGCCTTGGCCAGGCAGGGGCCGTGCCTCGGTCAGTCCAAGATGTCGCCCCAGGCGCCGTAGCCCACCGATGACCAGCTGACCATGGTCTCGTGTCCGCAGGCGCAGACTGTCCACTGCTCGGTGAACTCCGTGTGCTCCAGGACCTCGGGGCCGGGCTGGTGGTTGACGTCATACCACGATTCCAGCGGGAACCGCTCCGTATATGTCCGGATGCTCTCTGTCGCCTGGCCAGTCGCCCCACATGCGGGGCACGTCCACTCGGCCAAGTCGACCTGCTCCTCGCCCATTCCCCAAGCCTAGCCCGCTGGCCGTCCCGGCTAACCTGGAGGTGGCGGCATCGACCGGCGGAAGACGAGTAGGCGCGGCAGGGGGTACGCGAGTGTCTGAAGGGGCCACCAAGGAAGAGCGTGGGGCCGAGGCGCTGGCGCTGTTGGCAGACCTGCTGGAATTGGCGCGGCGGCCATGGGAGACCGACTTCGACTTGCTGTACCTCTCGGAGAATCCGGCCGAGGCCGGCACTAAGTGGTATGCCCTTGTCATTACCCGGGATATCGTGGACTGGGACTCGTTCGACTGGTCTTCTACCCGGCCGGCGGGGACCGCACCAACCGAGGAAAGGCAAGCCATGTTGTGGGACGTGCTCGCGGATGCGGTCAAGCCGGTCTACCTGATTGGCCTGGCCGAATTGGCCCGCCCCTTGCTTGACCAAACGGCCAACCGCCAATTGGCCGATGAAGCGTTCGGCTTGTGCTGGGCCTTCATGGAGGGCCAGCCAGTGGCCGAGAAGCACTTCGATGAGCTTTGCCACGACTATGACGACCATGGCACCAACGTCGAGGCTGAACTAGCCCGTGACCCTCAGGTTAAGGCGGCTTGGTACTGCCTCACTGAGGCCCTGGCGGCCACCGGCTATTGGGCCTACCGCGCCAAGGGCAAAGTCCACATGCCGGAGCCCCTCAAAATGGTTGCATACGAGGACGTGGCCCAAGACTTTGTCAGCCGCCTGGGCGCCATCGTGCCCAACGGCCAGGCGATCGCGGATGGCTTCCTGGCCTACCTGCAGCAGCAGGGCACCCAACCGCCACGCCGCGCGGACGTCATCGCCCAGCTCGCCCGCCTGTCCGCGGCTGAATGACCTCCTACCAACCCAACTGTCCAGCAGCGACGTTTGGCTGGCAGTGCGCGCTGGAATTGGCGTAGATCCCGGGTCAAGCCCGGGATGACCAGGGGAGCCGGCGGGGTGACCAGGGGCGACCGGATAGGCTTGGCCCGTTGTTTCTCCGCGGCCTGGCGCCCGGGCACCGAGACGGCCACAGCCCAAGAGCCCAAAGGAGGGCCACCATGACCGATCCGTCGCAATCCCCCGAGTTTGCCGCGGCATCGCCGGCCGACCTGGCCCGCCAAGCCCGATCCGAAATCGTCCTAGCGATGGCCGGCATCCCCTTCAACCGTTGGTTGCCGCCCAGGTTCGAGGCGGCGACCACGGTCCGCACGCCCCCCGAGATCGCCCAACGCTTGGTTGGCGCCTATGCCACCGCCGTGTACGCCGACTACCAGGGGTCCGGCAAAGGGCTGAAGGCCTCACAGGAGGCGGTCAATGCGATCGAATCCCACCTGGGCATCGACCTTGAACAGTTCCTTACCCCTGGCGAGATGGCCTACCTGAGGCAAGCCACGCCATCGGGCGGGGACAATGCCAAATTCTCATGGCGCTACGAGTGCTGCCATGTGTTCCTGTGGGCATTGGGTTTCATCCCCACCCTTGGCGTGCCCTGTGAGGAGTGCGACGTGGACGAGATGGCCATGCTGCTCAAGGCCCTGTCCTCGTTCGACGACTTGCTGCCGGCCGCCAGCCCGCAGCCCAAAGAAGTACTGCGGGACGCGGCTGACCTGATACTGCGCTACAACTGGGCCTGCGTAGACGCGCGCCTCAACCACCACCCAGCCCCGGCCGGCCTGAACGGCGAGGTGGCCGTGGAGTGGCACCACGCCTTCAACTGGCTGGTTGGCCCGGGTGACGACTGGGATCACATCTCAACCGACACGTAGCCGTCCGGCTCGGCTTTCCGGTTGGTTTAGCGGCCAGTGCCCGATGCCGCCCGGTACAGGCAACCGGTCAAGGTGGCCGACGCCGCCCGGTACCGGTTCTACCAGGCGTCGAGGGCCGCTCGTGGGCTGCGGGAATAGGCTGAGACCGATGGCGCTCCTTCCAGCCAGTAGCGCCAGGGTCTCTGGTTGGCGGCTGAGACACCGACCCGCGGGCCGGAGGCAATTGCGGTTGGTTGGTAGTTGGGTGTTGGCGGTTCTACTGTGAAGTCCTGGCCGGCCTGCCAGCCGGAGTGTTCCAGCGTGAGGCCAAGCGCCTGGCCAAGGCACCCCGGTCCGCGGGCCAGCCAGGCGTCCGGGCGGACCCGACCCGGTTGGTCGAAGCCGCGGCGGTGGCGGGCCACTTCGACGCCTTCGATCACATCACCGGCCCGCAGCAACACGGCCGAACCTGAGCTTTCGGCCTCGCATACCAGGTTGCCGCAGATATGAACGCCGTAGGACAGGTAGCAGTACAACGTGCCTGGGGGGCCGAACAGGGCTTCGGTGGCCGGCCGGCGGCCGCGCACGGCATGGGCCGCCGGGTCGCCCTGACCGGCGTAGGCTTCGGTTTCGGTCAGCCGGATGGCGACCGAGCCTAGGCGGATGGTGGCGCCCAGAAGGGACAGGGCCACCTCACACACCGGCCGGTCGAAACTGAACACGGCCCAATTCTCCTGCCGAACCCGGCCTGTCCCTGCGCGAGAGGTCAGTTCTGTGTCCTCCATGTGTTAAGCCGACAGTATAACTGCAGGTCACGGGCCTGGTCTGGGGTGGTGGGGGTGACGGAATTGACCTTTCGTGGCGGGGAATTGACCTTTCGTGAGGGGGCCGGGGTTAGTCGATGATGATGAGTTCGGAGGCTTGCCAGGCGTCCATTTGGTTGAGGAGGCGCATGGCGACGGTCCGGATTTGGTCGGCTTGGTGGCATACCAGTGTGGCTTCGATGATGCGGGGGGTGATTTTGGACAGCATCAGGTGGACGCGCATGTGTTCTGGGGTGCGGTGTTGGCCGGGTAGGCGGCAGGCGAAGGTTTTGAGTTGTTGCCAGACTTCTTTGGACACGAAGCGGGTGAGTTCGCGGGTGGGGCTGTAGCCGTCGAGGGCGGCTAGGGCTCTGGTGGCGATGAAGGTGGCGCAGATGGAGGGGCTGCGGGATGAGGGTCCGATGCCGGGTGGTGGGGGTAGGCCGGGGAGGGCTTGGATTTGGGCTGATTTGGTCATGATTGTTTGAGCCTGGTCCGGTAGGGGTGGCGGCGGCTGCCCGTTGGACCTGGG
>JAISSX010000070.1 GCA_031272885.1 Bifidobacteriaceae bacterium | reverse complement strand
GGTTCCGAAGTCACAGGGGACGAGGGTTCAGGGGACGGCTACGGGGGTACAGGGGACGGTTACCGGGGTTCAGGGGACGGTTACCGGGGTTCAGGGGACGGTTCCGTGTAACATGGGTGACAGCGTCACCCATGTTACACGGAACCGTCCCCTGTAACCGCGTCACCCATGTTACACGGAACCGTCCCCTGTAACCGGAACCGTCCCCTGTAACCGCGTCACCCCACCCCCCGGGACCGTCCCCTGTAACCGCGTCATCCCACCCCCCGGGACCGTCCCCTGCAACTCCTGGAGGGTTCTAGTCGATGGTCCAGGAGTCTGGGCCTACCAGGAGCTTCTGCATCACCTTGGCTCGCTTGGCGCGGTCTTCGATCCACGTCACCTGGGCGCGGGCCTCGTCATCGTAGGCCGGCCGGTCAACCGCCCGGAACACGCCCACGGGCGTCAAACCGAGCCGATCCAGTCGCGACAGGCCGAACGCCAGCGACGGATCGGACGCGGACTCCCGGTGGACCACAATCTGCTCTGGCGCGGCATCGGCGGTCACGGCGGGGGTCAGTTCGCCCGTGGCCGGGTCACGCACCAAACACTTGGTGCCGCCCGCCCAGGTGACCGGCTCGCCATCGGCCAACCGCACAATCGAAGACTCTGTCTCCGGTCCACGGGCCGAATCCCACGTCCCGTCCGCAAAGATGACGCAGTTCTGCATCACCTCGATCAGGGCGGCGCCGCGGTGCCGGGCGGCCCGCTCCATGGCTTCGGTCAACCCGGCCCGGTCGGTGTCCAACGCGCGGGCCACAAACGAGGCCTCGGCTCCAAGCGCCAGTGACACCGGGTCGAACGGCAGGTCAAGTGACCCTTTCGGTGACGACTTGGTGATGGTGCCGGCCGGCGAGGTGGGGGAGTACTGCCCCTTGGTCAGGCCGTAGATGCGGTTGTTGAACAGGATGATGGTCAGGTTGACGTTGCGCCGCAGGGCGTGGATCAGGTGGTTGCCGCCAATCGACAGGGCATCGCCGTCGCCGGTGATGACCCACACGTTCAGGTCTGGCCGCACCGTGGCCAGGCCGGTGGCGATGGCGGGGGCGCGCCCGTGGATGGAGTGAATGCCGTACGTGTCCACGTAGTACGGGAAGCGCGACGAGCAGCCGATGCCGCTCACCACCACCGTGTTCTCCCGCTTCAGACCCAGCTTGGGCAACAGCCCTAGGAAGGTGGCCAGGATCGAATAGTCGCCGCAGCCCGGGCACCAGCGCACCTGGGCGTCCGAGACATAGTCGCCCCGCGGCACCGGCTGGTCCGCCAGTGGCACGCAGGCCAGGCCGTCGTGGCCGGCCGGGGCAGTGGACTGCGTCGATTTGGTGGCGTTCATGCCGCGCTCCCTTCATCCGGCTTGGCGGCCTTGTCTTGTGCCGCCACGCCCAGCCGCCCGCGCGCCCCCCAACGGCCCTCGACGGCCGTGCGGATGAACTCGGTCAACTCGACGGTGGAGATGGGCCGGCCCTCCACCTTGGTATAGCTGGTGACGTCCACCAGCGTCTCGGACTTGAGCAGCCGGGCCAGTTGCCCCAGGTTCATCTCCGGGATGATGACCTGGCTGTAGGCGGTCAGCACTTCCTTGATGTTGCCGGGCAGTGGGTGGATGTGGCGTAGATGTGCCCGCGCCACCTTGCCGCCGCCCGCCCGCACGTTGTCACAGGCGGTGGCGATGGCGCCGAACGTTGAACCCCAGCCCAGCACCAGCACTTTGGCCTGGCCGGACGGGTCATCCACCTTCAGCGGCGGAATGTCGCGCACGATGCCGGCCACCTTGGCCGCACGGGTCCGCACCATATGGTCGTGGTTGGCCGGGTCGTAGGAGATCTGCCCGGTTTCGCCCTTCTCTAGGCCGCCCAGGCGGTGCTCCAGGCCGGGCGTACCTGGGATGGCCCAGGCCCGGGCCAAGGTTTCCGGATCGCGCTTGTAGGGCAGGAAACGCGGCTTGCCATCGGCCGTGGTGCCATTCGGCTCGGTGGCGAAGTCGGGTTCGATGGGGGCCCGCTCCTCAATGGCGCGCACCCGCCACGGCTCGGCGCAGTTGGCGATGTAGCCGTCCGACAGCATGATGACGGGCGTGCGGTAGGTGACGGCGATGCGGCAGGCTTCGACCGCGGTATCGAAGCAGTCCGCCGGGCTGCGGGCCGCCAGCACCGGCACGGGCGATTCACCGTGGCGGCCGTAGACGGCAAACAACAGGTCCGACTGTTCCGTCTTGGTGGGCAGGCCGGTGGATGGGCCGCCGCGCTGCACGTCGACGATGACGAGTGGCAGTTCGGTCATGACGCCCAAGCCGATAGTCTCGGTCTTGAGGGCCAAGCCGGGCCCCGATGTCGTGGTGACACCCAGCGCCCCGCCCAGCGAGGCGCCCAGCGCCGAGCCGACCCCGGCAATCTCATCCTCCGCCTGGAACGTGGTCACGCCCACGTGTTTCAGGCCGGACAGGACGTGCAGAATCTCGGAGGCCGGGGTGATGGGATACGAGCCGCAGAATAGTGGCATGCCGGCCAGGTGTGAGCCGGCCACCAGGCCATAAGCGGTGGCTTCGTTGCCGCTGACCTCGCGGTAGGTGCCGGGCGTCTTCTTGGCCGCCGGGATGCGGTAGCGCGCGCGGAACGCCCCGGAGGCCTCACCCAGGGCGCAGCCGGCCCGGAAGGCCGCCAGGTTGGCGTCACGGATCTCGGGCTTGCGGGCAAACTTTTCTGTCAGGTAGGCCTCGGTGGGGCCGGTGGGGAACTCGAACAGCCAGGTCACCAGGCCCAACGCCACCATGTTCTTGGACCGGCCGGCGTCCTTGCGGCCCAGGCCGAACGGCGCTGCCGCCTCGACCGCTTGGGCCGTCAGGTCCAGGGCCACCAACTGCCAGGCGTCCAGGGAACCGTCATGCAGCGGGTCGGTGTCGAAACCGACCTTGGCCAGCGCCCGCGGATTGAACTCCGCGTTGTCAACAATCAGCAGGCCACCCGGGCGCACGCGCTGATAGTTAGCCTTCAGTGCCGCCGGGCCCAGCGCCACCAGGACTTCGGGTTCATCGCCCGGAGTTGTGACCCGGCGGTTGGCCAGGTGGATCTGGAAGGAAGAGACGCCCTGGATGGTGCCGGCGGGAGCCCGGATCTCGGCCGGGTAATCCGGCAAGGTAGCGAAGTCGTGGCCAAGGTGGGCGGACTCGGCCGCGAAACGGCTGCCCAACAACTGCAGGCCGTCGCCCGAATCCCCGGCAAACCGGATGATCAGATGATCAAGTTCTCGCACTTCCAACGCTGGGGCCTCCTCTTCGACGCCAAACACAACTGCCCAAGCCTACCTGGTGGTGTGTTACGAACCCGGGGCGGTGCGGGCGGGCCCGGGCGACAGAAGGTTGCTGCCCCGGCAGCAGCCTTCTACCGCCCGGGCCCGTCTTCAGGAGCCGGGCCGGAATCTCTTCAACCGCAGGGCATTGGTCAGGACAGACACCGAGGACAGGCTCATCGCGGCCGCCGCGATGACGGGGGACAGCAGCGGGCCGCCGAACAGGTGCAGCAGGCCGGCCGCGATGGGGATGCCAACCACGTTATAGCCGAAGGCCCAGAACAGGTTCTGTTTGATGTTGCGGATGGTGCGCCGGCTCAGTTCGATGGCGGTGGGCACCTCACGCAGGTCGGACCGCATCAACACCACGTCTGCGCTCTCCATCGCCACGTCGGTACCGGAGCCGATCGCCACCCCAACGTCCGCCTGCGCCAGGGCGGGGGCGTCGTTGATGCCGTCACCCACCATCGCCACCACTTGGCCGCCTGCCTGCAGCGCCGCCACCTGGGCGGCCTTGTCCTGCGGCAACACCTCCGCCACAACCTGGTCCACGCCCACCTGGGCGGCAATCGCCTGGGCCGTGCGCTGCCCGTCGCCGGTCAGCATCACCACCTTCAGCCCCATGGCGTGCAGCCGCCCGATGGCGTCCGCCGACGAAGGCTTCACCACGTCCGCCACCGCCACCACGCCGGCCAGGGCGCCATCGACGGCGGCGAACATGGGGGTCTTGCCGGCCTGCGCCAACTGGGCCGCGGCATCGGCCGCTGCCGGCGGTACCGCCACCCCAACCTCTTGCAGGAAGGCGGCGTTGCCGGCCTGCACCAGCCGGCCGTCAACGGTGGCGCCGATGCCCCGCCCGGGCACCGCCTCGAACCCCGTCGCGTCCGCTAACGGCAAGCCGCGTTGGGCGGCGCCGGCCACGATGGCGGCCCCCAACGGGTGCTCCGAAGCGGCCTCGGCGCCGGCCAGCAGGGCCAGCCAGGCGGCATCGGGCAACTGGCCACACGAAACCACGTCGGTGAGGACCGGCCGGCCCTCGGTGACCGTGCCCGTCTTGTCCAAGACGACGGTGCCCACGGTGCCGGCCCGTTCCAGGGCTTCGCCGGACTTGATCAGGATGCCGTTCTCCGCCCCTTTGCCGGTGCCCACCATGATGGCCGTGGGCGTGGCCAGGCCCAAGGCGCAGGGGCAGGCGATCACTAGCACCGAGATGAAGATGCGCAGGGCAAACTGGAACGATTCGCCGCCGGCCAGCCAGGCCAGGCCGGCCGCCAGCGCCACCGCACAGACCACCGGGACGAACACGCCGCTGACCTTGTCCGCCAGGGCGGCGATGGGCGCCTTGGAGCCCTGGGCCTCCTCGACCAGGCGGATGATCTGCGCCAACGCCGTGTCGTTGCCAACCTTGGTGGCGCGGAAGCGGACGGTGCCGGTGCCGTTGATGGTGGCGGCGTAGACCTGGTCTCCCGCCGTCTTCTCCACCGGGATCGATTCGCCGGTCAGCATCGATTCATCCATGGCGGTGTGGCCGTCCGTCACCTGGCCGTCCACCGGCACCTTGCCGCCGGGCTTGACCACCACCAGGTCGCCCACTTCAACGTCGCTGATGGGCAGTTCGCGTTCCTGGCCGTCGATGATCACCGTGGCCGTCTTGGGCGCCAGTTGCATCAGCTTCTTGATGGCCTCGCCGGTGCGGCCCTTGGAGACGGCTTCAAGGGACTTGCCCAGCAGGATCAGGCTGATGATGACGCCGGCCGTTTCGAAGTAGAGGTTTTCGGCCGCTTCGCCCTGGCCGCCGATCACCCGCGCCACCTCTACCAGGGAATACACCACCGCGGCGCCGGTGCCCACGGCGATCAGGGAGTCCATCGATGGGCTGAGGTGCATCAGGTTCTTGAAACCGACCGTGTAGAAGCGGTAGCCCACGCCCACCACGGGGGCCACCAGCAGCACCTCCGCCAGTGAGTGGGCCAGCGGGTGCATCATCGGGTCGAGGAAGCCCGGGTAGGGGATCTTGGCCGAGATCATCGGCACCATCGCCACGTACAGCAGCGGCAGCGTGAAGGCGGCCGCCACCGCGAACTTGAGCCAAAGGGTGCGAATGGCTCGGCGACGGCGCTCGCGGTCTTGTTCGGCGGCATCGGGCGCTTGGTCGTCAAGTGCCTGGTAGCCGGCCTTCTCGATGGCTTGTTTGATCTGTGGCAGGCGGATGGTTTGGGGGTCATAGTCAACCGTGGCCTTCTCGGTGGCCAGGTTGACCGAGACGGACGCCACGCCCTCCAGGCGGCCCACGGCCTTTTCGACCCGGCGCACGCAGGCGGCGCAGGTCATGCCGCCGATCGGGATGGTGACGCTCACTGCCGCTCCTCGCCTAGCCCTGCTGCCTACGCCTCGACCACTGTAACCCGGCCCCGGTACATACCCATGGCGCACGAATAGTCGTAGGTGCCGGGGGCCAGGCCGGGCAGATCGATGGTGTTGTCGCCCGGCTCCAGGTACAGCCAGTCGGTCTGGCCGAAAATGCCGGCGTCCACCACGGAAGCGCAGCCGTAGCCTTCCAGGTAGTAGACCAGTTGGGTGGGTAGGCCGGCCACGATGACGGTGTCCTCCGGCTGGTAGCCGCTGCCTACCGTGACCTTGGCCGTCTGGCTGCCGTCCGCGTTGATGGTGACGTTGCTGGAGACCTTGGCTTGGAGGGCCGTGAGGTCTTGGGTTGCGGGAGTGGCGTCGGTGGCCGATGTCGCGGTGGCGCCTTGGGTGGGCGTGGTGCCTTGGGTGGGCGTGGCCGGCCCCAGGGTGGTGGTCGCAGCAGCGGTTGGCGAGCCGGTGGGCGTGTGGCTGCAGATCAGGCGGAAGGCCGACAGGCCGGTGAACAGGCCGAAGCCAAGCACGGCCACACCGACGTAGCGGAAGACGCGGCCGGCCTTAGGGCCCTTGGCCAGTGAGGCCAGGGCGCCCACGCCCATCAAGCCGGGCGTGGTACCCACGGCGAACAGGCCCATGACCAGGGCGGCCTTGGCTGGGCTGGCGGTGCTGAGGGCGTACACCTGCATGGCTTGGGTGAAGCCGCAGGGCAGGAAGAACGAGGCCGCGCCTAACAGTAGGGCGGTGGTGTCGCGGTATTCGCCGGTGTCGGTTTGCGTCCAGCGGGTGAGCGCTGGGGGGAGGGTCAGGCTGTGGGCGCTCAGCTTGGGGAACAGGCCGGTCAGCTTGACGCCCAGGAAGCCCATGACCAGGGCGGCGGCCAGCATGGCCAGGCCCAGCCAGCGGCCCTTGAGCGAGACCATGTTGCCCAAGGCGCCGATGGCTGCGCCCAGGGCCGAGAAACCGATGATGCGGCCCAGGTTGAACATGGCCTGGGGCCTGAGCCGCTGGGCAGCGGTGGCGTTGGGGAAGCGGGCCGTATGGGCGGCCGACAGGGCCATGACGATGCCGCCCACCAGGGCCATGCAGGTGCTGATCGAGGCGGCTATTCCTAGCAGGAGCACAAAGATGAGGGAACCGCCGGTGGCGGCGCGGCTGGCGGCATCGCCCACCCGGCCCAGGTCTGCCACCTGCCAGATCACCACCACCAGGGCGGCCAGGGCCACCGCGGCGGCGACGTCCTGCCAAACCTGGCGTTCCTTGGTAACAGTTGGGTAGCTGGTGGCGCCCACGGTGTAGCCGGCCTTGCGGATGGCGGCCTCGACTTTGTCGGCTCGGAGTTGGCTGCGGGAGGAGACCTTGGCCTGGCCCTTGCCGGCCGAGACCTTGACCTGTTCCACGCCGGGCAGGGCCTTGAGCGCCTTGGTGACGCGGACCTCGCAGGCGCGGCAGGTCATCCCCTGGATGGGGATGGTGGTCTGGACCAACGTTGGGGCACCCGGCACAGGGACCAAACTATTGCCTAGCGGGGGCTGGCGCCAGGGGTTTCGCCGTCAGAGGCGGACTTGTAAAGAACGCTTGATTGACCCATAGTGACCCGGGCCGCGATGCAGGCCGAAGGTGGGGCTTGGCCGGGGCCGGTAGCCTGGATGGGTCCGTCGGCCCCTACAGAAAGGTCCCACAGTGTCCCAGCCCCAGGATTACCAACCGCCCCAGGGTTTCCAACCGCCGCCGGGCTACCAACCGCCGCCTGGGTATCAGCTTCCGCCGCCTTACCCGCCGCCGATGGCGTCCGCACCCCAGCAGCCCCAGGCCCCTTACGGTGCCGGTTACCAGGGCTACCAGCCGTACCCGGGCCCGGGGGCGCCATCGGGCACCCAGCAGGCCCCCGAGGCGAAGAAGGGCGGCAAGGGCAAGCTGATCGGCATCATTGCCGCTGCGGTGGTGGTGGTGCTGGTCGCGGCCGGTGCGGCCTGGTTCGTTTGGTTCCGGGGAGATGACAACGACAACCAAGCCTCCGAGAAGAGCGCCACGGCGACCGCGACGGACGATGCTGACCAGGACGCCGAAGAAGACGACGACGAGGGGGAGGCGGTCGAAGGGGGCGACGACGGGCAGGAACTAGCCAACGGCGCGTCATATGACTTCGGCTGGGTGGATGACTTCAAGGACCAGCCCAATTTGGGAGACCCGATTGTGGGTGAGGACCTGCTGGTGGGCGACTTCTACTCGGTCCGGTTCGGCGCCTTCATCGATGCCAACCACGTTCTTGTGATCGGCGAGCCGGACACATCGAGTGTGAGTGTTACGGGCACGTCTTGGTATGAGGGCTATGACGAAGACTACGAACGCGGCTACGCCGATGGCCTGGCTTTCCATGAGGCAAACCCCGAGTTCAAGGACTGTACCGACCTTGACTGCCCCGCCGGCGTGGCTGTTGACGACTACTACCAGGGCACCAGCTGGTATGACGGCCTCGACGACGGCTACGACGACGGTTGGAATGACGCCTTCTACCAGCGGGGCTACGGCTACTTGAAACTCGAGGTGGCCGACCCGACCTTGACAGCGAGCGCCATCGGGCTACTGAACGTGGACAAGACCAAGCTGGACTGGCAGATTGATCTGGGCGGAGTGACCGGGTTCGATCTGCCCAAAGTGAGTTGGTACTTGTACTCCGAGGCAGGCGTCTTGGCAGTTGAGGTAGAGGATGTGGCCACACCTGGGATGTGCGCGACCATGGCCGTGGACATGCAGGGAGAATTGACTGGCTTCCGGGAGTATGACGAACTGCTGGGCGTGTCCGGCGACTACTTCTTGGTGCGGACATATGAGGGCTTGTCGGGAGTCGAAGCGATCGATTTCGAAAACGATTTGTGGACTGAGGTTGCCCACCGTTCGGGGATACCCAGCAGTTTGTTGTCCGTCAACGACGGCACCGCCTATGCGCTGACCGATGGCGGCTGGGTGGACCTGGTTAGCGGTGACCCGATTGGTTGGGGCAACGCCAACGACGAGGGTGTGGACTACACCTCGGTTGGAGGCGGCGTTGTGCTGCGCTTTGAGGATGACGGCGGGTCCGGCTACTCCGCCATGCGAGTCGATCCGGAGACGGGCGACAACATGTGGGACGACCCGGTGGCAGGGACCGAAGGCCAATATGTTGTACTGGCCGAAGGCAACCTGGTGTTTGAGCGCGAGTCCCAGGTACTGGCAGTAGATGCGAACAGCGGCGAAGAGCAGTGGTCAACCGCAATCGAGGATATTGCCCTGATCGCCGTATTGCCGGGCGGCGAAGTGGAGGTCATATCCACCGCTGACTATGAGGAGATGACATTCACCTTGTTGGACCCCAACACCGGTGAAGTGCTGACGACCCTGAAGAACGCGTCGGCCAGCTTCATTGCTTTGGGTTACGAGGTGGTTTACGGCACCGACAGCAACAACGCCTTGGCGGCGTACGACCTGTATGGTGACCCCGACCAGCCGCTTTGGACGCTGGACCTGGAGCTTGGAGCGGGTGACTCCGTCTGGTTGATGGGTAGCGACGGGCGCCTGTGGGCTGCCATTACGACCAGCCAGGACGGCGACGGCGGCAGCACGGTCACCCTGCGCGAACTGCTCCACTAGTTGGGGACTTGTCCCAATGGCGCGGGGGAGGGCCCGCCCAATAGACTGGCCGCGCCCCACTGACGTGGCCGTCCCCGGCGGCCCAAGGCTAGGAAGGTTCCAGCCCCAATGTTCGATCCGGCCCAAGGCGAAGCCGTAGCTCGCGAACTGCTCAACAACCCCGAAACGCCGGCGGCTGACCTGGCCACTATCGCGGGAGTCTTCCCGGCTTTGGCGCCCCAAATTGCGGCCCACCCCAACCTGTATCCGGGTTTGGCCGATTGGATCAAGGCGTTGGGTGACCCAGAGGCCGATGCCGCGTTGGCGGCCCGCGACACCGCCGCACCTGCGGCTGCGCCCGCCACCCAAGAGCCGGCCGCTCAGGCCCAACCTCAGGCTCAGACCCCGGCCCAACCGGCTCAGCCGGCGGCGCAACCGGTTCAGGCTCCGGCTCAAACCCCCTACCAGCCGCCGATGGCGTCCGGTCCCCAGCAACCCCAACAGCCCCAGCAACCCCAGGCCCCTTACGGTGCCGGCTACCAGGGTTATCAGCCGTACCCGGGCCCGGGGGCGCCATCGGGCACCCAGCAGGTCCCCGAGGCGAAGAAGGGCGGCAAGGGCAAGCTGATCGGCATCATCGCCGCGGCCCTGGTGGTGGTGTTGGTGGCGGCCGGTGCGGGCTGGTTCTTCTTCCTGCGGGACGGCGGCGGTGGCGGCGCCACGGCCAGTGACTACATTGCTCCAGACTTCAAGGATGAGCCCAAGCTGGGTGACGAGATCGAGGCCGACGAAGTGCTGGAAGGCGACTACGGCGAGGTTGACTTCGGCCCGTTCGTTGACGCGAATCACGTGCTGGTGATCGGCAGCCCGGACACGTCCTCGCTCTACGCCTATGAGGACACGGCCGTGAGCGACTGGTACGAGGGCTACGACGAAGACTATGACCGCGGTTGGGATGACGGCACCGCCTACCTGGAGGCGGAAACAGAATGGTGGGACTGCTACGACGACTGCGGCGACTACCCGGTCCCGGAACAGTATTTCGACGGTGACTACTACACCGAGGACGGCTATTACGTTGGCTTCTGGGACGCCTACGACGAGTACGGCTACGGCAGCAACCGGGCCGAAGAGCCGGAGGACATTGAGCCGGTCGAGGTGGCCAGCGCGGTGGCCCTGCTGAACTTGGATTCCGCCAAACTGGAATGGACAGTTGACCTGGTAGAAAAAACCGGCTTTGACATGCCCTCCGTCCTCGCCACGGACGTGACCGACAACGGCTACGTCGGGTTGCGGATATCGGACGTTGGCAACGATGACTACGTGTTGCTGGCCATCAGCCCGGAGGGCGAAGTGGTGGGCACGCGCGACTCGGGCTACCTGCTGATGGCGGTGGGGGAGTACTTCCTGTGGCAAGACGATGACGAGGTTTCGGCCGTCAAGGGCTCCGACTTCGAGAACGAGGTCTGGACGCTGGATGCAAACCCCAACCCGTTAGCCGACGGCTACGGCTACTCTTCGGCGGTGCTGGAGATCGACGACTCGACCACCTGCGTGCTGGTCGAGGACGGCTGCGCGGACCTGGCCACCGGCGACGTGCGTGACTGGGGCGACGATGCCGGCGACGAGGCCTGGTATGTTGCCCTGGGCGATGGCGTGGTGTTGCGGTTCGAAGAGAGCAGTTCCACCACGGGAAGCGTGATGCGGATCGATCCGAAGACCGGCGAGGACAAGTGGGATTCCCCGGTCAAGAAGGTGAGCGGCTTGAACTGCGTCCTGGTCGGCGGCAAGGTGATCCTTGAGCGGTCCTCCAAAGTGGTGGCGGTCGATGCCGGCAGCGGCGAAGAGAAGTGGACCGCCAAGGCGGATGACCTGACCCTCATCCATGCGATGGGCAACGGCAACGTCGTGGTGGTAGACGGCTATGACGGCGGGGAGGCCGATTACGCCATTCTCAAGGCCAAGGACGGCGAAGAGGTCAGGACGGTCAATGGCTGGCCGCTGCCCAGCGCCTGGGGTTCCGACCTGTTCTACGCGATTGATGATGATAACGAGTTGGTGGCCTACGACCTGACGGGTGATTCGAAGAAGGCCCTTTGGAAGCTGGACCTGGACGTGGTTGATGGCTATGCCTACGTCACCGCCTATAAGGGCCGGCTGTGGGCTCAAATCACCGAAACCGATTACGACGGGCCCAACACGTACATCATGCGTGAGGTAATCAAGTAGCGGGTGGGGACTTCTCCCCATGGCGCCTGGAGTTGACCAGGCCATAGACTAGGCGGCGTCCTGTTTGCGACCGGCCGCCCCGCGGCCACGGGCTAGGAAGGCTCCTCCCATCATGTTCGATCCCACCCAAGGCGAAGCAGCAGCGCGCGAGCTGCTCAACAATCCCTCCACGCCGGCGGAGGATCTGGCGGTCATTGCCGGGGCGTTCCCGGCCCTGGCGCCTCAGATTGCGGCCCACCCCAACCTGTATCCGGGTTTGGCCGATTGGATCAAGGCGCTGGGTGACCCAGAGGCCGATGCCGCGTTGGCAGCCCGCGATGGCGCTGCGGCGGCGGACGGCGGTGCCCACGCGGCGCAGGCCGAGGCCGAAGCGGCCATCGATGACGCGACGCGGATCGCGCCGCGCCGGCCGGCCACCGAGGCCGCCCAGCCGGCCCAAGAGCCGGCCGCTCAGCCCCAACCTCAGGCTCAGACCCCGGCCCAGCCCGAGCCCCAGTACCAGCCGTATGCGGCCCCGCAGGCGGCGGCGCCCCAGGCTTCGCCCTACCAGCCGCCGATGGCGTCCGGTCCCCAGCAGGCTCAGCAGGCTCAGCAGCCCCAGCAACCGCAGCAGCCCCAATGGGGCCAGCCCCAGCCCGGCCAGGCCCCCTATGGTGCCGGCTACCAGCCGTACCCGGGCCCGGGGGCGCCATCGGGCACCCAGCGGGCCCCCGAGGCGAAGAAGGGCGGCAAGGGCAAGCTGATCGGCATCATCGCCGCCGCGGTTGTGGTGGTGCTGGTGGCGGCCGGCGCGGGGTGGTTCTTCTTCCTGCGGGACGGCGGCGGCTCCACCACGTCATCCACTTACAGCCTGGCGCCCGATTTCAAGGACAAACCGCAACTGGGTGATGAGATCGAGGCGGACAAGCTGCTGGAGGGCGACTATTACTCGGTTGAATTCGACCGCTTCACCGACGCCAGCCACGTGGTGGTGGTTGGCGCGCCGGACACGTCCTCGCTCTACTCGGGCAGTTCGAACTGGTATGAAGGCTACGACGAAGACTATGACCAGGGCTACGAGGACGGTGAGGCCTACCTCCAGGCCTACGAAGAATGGTGGGATTGCTATGACGATGACTGCCCCGAGTATCCGGAGGAGGATGACTACTACCAGGGCAGTTACGACAACGACGGCTACGACGACGGCTGGGAAGACGGCTATTACGAGTGGGGCTATGGCGATTCCAAGGCCGAGGCGCCCGAGACCTCCGAGGTGGCCAGCGCCATCGGCCTGGTGGACCTGGACGGGCCCAAGCTGGACTGGTCGGTGGACCTGATCGAGAAGACCGGCTTCGATATTCCCCAGGTCTCGCGGACCCTGTATTCGGACGCCGGCATTCTGGCCGTGCAGGTGACGGACGCGGCCGATGGCGACGAAGTGATGATCCTGGCTATTGATTCGAACGGCGAGGTCAAGGGCACCCGGGACGACGAGTCTTTGCGTGCTGCGGCCGGCGACTACTTCCTGGTGGCGGACGATGACGACATTTCGGCCGTCAAGGCCACCGCCTTCGATGAAGAGGTGTGGACGGCGGAAGTCAACTCGAACGGCACCCAAGTGCTGTCACCGAAGGACGGCACCTACCTGGTCTCGACCGATGACGGCTTCGTCAACGTGGCCGATGGTACTGAGTTGGGCTGGGGTGATGAGGCCGGCGGCGAGTACGGCTACACCGCGCCGGGCGACGGCATTGTGCTGCAGTTTGAACAGAGCAGCGGTTCCACCTACAACTTCATGCGGATAGACGCCGAGACGGGCGAAGACAAGTGGGACAGCGAGGTCAAGAAGGTCAAGAACACCTCGGTGGCGTTGGCCGGCGGCAAGCTGATCATGGCGCTGAACGCCAAGGTGGTGGCGATTGATCCCGGCAGTGGCGAAGAGGAGTGGTCCGTCAAGGTCAGTGACCTCTCCGGGGTCACGGCCCTGCCCAGTGGGAACGTGTTGGCCGTGTCCGGTAGTGACAGCGGCAATGCCACCATGACCGTGTTGAAGGCCAAGAACGGTGAAGAGGTCACCGAGGTGTCCAAGGTGTCGACCTACTACGGCACCATTGGCACCGACGTGATGTACGCCGTGGATGGCGACAAGTTGGTGGCCTACGACCTGACGGGTGATTCGACGAAGGCGTTGTGGAAGCTGGACTTGGAAACGGATGACGACTATTCGTTGTACGTTTTCGCCCGCGAGAAGCGCCTGTGGCTGGAGTACACCATCTACGACGGCGACTACTACGACGGCCCCAGCGCCGGGGTGTTGCGCGAGATCGTGAAGTAGCCGACCCCACAATTCATGACCGACCCCAACCAGGGCGGAGCGCCGGCAGGCGACAGCTTCGTCGATGACGTGACGCACATCGCGGGGCCGCGGCCCCAGGTGCCACCGCTGTACCCGCTGCCGATGGTGCCCGGGCCCGGACTGCCTGTCGGCCCGCCTCTGCCGCCGCCGTGGTCTGGGCAGCCGGGCCAGTCGGCTCAGCCGCCGATGGCGCCCGGGCCGCAACCCGGGCCGCAACCAGGGCCGCATCCAGTCCAGCCGCCCTCTGGTGGTGGCTACCAGGGTTACCCGGTCTACGCCGGCCCCGGGGCGACATCGGGCACTGTGTCTCCCGAGGTGAAGAAGGGCGGCAAGGGCAAGGTGATCGCCATCGTGGCCGCCGCCGTGGTGGTGGCGGCGGTGGCGGCCGGTGCGGGGTGGTTCTTCTGCCTGCGGGGCGGCGGCGGTACCTCGATCAACCACTACGCGGCACCGGATTTCAAGGACAAGCCGGGGCTAGGTGACGAGATTGTGGCAGCCGACCTGTTGGAGGGCGACTTCTATGCGGTCTACTTTGACCGTTTTGCTGACGCCGGCCACATGCTGGTGATCGGCGACCCTGACCCGGCGTGGCTCAACTCCGGGGAACCGGGTTGGTTTATTGGCTACGACGAAGAGTACGCCCGTGGTTACCAGGACGGTGAGGCCTACCTCCAGGCCTACGAAGAATGGTGGGTTTGCTACGACGATAACTGCCCCGAGAGTCCCATTCTCAATGACTACTACCGGGAAACTGCCGGCATTGGCAGCTTCAACTACGGCTATGGGGACGGCTGGTCCGACGCCTCTGACGGGGTGGGCTACGGCTACACCAAGGCCGAGGCACCCGATGGCTTCGAGGTGACCAGCGCGATCGGCCTGGCGGACCTGGATACGGGCCAGCTCGATTGGCAACTGGACTTGGTCGAGGCCACCGGCTTCGGCATGCCCCAGGTCAATACAACCAGGTCTTCCGGCGGTGGCATCACGGCCGTCCAGGTGTCCGACTTAGTGGATAAGGGCCAGTCCACGACGATCCTGGCCATCAACCTGGCAGGCGAGGTGGTCGGCACCCGCGACAACGGCACCGTGGTATACGCGACTGGCGACTATTTCCTGATCAAGGACGGCGACGACCTTTCGGCGGTCAAGGCCAGCGACATCGAGACCGATCTCTGGACGGCAGAAGCCAGCAGCCGGCTTGGCTACGGCTCCTCGAGTTCCTCTCAGAGCCAGGTCTTGATGGTTGATGATGACACCACCTATGTCCTGGTGGATGACGGCTTCGTGGACCTGGAGACCGGTGAGGAGATCGGTTGGGGCGAAGACGCGGGCGATGGCGCGTACTACATGGTGCCCGGGGATGGCATCGTGTTGCGCTGCCAAGTGGGCGACAACAGCAAGTGCGACCTCATGAGGATCGACGCCAAGACGGGCCAGGACAAATGGGATAGCGAAGTCGAAGACGCCGCCAGCGCGACGGGAGCGTTGGCCGATGGCAAGCTGATTCTGGCCGCCGGTCGGGAGGCGGTGGCGGTGGACCCGGAGACCGGGGAGGAGCAGTGGTCGGCTGAGATCGGGTCGATCAACGTTGTGTATACCTTGTCCCGCGAGAAAGTGCTGGCCGTATCAAGGTGGGACGGCGAAACTGCCACCTTCTGGGCGCTGGAGACCAGTAACGGTGAAGTGGCGACGATGCTGCTCGACACTCCGGCGTACGACGGTTGCATGGGCACCGACGTCTTCTACAGCCTGGACGGCGACCAGTTGGTGGCCTATGACCTGACGGGCCAATCGACTCAGGCGCTGTGGCAGTTGGACCTGGAACTGGGCAGCGATGACTCGGGGTACGTGTTACCTCGTTCGGGCCGGCTGTGGTTGGAGATAACACACACCAGGGATGACGACTACGAACCGGACGGCTTCGACGTGCTCCGCGAGATAGTCGAGTAGCCGTCCGGGAGGAAGGGGGCCGGGTCCGTCCTGGTCCGCCTTGTAGTCTGGGACTGTGTCAGACCTCGGGCCCGAATACCAGCCTTACCCGCCGGAGGACGCCACCGCACTGCCCGCCATCGTCCCGGCGCCCCTGCCCGATGGCGCCCCAGTGGCCGCGCCGCCCGGACTCGCCCCGGTGGCCGGCCTGCTGCCGGTGGTGGCACCCGAGGCGGCCGCCCCAGCCACCGCGCCGCCAACCCGCCGTGGCCGCAAACGCCTGGTGGGCGCCATCGCCGGCCTGGCCGCCGCCGTGCTGGCCTTGAGCGCCGCCGCCTACTGGTTCGTGCTGCGCCCCACGCTCGGGGACGACACGGTGGTCGCCTTGGACACCACCCAGGCGCCGGACCTGCCCACCGAGCCGCGCCTGGGCGAGCCGATTGTGCTGTCCAAACTGGTGCAGGTGGACTACGACCAGCTCACCGACATGATGGAGAGTGCGGTCACCTGGCTTGACGCCACCCATGTGGCGGTGGTGACCGAGCCGTTCAACGGAGGTGGCACGCTCAACCTGATCGACCTGGACAAGGGCAAACAGGCCTGGGACCTTGACCTGTCCGAAGCCACCGGCCTGCCCTCCGCCAAGGCCGTGTTTGTGCACCGGGATGGCCGGGGCGGGGCACTGGTTGGGGCGGAGGACCCGGCGGATGGCACCACCGGGGTCTTGGTCACGGTGGACAAGGACGGCCAGGTGACGGGCAGCCGGGCCGGCGCCATCACCCTCTGGGGCCTGGGGCCGGATGGCCTGGTCTTGCTGTACGAAGGCGACCAAGCGGTGGTGACGACTTTGGACGACTTAGGCGGGGAGATCTGGCACGGACCCTCGGGTGATGGGACGGCTTTTCAACACGCGCTGGTGGGGCCGGAAACCGGCCTGTGCCTGATACCCACCCAAGACGGTTACATTGACCCCCGCACCGGCGAGCTGTCGCCGCTGGGGGCCAACAACTGGCCACCCGAATTCATCTACTACGAAGCTGCGGGGCCGGGCAGGGTGTTCCAGATGGATCTTGAGAACGAAATCGTCACCACAATGGTTGACCCGGCCACGGGCAAGGAGCTGTGGGACCGGCCGCTGCTGGGCTATCCGTGGGATGTTGACGCGGGCGCGGGCGTGGTGTTGATGGGGAGCTGGGATGATCAGTCGCTGAGCCTGGTTGACCTGGCCACAGGCCAGGCCAAGTGGACCTATGATGCGGGCGAGGTGCACCCGGCCGGCTTCCTGGGCAACGGCGACGTCTTGATCTACCAGCCGGAGTTGGCCGATGACGCGGGTGAGATCGAACTGGACTCGGACCTGATGGACCTGGCCTACAGCAGCAGCCTGGCCCTGGCCCCCGGTGACCTCGAATTGGAATTCCAGAGCGCCCGGATAGTGCTGGATGGCGCCACCGGTCAACCCAAGGCCAAGTTGGCTTCCATCCCCGCCTACAGCGAGTTGATAGCGGCGATGGGCCGATCGATGGTCTACCTGACCGGCGTGGAGGAAGGCCGCCTGACCGCCTACAACCTGGCGGACATGCCGGGCGCGGGCGACCCGGCGGCATCGGGCACGGGTAACCCGGCGGCATCGGGCAGCGACCACCAGGTGCCCGATGACGTGTGGCAGCCGGCGTGGACCATGGCGCTACCGGAACGCGCGGGCTGGGACTCTGCCGCGCCGGCAGCCACGGTCCAGGTGGCCAACGGCCGCATGTTCCTGGTGGAGGAGGCGTATGACCAGACGGGCTACCTGGTGACCGATGTGTCATTTCGGGAGTTTTTACTCCAGTAGCTTTACTCAGGTATACGATTACTCACGTTGAGTTTGGGCCTAAAGACCTAGGCGGCCCCGCCGGACAAACCCCACGAATTTCCGCAGGTCGGGTCACATTTTGCCCAAGCCGACCCCAAGACGCGGCCAGCGCAGAAAAACGCGGCAAGGTAACAAAACGGTGCAAAAATGTGACGCAAATCACATTTCCAAGTGGCCGGCCACAAGCTGTTTGCGCAGGTCAACCGGGGGAATTGCCAGTTCTTTCGGCCCAAGCCCCGCCGCGGCCGTGAGACACGTCAAGAAATTGGGGCCACAAGTCCAGCACCAGGGGTTTTACCGCAAGATAAAGTTCCAGGTGACGCACGTCCGGGGGGGCACAAACCGTGTTTCCTGGGCGTCAACGAAGCTGCGTCAACGATGATGAAGGGAACCTCAATGAAACGTCTTGTTGCAGTGGCAGTGGTGGCCCTGGGGCTGACTGCCGGTCTGGCCGCCTGTGGTGGCGGTGATAAGTCCGGTAGTGGTGGTGAATCCACGACATCTGCCGAGGCTACCGAAGAAGCGACCGTATCGGCCGACGATGACAACCCGGCCGCAGACCCCGCTGACGCCGATGACGGCAACCCCGCCGCCGGCTCCTATGACTGCTCTGATGCCTCCCAGATCCAAGGTGAGATCACGGTCTGGGTGGATGAAACCCGCATTACCGCTCTGCAACCGGCCGCGGACCTGTTCTGCGCCGAACAGGGTGTCAAGGTCAACCTGATCCAGAAGGTCTTCGATGACCTGCGCAAGGATTTCGCCTCCCAGGTAGCGGCCGGCAGCGGTCCGGACATCACCGTGGGTGCGAACGACTGGCTGGGTGAGTTCAAGACCAACGGCTTGGTGGCGCCAATCGACTTGAGCGGCGTGGCCGATCAATTGTCGCCGGCCGCCCTGGGTGCCTTCTCGTCTGAGGGCCAGGCCTACGGCGTGCCCTACGGCACTGAGAACATTGCCCTGGTGCGCAACAACGCCCTGATTTCTGAGACCAAGGCCACCACCTTCGACGAACTGATCGAAGAAGGCAAGGCTGTGGGTCAGAAGTACTCGGTCATCATCCCGATGGGTGACGCGGGCGACGCCTACCACATGTATCCCATCCAGTCCTCCTTCGGCGCCGAGGTCTTCGAGACCGATGCCGAGGGCGACTACACCGACACGCTGGCCATGGGCGGCGAGGCCGGACACAAGTTCGCCGAATACCTGGCCAAACTGGGCCAAGAGGGCGTGGTCAAGTCCACCATCACCGGTGACATTCTGGGCCAGGCCTTCACCGCCGGCGAGGTGCCCTACGTCATCACCGGCCCGTGGAACACCTCCACTTGGGTGGCCTCTGGCATGGACATCTCCGTGTTGCCGATTCCTTCGGCCGGTGGTGAGCCAGCCGCCCCGTTCATGGGTGTGCAGGGCTTCTACCTGTCCGCCAAGGCCGCCAACGCGTTCGATGCCGAAACCTTCCTGGTGGACTACCTGACCCGGGCCGATGTACAGCTTGAGCTGTACAAGCTGGGTGGTCGTATGCCGGCCAACCTGGAGGCGCTGGCCGATCCTTCGATCACCGATGACCCGGTGGCGAAGGGCTTTGCTGAAGCCGCCGGTGACGCCCAGGTGCAGCCATCCATCCCGGCCATGAACCAGGTGTGGAGCCCGTGGGGCCTGACCGAGGTTGCTATCGCTGACGGCAAGGTGACCGATCCGGCCGCCGCTTGGGACGAGATGATCACCAACATCGAGACCGCCATCGCGGAGAACGCCGGCTGACCCAGAGCCGAGCATTGGGTTGAATCCGTCCGCCCGCCGGTCCTGGCCCCCTCGCCGGGGCCGGCGGGCAGCGGCGGATCAACCCCCAAACCTGACGTTCATTGGAGTACGTCGACATAAGTAAAGAGGTCCTCAATGAGTGAGCTACCACTCAAGCCCCGCACCCAAAAGTCCCGGAAGGCGGCCACCATGGCCGTGGCCGGCGGCTGGGGCCCTGGCTTCATAGTCAAGCTGATCTTGATGGCGCTGATCGACGCCATCGGCATTTTCGGTGTTATCCAAGCCTGGCGGGCCGGCTCGACCACCATCCTGGTGGTTGCCATCATCCTGCTGCTGGTTGTCAACTACGTCTATTTCGCCCGGCGGGCCATACCGGGCAAATACCTGGTGCCGGGCATGGTGTTTCTGCTGATCTTCCAGGTCTACGTGATGCTATATACGGCCTACGTCTCCATTACCAACTATGGTGACCAGCACATGGGCTCCAAGGACGCGGCCATCACCGCCATCCAGTCACAACACACCGCCGTGGCGCCGGACAAGGACCCGTACGCCATCGTCGTGCTGCAGAAGGGTACCGACTACTACCTGGCCACGGTGGTTGATGGCGAGGCCGAGTACGGCACCTCCGACCAGCCGTTGGAGGCGCTCGATGGCGCCACCATCACCGACGGCAAGATCACGGCCGTGGACGGGTACGACATCGTGAAACCCGACCGCGACAACTGGGACACCCTGCAAACCCTGGCGGTGCCGCTGTCCGATGACGCCTCCCAGGGCTTCCTTATGACCGAGCGCAACGGCACCCAAGCCAAGGTCTACCTGCCCACGGTCCGTTATGACAAGGCGGCCGATACGTTCACCGACACGGAGACCGGCCTGGTCTATCACGATGGCGGCAAAGGCCAGTTTGTCGACGATGCCGGCAAGAAGATGCCAGGATCGGTGGGCTGGCGCGCCGTCATCGGCTTCGCCAACTACAAGACGATCTTTGCCGACACCAAGATGATGGTGCCGCTGCTGAAGGTGCTGGTGTGGACCATCTGCTTCGCCTTCTTGTCCGTCGCCACCACCTTCTTCCTGGGCCTGATCCTGGCGCTGGTGTTCAACAGCCCGCGCATCAAAGGCCAGAAGATCTACCGCACCTTGATGATCTTGCCTTACGCCTTCCCGGGCTTCATGACGGCCCTGCTGTGGAAGGCCATGCTGAACCGTGATTATGGGGTGATCAACAAGTGGATCTTCTTCGGGGCCGAGATCGACTGGCTGGGCAACCCCTGGTTGGCCCGGCTGTCGATCATCCTGGTCAACCTGTGGCTGGGCTACCCGTACATGTTCCTGGTCTGCACCGGCTCGCTGCAGTCGATCCCCAGCGAGATGATGGAATCCGCCCGCGTGGATGGCGCCCCGCCGCTGCGCCAGTTCCGGTCCATCACCCTGCCGCTGCTGTTCATTGCCGTGGCGCCGCTGCTGATCAGCTCTTTCGCCTTCAACTTCAACAACTTCAACCTGATCTTCATGTTGACAGGGGGTGGTCCGCTACCGGGGACAGGCTCGGATACGAAGATCCCGGGGGCCACCGACATCTTGATTTCGGAGGTTTACCGGCTGGCCGGCGTTGACCTGGGTACACCCGATTACGGCCTGGCCACCGCCCTGTCCATCCTGATCTTCGTCTTGGTGGGCGCGATCGCCGCGTTCTCGTTCCGCCAGACCCGCAAGCTGGAGGAGATGGCCTGATGAGTGCGATCGATACTTCCAACGTTCCGTTGACCAACCGAGCCAAGGCCCACCGTGTCAAGTGGTGGCGCGAGGTCGGCTGGCGCCACTGCGTGGGCGTGGTGGCGGTGCTCTATTCGATCTTCCCGCTGGTGTTCGCCGTCAACATGGCGCTGAGCCCGGGCAAGACCGGCGTGCCGGACGCGTCCAAGCTGTTCCAGCAGGTGACCGGTGACCAGTTTGTCACCCTGTTCACCAACAACCGGCCGGAAACCCAGGTGCACTTCCTGAACTGGCTGGCGAACACGGTGATTGTGGGCATCTTCACCGCCATCGGCACCGTGCTGATGGGTGGCGCGGCGGCCTACGCCTTCTCGCGTTTCCGTTACAAGGGCCGGCGGACCACTTTGACGGCCCTGCTGATCATTCAGATGTTCCCGCAGATGCTGGCGTTCGTGGCCGTGTTCCTGCTGCTCAAGTCGCTGGGTGAGGTGATTCCGATCCTGGGGCAGGATTCCCTTGTGGCGTTGATCTGCGTCTACCTGGGTGGCGCCTTGGGCGTCAACACGTTCCTGATGTACGGCTTCTTCAACACGGTGCCGATCTCGCTGGACGAGGCCGCCAAGATCGACGGCGCCACCCACGCCCAGATCTTCTGGGGCATCATTTTGCGCCTGGTGGCGCCGGTGCTGGCTGTGGTGGGGTTGTTGAGCTTCATCAGCTCGTTCTCCGAGTACATCATCGCCAAACTGGTGCTGACCACGCCCACCAAGTGGACCGTGGCGGTTGGCCTCTATTCACTGGTGGCCAACGACCGCTACGCCGCTTGGGGCCTGTTTGCCGCCGGCGCCCTGATCGCCGCCATTCCGGTGCTGGCGCTGTTCCTGTTCCTGCAGCGCTACATCGTGTCCGGTCTGACGGCAGGGGCGGTTAAGGGGTAGTTCAAGTACCGAGGGGGGCAGTGGCCCGGTTGTCGCCACGCGGCTAGGCGCACCAACCGGGCCACGGCCGGCCTTGGCTACCGGTGGCCCGGCGGTTGGGTGGCCGGACCACCGTGGCCGAGAGCCACAGCGGCCGGGGGTTGAGTTGGTCTCGCCCCCGGCCGTTGTCATGTCCCCAAGCGGCACAGGGGTTGCCAGTAGGGTTGGGGAAGCGACGCCCTGCCCCCCAGCTAAGGAGCCCAGCCCCATGTCTGTTAACCCTGACGGATCTGGCCTGCCTCAGGTGCCAGGCAGCCAGGCACCGATTGGTGGACAATTCCGGCCACTTCCGCCTCCGCCGCCTCCACCACCTTCGTCTCCGCAGATGCCGCCCGTGCCGGGGGATCTGTCGGTGACGCACTGAGCCGCCCTGCCCGGGCTGAGCCCACGTTGCCCAGGCCAGTCCTGGGTGTGGCCGGCAAGAATGGGGACTTGTCCCCATCGCGCGGATATTGCCTTGACCAGTAGGGTTGCTATATCAGCCAAGTTGTTCCCCCACGTGAAGGAGCCAACGCGATGTCCGTACCGCCCCAAGGGCCATATCAGCCCCAAGGTCCCTATCAGCCACAGGACCCCTATCAGCCTCAGTACGGCCAGCCTGCGGTTGGCCCCCAGTATCCATCGCCCGGGCCGCAGTACGGTCAGCCGGCCTATGGCGACCCGCAGTATGGCCAGCCCCAGTACGGGCAGCCCCAGTACGGGCAGCCCCAATATGGTGACCCGCAGTATGGCCAGCCCCAATATGCCGCCGGCCCTGGCTACACCCCTCCGGGCTACGGCACGCCCCAGCCACCCAAGAAGAGCCACCTGGGCCTGATCGCCGCGATTGTGGCAGCGGTGCTGGTGCTGGGCGCCGGAGGCTTTTGCACCTACTGGTTCGCCATCCGCGACGACGACAAGTCGACTTCGGCCGATGACAAGTCAACCAAGTCCGCCAAGGCCGATGACGACGAAGACGAGGACGCGGACGACGAAGACGCGGACGACGAAGACGAAGACGCGGACGACGTCGAGCCGACCAAGACCACCAAGACCACCAAGGCCGCGGATGACGACGAAGATGCCGATGACGACGAGGACGTGGACGATGACGAAGACGTGGACATCGACGTAGACGTGGATGACGACGAAGACGCCGACGACGACGACATTGACATCACCATTGGCAACAACGGCAGCAGCAACGCCGCCCTGTGCGAGTACGTCATCGAGTCAACCTTGAGCCTTGACTACTCCGACTACGACGCCATCCTGGATTGGTACAAGGGCATGGTCGATGTTGCCCCGGTGGACCTGCAAAGTGACCTGGCCATGATGATTGAGAGCCTGGAAGCGACCCTGGACGGCGACTACACCGCCCTGGCCAACATGGACACCGCAGCGATCACCCAGGCGACCGACAACATCACCAACGCCATCAGCGACTGCGCTTACAGCTACATTCCCTGAGCCATGACCGCCCAGTAGCCCAGACCAACCCCTATAACCCTCCAACCGATTGATCACGTAAGGTGACGTGAAGCAATGCAGATGTCGCAGCCCGATGCCACACCAGGTGGTTACCAGCCTCCCGCCGGCTACCAGCCTCAGGGTTCCTACCCGCCGCCGCCCGATGGCGCGTACCAGGTTCCCGGTGGCGCGTACCAGCCGCCCGCGGCCTATCAGCCACCAGTGGCCGATGGCGCGTACCAGCCGCCCGCGGCCTACCAACCTCCCGCCGGCTACCAGCCGCCGGGGGGTGGCTATCCGCCGCCGCCCGGGTATCAGGCTTATGGCCAGCCGCCGCAGCCGCCCAAGAAGGGGCATGTTGGTCTGATCGCCGCCATCGTGGCGGTGGTCCTGGCTTTGGGCGGTGGGGGCTTCGCGGCCTACTGGTTCTTGGGGCGCGATGGTGACAAGACGCCATCGGCCAGCGAGACCAAGACATCCAAGAAGGCGACCAAGACCAAGACGAAGACGCCCACGCCATCGCCCAGCCCTTCCCCCACGCCCACTGAAACCGAGACTCCGGAACCCGAACCGGAACAGGCCGAACTGGGTGTGTGGTACGAGTGCGGCATCGGCGGCGACCTGGAAGTCTGGGCTGTCGAAGGCGACTATGACGCCGCCGTGAAGGCGGCCGAGGCTTGGGAGGAGGTAGGCTGTGGCGCCATCACGCTGGTGTCGAAGCCTCTGGAAACCATGACCGATGAGGTGATAGCCGGCGTCGCGGACGGTTCCGGCCCGGACATCGTGGTGGGTTATCCGTCGCAATTCCGGCAGTGGGTGCCGGCGCTGACCCTGATCCAACTGGACCTGGAGCCGCTAGAGGGGGTCATGGCCCCTAACGCGTTGGCTTCGCTGGGCAGTTACGGGGTGCCGTTCGGCGCCGAATCGGTGGCCCTGGTCAGGAACAACGCCCTTGTCCAAGACACCCCTGCCACCTTCCAGGAACTGGTGGAACAGGCCAAAGGCGCGGGCACGCCAGAATCTGTTGCGATCGACTTCGTCAACGGCTCGATTGACGCGTTCAAGCTCTATCCGTTGCAGTCATCGTTCGGCGCCTCGCTGTTCGAGACCGATGCTGACGGCTTGCTGAGTGGCAACTTCACCATGGGCGGTGAGGCCGGCCACACGTTCGCCGCCTATCTGGCAACCCTGGGCAGCCAGGGCGTGCTGCACGACACTACCGACGGTGGCGGCTGGGATTCGTTCGTGATTGGTGAGGCGCCGTATTACCTGGCCGGATCGTGGGAATTCGAGGGTTTGCTGGGGGCCGGTCTGGATATGACCGCCCTAGCGGTGCCGCCGGCCGGTGACTATGAGGCCGTCGCCTTGAGCGCCGCCGATGGGTTCGGCATCACCACTGCCACCACCCAAGAATTGGCTGCGCAAGAGTTCGTGTTCAACTTTGCGGTCGCTCCCGAGACCAGCCTGGAGGGAGCCCTAGCCGTGGGTGTGATGCCAACCAACCTGGAGGCCCAAGAGGCGCTGATCTACCAGGAGCCGGCCTGGGAGGCCTTTGTCGACGCGATGAACGGCGCCGACATGTACGGCGTTGACCTGCTGCAAGGTGACATCTGGACGCCGTGGGAGACCACGCTGGCCGAGATCATTACCGGGGTTGCCACTGACCCGGCGGCGGCCTGGGACGCCATGGCCGAACAGGTCGCGGCCGCCACCGGGGTCACTACCTCTTCCGGCATCACTGACACCGAGTTTGGCGACCTGAGCGCGTATTGCGACTACCTCCTGAGCGATGAGTCCGATGTCGATACCTCTGACAACCAGGCCTTGTTGGAGAAGTACCAGAAGATGGCCGAACTGGCGCCCGAAGGGCTGCAAGACGACATGGAGGTCATGGTCAAGGTCTACGAGTACCTAGTGGCTCAGGACGCCGGTGATACCAACGCCCAGGCGGAGGTGACCCTCGAGCAAGCCGAGGCGGCCGCCGACCAAGAAATGGTGGCCCTGGACTACTGCCTGGCCACACTGTTTGGCTACTGACATGCTCGGCTATCCCAGTTACGCCTACCAGCCGCCGCCACCGCCGAAGAAGGGCCATGCTGGCCTGATCGCGGCGATCGTGGCGGTGGTGTTGGCGTTGAGCGGTGGGGGCTTCGCGGCCTACTGGTTCTTGGGGCGCGATGGCGACCGGGCGGCATCGGCCACAGCCACGAGCAGCACGGCCAAGGCCACCAAGACCAAGGCGACCAAGACCAGAACCAGGTCGCCATCGCCATCGCCCACGCCTTCACCCAGCCCAACCGGCAGCCCCAGCCCCACGCCCCAGCATGTGCTTGACCAGGCCGAACTGGGCGTGTGGTACGAATGCGGCATCGGCGGCAACCTTGAAGTTTGGGTTTCCGATTCCGATCCCGATGCCGTGGCGGAGGTCTATCAGGCGGTGGTCGATGGCGCGGCGGCGGCCTGGCAGACGGCCGGCTGCGGCACCATCACGGTGGTGCAGAAGGACTTTGCCACCATGACCGAAGAGGTGATGGCCAGGGCCGCGGACTGGACCGGCCCGGACATTGTGCTGGGCGCGCCCTCCCAGATCCGGCAGTGGATTCAGGCTGGGGCGTTGCTGACGCTGGACTTGAGCCCGGTCGAGTCCGCACTTGATGCCAAGGCGATCCACTCGCTGGGCGGGTATGGGCTGCCGGTGGGATTGAACGCGGCGGCCCTGATCAGGAACAACGCCATACTGCAAGAGACGCCGGAGACCTTCCAGGGAATGGTGCAGCAGGCTCAGGGCGCGGGCACGCCGGAAGCCCTGCTGGCCGAGGTGTCCACAGTCGCCGATGAGTACGTGCTGTACCCGGTCCAGGCCTCGTTCGGCGCTTCGCTGTTCGCGGCCGACAACCACGGGCGGTTCTGGGGCGACGTGGCGATGGGCGGCGAGGCCGGCCGGGAGTTCGCTACCTACCTGAGCGGCTTGGGCAGCCAGGGCGTGTTGCAGGAGTCGGTTGGGGGCTGGGCCCAGCAGACGTTCGAGGCCGGCGAGGCCCCGTACATGCTGGCCCGATCGCGGTATTTCCGGCGGTTCTTGAGCCAGGGCATGGACGTGACCGCCGTGCCGGTGCCGCCGGCCGGTGATTATCCGGCGGTCAGCCTGACCGCCGCCAACGGTTTCGTCATCACCAAGGCCACCAGCGACGACTTGGCCGCGCAAGAGTTCCTGCTCAACTTCGCGGCTGCCCCGGCGGAGAACCTGGGTTTGGCCACGCTGACCTTGTACAACATCCCGGCCAACCTGGAGGCGCAGGAATTGCTGGTTGCGAGCGAGCCGGCCTGGCAGGGCTGGCTTGACGTGCTGGAGACCGCCAGCGTCTACGGGCCGGACCCGGTATTGGACCACGTTTGGGGGCCGTGGCGGCAGGCGTTGGGGGACATCATCACGGGGGCGGTGACTGATCCAGCGGCGGCTTGGGACGCCATGGTTGAAGAGATCGATGCGGCTGCCGGTGTGGTTGTCTCCGGTGTGGCGGACACGGAGTACGGCGACCTGCGGGCCTATTGCGACTTCGAGCTGAGCGATGAGTCCGAAGTTGATTTGAGCGACTCCGCAGCTTCGCTGGAGAAGTACCGGACGTTGGCCTCGCTGGCGCCACCCGGGTTGCAGGACTCGATCGGCATCGTGGTCAAGGCGTTGGAATACCAGGTGGCCAAGGATGCCGGAGATGCCACCGTCGAGTTGGGCTTCACCGAAGAGGAGTACGAGGTGGCCAGTGACGACGTGCTGCAAGCCCTGGACTACTGCATGGCCGTGCTGTTCGGCTACTGAAGCGCGGCCGCCCCCGGGCCGGCGGCCGCTCCGGGCTTAACTTGTCGTCATCCCGGCCTTGAGCCGGGATCTCACCGCCGGTCGCCGGGGGGAGGGCGGTGGCCGCTCACAACCCCCTCTCCCTCGCGAAAGTACGGTTATGTAGGCTCCGGCCAGCGCCCCGATTGCGTTTGCGCAGGTCAGAGCGTTGGCTGGTTTGACGCGCAACTACACAACCGTACTCTCGCGAGGAGAGGTCCCCATGGCGCGGGTGCTGAGGGACGGCTAGGTTGGCTGTTGGTTGCCCCACCGAGTCAAGGAGCCTGATATGTCCGTACCGCCCAGCCCGCCCGCCGGCGGCTCCTACCAGCCGCAGGGTTACCAGCCTTACCCGCCTGCGCCCGATGGCGCGTACCAGCCGCAGGCCTACCCGGCTCCCGCCGCCTATCAGCCGCCGGGGGGCGGCTATCCGCCGCCGCCCGGCTACCAGGGCTACGGCCAGCCGCCGCAGCCGCCCAAGAAGGGGCATGTTGGTCTGATCGCCGCCATCGTGGCGGTGGTCCTGGCTTTGGGCGGTGGCGGCTTCGCGGCCTACTGGTTCCTGGGACGGGATGGTGACAAGACGCCATCGGCTAGCGAGACCAAGACATCCAAGAAGGCGACCAAGACGAAGACGAAGACGCCCACGCCATCGCCCACCCCCACCAAGACCGCAACCCCCACACCAACCCCCGAACCGGAACAGGCCGAATTGGGCGTGTGGTACGAGTGCGGCATCGGCGGCGACCTGGAGGTTTGGGTCTACGGCTCCGGGGTCAAGTCGGCGGTGGTGACCGGCCCGGCCTACATGTGGGAGATTGACGGCTGCGGCACCGTTACGGTGGTAGAGAAGGACTACAACGCCTTGGTCGGTGAGGCCATTACAGGCGCTGCGGACGGCACCGGCCCCGACATTGTTTTTGCATCGCCGTACCTGATGCGACAGTTGGTGGAGGCGGACGCCGTGGCCGAATTGGACCTCAGCCCGCTTGATGGCGCCGTTGATGCTAAGGCCGTGGCATCACTGGGCGGCTACGGAGTGCCCGTCAGTGCCGATGCCGTGGCACTGGTCAGGAACAATGAGATTCTGTCGGAGACGCCCGACACCTTCCAGGAGATGGTGGAACAGGCTAAGGGCGCGGGGACGCCAGAGGCCATCGCGATCGACATCACCGCCGACTTGGACCCGTATTATCTCTATCCGATTCAGGCCTCGTTCGGGGCCACCCAGTTGGAAACCGATGACGACGGCCTCTATTGGGGTGACTTGGGGGGCGGCGGCGAGGCCGGCCGGGAGTTCGCCACCTATCTGGGCACGTTGGGCAGCGAAGGCGTGCTGCACGTGGCCGACACCGCCTGGGCCATGGATGCGTTCGTGGCCGGTGAGGCCCCGTACATCATTGTCGGCTCGTGGGAGTTCGAAGAACTGCTGGGCCGGGGCATGGACCTGACCGTACTGCCGCTGATGCCGCCGGCGGGTAGCTCGGTGTCATCCAGCCCCACCGCCGCCACCGGCTTCGCCATCATGACCACCAGCGGCCAGGAATTTGGTGCGCAGGAGTTCGTGTTCAACTACGCCACTGCTCCGCTAGAGAACTTGGCTGTGGCCCAGGAATCCAACTACGCCATTCCCACCACCCTGGAGGCGCAGAGCCTGCTGACCACCAACTATCCCCTGTGGCAGGGCTTCATCAAGACACTGGAAAACGCCCAGATTACGGCGGCGGATTCGATGATGTATGGCAACTACGAACTGTGGGTCACAACTGTGCTAGAGATCATCGACGGCACCGCCACCGACCCGGCCGCTACCTGGGACGCCATGATCGCCACCGCGAGCAACGGCGGCTCGACTGTGATCGACGGTGGCTATGATCTGGATGCGTTCTGCGCCTTGTCCTACGACCCCGCATATGCGTCGATGGACATCACCCAAACCGACGCGGTGGTAGGGATCATTGACCAAATGCTCGAGGTCGCGCCAGAGGAAGTCAAGGGTGACCTCGAAACGCTGCGGAGCTTCACCTTGGCCCTTGAGGGCCTGGACCCGGAAGGGTCGGAATACAACGACCTATTTGGTGAATTGATAGCGGACGGCACTGTCCTCGAGGCGACTGACAACCTTGCCGCGGCGATGGAGGAAATGTGCGGCTGACCAGAGCGGTCCCGGGGGTTAGGGGTTGCAGGTGGTTCCGGGGGTTACCGGGGGTTTAGGGGGGGTTGCGGGGGACGGGGCCGTGTAACATGGGCGACGGGGGTTACTGGGGGCGGTTCCGTGTGACACGGGCGACGGGGGGTACTGGGGTCGGGGCCGTGGG
>JAISSX010000058.1 GCA_031272885.1 Bifidobacteriaceae bacterium | reverse complement strand
GTCAACCTGGGGGCCGAGGCAACCTATGACTCGGATGGCGATGGCGTGGTGACGGCCGGCGAGGACACCGGCCAGGTCTATCCGGCCTACACCGTGCCCACGGACAAGATCCCGGAACGTGAGGGCTACATCTTCATGGGCTACCAGGTCAAGGCCTATTCGACCGAGTACACCCAGGTGGCCGAGGCCGAGTGCTGGGACTACGACCGGTGGGCTAGATTCCGCAACCAGTCATTGACGATCAGCACCAATGCGACCGCGAATGGCGTGGCCGATTACCTGGACTTCACGTCTCACTACGCCATTGCCCACGCCACCACGGCCACGCCCCTGGGCTCCACCACCGATGCCCAACGGGTCGTATCCACCTCACCCACCTCGCTGGAGCCGGACAACGGCTGGGGCTCGGAGACCACCACCACGTGCAGCACCGGCGGCCTGGGCTACACCTACACCGGCACGGCCACCGCCGCGCCGGCCACCTACCGCTATGAGCCCACCGAGCAGTTGACCACCATCTATGTCAACGGCCGGCCATACATCGACGGCCAGTTGGGCAGCCAGACCATCGACGGCCGCTTCGTCACCACCAACGGCTTCGAGATTGTCGACACCAGCCAGTTCGTGGTGGTCCAGCCCGGCGACCAGATCATTGCGGTGGGCCAAAACCAGGACTCGTCCGGCAACCTGGTGGACGCCTGGCCCAACGACGGCTACGGCTTCGGCGGCACCACCACCGGCCAGTACAGCCAAGACGGCTCCGACGGTTTCGAAGCCCCGGTCTGGAACGTCACGCTGGAACCGGTGTGGGGCAAGGCCGTCTACTACACTGACCGGACCGACCCAGACCGTTACGACTCGGCCACCGGTGGCGACCTCTACCCCTTCGTGCCGGACTCGCTAATCAACTGCGGTGCGGACGCCCTGGGCAACACGCTGCGGGCCTGCCGCATCTATCCCGGCTCGGACACCGACGGCGTCCACAACCCGCTGGGCGCGGTCGCTGCCGACCAGGATGAAGGCTGGTATATCGATGACATCGTCATCGAAGGCCGTGACTATTACGTGCGCGCGGCCGGCATCTGTTCCGACCCAACCTTGAAGAACCAGGACTCCTGCGAGGTGGCCGGGGAAACCTGGACCAACACCGTCAAGCCCGGCTTCGACCACTTCCAGTTCGACCACTATGAGGCCTATCTTGACACGCAGTTGGAATCCACATCGGTGTTCGGCTACGTCACCGGCACCAAGGACGGCACGGTGGGACAGTTGCAGCCGCCCGTGGCGGGCGATAACTGCTCCGGTGCCACCTGTGTCGGGGTGGATTTCAAACTGCAGGGCCTGGTAACCACTGTAGAGACCACCCCCGGGCCGCACCTGGTCGGCGACTACGACTACAACTCGCCTGACACCAACACCTGTTCTAACTCGACCTACACCACCAAGGCCACCTGCCTGGCGGCCGGCGCCTCTTGGAACGAGCGTCTGGGCGACAAGCTGCCCAACCTGTTCTGGGGCACGCCCACCGAGACCCAACCGCGCAACTACAACATGCCCGGCAACTGGAACGAGCTCAAGCTCTTGGGCGTGTGGCGCTACCGGGTGAAGTACCTAGACCGCACCGGCGTCACCTACGGCACCGGCAGTTCGGTCACCTATCCTGCCTCCAACCCGGACCGCATCACCAGCGGCACCGACGCGGACGTGTCCTGGGATGACCGCAACTACTTCTATTGGGACGGCCTGTGGGACAACAACGGCACCATCACCCCGGCCGAATACCGGGTAGGCTGCCCGCTGATCGGCACTGGGACTTGCAGCGGCACCAACGCCACCGGCTACAACCAACTCAGCTACACCATCCCCAGCACCGCCCCCACCTTGACGGGCGCCATCTTCGAGTACTACCAGGTGTGGATCGATGGCGACCTGATCACCACCGGCGGCACCTTCGCGCAGGACCCGAACAGCGGCAAGTACCTGCCCGGTGACACCATCGCGTGGGACTTGATCCTAGAGCATGGCGGCGACATCGAGCTGATGGCGGTGTGGGACACCTACACGGTTGTGTTCCACGGGGTGCAGAACAGCGGCAGCGGCTTCCTGGGCAAGATCACCGACACCCAGGCCGGCCTGGCCGAGGGCGACCTGCCCACCCTGCCCAACGACAACCAGGTCACGCCCACGGACAAGCGGGCCGGCGACCATTCGGCCGATGGCGACCACGCCCGGTCGTGGGTGACCGGCAACGGCACCGACTACGTGTTTACCGGCCGCTGGCTGACCAATGCCGGCGCAGCCTGGAATTTCACCACCGGTGGGGTCCATCCGTCCAACTCGAACGCGGTCTGTTACGGACCTACCGGTGCGATCGTGGACGCGCAAGGCGCCTACTACTGTGCCTACACCCTTGACCTGTGGGCCGAATGGGATCCGGGCCTGTATTCGGTCACCTTCCACCCCATGGGTGGTGACATCGCCGCCAACGGACGCAACTGCGGCACGTCCACCAACGGGGCCACCTGTTCGCTCTACACCGATCCGACTCCGGCCGGCGACGGCGTCCAGTACATTGTGCCCAGCGTGCTGTTGGATGACCCAGCCCACGGCACCTGTTCCGACACGCAGTACACCACCCGGGCCACCTGTGAGGCGGCCACGGAAACCTGGACACCCGATCCGGACTATTGGTACAACGTCTACCTGTCGATGGAAGACGCCTTCGGCAACTATGCTGCGGCGGATGCCCATGCGGGCGACAACCGTTCGGCCTGGCCGGATGACCCAACCCGTACCGGCTACATCTTCGATGGCTGGTACCTGGAGGCCGCCTACACGGCCGAGAACGACCCGGCCTTGTACGACACCGCCAATGGGCACCTCGGTTGGGACGACGCCACCTACGCCGCCGCCGGCGGTTTCGGCGAGTGCCACAACCCGGCTTACACCACCCAAACTGCCTGCGAGGCGGCCGGCGCCACCTGGACCGATTTCGGGTCCAGCTACAAGATCAAGCGCAACTACAACTTCTACGCCAAGTGGAAGAAGAAGACGTTCGACCTGTACTACGACCTGAACGCGGGTGGCGATGCGACGGCAGCCTACGACACGACATCGGACTGGACCACCGTCGGTGACGACCTGAAACTGGACCTGACCACGGTGACGGCCGCCGGTTACGACGAAGACCAGCAGTTCGATGACCTGGTGTCGAACGCCCCCAACTTCACAAAGGCGCCTACCCGGGTGGGCTACAACTTCACCCACTGGTCGCTCGATGCCGCCTGCTCGCCAGCCAACAATACGGCCGCTCCGGCCGCGGTGGGCCCGGTGGGCAGCTACCGCTTCCCGGATATCGACGACGGCAACCCGGCCAACGACCCGGACGTGTTCACCATCTACGCCTGCTGGCAGGTGCGCCAACACAAGCTGATCTATGACCTGAACGACGGCGGCGACACGGTCTACCCGGCCGCCTACTCCCCCGGCATGGCCGGCCTGGTGGACGGCGTCCTGCGCTCCGAGCTGATGGACTTCGGCGTGTTGGTGCGCACCGCGCCGCACTACACCAACGACCCGGCGGGGGCCAACGCGCCCACCCGGCCCAAGTACACCTTCACCGGTTGGGACCTGACGCGGGCCTGCCAGAACCCGGTGGCGGACACACCCATGCCGGATGAGGACAAGACCATCTACGCCTGTTGGGTCAGGCTCCCGGACCCAGACCCGGATGACGAACCTGGCCCCTCGCCCACGCCGGGCACGCCCACACCCGGCGGGCCCAGCGAGACGCCTGCCTCCACCACCCCCGCCGGCCAGGGCACCACGCCGGCCACGCCGGCGCCGTCGCCCTCCGCCACCGTGGTGGCCGGTTCGACGCTGCCGGTGATGGGCTCAACCGGGGCGGCTTCGAGCGCGCTGCTGGGCTTCGACGTGCTGGCCCTGGGCCTGGCGTTGCTGGCCAAGCGCCGCCGCATGCTGCAACGGGCCGCCTACCAGCGCCGGCACTGAGGTTCTTAGTCGAAGAACAACCGGTCGAACACCGCCCGGGCACGCCGGGCTGTCCGATGGCGATCCTCCGGTAACTGCGATGCGGTGCCGGCCGGGTAGCCCATCAGGGCCGCCAGGCCGGCCAGCGCCCGGCGTTCGGACGGCACCAGGTTGTTGTTGGGGCTGTTGGCCTTGCCGGTCCACAGGGCGTTGCCGTTGCGGATCGACATGCCTTGGAGCCAGGCCTCGATCAGGAGAGCCGCGTCATCGGCCGCCATTAGGCCCTCTTCGACGCAGGCCTCCAGGGCCTCTATGGTGCCGGTGACCCGCAGGGACCGATACTGCCCGGCGTGGCGCAGCTGGTAGAGCTGGGCCACCCACTGCACGTCCAGCAGGCCGCCTGGGCCCAGTTTGACGTGCCGGAACGGCTCCACGCCGCGCGGCAGACGTTCGCGTTCCACCCGGGTCTTGAGGCGGCGCAGTTCCACCAACTCCTTGGCGCTGAGGCCCTCGGGACGGTAGCGGACCGGTTCGGCCAGGGCCATGAACCGCGCCGCCAAAGCCTGGTCCCCCGCGACCGGCCGGGCCCGCAACAGGGCCTGGCGTTCCCAGCCCAGGGCCCAACGTTCGTAGTACTCCTGGTAGGCCGCCAGCGAGCGGACGATGGGACCGTTGCGGCCCTCCGGCCGCAGGTCGGCATCAATCTCAAGTGGAGGTTCAGGTCCAATGTTGGAGAGCAGTTGCATGGTGGCAGCCGCCACCGCCACGGCTTGGGCCTGGGCGGCCGCCTCGTGTTCGCCGTCGCCGCCGCGGTGCACAAACAGCACATCCGCGTCCGAACCGACCGCCATCTCATGCCCGCCGAACGAACCCATAGCGACCACCGCCAGGCTGGTCAAGGGCTCGGCCCCTTCCGCCAGCACCTGCTCCCAGGCCACCCTTAGCGCACCCTCAAGGGCGACGGTGGTGATCTCCGAAACCGCGAAGCGGGCCGCGCCGTCGTCCAACCGGTGCAGGGCCATGGCGGCGGCCACCCGGGTCAGTTCCCGCCGGCGCAGCGCCCGCACCGCCAGCGCCCCGGCCTTGGTGTCCCCGGCGGAGCGGTCAAGGATGGCAGACAGTTCCTGATTGAGTTCCGGCGCCTCACGCGGCACTAGGTCGGCGTCCGCGTCGAACCAGGCCACCGATTCGGGGCTCCTGGCCAGGCCCTGCGCCACCAGACCACTGGCGGACAGGGCATGTGACAGCGCCCGGGCGGCCCCGGCTGAGTCCCGCAGCAGGCGCAGGAACCACGGCGTGGCACCCAACGACTCAGACAGTTGGCGGAAGGACAGCAGGCCCGCGTCCGGGTCCGCGCCCTTGGCAAACCAGCCCAGCATGACCGGCAGCAACTGCCGCTGGATGGCCGCCTGGCGGGTAGAACCCCTGGTCAGGGCCGCAATGTGTTGCAGGGCGCCCTCAGGGTTGCGGTAGCCCAGGGCCGTCAGGCGGGCGCGGGCGGCCTCTGGGGCAAGCTGGGCCTCCCCAGCACTCAGCCGCGCCGTTTCCGGCAGCAAGGGGCGGTAGAACAGCTCCTCATGCAGGCCGCGCACCTCACGCCGGGTGGCCTTCCACTGAGCCTCAAGCTGCTCGGCCTCGGGCGGCGCCACGCGGGCGGCCCGGGCCAACTGGCGCAACTCCCCCGGCGCGGTGGGCATCAGATGGGTCCGCTTCAGGCGGTGCAACTGGACGCGGTGCTCAAGGGTGCGCAGCAGCCGGTAGCAGGCCGCCAGCCGGGCGGCCGGGGCGCGGCCCACATAGCCGCCGGCCGCCAACGTCGCCAGCGCCTTGAGCGTTGTGGCCGCCCGGATCGACGGGTCGGAGCGGCCATGGACCAACTGCAACAGTTGGACCGTGAACTCAACATCACGCAGGCCGCCGCGGCCCAGCTTGATCTGGCGTTCGGCCTCCGCCGGGGGCACATGCTCCTCCACCCGGCGGCGCATCGCCTGGGCGTCTTCGACAAAGTTCTCCGAGCCCACGGCCGCCCACACCCACGGCCTGGTCATCTCATAGTAGGCGCGGCCAAGGGCGGCGTCTCCGGCCGCCGGCCTGGCCTTGAGCAGGGCCTGGAACTCCCAGGTTTGGGCCCACTTCTCGTAGTAGGCCTTGTGCGACGCCAAGGTGCGCACCAGCGGGCCATTCTTGCCCTCCGGGCGCAGGTTCGGGTCCACCTGCCAGATAGCCGGCTCCTTGGCCGGGGCAATGCAGGCCCGCTGCAGGGCCGAGGCCAGTTCGGTTGCTACCGCCAAGGCTTCTTGTTCCGGGACGTCCGGGCCGGCCGGTTCGGCCACGTAGATCACGTCCACGTCCGAAATGTAGTTCAGCTCCCGGCCGCCGCACTTGCCCATGGCGATCACCGCCAAGCGGGCCCTTTCGTGGCCCGGGGTCTGACGGCGGGCGATGGCGAGGGCGGCCTCCAACACACCCGTCGCCATATCCGCCAGGGCCGCCCCCACCTGCGGAAACAGTTCTGTCGGGGTTGGAGAGGCGAGGTCTTGGGCGGCCAAGGCCAGCAGTTGGCGGCGATACTCCACCCGGAGCGGTTCCAGATCCGGGGTGGCCGCCACCGGCACCTCCGCCGCCGGATCGGCCCCCACGGCCTGAAGCAGGGCGGCCCGCGCCGCCCACTGGGCCGCCGTTGGCACCACCTGCATGTCCTCCCCCGGCCATTCATCCACCGGCGGGGCGCCGGCGTCCTCAGGTGCCGGGGCGGCATCGGGCAACACGTCCGGCTCCAAGAAAACCGCCAGGTGCTCCGGGTGGCGTACCAGGTGATCCCCCAAGGCAATCGAACCGCCCAAGACGGCCAGCAGCCGGGCTTGGGCCCGCTGATCCCGGATGATAGCCACCAAGTGTTCTTGGGCCTCGGGGCGCGCGGCTATCCGAGCCAGGGCCAACAAGGCGCCATCGGGGTCCGCCACCTGCGCAAACGCGGCCGGATCAAGGTCAAAGCCTTCAGCCGCCAACTCTTGGGCAACGCGGCCGGCGCGGGCGCCATCGGCAAAGCCGGCCCGGGCGTAGGCGGCCTCTTGTGACACGAAGCGGCCACCGGTCTGGGGGTCAGGCGGCAGTGACACGGTCATAGCGGGTGCAGCCGCCGACTAGAGGATGGGCAGGAAGCGCTCGAGTTCGTAGGCCGTCACCTGGGCCCGGTACTCGGACCATTCTTGGCGCTTGTTGCGCAGCACGAAGTCGAAAACGTGCTCACCCAGGGTTTCGGCCGCCAGTTCGGACTGGCCCATGACGGCGGAAGCCTCCGCCAGCGAGGCCGGCAGCGGGTCGATACCCATGGCGCGGCGCTCCGCGTCCGTCAAGGCCCAAACGTCGTCTTCCGCCTCCGGCGGCAGTTCCATGTCCTGTTCGATCCCCTTCAGACCCGCCGCCAGGATCACCGCGAACGCCAGGTACGGGTTGGCGGCCGAATCCATGCCGCGGAACTCCACCCGGGCGGTTTGCGGCTTGCCCGGCTTGTACATCGGCACGCGCAGCAGGGCGGAACGGTTGTTGTGGCCCCAGCAGACATAGTTGGGGGCCTCGGCGCCGCCCCACAGCCGCTTGTAGCTGTTGACGAACTGGTTGGTGATGAGGCAGAACTCGCGGGCGTAGTGCAGCACACCAGCCATGAAACTGCGGGCGGTCTTGGACAGTTCATATTCAGCGCCGGCGTCGAAGAAGGCGTTGCGGTCACCCTCGAACAGGGAGAAGTGGGTGTGCATGCCGCTGCCGGGGTGCTCCCCCATGGGCTTAGGCATGAAACTGGCGAAAATCCCTTCCGCCAGGGCGGCTTCCTTGACCACGGTGCGGAACGTCATGATGTTGTCTGCCATTGACAGAGCATCGGCATACCGCAGGTCGATCTCGTTCTGGCCCGGGCCGGCCTCGTGGTGTGAGAACTCCACCGAAATACCCATCGACTCCAGCATCTCGATGGCGGTGCGGCGGAAATCATTGGTCAGGCCGCGGGCCGTGTGGTCGAAGTAGCCGCCCGAGTCCAGGGGCACCAACGGGTTGGTGGAGCGGCCGGTGCCGCTCTTGAACAGGTAGAACTCGATCTCCGGGTGCGTGTAGAAGGTGAAGCCCATGTCGCTGGCCTTCTTCAGGGCCCGCTTCAACACGAACCTTGGGTCCGCCGGGCTAGGGGCGCCATCGGGCGTCACGATGTCGCAGAACATGCGGGCCGTGCCGTGGCGCTCACCCTGCCACGGCAGCAGTTGGAAGGTGGTCGGGTCCGGCACCGCCACCATGTCCGCCTCATACACCCGCGTGAAACCCTCGATGGCGCTGCCATCGAAGCCGATACCCTCCGCGAAGGCGCCTTCCAGTTCCGCCGGCGCGATCGCCACAGATTTCAAGATGCCCAAGACGTCCGTGAACCACAAGCGGATGAAGTGGATATCCCGCTCTTCCATGGCTCGCAATACGTACTCTTGTTGCCTGTCCACCTGTTGGTCCTTCCCTTCATTGGGGCACAAAACGGCAGTATCTATCTTGCCCGCCAGGTGTGTCTGGAGTGTTACAACACACTGGCCTTACTCTGGCCTTCTCCTCACCCCTTCCCGCCCACCCCCTCGCTCTTCCCCCGCCCCCGCCCACCCCCTCGCGAGAGTACGGTTATGTAGCTCTGGCAGAATCGGGCAGCGCCCTGACCTGCGTAAACGCGTTTCACTCTGAGCGAACCACCTACATAACCGTACTTTCGCGAGGAGGTGGGGCGGCGTGGGTAGGCTTGAGTGCATGAGCACGCCGCTGGCCGAAGTCCCGAAGCTCCGCCTACCACACCTGGCTGCCGCCAAGGCCGCCGGTGAGAAACTCACCATGCTGACGGCCTACGACCGGCCAACGGCCGAGATCTTCGACCTGGCCGGCATCGACCTGCTGCTGGTCGGTGACTCGATGGGCAACGCCATGTTGGGTATGGACAACACACTGCCGGTGACACTGGACCAAATGGTCAGCGCCACTGCGGCCGTGGCCGTGGGGGCGCGGCGGGCTCTGGTGGTGGCGGACCTGCCATTCGGCACCTATGAAACAGGACCAGAGCAGGCTTTTCTGTCCGCCGCCCGCCTGGTCAAGGCCGGTGCCCAGGCAGTCAAGTTCGAGGGCGGGGCACGCGTCGCGGCGCAGATCCGGCTGCTGTCCCAGAGCGGCATCCCGGTGATGGCCCACCTGGGGTTCACCCCTCAGTCAATCAATGCCCTTGGTGGCACACGGGTGCAGGGCAAGGATGACGCCTCGGCCGAGGTGCTGCTGCGCGATGCCCTAGCAGTCCAAGAAGCCGGGGCGTTTGCGCTGGTCCTGGAACTGGTGCCGGCCGACGTAGCCGAACGGGTCACCGCCGCGCTGGAGATTCCGACCATCGGCATCGGCGCCGGCGCCGGCTGCGACGGCCAGGTGTTGGTCTGGACCGACATGGCCGGCTTAGACGAATGGGCACCGTCCTTCGTCAAGCGTTTTGGCGACCTGCGTGCGGCCCTGACGGAGGCGGCATCGGCCTACGCGGCCGAGGTCCGCGCCGGTACCTACCCCGACCCGGCCCACTCCTTCTAGCCCCCTCTCCTCACGAAAGGTCAATTCCGTAAATCGGCCCAGCGGGACGGCATCGGTCGCAACGCTCTGACCTGGGAAAACGTCCGGATCCCGGATCAAGTCTGGAATGACGAATCGACAGAATTGACCTTTCGCGCCGGAAAAGTGACCTCTCGCGAGGAGAGGGGGCGCGGGCGGGGAGAGGGGGCGCGGGCGGGGCGGTGGGGAGCCCGTTAGGATGGAGGACGTGTCTGTTCCCGCGCACGATGCTCCCCCCGCTACCCCCGCCGCCACTACTCCTCGTGCGCATGCGCCCGTTGGCCACCTGGTGCCAGGTGTGATCTCACCCCGCCGCGAAGTCCCCAAGTCGATCGAACGCCCCGAGTACGTGGGCAAAGCCCGTCCGGACTCTGAACCCTGGCCAGGCAGCGAGGTCAAGACCCCCGAAATCATCGAGAAGGTCCGCGTCGCCTCCCGCATCGCCGCGCAGGCCCTCCAGGAAGTGGGCCGGGCCATCAAGCCGGGTGTGACCACGGACAGCTTGGACGCCATCGGCCACCAGTATCTGATAGACCACGGCGCCTACCCCTCCACGCTGGGCTACTGCGGCTACCCGAAATCGCTGTGCACCTCGCTGAACGAGGTGATCTGCCACGGCATCCCGGACTCGACGGTGGTTGAGGATGGCGACATCATCAACATTGACATCACGGCGTTCATCGGCGGCGTGCACGGCGACACCAATGCGACGTTCCTTGTGGGCAACGTCGATGACGAGTCACGCCTGCTGGTGGAACGCACCCACGAGTCCATGATGCGCGGCATCAAGGCGGTGCGGCCCGGGCGCGAAGTCAACGTGATCGGCCGGGTCATCGAGTCATACGCCAAGCGTTTCGGCTACGGCGTGGTGCGGGACTACACCGGGCACGGCGTGGCGGAGGCCTTCCACAGCGGCATGATCATTCCCCACTACGATTCGGCGCCGGCGTTTGGCGACGTCATGGAGGTGGGCATGGTCTTCACGATCGAGCCGATGCTGACCCTGGGCACCTACGACTGGGACCAGTGGGACGACGGCTGGACGGTGTTGACCAAGGATCGCAAGCGGTCCGCCCAGTTCGAGCACACCATCGTCGTCACCGAGGACGGCGCCGAGATTCTCACCCTGCCATAGGGTGTTCTGCCCGATGGCGTCCCTCTCCCCTGTGGTGCAGGGTTGCCCGATGGCGGCCCGGCGCCGGGGGTGTCGCTCCCGGCGCCGGACCAACCGCTTGGGTTGTGGTTCGGGTCAGCCCCTGTAGATCCTGATTTGGTATGGGCTGGCGGTGGTTGAGGCGGTGGAACTGTAGTTGCGCACCTTCAGGTAGTACACCTTCCCGTACGTCAACGAGTAGCTGAACTTGAAGTTCTTAGGGTTCAGTTGTCGGCCTATGAGGGATAATCCGCTGACCCACGAAAAGGCCAGGGGGTTGGCCCGGGGCGGGTCAAGGCCATAGCCCGCCCCGGGCACATCTTTTCAGTTGGGGAACGGCATCATGATCGCGTAGCCGTGATGGTGTACGGATTGCCCAGCTTCGTTGTCGAGGCCGAGTAATGCCGCACCTGGATGTAATAGGTGGTGCCCGCCTTCAAGGTGTAGGTCAACTTGAAGTTGGGATAGCCGGCGCCGTCGTCATCGGCCAAGAGGCTACCGCCCGAAGCATTCAGCAGATTGCCATAGAGATCTGCCCCCGCGGGCGAAGACGACACGAACGTATACGTCCCTGCCACCGTGGGCGTGATGCGCAACCAGTCATAGTCGGGCCCGGTCTGCAGGCCCTTCGTGATGGTCGCGGTAGTACCGGAACCCAACGTCCACAGGCAGTAGGACGAGGTGCTCTGGCCGCACTCGTCCGGCTGGTGCGCAATGGTGTACGAGGCCGAGTTCTTGTACACCGAAGCGAAACCACGCACCGTGCCGGTGATCTTGACGTAGACGGCAGCTCCGCCATCGGCCGCTACCAGCAGGTACGTGCGGGCCGTGGCACCCGAGATGGCCACACCGTTCCTGTACCACTGGTACTCCAACGTGGCGTTGGACGGCACCACACTGGACAGGTTGGCGGTCAACGTGTACCCAACCGTCTTGGTGCCGCTGATACTGGCCGTCCCCATCGTGATCTTGGTCGGCACCGTCAACGTGATGTTGCGCGTACCGGACCGGATGTACTGGTAGGCCTGGGTGGAGCCGTTGTAGGTGGTTGGTATGGTGTAGCCCTGCGGGGTCAGGACGTTGACCTGGTAGCACTCGTCGGCAAACTTGCCCACAGCGAAAGTGCCGTCCGAACTCAACGTGCCGTAGTTCTGATCGTTGGCCGTGCCGGTCATCAAGACATTGGGCGGGCCGCACGTGAAGTGGTGAATCCAGATCGACCAACCGGCGACAGACCCGCCATCGGACGCCACCACCCGGCCGGCCACACCGGTGGCGGGCACCGCCAGGCTGCTTGAGGTCCGCGCTGCTGACTGGTTGTTGGCGGTAGCCGTCACCTTCACCGTCACCGACTGGCCGCCATCGGCCCACGCCAAGGTGTAGGTGCGGGCCGTGGCGCCGGAAATCGCCACCCCGGCCCGGTACCACTGGTACGTCAACGTGGCCGTCAATGGCGTGTAGGTGGGGTTGGCGGTCAGCGTGTTCCCCACCGCCACGGTGCCGGACACGGTCAGGGCCGTGATGGACGGCCCGGGCGTGGGCGGCGTGGCGGTGATGGTGTACGGGCTGGCCGAGATCGTGGTTGTTGAAAGGTAGTTCTTGACCCGCAGGTAGTACACCGTGCCGACGGTCAACGTGTAGCTGATGCGGAAGTTGCGGTTGCCCGCACTGTCATCATCCAACGCCAACTGCACCCCGGCCGCGCTCCACAGGTATCCGTAGATATCAGACCCGGACGGGATGCCGGATGACTGGAAGGTCCACAGCCCGCTGCTCGGGGCCGTGAAGCGGAAGAAGTCCACGTCCGCGGCATACTCCAGTTTCCTGGTGATGCTGGTGGGCGCCGTGGAACTGAGGCTCCAGGAACAGTAGGCCGTCAAGGACCCGCCGCAGTCCTCTCCATATTGGATCACGGTCACGTTGACGGGTGTGGCCACCCCCGCCCGGAGCGTGACCGTTGTGCTGCGCTGCGCCGTCGAGGTGTTGGCGGTAGCGCTGACCGCGATGGACGAGGCCGCCTTTGCCACCGCTATCCACGTACCGTTGGCGGTCGCCGTCCACGAGGCCTGGTTGGTTGACACCCCAACGGTGGCCGAGCCACCCTCGGGCGGCAGATACACCACGGTAGGTGTGGGCGTCAAGATGGGCGGCGCGACGGCGTACGCCGCCGAATCGAGGGATGCCGCCGAACAGCCCGAAACCACCGATGTCACCCGCACCTTGACCGCCTGGTTGGCATCGGCCGCCACCAGCGTGTAGGTGGAGTAGATCGCCCCCGGGATCGGGGTGGTGCCCCTGTACCACTGGAACGTCTTGGGGGCGGTGGTCGGATTTGTCACCGCCACGGCCGCCAGCGTGTAGCCCACGACCTTGGTGCCCGAAACGCTGACTGACAGGATGGGGTTGCTACAGACCAACCGTGCCTGGGTCACGGTCAGGTAGGTGGTCACCGAACCGGCCGTGATGGTCACAGTGGCACTGCGGGCCGTGGTACCGGTGTTGGCTGATGTCGCCCGCACCGTCAACGTCGCACCGGTTACCCCCGACGTAGGCGTCACCGTCAACCACGTCTGGTTGGACGATGCCGTCCAGCGGCTTTGGTTGGTGGTCACCACGGCGGTGGCAGTCGAACCGGACGGTTGCGCCAACGTCAGGGCGGTGGGCGTGGTGGACACGTTCGGCGGCGGTGTCGCGGTGATGGTGTACGGATCGGCCGGTTGCGGTATGCCGTTGGTGTCCGACAACCAAACCTGCAGGTAGTAGGTCTGCCCTTGGGTCAGGCTGTAGGACAACGTGAAGTTGGTGTCGTCCTTGACCTCCTTCAACTGAACGCCAGACGCGTTGTAGAGGGCGCCATCGACATCGGCCCCTGTGGGCAAGCCGGACGAAGCGAACTGCCAGGTGCCGCTGGCTGGCGCCGTGAAGCGCAACCAATCCTTGTCGTTCTCGGCCTGCAGACCCTTGGTGATGGTGGAGGCGGTAACCGAGTTCAAGGTCCAAACGCATGTGGTCGAAGACGAGTCGGCGCAGTCGTCACTGCCCAACTGGTAGATCCAGATTTGCTTGGTGACACCGCCGGCCGTGACGTTGATGCGGCCGGTCCGCCCGTGTAGCGACGTGTTGGCCGCCACACGGGCCGTCACGCTGGCGCCGGACGGGCCGGCAGTGGTGGTGAGCGAAATCCAGGATTCGGCCGTGGGCACGGACGCCGTCCACGCTGCGCCGCGCGAATAGACCGTGCGGCTGAAGTCTTTGTCTGGGGTGGTGCCCTCGGCTGCGATCCAAGATCCCCGCAGCGGGTCAGGGCCGAACGCCACGTACTGCGCGTTGGTTCGGCTGACCAGCACCGTTGACCTGGCGGAACTGGTGGACTGGACGGTCACCTTGATGGCACCGCCCTCGGCCGTGTAAGTGGTGCCAGCCGGGATTTTCTGCAGGTTTGGGCTGGGGCGCGAATAGACGCTGACCGGCACCTCCAGCTTCAGGTACTGCCCCCAGTCGTGGGGTTCGAAACTGAACACGTAGACGCCGTTGCGGGCGTCCGTGGCGCTGAAGTAGCGGTGCTCCACGTAGTAGACCACCCCGCTGACCGGGGAAGGGATCACCGCCAACTGCTTCACCGTGCTGCTCAGCGACGACCCATACAGGCCGATCGACCGGTTGGTGACGTTCTCGGCATCGACCACCTCATACTGGCCGGCCGAAAGCATGTCCCACACGTACCGGTGGGCCGGGCTGATGTAGGGGCCGCCGCCCATCATGTCGTACGGATCGCCGTACTCCACCCAGCCGCAGGCGCCGTGGTTGTTCTCATCGAACGACCCGGCGGCCGTGCCCGGGGCGGGGGCGCACGGCACAATGCTGGCGTGGCTGAGCCCGAATGAATGGCCCAGTTCGTGGGCTAACACCCAGGTGAAATCGCTCAGGGGACCCCACTTAATGACCGTGATGTCACCGCCACCGGTCACACTGAGGGGCCCCGGATTGGCGTACGCCGCCAGGCCGAGCCTGTAGCCGTCGGCCGCCTGGCACTGGGCGTTATCGGTCTTCGAAATCAGCAGCAGGTGGCGGCCGGGCTCCCGGAAGTAGCTAGCGGTCTGGCCAAACTGGGCGGCCGCCTGCTCCACCGTCTGGTAGGCCAGGCCGTAGGCACACAGCGTGGGGCTTTGCATGTGGATCACGTTGGCCGAAGTGGTCAACGCGAAGTCGAAGTCCCAGCCGGTGTGTTGCTCGTAGTAGGCGGCAGTCCCGTCAAGCATGCCCTGGATCTCGTTCTTTTCCGCCTGGCTGGCGACGGTGCCGGTGGCGATGGGGCCGCCCACCGGTTCGACTATGACGGTCCAGAAGCGGTGGGTCACCGGGCTGCCGGGGGCCAAGTCCGGCGCGGCTGCGGGTTCTTCCAGGACGGTCACCTCGGTTACGGCCACGGCCTCATCTTGGGTGGCGACGGCCAGCAGGGCCTCGGCCGGGGCGGAGGTACCGTCGATGGCGCCGTCTTGGGCGTCGCCGGCCAACGCGGCCTGGTCTTGGGCGGCCAGGCCGGCGGCTTCTGCGGCGGGCACCTGGACCTCGGCCGAGACGGTGGCGCCGGAGGTGAGTTGCTGCTGTAGTTCCGGGTCGGTGACCGGCAGTAACGTCCCGGCCTCGGTGACGATCTGCACTATCGGGTCCGGCGCGGTCGCGCCTTCGACTTCATCCCACAGTTCCGGGACAACGATGTAGACGGTGCCTACGACTTCGACCGTCAGGTCCCCAGCCGGCAACGTGGCCGATGGCGCCCCGGCGGCCTGGGGTGCGGGGGCGGCATCGGGCACCGGCGATTGGGCTACGGCGGGCAGGCCGGCCAGGGTGGCGGCCATGACGGCGGAGATGCCGCCGGCAACCAAGAGTTTCAGGAGGCGCGTCGAGGAACGCACTGCGGCGTGCATGGGGGGCTCTTTTCTATGCAACGAAACATGGGGCGATGCGTCGGGGCGGCCCCCCCTATATGACCTTCATGCTACGCGCTGCCAGCCCGCCGCGCCAGAGTTCACGCAAACTACGCGGCAGGCTCCGGAAAGGCTGCGACCTACCGGGGCAACGCCCCGGCTACAGGCCGATCACCTTGGAGTGGTCGATGGCGTGTCCCTGACCGCCCTGGGCGCCATAGCCCAGCAGCAGGCTGATAACAGCCTGGTAGCCCTCCGGCACCCCAAGCTCCGCCGCCCGGGCCGCGCCATCGGGCCCCTTCAGGGATGTGACCGGCATGCCAGCGATACAACTCTGCACGCCCAAGGCCGTAGCGGCCAGCGCCATGTTCTCAACCAAGATGCCGGCGTCGATGGCGCCCCAGGGGTCTGCGTCCACCGGCATGGCGACCAGCATCGCGGCCGGCGCACCGTAGGTGTAGGCGTTGTTGCCGCCGCCGGCGGCGTCAAGCAGCGCCAGCTTGTCCGGCCCGGTCACCACCACGATGCGCCACGGCTGGTGGTTCATGGCGCTGGGCGCCTGCAGGCCGGCGATGGCGATCTGCCGCAACACGTCCGGCGGCACCGGTTGGCTGGTGTAGGCCCGAGTGGAATGCCGCCCGGCAATGTCTTCGATGGTGCCCATGGCGCCTCCTCTTAGCTAGGGAACGAGCAGCCACTTGGTGACTCTACTGGCAATTGCTCCTGCTTCTACCAGATCACTGGCCCAACCGGCCTCCCCGGTGCGGGCGAAACCTCCCCGTCCGCACCGGGCCGCGTGATTCGGTTGTTGAACAGGATCACGACCGGGTAGCCGTGATGGTGTACGGGTTGGCTGGCACCCTAGTGCTGGTCGAATAGTTCCGCACCCGCAGGTAGTAAACCGTGCCCGCCGTCAACGTATACGTGATCTTAAAGTTCGGATAACCAGCACCATCATCATTCGCAACCAACTGGACACCAGCCGCCGT
>JAISSX010000062.1 GCA_031272885.1 Bifidobacteriaceae bacterium | reverse complement strand
TGCACCACAATGTCCTCGTAGTCCAGCAGCACCCAGCGGGCGCCGTTGCGACCCTCGCGCCGCTTGGGCTTGGCCCCCAGTTGCAGCAGCCGTTCCTCCACCGCATCGACGATGGCGTCCACTTGCCTCTCGGAATTGCCTGTGGCCAGCACAAACACATCGGTCAGGGGCAGCCGCCCGGATACGTCCAGGGCCAGGATGCTGCCTCCCTTCACCGAATCGGCGGCCAATGCCGCAGCCTCAGCCAATACCAGTGCCCGGGCGTCAGCAGCCACAAGCCCTCCTCACTTGGTCGAACCTCACAGGAAGTGGTACGCCACGGCGGCGCCCACACCCAACAACACGCTGATACTCACGGCCACACCGGCCCGCTGCCAGGCCCGGCCGGGGGCGTTGCCCCACGGCGCGGGTGGCCCTTCCATCCACGGCCCGCGGCCGTCCGGCAGCATGGGTGGTGGGCCTTCCCAGCCGAGGTCTTCGTAATCGCCCTCGTCTGCCGCCGATGTCGTCCCTTCGGCCGGTTGGGCCAGCAGGGTTGGCTGCAGTGGCGTCTCCAGTTCCGCCGGTTCAGCCACCTGGGCGCCATCGGCCGGCGCAAAGCTGGGCGGGTATTCCGGTGGGTAGTCGAAACCAGCGGCGGGCTGGTCCTGATAGGCCACCTCGTCGAAGGCCGGCAGGTCGAACCCGGCCTCGTCCGGCGCCACCAGAGCGGGCATCTCCAGTTCGGGTGCCTCGAAACTGGGCACGGCCAGCTCGGGCACGCCGGCGGCACCTGCCGCCGCCGCGGCCGCCAAGCCAACGCCGGCCCCAGCTCCGGCGGCCACAGCCTCGCCCACACTGGGCGGCGCCACCGCCGGTTCGAAGGACGGGCCAACGTAGTCTTCCGCCGCCGAATCGGGATAGGACTCGAAACCCGCCCCGGGACGGGAGGGTACGGGGGTAGCGGCCGCGAACACGGGCCCTTCCGGCAGCGCCGTCTGTGCCTCGCCGAACTGTGTCTCGCCGAACTGTGCCGGCACGTCCAGTTGGGGCAGTTCCAGCTCGTCCCACTCGGGCTCGGCCACCCCGGCCGATGCCGCCTGGGCCGGTTCGGGGATAAACGGGGCCCCGGCCTCGGCTCCCCACATCGACACACCGCCCACACCGGTCGAGGCTGGGTCGAAGGCGGACCGGCGCACCGGGCCGCCGGCCGATTCATCGGCCTCGGCCGCAGCCGCCGCCAGCGGGTGGGCGGGCGCGGCCCCGGCAATCGGCACTCGCACCGGCGCGATGCCGCCCAGGGTGCCGGTCACATCCAATTGGGCCCTGGCCTGGGCCGGCGGCCGCACCGTGACGGCCCGTGGGGCCGGCAGCACCCGGCCGGACGAATCGGTCGCCCCGCCAGGCGGATAGCTCACGGGGCGCTGGGCCCCGGGCAGCGGTGCCAGCGGTTGGCCCAGCACCGGTCGCGGCGCGCCGCGCCCCAGCGTGGCCGGGTCGCCTTCCATCCGGGCAGCCAAACGGGGCACCCCGGTGGCACCACTCTGGGACGGCACAATCGGGCCGGCCCCGGTGGCCGGGCGCGCCGGCACGGGCGCCTCGCCCCACTGGCCGGCCGGGCTGGTCATGGGCACTACGGGCAGCGACGGCGGTTGCACCGAAGCCTCGCCGGTGCGCGCGGCCCTGGCCCTAGCCGGGTCCAGGTAGGGCCGCACCCCGGGCACGGACGGCAACACGGACGGTTGAGAGGCGGGCACCGCCACCGACCGCGACGGCGGCCGGTCCACCAACGGCACCTGGCCCGCCACGGGCAGGCCAACCTGCGGCACGGCCCGCGACACGGGCCGGAGTGATTGGACCGGTGCCAGGCCCAACGGCTCGGCTTCGGCCTCTCCGGTGCCCGATGCCGCCACTGTGGCGTGGGTGCGCGAGGCCGGGTACAGGTCGCGGCGCCGCAGCAAAGGCCCGGCACCCGTCGCGGGCGGCGCGGCCGCCCGGCGCGAAGGCGGTATGGCTGCAACCGCTTCGCCCGCCGGCACCCCAGCACCACCGCCGTCTTCGGCTCCGGCGCCACCTTCGGGCTCACGTGGTGGTGGCGGCGCAGCCGCCACGCCTACCGGGCTGGGACCGGCCACACGCCGGCTCGCCTGGCCAACCCCTGCCAGCCCGGCACCCGCCTGGCCCGCCGCGGCCGCCCTGACACTGGTTTCACTGACGGAGGCCCGGCTGGAACTGGGTTGTGGCGCCGAGGTTCTGAAGGTGGGCCGGCTGGGCGCCAATGGACTGGGTGCCAATGGACTGGGTGCCAACGGACTAGGCGCCAACCCGGCGCCGGCGCCGGCACCGCCCACCGCCGCCTCATCCCCGGCCACACCGGCCGCACCGGCCGCGCCACCGGGGCCGAAACTACTCAGGTCATCGAACAGGGACGGCTGCGCCGCCACCCCGAGGCCGGGCCGCGACGGCCGGGCCGGCGCGGCCGGCGGCAGGAACGGCCGGGGCTCAACTCCCACCGGGTCAGGCAGTTCGGGCAGCCGGTCCTGGTGAATCCGGGAGAACCAATCGGATGACTCGAGCGCCGCCAGTTCCTGGCGCCAAGCCGCCGCCGCGCTGGCCGCCCCGGCCTCGGCCCCAACGCCCCCAGCAGCAGGGCCGCCGGTGCCGGCACCGACGCCGGCCGCCACCGCGGCATCGCCCACCGCGGCCGGCGCCGCGCCGCCCAAAGGTACACCCCTCAGTTCGGGACTCTCGCTCATGTCACCTCTCCCCTGTACAGGCCGTGTTTGCCTATGTACTGCACCACGCCATCGGGCACCAGGTACCAGATTGGCGCCCCTGCGGCCGCCCGCCGCCGCACATCGGTTGACGAGATCGCCAACGCCGGCACCTCCAGCAGCGACACACCCTCGGCCGGCAGACCGTGGGCGTTCAACGTGTGGCCGGGCCGGGTCACCCCGACAAAGTGGGCCAACCGGAAAAGATCGGCCGCATCTTTCCATTTCAGAATCGAACCAAGAGCGTCCGCGCCGGTAATGAAGAAGAACTCGTCCTGGGGCCGGGCCGCGTGCAGGTCCCGCAACGTGTCGATAGTGTATGTCATCCCGTCCCGCTCGATGTCGACCCGGCTGACCGTGAAATCCGGGTTGGCGGCGGTCGCGATGACGGTCATCAGATAGCGGTGTTCCGGTTCGGTGACAGCCTGGTCCTTCTTGAAGGCGGGCCGGCCGGTGGGCACGAAAACGACCTCATCCAGCGCAAACACATGGGCCGCCTCCGAGGCGGCCACCAAGTGGCCGTGGTGCACCGGATCGAAGGTGCCGCCCATCACGCCCACGCGTTTAGGGCCCTGCTGACCGGGCACGCGGCCTCCTTCCGGGGTGACGCACTTGCTGGGGAACCGGCGCTGTCACCCGCCAGTGTCCCATCCCCAACCCGTCCGAGGGGGCTAGGCACGGCGGCACGGCCAGATTTATCCACGTCAGACCCGCACCTGCCCGTCCCCCACGGCGATCCACTTGGTCGAGGTCAGTTCGGCCAGGCCCATGGGCCCGCGAGCGTGCAGCTTCTGCGTCGAGATACCGATCTCCGCCCCCAAGCCGAACTGCCCGCCGTCCGTGAAACGGGTCGAGGCGTTGATCATGATGGCGGCCGAATCGAGCCGGGCCGCGAACTGGTCGGCCGCCCGCAGGTCTTCGGTCACAATCGCCTCTGTGTGGCCGGAACTCCACCGTTGAATGTGCCCGATGGCGCCCTCCACGCCATCGACCACCCCCACCGCCATCTCAAGGTCCAGGTATTCGGTGCCCCAGTCCGCCTCCGTGGCCTGCACCACCTCGACGCCGGCGGGAGCCAGCTCAATCACAGAAGGGTCGCCGTGCAACACCACGCCACGTTCAGCCAGCGCCGCCAGCGCCAGCGGCACGAATTCGGCCGCCACCGCCCGGTCCACCAGCAGGGTCTCGGCCGCGTTGCAGACCGATGGCCGGTGCGTCTTCGAGTTGATCACGATGGGCAGCGCCTTCGCCAGGTCCGCCGCCGCGTCCACGTAGACGTGGCAGTTGCCCACGCCGGTTTCGATCACCGGCACCACCGATTCGCGCACCACGGTCTGGATTAGCCCGGCACCGCCGCGCGGCACCAGCAGATCGACCAGGCCGCGTGCCCGCATCAGGGCCCGCACCCCCTCGCGGCCAAACGGGTCGATGGTCTGGATCGAATCACCCGGCAGGCCCACCTTCTCAACCCCGGCGCGCAGGGCCGCGATGATGGCCCGGTTGGTCCGCTCGGCCGCGCTGCCACCCCGCAGAATCACCGCGTTGCCGCTCTTCAAAGCCAACCCGGCGGCATCGACCGTGACGTTGGGCCGGGCCTCGTAGATCATGCCGACCACACCCATCGGAACCCGCACCTGCCGCAGCTTGAGCCCGTTGGGCAGTGTCGAGCCGCGCACCACCTCACCCACTGGATCAGGCAGGCCGGCCACCTCGCGCAGCGCTTCGACGATGCCGCGAATCCGTTCCGGGGTCAGCGTCAGGCGGTCCAACAGGCCCTTGGTCAGGCCGTTTTCCGCCCCAGCGGCCAGATCCACCTCGTTTTCGGCCACGATCCCGTCCACCGCTGCCAGCAGCGCGTCGCCCATCGCCACTAGGGCGGCGTCCTTGGTGGCACGGCTGGCCAGGGCCAGTTCGCGGGCGGCGGCGCGGGACTTGAGGGCGATGGCGTGGACTTGTTCGGTGATGTGGGCGTCAACCTCGGTCATGGCATCCAAGCGTAACCAATCAACCGTCATCGGGCAGGGGTTTGGCCGCCCCCACCACCACGTGCGTGGAGGCCACCAGGTTGTTGGCGGCGTAGCCCCCGTTAACCAGTTCCGCCCCGGCCCGGTGGTCGCAGGTCACCAGCAGTAGCCGGCCCGGCACCTGGTCGATGATCCGCGGGTCCGAGGTGTAGTCGTTCTTGTCCACGTTCCACACCTCATCCACCTGGTAGGTCAAGATGCCGAGGGTGGTGGTGACCTCGAAGGTGTCGCCGGGCTGCAACTGGCCCAGGTTGTCGAACACCGCCCCTGTGCCCCGCACCCCCGCATGCCCGTACAGATAGACATTGCCCTGGGAGTCCTCCCCCGGTTGGTCGCCGTACCCAACGCCGTTGGCGCCACCCTGCTGCCAGTAGACCGTGTCGTTCAGCGGCGGGTCCACGCAGGTGATGACGCCGTCCACTAGGCAGGGCTGGCCGGTGGTGCCGTCCACCCCGGCGGCCGCGTCATCGGCCGTATAGGTGGCAACGGCGGCGTCGACGCCGATGGTGGGCAGGTAGATGTGCACCGGCAGGCCGGCCTGGCTGTAGGGCGGCGCCTGGGTGGGGCTGGACGTCGCGGGGGCTGATGTCGTGGGGTCGGGTTCCGGGGTGCCTGCCCGGCTGCCGGTTGCGGTCACCATGGCATAGCTGCCCGATGGCGCCGGCGTCACCGGGGCAACCTCCCGCCCACCCGCCTTGAACAGCACAAACACGATCAGGGCGCAGGCCACGCCGGCCAACACGCCGGCCGTCAGCCAGGCCGCCCGGCGGCTCACAGGCCCTCCACCGTGCAGCCACCGGCCTGGTAGCCCAGGGCCGCCAGGTCCGCCATCGTTTGCGGGCTGGCCAACAACTGGGCCTGGGTGGCGGTGGCCTCCACGGTCAGCGCCTGCAGCGGGCCGTCGATGGCCCCGATCACCCGGGCGGCCTGGAACAAGTTGGTGCCGTAGTCCACCGTCAGCGTGCCGCCGGTGGCAGCGGCCATGCGGCGCAGGCCGCGCCAGCCGCCAATGGCCTCTCCCAACTTGGCCAACACGGCCCCGCCCACGGCGGCCGAGTGTTCGGTCTTGACGGCGTCGCCCGTCTCGGCTTCGCGGCCGTCCAGGCCGCGGTAGGCCAGGATGGCGGTGGCCACGGCACCGCTGACCCGCTGCGGCCCGCCAGCCAGGTCGAAACCGGCCGAAGCATCGGCCATCGGTTCGCCCAGGTCAATCGTCAGACCGCCGGCGGCGTCGATCGCCGCCGCCAGGCCGCGGGCCTCCACCATCACCAGATGGTCAACCGGCACGCCCAGACCGGTGCACAGGGCGCCGGCCAGTTCCGCCGGGCTTTGGCCCAAGGTCAGTCCCAGGCGACGCGACCCTTCGCCGGTCTGCACCAGCAGGTCGCGTGGCACGGCCAGCAGGGCGCTTGGCCTGTCCTGGCCGGCCGGCACCTGCGCCAACACGATCAGGTCCGCCAGGGTGGCCGTGTCGTCGGCCGCCACCAACAGCCAGGTTTCACCGGAGGCGGCCGGCGCCTGGGCCTGCGGCAGCGCCACCCGCTTTACCTGGCCCACCAGCCGGGCGGCATCGGCCGCTCCCGCCAAAGCCAGTACCAGCACCAACAGGCCGGCCACGGCCAAAGCCAGCCCGGCCCGGTCCCGGCCCGGGACCCTAGCGTGCAGCCCCAATGGTGGTCACCACCTCGGTTGGGGCCGGGTTGGGCCGGGCCTGGGCCCCGCTCAGGGCGATGGTGACACACAGCAGCGTCAACACCGCCAAGGCGCCGCCGATGGCGCCCAGCACCCAGCGCAGGGGAAAGGTCACAGCTTGAGACTAGTACCTGCCCGTGCGGCCGTTACCGCGTGCTGGCCGGGCGGCGCGAGCGCCGCAGCGCCATCGCGCCACGGCGCCGGCGCTGACCTACGGCTATGCGGCCGGTTTGGCCGGGTCCTCGGGCTCGCTGGGCTCGGTTGAGGCTTCGCCTGGCCCGTCTGCCTCGTCCGCCTTGGCCGTGGCCCCTGCCGCCGCCGGCGCTGCCGATTCGTCGTCGTCGCCGCGGGTACGGGACCGGCGCACCAGGAAGGCACCGATCAGGCCAAGCACCAGGGCGCCGATGGCGGCCAGCGGCCACACGGCCCCCGGGATCGCCCCGCTGTTGGTGGTCGCCTCGCCGGTGCCACCATCCCCGGCGTCGCCGGCCGCCGCGCCATCATCCACCGGATCGGCCGCATTGCCGGAAGCCGGCTCGGTGGGGGCGAACAGGGTCGGCTCCTCCGTTACCGGCACGGCCTCTTCGATGATGGCCTCGCCAGAGGTGACCGTCACCCGGCCAATCGGCACGGCCTCGCCGCTGGAACCCTGGCACAGGGCAATCAGGTCGAACTCGGCGAAACGGGCCGGGTTCTCGCCCAACAGGTAGGTCACGGTCCAAACGTCGCCCTCGGGCAACTCGGTGGTGCCCGCGGCATCGGCCCCAAGCTCGGTGGGATACGGTTCCTCCGTCGCCACCGCCAGCACGTAGACGGAAGCCTGCTCCAGGCCGGCACAGGGTGCCGTCGGCCCGGTCACCGTCACCACGTCGCCGTTCTTGAGGCCCGCGGTCTGGCTCACCTGGATGCCCTCGAAGCCGGCCGGCAGGGTGGGCGTGGGCTGGTCCACCAGCGGCGGCACTTCGGCCAGAGACGTGACCGCGGCCCGGCCTACGGGAATGAAGATGGCGCCAAGTTCGGGGTCGTCATAGCTGCACACCACCTGGATGTCGACGGTCTCAAACAGGTCGATCAATGGGCTCAACGTCACAGTCAAGGTGAAGTCATCGGTGCCGGTGGGCAGTTCAGCGAACGTCCCCGCCAGGCTCATACCGTCCTCGGGATAGGCCTCGCCGGGCTGGCCCTCAACCGCCAGCAGCAGCATGTCGTCCACCTGCGTCCCGCGGCAGGTGGCCACCGACCCGGTCACCGTCACCTGGCTGCCGGCCGCCAGGTTGGTGTTGGGTGTGGCCGTGATAGAGCCCTCAGCAGGGGTTTCACCCTCCGCCCAGGCGGGGCCGGCCCCCACGGCGGCCAGCATTCCAACGGCGATGACGCCGGCCACGGCGGCCAGCCGGGCCCTAACAGGCTTCAGGGCGTGGGTTGATGTCACGGAACTGCTCCTTCAGTGGGCGGCGGCACCGCCCCTATTCGGCCGATCACTGCCAGGTCAGCCTACCTTGCTCATCTTGATATCAAGCCGCCTCGGGGCGGCGTGAACCGGCCTGGGTCACCAACTCGTCCCGGTGGACGGCCGGCACCGCCCGGTCCGCCCCCAACACGGCCGCGATCTGGTCTTCGCTAAGACCCTTCACCTGGGCCAGTTCGGCCGAGGTAAAGCCAGACAACCCCCGCGCCACCACCCGGCCGGCCAGGGACCGGATTTCGACCGGTTCGCCCACACCGAACTCACCCGCGAAACCAACCACCCCCACGGCCAGCAACGACTTCTTGCCGGACGTGATGGCCCGCACCGCGCCATCGTCCACCACCAGGTGACCCTTCATCTGGGCGGCGTAACCCAACCACATCCGCCGGGCCGGCACCCGCCGGCCGGTGACATGGAAGAACGTACCCACCGGTGCACCTGTCAAGGCCTGGCCCACGGTGGCGGCATCGGTCAGCAACACCGGGATGCCGCTGGTCGAGGCCATGGCGGCGGCCTGCACCTTCGTCACCATGCCGCCGGTGCCCACGGCCGAACCACGGCCGGTCACCTCCACCGGCGCCAGGTCGTCGAAACTGGTGACCTCCTCGATGCGCCGCGCGCCCGGCCGCGAGGGCGGGGCCGTGTAGAGCCCGTCCACGTCGGTCAGCAGCACCAGGCCGTCTGCCCGCACCAGGTGGGCCACCAGGGCGGCAAGGCGGTCGTTGTCACCGAAGCGGATCTCGTCCGTCGCCACGGCGTCGTTTTCGTTCACCACCGGCACGATGCCGCTGTGCAGCAGTTCGCCCAACACCCGCAGCGCGTTGCGGTAGTGGCTGCGCCGCACCACGTCCTCCGCCGTCAACAGCACCTGGCCCACCTGCAGGCCGTGGGCGGCGAAGGCCCGCGTGTAGTGGGCCATCAGCAGGCCCTGCCCCACCGAGGCGGCCGCCTGCGCCTGGGCCAGGTCTTTCGGCTTGCGGGTCAGGCCCAGTGGCCCCATCCCGGCGGCCTGGGCGCCGGATGACACCAACACCACCTCGTGGCCGCGCGCCCGGTGGGCCGCCAACTGGTCCACCAGCGCGGTCAGCTTGTCCGGGTCCAGGTGGCCGGCGTCATCGGTCAACGAGCTGGAACCCACCTTCACCACCAGGCGGTGGGCGGCGGCCAGTTCGGCGCGGGTCGAAGGCACTATGGGGCTCATGCCGGCTGATCCTCCCCCGGGTCCACCCAGTGGCCCGCCTCGCGTTCCATCCAAAGCTCTTCACGGGCCTCGGCCTTGGCGTCCATCATCTCGTGATAGTCGCGGCGGCGCTGCGCGTTGGAGCGGCGGGTCGGTTGGCTGATGCGCGGGTCCGAGCCGCGCGGGCCGCCCAGCAGTTCGGCGCCCGTGGTCAGCATCGGTTCAAAGTCGAACACCACGCCGCCTTCTCTGGGCCCGATGACGACCTCGTCCCCCGCCACGGCCCCCGCCTTGGCCAAGGCCTCCTCCACGCCGGCCTTGGCCAGCCGGTCCGCCAGGTAGCCCACGGCCTCATCATTGGCGAAGTCGGTCTGGGCCACCCAGCGCTCCACCTTAACGCCCCTGACCTGGTAAAACGTATGGCCAGAGGCCTGTTGGAGAGTGACTTCGAAGGCCGGCTGGTCCACCGGCGCCGGGCGCAACACAATGCGCCGACGGCCCTGTTCCTCGGCCGGCGCCACCCGTGAGCGGCCTTCCGCCACCTGGGCCGCCAAGGTGTAGCCCAGTTCGCGTAGACCCTTGTGGGACACGGCGCTGGCCACCACAACGGGCCAGCCTTTCGCTTCTAGATCGGGGCGGACCAGTTCCGCCAGTTCCAGGGCCTCTGGCACATCCACCTTGTTGAGGACAATCACCCGCGGGCGTTCCATCAGCGGCTGGTTGGCGCCCTCGATGCCGAGGTCCTCGGCGTAGGCGGCCAGCTCCTGTTCCAGGGCCTCATAGTCGCTCACCGGGTCGCGGCCCGGCTCCAGCGTGGCGCAGTCCAACACATGGCAGATCACCGCTGTGCGTTCGATGTGCCGCAGGAACTCCAATCCCAAGCCCCTGCCCTCGCTGGCCCCCGGAATCAGGCCGGGTACGTCCGCCATGGTGAACCGGCTCTCGCCCGCCTGCACCACGCCCAGGTTCGGCACCAAGGTGGTGAACGGATAGTCCGCAATCTTGGGCCGGGCGGCAGACATGGCGGCGATCAGCGAACTCTTGCCGGCCGAAGGAAAACCCACCAGGGCGACATCGGCGATGGTCTTCAACTCCAAGACCACTTCGCGTTCCTCGCCCGGCTCACCCAACAGGGCGAACCCAGGCGCCTTGCGCTTGGTGGAAGCCAGGGCCGCGTTGCCCAAACCGCCCTGGCCGCCCTGGGCTGCCACGTAGCGGGCGCCCGGGCCCACCAGGTCGGCCAAGACCTCACCTTCGGGTGTCTTGATGACCGTGCCGTCCGGCACCTTCAGGACCTTGTCCTCGCCCCTGGCGCCGCCGCGCATCGAACCCTCACCCGGGGCGCCGTTGCCCGCCCGCTGGTGGGGCGCGTGATGGTAGCCCAACAGGGTGGTGACCTGGGGATCAACCTCGAAGATGACCGAACCGCCGTGGCCGCCGTTGCCGCCATCGGGCCCCGCCAACGGCTTGAACTTCTCCCGCCGTATGGAGGTGCAGCCGTTGCCGCCCTTGCCGGCGGTCAGCGTCAACTTCACCCGGTCAACGAACGCGGCCACCAGTCACCTCCCCTTGTGCTGCTTAACAGTGTCCAAGAATGGCGAAGGGGCGCCGGCCGGGCCTAACCCGCCGCGCCCCTCAAGCCGAATCGAATAGCTCAGACCACATCCACCACGCGGCGCCCGCCACGCTGGCCAAACTGAACGTGGCCGTCCGCCAACGCGAACAGCGTGTCGTCGCCACCACGGCCTACACCGGTGCCCGGGTGGAAGTGGGTGCCGTGCTGCCGCACGATGATCTGGCCGGTGCGCACCGCCTGGCCGCCGAACAGCTTGACGCCCAAACGCTGGGCGTTGGAATCGCGGCCGTTCCTGGAAGAACTGGCGCCCTTCTTGTGTGCCATTGCTCTAGGTCCCTTCCCTTACTTGATCCCGGTGACCTTGACGCGGGTCAGATCCGCCCGGTGGCCCTGGTGATGGCGCTGCCCGGTCTTGTTCTTGTAGGTCAGGATGGCAATCTTGGGGCCGCGTTCGTTGCCCAGAATCTCGGCCGTCACCTTGACCTTGGCCAGCTCCTTGGGTGAGCTGGTCACCTTGTCGCCATCCACCAACAGCAGAGCCGGCAACTCAATAGTCTCGCCAGGCGCGCCCTTCAGACGGTCCAACACCAACTGGTCGCCAACGGAGACCTTCTCTTGACGGCCTGAGGCCCTGACAATCGCGTACACCACGCCCGTGCTCTTCTCTATCGTTCCGCGGCGCGCGTGGCACCGCATCCGGTTCTGCAGGATTTTGTGCGCCGCGGGCTCCACAGCCATGATGCCGGAAACGGGCACACACCAACGCAATAGATTACGTTGGCGAGCGGCGCGGGGTCAAACGCAACCCGCCTGGTCCGCCAGCCAGGTCACGCGCCATCGGCCGGTCCATCCGCGCCACAGGGGCCGTTCCAACACCAGCGGGTCATCGCCGCAGCCGGACCGGACCCGCTCGGCGTGTCACGCGCCATCGGCTGGTCCATCCGCGCCACGGGGGCCGTTCCAACACCAGCGGTCATCGCCGCAGCCGGACCGGACCCGCTCGGCGTGTCACGCGCCATCGGCTGCGCAAGTATCCAAGGCGCGCTCCAGGGCGGTGCGTTCGTCCTCGTTCAGCAGCGGTAGGGCGTACTCGTCCTTGACGGCGATCCACCGGACGGCGTAGGCGCACCAGGCATCTGGGTTGTCCGGCAGCCACTCATCCGGCCCCTTGGCGCCCTTGTCTTGGTTGACGTCGTAGCCCACCGCGGCCAGTTCATCAGGGTCGTTGGCGAACTTTGTGCGCTGTGCCTCACTCCATTGCCAGGCGCCGGCCTTCCACGCCGCCGCCAGTGGCACCACGTGGTCAACCGACACGGCACCGTACTGGGTTGAAACGTCACCGGTGTACGGGTCGGTCCAGGCGCCTTTGGCCACCCAGCAGTCTTCTGGTTCCACCACCACGCCTTGACCGTCCCGAATCATGGTGGCCTGGCGGGCGGTGCAGCCGGTGTATTGGGCACCCCAGCCGCCAACGGTGGCTTCCTCCCAATGTGGGAAGGCGGCGCGATCATAAGGGTGGTTCTTGGCCTCGGCCAGGTCGGCGCGGCTGATCACCGGCAGGTTCGCCAGGGTGGTGGCAGCCCAAGCGGCGGTCTGGTCTTCGCTCAGGGCGCGGCCAAGCGTGGTGGCACCCAAAGACACGTCGTCAGGATCACTGCCGACCCGCAGGTGCTGTACTACCGCGGCTGCGCCAATGGCCAGGATTAGACCAATCAACGCCGGCACCACCTTCTTGGCTCCCGACTGCTTCGCCACCCCGCCCTCCCTCCTTTTCGCCGCCTTGACTCCTGCCCGACCAGGCCCGACCATCCAGCCTCGACCATCCAATCCTGCCCTGGTTCCGGTCCTGTCCCTGTCCAGCCCCGGTCCGGCTCCGGTCCCGGCTCCGGTCCGGCTCCGCCCCGCGCCCCTCTTCCTCGCGAGAGGTCACTTTCCCTGCGCGAAAGGTCAATTCCGTTCTAGTCATCCCGGACCCGATCCGAGATTCCAACGCCCTGACCTGGGGTTATGCTCAGAGTGAAACGACTTGCAACCGCTGAAGTCTGCAGAATTGACCTTTCGCGCAAAGACGTGCCCGATGGCGTCCGGTCCCGTTTGGGCGCGCCGGGTTGTCGCCGCGGACCAAGTCACTGCCGTGCAGGCCGCCGTTGCGACCTTCGCACACTTTTTGGGCGCCACCCCGGCCCACCGGACGGCCGGACCGCCGAGCCGAAACGGATTCTTGCCCATTCCGGTCGCAGATCTTGACCACAATTGCGTTGTGGCTCGCCGGGACCGAGCCCCAGGCGAACTGTGGTCAGTTTCCCGCGCGGGATTGACCAAAGTTCCGTTGTAGCTCCAGGGCCTGCCGGTTGGTGGCTGCCACCCAGGCGGCTGGACCAACCCGGACCGGCCGGACGCCATCGGGCAGGGACCGGCCGGGAGCGTCAACGAAGCGGAGCGAGTTCCGCTAGCCCAAGAGCCGGCCAAGGCCGATCCGGGCGTTTGGACAACCGGAAGTCTCTCCGCATGGGAGGCCCGGGGCTGGGGGCGTGGCCTAGAGGCGGTGCGCCCAGGACGCCTCCATGGCTTCTTCCTCGAGGTCGAATTCCCTCATGATGCGGCGCATGACCGATTCGCCCAGGCGCCCGGCGTTGCGTTCCGCCACCACCACTTCGCGTTGGGCCCGCACCATTTGGGTGCGCAGTTCGGTGATGTGGTTGGTGAGGCGCGCGGCGGCGGCCCGCATCTCTTCTGGGTCGGGCGGCGGCAGGTCGCTTTCGGGTTCTTCGGGCAGCCCGGCGCCGGCAGACCGCAGCACCTGCCGGGCCTCGGCGATGACGGCCGGCGCAGTGGTGCGGGTCAGTTCAAGCAGTTCGCCATCGGACAGGTCCGCCTCCGGGTGCATCAGCGTGGCGGCGGCCGTTTCGCGGGCCAGCAGGCCCTGGGTGGCCCATTCGGCGATTCGTTCGGCCTCGGTCTTGCCCATGATCGGCGTCCAGGCTTCGACCTGCCCGCGCACCACTTGCGAGGCGGCTCGTGTGGCCAACAAGCGCACCCGCGCTTCCGAAGCGTCGTCCTCTTCTTTTTCGTCCTCGGAACTGATCTTGAGCGCCCGGATCAGGGACGGCAACGTCAAGCCCTGAATGAGCAGCGTTCCAATGGCCACAAAGTAGGCCGCCATCTGCACCGTAGCGCGTTCGGCGAAGGGGCGGCCGTCCACGGCGGCGGGAATGCCGGCGGCGGCGGCCAGGGTGACCACGCCGCGCATCCCGGCCCAAGATGTCACCAGCAGTTCGCGGGCAGACAGGTTGGAACTGGGTTGGCCCAGCCCACCCGTCCGGCCGGGCCCGCCCCGCCGGTCGCGCCAGCGTTGCAGCCAGCGGGAGCGGACCAGCAACTCGGTGCTGTAGATGTAGACGGGCCGCACCGCCAGGGTGACGGCCAGCACCACCACGGTCAGCAGGATGGCGTCCCCCAGGTCTTGGTCCGAGGCGTCGACGTCGGCAATGACCCAGCGGAGCTGCAGGCCGATAAACGCAAACGTGAACGATTCGAGCATCAGGTCAACCGAGGCCCAGATCGGCTCTTCGTGTAGTCGCGTGGCCACCGTGGTGCGCGGTGACGACTGGCCGATGAAGAAACCGGCGGTGACCACGGCCAGCACGCCGGAGCCGTGGTATTCCTCAGCAATCCAGTAGGACACGAACGGCAGCATCAGGCCGATGACGGTGTCCACGGCCGGGTCGCGCAGCCCAGCTCGGGCTATCTGGGCCACGTAGGCCAGGGCCAGGCCCACGGACACGCCCACCAACACGGCCAGGGCGAACACCACCGCCCCTTGGCCGATCGAGGCGCCGGAGGCGTAGATGGCCGCCAGCGCCAACCGGTAAAGGGTCAGCGAGGTGGCGTCGTTGATCAGCGATTCGCCGCCCAGTAGCGTCATCACCCGGCGTGGCAGCCCAAGGCGCCGGCCGACGGCGGCGGCGGCCACGGCATCGGGCGGGGCTACCACGGCGCCAAGCAGAATGGCGGCGGGGGCGGACAGGAGCGGGTCCAGGTACCAGGCGGCGAAGCCGACCACCAACGCGGTGACCACAACCAGGCCCACGCCCAGCCGGACGATCGGCTGAAGGGCGGCCCGGAAGTCTTGGTACGAACTGGTCAGCGCCGCCGAATAGAGCAGCGGCGGCAGGATGATGCCCAAGATCAGTTCGGGCGGCACCTCGACCCGCACTAGGCCGGGCATGAACGAGGCGCCCAGGGCGAAGGCCAGCACCACCAACGGTGGGTTCAAGTGGGCTTTACGGGCGAAGGCGGCCACCAGCACGGCGGCGAGCAGCACCACGACAACGGTGAACTCGTTCATATTGCCGGTGGCCTCCTCCCGTGCGGCCTATTGGTCAGTGGTTTGCTCGGTGTCGGCTTCTGGGGTCTCTTCGTCGCTGCCCGATGTCGTGTCTTCGGTTTCGGTGGCCGGCTCTTCCTGGTCACCGGTCGCCTCGTCGGTGGGTGTTTCGGTGGCCTCTTCGTCAGCCTCCGTCGAGGCAGTCTCTTCCTCGGTCGAGGCGTCCTCGGCGTCGGTGGCGGCCTCTTCTTCGGCGGCCGCCGCCTCTTCCGCCGCGGCCGCCTCTTCCGCCGCCGCGGCATCGGCCTCGGCCTTGGCGTCGATGGCTGCTTGGACGTCATCGGACCGGGTGACGATGGCGATGATGTCCACCACCACGGCTTCGGCCAGATAGGAGTCCGTCTGGCCGGGCAGTTCGATCACCACGCGGGAGCCGGCCTTGATGCCCACCAGGCCGCTGAGGGCGTAGACGGTGTCGGAATAGCCGGCCGAGATGGTGGCGCTGGAGGGCCCGAAGCCGTCCACCCAAGACGAGCCGCCGTCGCCGTTGCTCCAGTCCACCGCGGCGTAGTGATACAGAATCAGGTTGCCGTCTTCGACCACCGGGCCGGTGCCTTCGGCGATGACGGTGGTGGTGACCTTCTCGGGGGCAGCCAGGCCGCCGGGCACCGTGATGGTGGCCGGGCCGCCCAGGTCGCCTTCAACGGTGACCGAAACCTTGTTGCCGGTGGGAGTGGCATCGGCCTGGGCCTGGATGTCGATCGGATACTGCTTATAGATGTCGAACACCAGCACCACGGTGTCGCCGGCCTCGGCCCCGAGGGCCGTGTTGAGGGCGCCCTCGGCCGGAGGGACAACCGACATAATGCGCGAACCGATGGCCTGGCCCACCAGGGAGCGGGCCAACGCCGGGTAGGTGACATCAGCCTGCACCAGCATGACGCTGGGGTTGGCGGTGCCGAAAGAGCCAGCGGCGATCGGTTCCAGGACGCCCCACTTGTAGGCCACATAGTCGACCACCACCACCGAATCGGCTTGGACCTTCTCGTCACCGCCGGCCTGCAGCACTTCAATCTGCAGGGTGGAGGGCGGGTCAACGTAGGGCGATGGCGCCTCGGATTCCTCAGCTCCGTCGGTGGCCTCGGTGGTTTCGGTGGGAGTTGGCGTGGGGGTAGGTGAGGACTCGCCCGGCTTCAGCGGGTAGGTGATGGTGGGCGCGAAGCCCATCTCACCCGTCACGGTGGGCAGGCTGGCGGCATCGACAGTGAGGCCGATGGCTTCGGACGGCAACGGGCTGGCCGAGGCGGTGGCTGTGTCATCGCCGCCGGAGCAACCGGCCATGGTCAGGGCCAGGCAGGCGCCCAGCGCCCAGGCTGCCGTCTTCAAGAAGGCTTTAGGTGAACGCACGTCAACTCCATACAAGTAAGGTCATCCGCCCAGCAAAAAAACGCCGGGCCCCCGTGATTCTACTGGCATCGGGGGGCCCGGCGTGTGCGCGGGGGGTGAAACGGTGGCCTAGAAGGCCGCGATCACCGAGCCGTCGGACCAGGATTCAGTGATGAACTGCTTCACCTCAGGGCTGTGCAGCAGTTCGTTCAGCTTGACCAGGGCCGGATTGTCCTTGTCGGCGCTGCGTACCACCAGGAAGTTGGCGTACGGGTTGTTTTCACCGGACTCCAGCACCAAGGCGTCGTTGGCCGGGCTGAGGCCGGCGTCGATGGCGTAGTTGCCGTTGATGACCGCATAGTCGAAGTCCTGCAGGTTGGTGGCCAGCAGCTTCGGCTCCACCTGGATCAGTTGGATGTTGTGCGGGTTGTCCGCCAGATCGTCGATGGTGGGGTTGTCCTGGGTGGACAGCGTGAACAGGCCGGCCGATTCCAGCAGCTTCAGGCCGCGAGCCTGGTTGGCGGGGTCGTTCGACACGCCGATGACGGCGCCATCGGGAATGTCATCCAGGGAGGCGGACTTGCCGGCGTAGAGACCCAACGGCTCGATGTGCACGCCCGGGAAGGCGTAGAAGTCGTAGCCGTACTCTTCCACTTGGGAATCCAGGTAGGGCTGGTGCTGGAAGTAGTTGCCGTCCAGGTCGCCATCATTCAGGGCCGTGTTGGGCAGGATGTAATCCTGGAACTCGATGATGTCGAGGTTCAGGCCGGCCTCGGCCGCCAGGTTGTCCTGGATGAACTGCAGGATGTCGCCCTGCGGTACTGGGGACACGCCCACCTTGAGGGTGACCACTTCGGCTGCCGGGGTGGTTTCCTCCGGCGCTTCGGTGGTTTCTTCCGGCGCCTCGGTGGTGGCCGTGTCGGTGGTTTGGGCGCCTGTGGTTGACGCGCCGCCGCCCGTCTCCTCAGTGGTGTTGTCGCCTCCGCCGCAACCGGCCATGGCTAGTGCAGTGGCCGCGGCAAGGGCGACCACGCTGAGTGTCTTACGCATGATCATCTCTTTCTTGTCTTGATGTGTTGTGTTGTGTAGTTGGTCGCTGAGCGCCGGGCGGCGTCAACGGGTGTGATCCAGCTTCCGGACGAGGAAATCGCCGATCAGTTGGACAACTTCAACCAGGATCAGAACAAGTACCACAACCATGACGAAAATGTCCGGTTGATTCCGTGTATAGCCCCAGTTGTAAACCAGGTCACCCAGGCCGCCGGCGCCGATGGTGCCGGTGATCATCGAGTAGCCGATCAGGGTGATGAAGGTGACGGTGGCGGCGGCGACCAGGCCCGGCAGGGCCTCGCGCACCACCACGCCCCAGACGATCTGCCAGCGGGAAGCCCCCGCCATCTGGGCGGCCTCGATCTTGCCTACCGCCACGCCCCGGACGGCGTTTTCAGCCAGCCGGGCAAAGAACGGGATACAGCCCACGGCCAGCGGCGGCACGCCGGCCTGCCAGCCCAGCGCCGAACCGAGCAGGAAGCGGGTAAAGCCCAGCAGCAGCAGCATCAGGATCAGGAAGGGTATGGCCCGCCCCAAGTCGACGACGAAGTTGAGCACCTGGTGCAGCCAGCGCACCGGGTGCAGGCCCTCCGGGGCGCAGTACCAGACGGCCAGGCCGATGGGTAGGCCCACCAGCACGCCCACCAGGGTGGAGATGGCCACTTGGCCCAGGGTGCCGCCGATGGCGCCCCAGATGCGGCTGGTGAAGGCGGTGTTGTTGAAGTAGGTGCCGTCGCCGCGGGCGGCCACCCAGCCGGCGGCGACGGTGGTGACAGAGGTGAGGCTGGCGAGGCTCACGGCTGGGCCTCCTCTCCCTGGTCCGCCAGTAGGTCAGGCGGCGCTTCGGGGGTGGCCACGTGCAGGCCGGCTGCCTGCAGTTGAGCCACCACCCGTTCGCGGGAGTCTTGGTCCACGTCGATCTGGAAGCGCCCCACCCGCTGGCCGGCCAGGGTTTCGATGGTGCCGGTCTCGATGGCGGTATCGGAACCGAGATCCGCCAACAGGCGCAGCACCTCGCGGATCGAGAAATCGGCCGAACTGAACGAAACCTCCAACTGCGCCCGGGCGGCGCCGACGGGCGCGGTGGCCAGCGGAATCAGATCCCGAGCCAACTGCGAGCCGTAGTCCGTCACCACTTCACCCAGCGGGCCGCGCTGCTCAATCTTGCCTTTGGCCAGCAGTGATACCGAGTCGCAGACCTGGCGTACCACGGCCATCTCGTGGGTGATGATCAGCACGGTGATGCCAATGGCCTGGTTGACGCGCTTGATGACTTCCAGCACCTGGCGGGTGGTGGCCCAGTCCAGGGCCGAACTGGGTTCGTCGCACAGCAGCACCGACGGGTTGCCGGCTAGGGCCCGGGCGATGCCGACCCGCTGGCGCTGGCCGCCGGACAGTTGCGCCGGGTAAGAATCGGCCCGGTCGCCCAAGCCCACCAGGTCCAGCAGCTCTTGGGCCCGGGCCCTGGCGGCCGACTTCTTGGTGCCGGTCACCACTAGGGGATAGGCCACGTTGTTGAGGGCGTTACGGGAATCGAACAGGTTGCCGGCCTGGAACACCATGCCGATGCGCTGGCGGCCCTGGCGCAGTTGCCGGGCCGGCAGCGCCGCCATGTCCGTGCCGTCAATCAGCACCGAGCCCGAGGTGGGCCGTTCCAGCAGCGTGAGGCACCGGATCAGGGTCGACTTGCCGGCTCCGGACGGGCCGACGATGCCGTGGATCTCGCCATCGGGCACCGTCAGGGAGATGCCGTCCAGGGCGGCGATGGTGCCGGTGGGCGTGCGGAAGACCTTGCGCAGGTCGATTAGCTCGATCACTGGTTTCTCCTCGCGGGCAGCCGAATAGAAGGGTTAGGTCTGGGCAGGCAGCGGCTGGGCGAGGCGCGCCGCAAGGGCGCACGGTCAGGGATGAGGCCTCAGCCGCGGCGGGGCATTCGCCGGCACATTCGCATGGCGCGCTGAAGGGCGCGCGGCGAGTTGGCGGCTGAAGTCACGAGGGCAATCTAACCACAACCAGGCCCTGATTGGCGAAGTGGTGGCCCCGGTACCGGCTACAGCGGCCCCGGTGCCCGCCCCGGCGGGCCCGGCCGCCGTGGTGGAAGTGTTAGGTGCGTCACAAGGCCAGTAGTTTCCTTGGCCTCCAGCGTGATTCTGGGACGTGTCACATTGAGAGTCCCATGAGCCCGGCGTTAGTGTGCCAGCAGGGCAACGCCCAGCCCCTCAACCAAGAATCCCATCCCGTTCGGTCACTGCAAGGGGCACGATGAAGGCACTCATCACTGTCGCCTCGAAGCATGGTGCCACTTTAGGGATTGCCGAGACCATCGCCGGCCGGCTGCGCGCCCACGGCATCGCCACCGAGATGGTGTCACCGGCCTCAGTTACCACGCTGGACGGGGTGGACGCCGTCTTGATCGGTTCGGCCCTGTACGCCAACCGCATGCTGCCCGCCATCGGCGCCTTTGCCGGCCGCTGGGACGCCCTGCTGCCCGGCCTGGCCACCTGGGTGTTCGTCTCGGGGCCGCTGGACAGCGGCGAAGTCGACTCGATCCCGGTGCCGAAGGATGTGCGTGACCTGGCCTTCCGCATCTCGGCGCCGGCCCCCAAGCTGTTTCCCGGCCGCATGAACCCGGAAACCCTTAAGCCGACGGAACGGGCCGTCATGCGGATGATCGGCGCCAAGGCGGGGGACTACCGCGACTTCACCAGCATTGAGGAATGGGCGGACGGTGTGGCTGAACGGCTGCTGGAAACCGAGCCCCAGTAATTTCGGTAAGGTTGCTGGGTTGACGTTCGTGTTGCGTAGGGCCCCGAGAATGAAAGCTGAAGTTGTGAAGAAGATGCTGCGTGCCGCCACCGGCGGTGCCCTCGCCATCCTGCTGGTGGCCGGTTGCTCCGGCGGCAAGACCGTCGATGACGGCGCCTCCGCCAGTGCGTCCGTCTCGGCCGAGGACCTGGCGATCGCCGAGGCCCAAACCTGGCTTGATGGTGTCAAGTGGCAGGCCGGGGCCGATGCCGCCACCGCCCCCACGCTGCAGTTCGAAGCCGGTTACCAGTTTCCCGATGGCGTGACGGTTGACCGTGTGGTCAAGGCCGGCGACGGCACCACCATCATCGCTGGCCACCGCGTCACCGTGCAGTGGGCTGGTTACGACACCATCACCGGTGAAGTCACGTTCTCAACCTATGACGAGGGTCAAAGTCCCAACGTGGCGGTGATTGCCGACCCGACGGCGGAGGGCACCAGCACCACCGATGCCTTGTCCGCCTTCCTGGTGGGCCAGCAGGTGGGTGTCGAAATGCTGATCGGCTACGGCGTGGCGGAAGAGGGCAGCGAGGCGGAGTCCGAGGTGATTGCCCTGACCGTGACGGACGCCGTCGTGCCGCCCACGCGGGCCAGCGGTACCACCATGCCGCAAGATGACGCCAGCCTGCCCACGGTGACATTGGATGAGACCACGGGCCAGCCGTCCATCACGACGGTTGCGACCGATCCGCCCACCGAACTGGTGACCGAGGTGCTGATCCAGGGCGACGGCGCCGAAGTGGTGGCAGACCAGAGCGTGGTGCTGCAGTACACCGGCTGGCTGTGGGACGGCACCCAGTTCGATTCATCCTGGACCACGGGCGAACCGGTCACGTTCACCTTGACCACCGGCTACCTGATCCAGGGCTTCCTGGACGGGCTGATCGGCCAGAAGCTGGGCAGCCAGGTGCTGCTGGTCATCCCGCCCGACCTTGGCTACGGCGACTCCGAAAGCAACGAGGCCATCCCGCCTGGTTCGACCCTGATCTTCGTGGTTGACCTGCTCGAGTTGGCGTAACCGCCGGCAAGCGGCGGTGACGCCGAGCGGCAGTGTTTGATTTGCCCGTCTCCTACGCTGCGCTCGTCGACAGGCGTAGGCCAAGACTCTGGGTTTAGGCGGAGAGTTGGTCCAGGGCTTCGGCGTGTTCGGCGTCCAGCACCTTGACGATGGCGGGCACGGCCGCCTCTTCGATCGAACGGCCCAGTAGCGGCACCGCCGCCTTGACCTCGCCGTCGAAATCCAGCCGGCAGCCCGCCTTGGTAGGGGCCAGCCTGGCCGTGCCGATCAGGTGAACCGGCGCGCCGGCGATGTCGCCGGCCACAGAAGCCTCGCGGGCGCCATCGGGCCCGGGCGGTTCCCAGGCCACCGCCTGACGGATCTCCAACCCGCCGGGCAGGAACTGGCGGGCGGCCGCCGGCAGGCCGTCAACCGGCAGGGTGCGGCGCAGTGTGACGGTGAAGGCGCCATCGGGCGTAGTCGAAACCGCGGCCTCGGACGACAGGGCGTGGGTGCGCTTGGCGGCGGCCAAGACAAAATCTTTCGAAGCGAGCAAGCCGGCCACCCGTTCGGCGCCGGCCGGGAAGTCATACTGGGCAGACAGGCGCATAAGCCAAGATTACGCGGCCATTGGCGCCAGAGTCTCGTACCCTGGTGGGGTGCCCACACTGAGCAACATCATCGAGCGCGATACCGGGCTGGAAGATGCCGACAAGGATTGGCTGCGCCGCCTGACCCACGAATGGCAGATCGTGGCCGATCTGGCCTTCGCCGACCTGGTGTTGTGGCTGCCTACCCGCGAAGGCGGTTTCGTAGCCGGGGCCCTCAGCCGGCCCGGCACCGGTTCCACCATCTACTACGAGGATGTGGTGGGCAACCAGGTCAGCCCGGCGCAGGCGGCCGATTTCAATGAGGTGCTGGAAACCGGCGTCATCCACCGCCAGCACGAGCCGCGCTGGTACGGCACCTACGGCGTACGCGAAGAGGTGGTGCCCATCTCCTACCGCGGCCAAACCATCGCCGTGATGACCCGGCACGGCAACATCGGCGCGGTGCGCAACCCGTCCCGCCTCGAAACCAACTACCTGGAACTGGCGGACGAACTGATCGCCATGATGTCGCGGGGGGAGTTCCCGCCTTCGGCCGCGCCGTCCGGTTCGGTCCGGCATTCGCCGCGGGTGGTCGATGGCGTGGTGCGGCTGAACCAGCAGGGTCAGGTCTTGTTCGCCTCGCCGAACGCCATTTCCGTGTTCCACCACGCCGGCGTCTTGGCCGATCTGACCGGCACGCTGCTGGTCGAGGTGTTGGCCGAACGGCTGCGCGACGAGGGGCACGTCGATGAGGCCCTGCCGGTGGTGGCGATGGGCCGGGCGCCCTGGCTGACGGAGATCGTCACCGGCGGGGTCAGTATTGCCCTGCGCTCGGTGCCGCTGACCAACCGGGGCCAGCGCACCGGCGCGTTGGTCTTGTGCCGCGACGTCACCGAGCTGCGCCGCAGCGAGATGGAGTTGATGACCAAGGACGCCACCATCCGCGAGATCCACCACCGGGTCAAGAACAACCTGCAGACCGTTTCCGCGCTGCTCCGGCTGCAATCGCGCCGGTCCACGAACCCTGAGGTCAAGAGCGCCTTGGATGAGGCCGTGCGGCGGGTTTCGACCATCGCCACGGTACATGACACCTTGTCGCAGACGCTGGCCGAGACGGTCGATTTTGACTCGGTGTTTGGGCGGTCGTTGCGGCTGGCGGCCGATGCCGCGTCGGCCGGGATTTCGGTGCACACCGTCCAAGAAGGGTCGTTTGGCGAGGTGTCCGGCGATGACGCCACCGTCTTGGCCATCGTCTTGACCGAGTTGGTGACCAACGCGGTGGAACACGGCCTGGCGCCGGCCGGCGGCGGCACCGTTTGGATCACCGCTGCCCGGGACGGGCAGGCCCTCACCGTCACTATCGCCGATAACGGCATTGGCATGCCGGACGAGCCCAGTGCCGACCAGGGTGGTTTGGGCACCCAAATAGTGCGCACGTTTGCTACCGGCGAATTGCGGGGTTCGATCCAATGGCAGCCGCGGCCAGGCGGCGGCACCAGGGCGATTGTGGAAGCGAAACTACGCGAATAGCCTGGCCGGCCGAGTAAACCGGCCGGTGGCCGGCCGCCTAGGCGGCGCGGCGGGCGCGGGCGGTGCGGCGCTTCAGCGAGCGGCGCTCGTCTTCCGACAAGCCTCCCCACACGCCCGAATCTTGATTGTTGTCCAATGCCCACTGTAGGCAGGCTGGGGCGACGTCGCAGCGCAGGCACACGGCCTTCGCTTCCTCGATCTGGAGCAGGGCGGGGCCGGAATTCCCGATGGGGAAGAACAGCTCCGGATCCTCATCCAGACAGGCGGCGGCGTGGCGCCAATCCATGGTGACTCCTCTGGGATAATCCGAATGTTGCACGGAACAGGTTCACACATTTGTTTGCCTTTGACAAGGGTTTGACCCGGTCTTTTTTCTAAACGTTTACATCGGTGGAGGGCGAAGGCAGGTCCGTCGCGGGGTGCGAAAGGGACTTTGGGCTGGGGTCAGCCGCGGGCACACTGGACCGGCACCAGGGAGGCGCCGGCTACGGCCACGCCGCGCCCCGGTGGTGGGGTGGCGGCCCGGCCGGCCCCCGCCCCGGGCAGGTTGATGGGAGACCCGAAAACAGTGTTCGAACCGGGCGTGGCCGGCCACAAGACCAGGCCGTTGGGCCGCTGGTGAAACAGGGTGGCCGGCGCCCGGAAACTGCCGGCGGCGGCCGTGGTGAGGGCGCCGATCAGGGTGCCGGTGGCGGGCAGGGCCGGCGGCACCGGGCCGGGCAGTTGGTCCAGATTGTCGGCTAGGACGATGGCGCCCTTGTCCAAGGCGCTGACAATGGCCTCCCAAGCGTTTGAGCCCGTTGGCGAAATGTTCGCCGTGGGCAGGCCGGCCCGGCCGGCCTGCCCAGCCAGACCCGTCAGGGCGGCGGTGCGCCCGGACCCGGGCGGGCCCACGATGGCCACGGGCACGCCCGGTTGCAGCGGCAGGCCCACCGGCGTGCCCAGCGGTCCGCCCAGGCCCCACCACAGCATGTCCTTGGTGGCGGGCGGCAGATCGGCCTGATGCACCGACTTCGGTAGCGGCAGCACTCGCGGCGGCGGCACGGCGGACAGGGTGGCGGCCACGGGGCCGAAGGTTAGGCCGTTGCCCGCCATGGCCAACTGGGCCAGGACGGCCAGGCCGGGACGCTGGTAACAGCAGCGCCCCGGCCCTTGGCGCAGGCCCGCCAGATGCTTCGGCACGCCCAACATCAGGTCCGCGCCCTGGTCCGACATGGGCAAGATCAGCCGCTGCGGAAACTGGGCCGCCCAGCGGCCCAGGCGTTGCCCAGCGGTGGCTACCAGCCAGGTGCCGGGCGTCAGATGGCCGCCCGCCAGGGCGTCCATCGCCATGCCCCCGGACCGGTCCAGCGGTACCTCGGCTAGGGCGTCGGCCCCGTCGATCACCAATACCCGCGGCGGGGCGCCAAGGGGTGGTTCTTGGGCCAGCCCGGCCAGGGCCGCCGCCACCAGGTCCAGGTCCGCCACCGGCACCACCGAGCCCAGCGTGGGTGCGGCCCGCAGCGGCTCGAAGGCGCCCGGGCTGGCGGTCAACACGTGAACCTCCCAGCCACGGGCTAGGGCGGCCGCGGCCACCGTCACGGCTGCCGTGGTGCGGCCCAGGCGGGGTGGGCCGGCCACCACCAGGTGGCCATCGGCCGGCGCCACGTTCAAGACGCCCTGGTGTTGCGTTTCCGGCAGGTCGGCCAGGGCCACCGGCAGGCTGGGCACGGCCGGGTCTTGGGGGCCGATGGCGGCCGGTTGGCCGGCCAGGTCCGCCAGGTCGAGGCGATCCGGCAGGGCGGGCGCCCAGGGGGCGGCCGGCCTGCCCAAACCCAGGTGGGCCGCCGTGGCCGCCAGGCGCTCCACCGTGGCTTCGACACCCGAGGGTGGGGCCGCCTCCGGGGCGGCCCAGGCTTGCGGCCAGGCCATGGCCCCGGCCGGCCGGCGGGGCGCGGTGGTGGCCAACAGGGCCCGCATCTGGAAGGTTGGCCGGCCGGAGGTGGCCACCAGGCCGGTGCCGGGCGCCTCCGGGCTGATGGCAGCGGCGGCGGTGGAGCCGATCACATCCAAGGAGTCGGTCTCGGTGGCCACCCGGAAACAGATCCGCAGCGGCAGATTGGCGCGCAACTGGGCGCTCACCGCACCGGACGGGCGCTGGGTGGCCAGGACCAGAAACATGTCCAGTGAACGGCCCTGGGCGGCCAGGCGCTCAAGGGCAGGGGCGGCATCGGGCACTGTGTCCAACAGCGTGCGGAACTCATCCACCACCACCATCAGGCGTGGTGGACGCACCGCCGGCGGCAGTTCCGCCAGCTTGGCCACACCGTGGGCCTCAAGCAGGCGTTCGCGGGCCGTCAGTTCCGCCGCCAGGGAGGTCAGGGCCCGGGCCGAGGCGGCAGTGTCCAGGTCCGTCACCACCCCGGCCACGTGCGGCAGGGCGGCCAGGTCGTGGAAGGTGGCGCCACCCTTGTGGTCGATGCCGACAATGGCCAGCCGGTCGGGGCCCATCGACAGGGCGGCGCTCAGCATCAAGGTGCGCAGGAACTCTGACTTGCCGCTGCCGGTAGCGCCGGCCACCAGCAGGTGGGGGCCCTGTTTGGGTAGGTCAAGCGTTACCGGCCGGCCGGCCTCGGCCGTCCCCACCAAGACCTTGGCGCAGTCTTGGCGCCAGGTCGCCTCGATCTGGTTGGGGGTGGCCTCCACCGGCAGGCGGACCGGGGTTTGGGCCTGGCCGCCGGCGGCCGCCAACCGGGCCCGGCGTTCGGCCTCCTGGCTGCCTAAGGGTGCCATCAGGGCGGCCCCCAGGTGGGCGTGGCGCACCACCACCAGGCCCAGGCCGGCCGGGCGAACCGCCAGGTCAAGGGTGGTTTCCCGGCCGTCTTCGGGGGCCGGTACGGCCAGGCCGCAGGGCTCGTCTCGGGGGCAGCCGCAGGTCAGTTCAAGACCGTCTTGGCCGGCCAGGAAGCGGGTCCAGGCCCAATCCGGTTCCTTGGGCGCCGTGACGGTGCGGGGGCCGGCTTCAACCTTGGCCAGGTGGGCCAGGGCCAGGCTGCGCAGCACGGCGTGGACGGCCGAGGCCGGTCCGGTGCCGGTCACCTGCCTGGCTTCCAGTAGCGCGGCCAACGTCAGGCCGGGCGGCGGGTCACCAGGCAGGGTGCCCGGCTTCGGTGGCGTCGTGGCCACGTCACCCAGCCCGATGACGTCCTCGCACCACGGGTGGCGCTGGCCGCGGCGCAGCAGCGGCAGGGCCATGGCCGCCAGGGCCGCGGCCGGCATGGCCGCCCACATCGGGTTGCGGGTCATGGTGACCATCACCACCCCGGCCACCACCGAGGTGACGGCGCCGGCCCCCAAGCCGCCGGCCTTGGCCAGGCGGGCCGTCTTGGCCGCCTTGGTCTTGGCTTCAGGCAGGGTCTTGGTCAGTACATAGGTGGCGCCGCCGCGGCGAATCAGGGAGCCGCGCCCGCCCCAGCGTGGGCGGCGGCCCAGCCGGCGCCAACGCACCTTGGGGGTCTTGGCCAGGCCCCGCCAGCGGATCCGGCCCAGCCAAATCACCTGGCTGTCGCGGCGCTTGGCGGTGGCGCGCAGGCGGACCCGGCCGCGGGCGGTGCGCCCGGCTGTGAGATTCGGCAGGCCGGCGCCGCGCAGCGGCAGTTCGGCCCCGGCCTGGGGCGAGCCCAACCGGACCAGGCGCCAGGCTCCCACCTCGAAGCGCGGTTCCGGCCGGGGCTCTGGTGAGACCAGGCAGCCGTGCGGTAGATGGCCGGTGCCGGCCGCGTCATCGGGCGCCAACAGGTGGTCACCGGCGTACCAGGTGGCGGCGCCAGTGGCGGGGGAGAGGGCGCAGGCGGCGGGCGTAGTGGATAGGTCGGCCAAGACCTGGTGCCACGGCGTGCCATCCTCGGCCCAGGCGTCGTGGCCGGCGGGGTGGCGCCGGCAGGCGAGCGTGAAGTGCATGGCGGCAGTATGGCGGCCGGCCGGGGGCTCCCTGACCAACCCCGGCGTGTCCTGTGGATCATTGAAATTACTCAATTGGCCAGAGGGTAGATCCCGGCTCTTCGGCCGGGATGACCTCCCTGCACGAAAGGTCAATTCTGTTACTGCCGGGGGTTTCGCTCACGGTATAACCCCAGGTCAGAGCCTTAGCTGTAGGCGTCGTCGGGAACGGAATTGACCTTTCGTGCCGGAAAAGGGACCTTTCGGGAGGAAGATGGCCCGGGGTGGCCAGGGGTTATTCGGTGGCGAGGGCGGCGGCCGGCGGGGTCTTGGCGGCGCGGCGGCCGGGCAGCACCGAGGCCACCAGGCCGGCCGCCACGGCCAGCGCCAGGATCAGCAGCAGACGGTCCACCGGCAGGGCAAGGGTGAAGGCGTCCGAATAACCGATCACCAGGCCCACGCCGCCCCAGCCGTAGACCGTGCCCACCACCAGGCCGCTGAGGCCAGCCACGCCGGCAATCACCATGCCTTCCACCGCCATCATCCAGCGGGTCTGGCCCCTGGTCAGGCCAAGGGCCCGCAGCACGGCCGTCTCCTTACGGCGCTCGATGACGCTGAGCGACAACGTGTTGGCCACGCCGATCAGGGCCACCAACACCGACACGGCCAGCAGGGCCAAGCCAATCAGCAGCATGGCGTCGATGGCGCGCAGGGTGTCGGCCCGCGAAATGGCGGCGCCGTAGACCGGCCGGATGTCACTGTCAGACCGGGCCAGTTCGGTCACGGTGTCTTGGGCCTCGTCCGCTACGTCGACCGGGTTGGCGCCCTGGGCCAAGGCGGCCCACACGGCCTCCGGTTGGGCCTCAGCCGCCAAGGTCTGCAGCGTCTCTTGGCTCATCAGAAGGTAGGCACCGATCTGGTCCATCACCGGCAGATACTTCAAGGTCGCCTCGATTTGGCCCGCATCGCCGGTCACGGTGCGCTGGATCTGGCTGTTTCGATCCAAACTGGGCTGTTCGTAGACGGCGTAAGGGCAGAACCACTCGGCGTTGTCCAGGGCGGCGGCGAGGTTGCCGTCCATCAGCACTATGCCGTCCGCCAGCAGATCGGCCACCTCCGGTTCGGCTAGCACCCCGCGCAGGGCTTCAGGGTCGACTGCGGCGGCGGTCACCGAGACCGGGATGCCGGCGGCGTCGGGCACCGTCACCGTGGCGCTGTAGGCCACGGCGGTGGCGGTCAGGCCGTCGATGTTCCGTACGGCCGTGATCTCGTTGTCGGTCAAGGCCGGCCACATGGGATAGCTGGCCCCACCCCAGACCTCGGCGTCTGGGCCGCAGGCCTGGGTGTAGGCGTCGTCATCCAGCCACAGGTTGAGATCAATTGACCCCACCTGAAGGTCGATCGGCCAGTAGGTATAGGTCTCGCGTTCCAACGTCTTAGCCACCGAGGCCGCCGCCACCGTCATGGCGCTGACCAGCGTCACGCCGATCAGCAGGGCGGTGGCAGTGGCGGCGGTGCGCCGCGGGTGGCGCACCGAGTTGACTGCGGCCAGGCGGGCGCCGGCGCCGAACCGCCGCAGCGGCCGGGTCAGCCAGCCCACCACCCTGGGCAGCCAGAAGACGGCCCCGATCAGGATGCCGATGGCGGCGATGGCGCTGCCAGTCAAACCGGCCACGGTGGCGTTGATAGAGGCGCTGTAATCCGGATCCGGGTGGTTCATCTGGTACCAGACCGCGCCCGCCAGCAGGGCCACACCGGCCAGCGTCAGGATGATCGAGGCCAGCCAGCGGCCCCGGCCGGCCCCGGCCCGCACCACCGGCGCGCCCTGGGGGCGTAGGGCCTCCACAGGAGCCACCCGGGTGGCCAGGCGGGCCGGCGCCAGGGCGGCCAGCAGCGTGGTGCCGGTGCCGGCCGCCACGGCCAGGAACATCAACCAAACCGGTAGGCCAACGAAGTGCGGCACCGGGACCGCCGGGAAGCGGTGGCCGGCCGCCGCCAGGCCGGCCTGCACCAGGCCGATCCCCAAGAGCAGGCCCAGCACCGAGGCGCCCAAGCCCACCAGCAGCGACTCCATCAGCACCGACTGGCGCACCTGGTCTTTGGTGGCGCCAACGCAGCGCAGCAGGGCCAGGGTGCGGGTGCGGCTGGCAATCAGAACCTGGAAGGTGTTGGCGATCACCAGGGACGCCACCAGCAGCGACAGGCCGGCGAAAACGAGTCCGATCAGGGTCAGCACCACCTCTGAGCCCAAGTAGCTGGCGGCCCGTTCTTCGGCCGCCTGGTCGCGGGTTTGGATGAAGGACGAGAGGTCGGCCTGGTAGTACGCCACGGACTCGTCGTAGTCGAAGGTGTCCTGGCCGTCATACCAGTCGGGATGGGCCAGGCGATCGGCCGCTTCCTGGTCCGCCAGGTACTGGCCCAGGACCGCGGCCAACTCCCGCCGCAACTCGGAATCGACACCGGTATCAACCCCCGGTTGGGCCTTGACCAGCAGATTCTCGGCCCACAGGGCGGAGCCGTTGGAACTGGTCGGGTCGGTCGAGACGCCGGCCTCGACCATGGTTGGCAAGGTGGCGCGAGCCTGGGTGACCGACCAGATGAAAGGCTGGCTGTCGTCAAACAGGCCCACCAGGGTGACGGTGGCCGGGTGCTCTTGGCCGTCGGTAGTCTGCCAACGTTCGAACGTCATGGTGAAGGTGTCGCCCAAACCGATCCCCAGGCGATCGGCCACCGAAGTACCCAACACCGCCTCGCCGGTCTGTTCGGCCTCACGGCCCTGGTCCACCGGCCAGGCTTCCAGGCTGGCCACCGGGGCGGACTGGCCCAAGGTGACATACTGCGACGTGTCACCGTTCGAGACCACGGCCGTGGTGGAAGCCGGCGCGAAGGCGGCCTCGACCCCGGGCAGGTCGCGGACGACATCGGCCACATCGATGCCGCCGTACCACCACATGGAAGGCACCACCAGGTCCGCCTGGGCAAAATCGGCCGAAACCATCTGGATGGTGGTTTTCTTGACCACGCCGGAAGCCGACAGGCCGGCGGTCAAGAAGGCGGTGGCGATCATGATGGCCAGGCCGGCCGCCACCAGGTGGCGCAGCGAACTGCGCAGTTGCATCAGGGTGTAGCGGAACATGGGGGACCTTTCCGCTCAGGCGACCGCGCGCAGGGCGTCCAGACCGGCCAAGACGGAATCAGAGGTGGGGTGCAGAATCTCGCCGGCGACGCGGCCGTCCGCCAGCAGCACCACCCGTTCGGCGTGGGCGGCGGCCGCCGGGTCATGCGTCACCATGACAACCGTCTGGTTCAGTTCGCGTACGCAGCGGCGCAGGAAGCTGAGCACCTCCACGCCGGTGCGGGTGTCAAGGTTGCCGGTCGGTTCATCCGCGAAGATGACGTCCGGTTTGGTGATGACGGCCCGGGCGATGGCGACCCGTTGCTGCTGGCCGCCGGACATTTCGGCCGGCCGGTGACTCAGCCGGTCGCCGATGGCGAGGGTGGTGATGACCGAATCCCACCAGTCTTGGTCCACCGCCTGGCCGGCCAGATCCAGCGGCAGGCGGATGTTCTGTTCCGCGGTGAACATGGGCAGCAGGTTGAAGGCCTGGAAGACAAAGCCCACGTGGGTGCGGCGCAGAATGGTCAGGTCCCTGTCGTCCATGCGGGTGATCTCGTGGCCGCCCAACACGATGGTGCCCGATGTCGCGGTGTCCAGTCCGGCCAGCAGGTTCAGCAGGGTCGACTTGCCCGAGCCGGACGGCCCCATGATGGCGGTGAAATGCGCCTGCGCGAAGGCCACATCAACCCCGCGCAGGGCGTGGACTGCTGCCTCGCCACTGCCGTACACCTTGGTCAGGCCGCGTGCCACCACAGCCGGGGCGGCATCGGGCGCTGGGGCGAGGGTGACGGCGCTGGGTGCGGGGGCGGGGGTGACGGCGCTGGGTGCGGGCGCGGCATCGGGCAACGCTGCCGAGGGTGCGGCGGAGGCGGGGGTCTTGGGTGCAGGAGCATCGGTCATAGCCCAACGCTAAGCCGTGGGCTGCGGGCCGCCCTGGCACCTGAGGACGATTCTGGCCTGTCCTGTAGTACGACTAGCGGCCAGGCGTGACCAGCCCGTGGCGGTAGGCCGCCACCACCGCCTGGACGCGGTCCCGCGCCTCCAGTTTGGCCAGGATGCGGCCCACGTGCGTCTTGACGGTGGTTTCGGCCACGAACAGCTTGGCGGCAATCTCTTGGTTGGTCAGGCCATCCGCCATCGCCACCAGCACCTCAAGCTCGCGTTCCGTCAGGTCGTCGAAGATGACCGTGTCACCCGGGTCCGGCGGCATGGCCACGGCCACCTTGGCCAGCAGGCGCTTGGTCGGTCCGGGCGCGATCACGGCGTCACCCGAGTAAACAGTGCGGATGGCGTTCAACATGTCTTCCGGCGGGGCGTCCTTCAACAGGAAGCCGCTGGCGCCCGCCTTGATCGCCGCCATCAGGTATTCATCCAGGTCAAAGGTGGTCAGAATGATCACCTTGAGGGCCGGTTCAACCGCCGCCGCCAAGAGCTGCTCGGTGGCGCTGATGCCGTCCATGCCGGGCATGCGCACGTCCATCAGCACGATGTCGATCGGGGTGGTCTTGGCCAGGCGGATGGCCTCGTGGCCGTTGCCGGCCTGGGCCACCACCTGCATGTCCGGTTGGGAGTCGATCACCATGGCGAAACCGCCACGGACCAACTGCTGGTCATCCACCACCATGACTTTGATTTGGCTCACAGGGTCATCCTTCCATCATTGCGTCACCGGGGCCGAAGGCAGCGGGATGGTGGCCCGCACCTGGAAACCGCCGGTGGGGCTGGGGCCGGCCATGAAGACGCCGCCCAGCATCTCGGTGCGTTCCCGCATGCCCAGCACGCCGTGGCCCTGGCCGTCACCGGAGGCGGCGGCGCCGCGGCCGTCATCGGTCACCGTGAGGGTGATGGCGGTCGGGTCCCAGCGTTCCAGCACGGTCACGCGGGCACCAGGGCCGGCGTGTTTCATGGCGTTGGTCAGGGCTTCTTGGACAATCCGGTGGATGGTCAGGCCCATGCCGGGCGGCAGGTCGCGCGGCGTGCCCATGCGCACCATCGAGGCGTCCAGGCCGGCCGCCCGCACCGTTTCGATCAGCTCGTCGATGTCGCGGGCGTGGGGGACCGGTTCCAACCGGGCCGGGTCCGCTTCCGGCGGGCCTTCGCGTAGCCCGCGCACGATGCCGCGCATATCGGCCAGCGCTGCCCGGCCGGTTTCCGAGATGGCGGCCAAGGCCGTGACAGCCGCCTCCGGGTTGTTGGCCGCGGCGTAGCGGCCGCCATCGGCCTGGGCGATGATGACCGAGAGCGAGTGGGCCACGATGTCATGCATCTCACGGCTGATGCGGCCGCGTTCGGCCTCTTCGGCCGCGGCGGCGATCAGTTGGCGCTCGCGCTGGGCGAAGGCCTGGCCGGCGGCGGCGTTCTTGGCGGTGAGGCTGGCCCGCCAACGCCAGGCCAAGGCCAGCGCCATGACGGCCAGGCTGGGCAGCCAGAACAGGCCCAGCAGGACGAGCTTGGAGGCTGCGCCGGTGGCGCCGCTGGCCGGGGACAGCTCCAGCAGGTAGACACCGAAGCGTATCCACCAGCCGTTGAAGATGGTGCCCTGCAAGCGGTCGGCGAGGACCGCCCAGGTGCCCAGGCAGCAGTTGGCCAACGTTAAGGCTCCGGCGGCCATGACGCCCTGGCGCGAACAGTAGCGCATGGCCATGGCGGGCGGGATCAGGGCGGCGATGGGTGGGTTGGCGCCGGGGCCGAACACGTCCGCTATCTGGGCCACAGTCAGGGCCAAGACGGCGGCGCAGGCCGGGACCGGGAAAGCCCTGGCGGCCAAGGCCACGGCGGCCAACAAGGTCACGGCGATGTACTGCCTGGCCGAGGCTCCCGGCGCGAAAGTGGCCGCCGCCACGACCACCACCCACCACGGCGGGTACCGCGGGCGGCTGATGGCGGCGAACTGGCTCACCTGTTCAGATTAGGTCTAGGCCGGCGCGGCCGGTGTCAGCCTGGCGGATGATGATGGTCTCATCCTGGTGGCTGCTCCAACCAAACCGGACCGGGCGCCATCGGGCAGGGACGCAGGGTACGGCTTACTATGTAAGACGTGGCCACCCTCGACTTCCCGGCGGAACTGCGCGCCCTGCGGGCGACGTATGACTCAATTGTGCAGGTCACAGACCTGCCGAGGCTGACCGCGCGGATCGAGCGGCTGTCCACCGAGGCGGCTGCGCCGGGCCTGTGGGACGATCCCGAGAAGGCGCAGCAGGTGACCTCGCGCCTCAGCCACGCCCAGGGCGAACTAGAGAAGGTTCAGGCCATGGGCCGGCGCATTGATGACCTGGAAGTGCTGATGGAGATGGCCGAAGAGGCCCAGGATGAGGACACCCGGCAAGAGGCCCTGCAGGAACTGGCCGCCGTGCAGGAGTCCCTGGCAGACATGGAGATCCGCACCCTCCTGAACGGCGAATACGACGAACGCGACGCCGTGGTGACAATCCGGTCCGGTGCCGGCGGCGTCGATGCGGCCGACTTTGCGGACATGCTGCTGCGGATGTACCTGCGCTGGGCGGAGCGGCATGGTTATCCCGTCAAGGTGCTGGACACGTCCTATGCCGAAGAGGCCGGCCTCAAGTCCGTCACCTTCGAGGTCAACGCGCCCTACGCCTACGGCAACCTGTCGGTGGAGGGCGGCACGCACCGCCTGGTGCGCATCAGCCCGTTCGACAACCAAGGCCGGCGCCAAACCTCGTTCGCGGCCGTCGAGGTGATCCCGTTGATCGAGGACACCGACCATATAGAGATCCCCGAATCCGAGATCAAGGTGGACGTGTTCCGTTCCTCCGGCCCCGGTGGGCAGTCGGTCAACACGACCGATTCAGCCGTCCGCATGACCCACCTGCCCACCGGCATCGTGGTGTCGATGCAGGACGAGAAGTCACAGATCCAGAACCGGGCCGCCGCCCTGCGCGTGCTGCAGTCCCGCTTGTTGGTGCTGCGCCGCGCCGAAGAGGCAGCCAAGAAGAAAGAACTGGCCGGGGACATCAAGGCTTCATGGGGTGACCAGATGCGGTCCTACGTGCTGCACCCGTACCAAATGGTCAAAGACCTGCGCACCGAACACGAGGTGGGCAACACCGCCGCGGTGTTCGATGGCGCTATCGACGACTTCATCGCCGCCGGCATCCGCTGGCGCCGCCAACAAGAACAAGCCACTGCTTAGGTGCTGCCGGTGCCCGATGGCGCCCGGGCGGTTTGAACTCCCCGCAGCACCTTTGCCTTCGCGTCCGCGGTCATTCCTGACGGCAGTGCTGTGGGGCGCTAGTCTGGGCTCCAGGTGATGGTCTTGGCCCCTGCATCACGATCGGAGAGACCTCATGAGAGCCCCCTTGTTGGACGCCATCCGCCGCGGAGGTCTTGTCTGCCCGGCCCTAGTTGTGGGGGGCCTGATGAGCGGCTGCAGCGCTGATGAATCCGGCACTGCAGACGTGGCTAGCCTCCAGACCGTGAGTATCAGGAGCGTTCCGCCGTCGAGCCAACTGCAGGCGGCGGAGGCGTACTACAGCTGTCTGGTCGGCCAGGGCGTCCCGGTGCGCCTCGTGGATTGGTATGGTGGACAGGCCGAAGTGGTCTGGGATGGTGAGACTTGGGTGGGTTGGAGTCCCCAGTACTCGCTGGATGTCATGGGCGACCTCGTGACCCCGCCTGAGTGGGCAACCCCGTTGATTGAAGGACAGGATCCACCGATTGGCTTCGAGCCGCACCTGGAGATTGACGGCATCGACTATTCGAAGGGCTTTGCCACGTGTGTAGTGGACTCGGCGTACGAACGGCCCACCTTGCAGGTCGACCCTGACTGGGAACTCGAGCACGAGACCAAGCTGGCCGAAGTCTCCAACGAGTGGGCCAGATGCGCTCGCGAGAATGGCTTCCCCCAGATTGCAGACGCGGCGGCGCCTAAGATAGACAACGGCGCCACTGAGCCTGAAGTCAGGATTCCCTTAAGCATGACCGTGGAGCAATTGAGAGAACTGTTGAAGGTGTGCAAGTTCTTCGACGCCGAACAGGCCAAAGCGGAATGGGAGGCTGAGCAGCGAGGGGAGTTGGTCGAATGGGCGCTGTTACCCAACCTGGTAGTTGACTCACTTGGTGACACGCCTAGAGACCAGCAGCTACGGGATTCCGCGCCCGAGTCTGACCTGGATCGCGCCGTTGATCTGCACAATACGCTCTACGAGGAGTTGAACCAGTTCTACGCTCAGTTCGCCGAGTAGAACAGAAGAGTAATCCCGGGAGCATCTGGTCATCCCGGGCTTGACCCGGGATCTCGCTGCCACGGCCCATGCGGAGAGACTTCCGGTAGGCCAAACGCCCCGGACAACCCATGCGGAGAGACTTCCGGTAGTTTTCAGGCCCGTTTGAGCGGTCCGGAGAGAGTTGCTGCAGTTTTCGTGCGCTGAGACTGCAGTAAGTCTCTCCGCTTGGCTTGAACAGTGCCCAGAACTGCTGGAACTCTCTCCGGATCGGCCCTGAGCGGCTCTTGGGCTACCGGAACGCTCTCCGGATCGGGGCTGCGCCAGACAGCGGTCGGGTCGGATCGGGATGCGGATCGAGCGTTGGGGGTTGGTTGGGCGATACGATCTCGGGGAAAGGCTAGCTCCACCAAGTCCCCAAGGTGTGCGCCATGACTGATAGTTCGTTGTTCTGCCATGAGTGCGGAGCCAGGCTGCCCGACGGCGCCAAGTTCTGTGCCGCTTGCGGCGCCAAGGTGCCCAATGCCGAGGCCCTTGTGGCGGCATCGGTGTCAGCCGCCCCGGGTGCGACACCAGCCCCCTCGACTGCCGTCCAACCGCCGGAAGCGCCACGGGTGTGGGTCGACTCGGTCAATGGCACCCGCTGCGGCGAATGTGAGAGCTTGCTGCGGGGCCAGCCGATCTGCCCAACTTGTGGCACCGGGAACAGAAAGGTGAAGGGAGAGCCGAACGAACGCCTGGCCCACATGCTGACTCCCCAACCGCCTGGAGCGGCCAGGCCTCTCCAGGTGGTGTGGGTCCGAGACGCGGGCACCAACGGCTTCGCCATCGCCTCGCTGGTGCTTGGCTTGTGTGGCCTTTCTGCGCTGGCGATCATTTTCGCGCATGTGGCCCGCTCCCAAATCAACAAGCACGGCGGCGGCGGCTATGGTATGGCGACAGCGGGTTCGGTGCTGGGTTGGCTGGGGATATTGCTGACGCTGGCGCTGCTTGGCTTCTTGTTCATCTGGGAGACCGCCTGACTCCCAACCGGCGCGTGCAGGCGGCTCACAGGTAGACCGGGTGCGGCGTGTTGTCCCAGGCTGGGGCGGGGGGCGTGCATAGGCTGGATTGACCTGGCCGGGGGACGCCCTGGTCACTTCCCCAACCGCCCAGAAAGGCCAACAGCGCAGCGCCGTGATTACCTTCGAGAACGTCACCAAGATCTACGCCCGCGGGGCGCGGCCGGCCTTGGACGGCCTCAGCCTGGAGATTCCGCGCGGGCAGTTCTGCTTCCTGGTGGGCGCTTCCGGCTCGGGTAAGTCGACGCTGCTGTCCGTGGTGTTGCGCGAAGAACGGGCCACCAGCGGCAAGGTCTACGTGCTGGGCCAAGACATCACGCGCATGCCGTCCCGCCGCATACCGCGTTTCAGAAGGCAGATTGGCGCCGTCTTCCAGGACTTCCGCCTGCTGGAAGGCAAGAACGTGTTCGACAATGTGGCCTTCGCCATGCAGGTGATCGGCCGGCCGCGGCACGCCATCATGCGGTCGGTACCAGACGTGTTGAAACTGGTGGGCTTGGGCGGCAAGGAGAAGCGCATGCCGCATGAGCTGTCCGGTGGCGAACAGCAGCGGGTGGCGATTGCCCGGGCGGCCGTCAACCGGCCGCGCATCCTGTTGGCGGACGAGCCGACCGGCAACCTGGACCCGCGCACCTCCGAGGGCATCATGACGGTGCTGGAACGGGTCAACCAAACGGGTACCACCGTGGTGATGGCGACGCACGATGTCGGGTTGGTGGACCGGGGTGGCCACCGGGTGGTGGAACTGGTTGAGGGGCGGATAGTGCGGGACGAATCCTCCGGCTACTACGGGGGTGACGCCTGATGCGCATCCGCTTCGTCTTGGCCGAGATTTTCCACGGTTTTCGCCGCAATCTGACCATGATCAGCGCCGTCATCCTGGTCACCTTCGTTTCGCTGAGCGCCGTGGGCGCGGCCTTGATGCTGCAGCTCCAGGTGGACCGCCTGAAGGGCGCCTGGTACGACAAGGTCGAGGTGCAGGTGTGGCTGTGCCCGGCCGAGGTCCAAGACGAGGGCAACTGTGCCGCCGGCGCGGTCACGGCCGATCAGCAACAGGCTGTGGAGGACCGGCTGAACTCCTCTGAGCTGGCCCCCTACGTGGACGAGGTCACGGTTGAGACCAAGGAAGAGGTCTATCAGTCCTTCCAGGATCGTTTCAGCGGCAGCTACCTGGCCGAGGAGGTCACGCAAGACTCCCTCGGCCCGGTGCTGCACGTCAAGATGAGCGACCCAACCAACTTCGAGGTTGTCACGGACGCCGTTGGCACCATGCCGGGTGTGCTGGAAACCTACGACCAATCCGACCTGTTCGAACCCCTTTTTGACGTTCTGGCCAAGGTCCGCCTGGCCGCGCTGGCTATTGCCCTGGTCTTGGCCCTGGCGGCGATCCTGCTGATCACCACCACAATTCGCCTGTCCGCCTTGAGCCGCCAGCGCGAGACATCGATCATGAAACTGGTGGGCGCCTCCAATATCTTCATCCAGTTGCCGTTCATGCTGGAGGGTGCCGTCGCGGCGCTGCTCGGTTCGGCCCTCGCGGTGGGGGCCTTGTGGGGCGTGACTAGGTTCTGGCTGGCGGATTGGGTGCAGGCCAACTTCGACCTGTTGATGGGCCAGATCAACCCGATGGACGTGTTCAAGGTGGCACCGTGGCTGGTGTTGGCGGCCGTGGTGCTAGCCGGCTTCAGCTCCGCCCTCACGCTCAGGCGTTTTACCAAGGTGTGATGCCCGATGTCGCGTCATACCTCCCAGCCGACCGGGCGCCATCGGGCGCTAACCGGGCTGATATGTCTGGCCTTTGCCGCCGCGGCCGGCCTGACCGGCGCCACCGCCCAGGCGGCGGATGACAAGGACGACCTGGCGGCCCAGCGCGAGGCCAACCAGGCCGAAATCGACCGGCTGGCGGAGGACCTGGAGGGCACTTCGCAGGAACTGGTGGACACCTACCTGCAGCTTGAGGCCGCCCGCATGGAAGTGCCGTTGGTGGAGCAGGAATACGCCGACGCCCAAGAGGCCTACGTCATTGCCAACCAGGAGTATCAGCAGATCTCGGCCTCGTTGACGGCGGCCAACAATCAGTACGACTCGGTCAGCCAGCAGTTGGCCGATGACGAGGCCACGCTGGAAACCTCGAAGCTGACATTGGGCCGGCTGGCCCGGGAGGCGATGGCCCAGCAGACGGCGCAGAACACCGACCTGATGGTGTTGCTGGGTGCCACCGACCTGGACCAGATCGCGGATGACTACATGCTGGCGCGGGCCGCCACCCGCACGCAGCGGTCCACCATCACCAAGGCTCAGCAGGCGGCCGGCGAACTGGGTAACCGCAAGGCCCGCCTGGATGAGGTCACGGTCCAGATCGAAGACCTCAAGGTGCAGGCGGCGGACGCCCTGGCCAAGGCCGAGGCGGCCCGGGAAGAGGCGGAAGCCAAGAAGGCCGAACTGGACGCCCTGGTGGCCTCGCTGGAGACACTCTCGGCCGATCTAGAGGCGCAGAAGGCGGCGGACGAGGCCCGCCAGGCCGAACTGGAGGCGGAGAACGCCGAACTGCAGGCTCAGATCGACGCCATCGTCGAAGAGGAGCGCCGCAAGGCGGAGGAGGAGGCCCGGCGCCAAGCGGAGGCCAACAACACCCAGGCGCAGCCGGTGGGGCAGGGCAGCGGGCCAGCCCCCACTTCGGGCTTCTTCGGCGCACCGCTGTCGGTGCTGCGCATGACTTCGCCGTTCGGCTACCGCATCCACCCGATCTACGGCACCAGCCGTCTGCACGCCGGCATCGACTATGGGGCCGCCTGCGGCACCCCGATCTACGCCTCGGCCAGCGGCACCGTGGTGCAGTCCGGTTGGAGCGGCGGCTACGGCAACCGGGTGGTGGTGAACCATGGCATGGTTGACGGGGCGGTGATGATGACCACCTACAACCACCAGTCACAACTGATAGTCTCTGTCGGCCAAAGCGTGACCAAAGGCGAACAGATCGGCGTTGTGGGCACCACGGGTGCCTCGACCGGTTGCCACCTTCACTTTGAGATCATGGTGAACGGCGCCGTGACCGACCCGGCCCCCTACCTGCAGTAGGGCGGGCGCCACAGCCGGACGGCCGCGCGGCGGCAACCTGGAGCCCACGGCGAAGCAGAAGGGAGGTGGCCCGATGGCGCACACGGACGAGCGGCAGGTGGTGGCCACCAACCGGAAGGCCCGCCACGAGTACTACATCGATGACACCTTGGAGGCCGGCTTGGTGTTGCGCGGCACCGAGGTCAAGGCGCTGCGCTTGGGCCGGGCCTCGCTGGTGGACGGCTGGGTGTCGTTTGATGGCGGCGAGGCCTACCTGGAGGGCGTCCACATCCCCGAATACTCGCAGGGCACGTGGACCAACCACGCCCCGCGGCGCAAGCGCAAGCTGCTGTTGCACCGCGACCAGATCCGCAAATGGGAGGCCAAGACGCGCGAGGCGGGCATCACGGTGGTGCCGCTGCGGCTGTACTTCGTGGCCGGCCGGGCCAAGGTGGAGATCGCCCTGGCCCGGGGCAAGCGCGAATGGGACAAGCGCCAAGCCCTGCGTGAACGCCAAGACGCCCTAGAGGCCCAGCGGGCCATGCGTTCAAGGAACTACCGGTAGGGCGCGGATGGTACGGCGTTGGGTGGCCGCGGCCCTGGTGGCGGCGGCAGTGGCCTTGGCGGGTGGTACCCAGGCCATGGCGACAGCTGACGCGGTGGGCGCCATCGGGCAGGTGGAAATCCGAGCGAAGGTCAGCCAGGACGGTACGGCCCAGGTGTTGGTGCTGTTCGACTGGACCGGGCCGGAGGGCGAGGACCCCCAACTGGTTTTCCGCCGCCGGGTGCCGGTTAACCGGGACTGGGACCGCCTGTATGAGTTCAGCGGCTTCGAGTTGCAGGGTGGCGCGGTGGCGGCCGATGACGCGGTCAAGACCAGGGCGAACACGGTCACCTTGACGTGGCCGGCGGAGACGGGGCCGCAGTTCAAGGCCACTTTCACGGTCACCGGCCTGGTGCAGCCGGCCGAGCCGGGGGCCGGGCCCGACCTGGTCGAATGGGAAGCCTTAGTGCCGGGCGGGCCGGTCGAGGTGATCGACCTAGTCAACCTGCAACTGGACGGACCGGTGGGCGCCACGTTGGTGCGCTGCTGGACGGGCCCGGCCGGGGACCAGGAACCATGCCCTTACGCTGGCACGGAACTGGGCGACGCCGTTTTCCGGGCGGAGGCGGTGGCTCAGGACGGGTCGCTCACCGTCACGGCCGGGTTCGCCAACGGTACTTTCGACTATGTGCCGGCGCCGTTGGTGCGGGCCGGTGGGCCACTGTGGTTCCTGCGCTTCCACTACGCGCCGTGGGCCTGGGTATTGGGCGGGATCGGCCTGGCCCTGGCCGGCTGCGCCGTGGCGGTGGCGCGGGTGCGGCGGGGGGAAGCGGCGGCCGGAGCGGCGGCGGCGCCGGTCGAACCCGATGCCGCGGCCGTGGCGGCGGCCCGGGTGGCCTGGCGCGGCTTCGGGGCGGTGACGGTGCTGGCCGCCGGCATGATCGCGGTGTTGGCCTTGGGCCTGGGCGCCACCGGGCTGTTGGGCCCGGCGGCGGGCCTGTTCACGGTCGGTGTGATGGTGTTCTCGCTGGCCGAATACGCGCCGGTGACTCAAGGGGGCCAGACAGGCGAAAAGGCCGGCCGGCGGCGTTAGTCCGGGTGGACGGCGAAGTGGCCAGCCCGGGCGCCACCGGCCGGCCGTCTAAGCCAAAGCGACGCCCGATGAATCAGAGGGACGGGCTTGGGCAAACTGCGGGCCTGGGGTCCGTAGGAAGTGTTTGGGGATCACCGCCGAAGCCAAAATAGTGCATCGGTTGGGTTCAATGCAGCTTCGGCATAGGTATTTCGTCCCAGAAATAGTTTCGTATCGGTGTGGCGGGTTCAGGCCGGGCTGAGCCGGGCCGCCTTCAGGCCCGAGGCGGCGTGCTCACGGGCGGCCTTGACCGCCCGCTCCACGTCGCCGCTGGAGAGCGAGGCCAGGTAGCGCAGGTGGGCCCGGCTGGCCGCCACCGGATCGGGCGACTTGCCCGGCCCGGCGTTGACGGTCAGCTCCAGGTAGGGCAGCACGTGGTTTTCGACGAAGCGCAGCATGCGTGGGCCGAAGCCGGTGGCGTAGACGGCGCGGTGGAAGGCCAGGTGCCGAGCGCTCAGGTCCTCGTCCGAGGTCGCCGTGGCCAGCGCCCGGGCCAGCGCTGCCAACTGCTCCCAGCGTTCGGGCGTGCCGCGGGCCACGGCCAGGCGGGCCGCCAGGCCCTCCAGTTCCACCCGCAGCAGGCCAATGTCGCCGATGTCGTCCGGTCCCACCGCGGTGGCCACCAGCTTGGTCTGGCCGATCCTTTGGACAAAACCGTCCGATTCAAGACGCCTCAGCGCCTCACGCACCGGGGTGCGTGAGACGCCGAGGCGTTCTGCTATGGGCACTTCCATCAGGCGCGAGCCCGGCGGAATGGCCGAGGTCAGCAGCTCGCCACGCAACTGCCGGTAGACGCCATCGGAAATGGAGCCCTTGGCCTTGGCGGCGGGGTCACGGGGTCTGGTCTGAGCGGCCACGCGGCGAGCCTACTACCCGTTGAAGTGATTCAGGCGCCGATTGGGGCGTTCTTCTTGGGGTTGATGATCGACAGGACGATGTAGAGCAGGGCGCCGCCGGCCGCGCCGATGAACCACTCGTAGCCGTGCAGGTTACCCAGGGCAGGCACCCAGACGGTGCAGACCGAGAAGACGCCGGCGATGGCGACGGCGACGACGCCGTTCAGGTTCCAGCCACCGGTGAAGTAGTACTGCCGGCTGCGTTCCATGCTGAACAGGTCTTCCACCACCAGGCTGCGCTTCTTGACCACGTAGTAGTCCGCAATCAGGATGCCGTACAGGGGCGACAGGATGGCACCAAGGGTGTTGACAAACTTGGCGAAGCCGCCGATGGTGTCGATCACGCCGATCCACAGGCCGCCGATGACGAAGCCGATGACGGCCGTAATCATGCCGCCGATCTTGAAGTTGATCTTGGACGGCCACAGGTTGGCCAGGTCATAGGCCGGCGGGATGAAGTTGGCCACCAGGTTGATGCCTACGGTGGCGAACAGGAAGGCGAAAGCCGCGATCACGGACAGGGCCGTGTTGTCGACCGCGTTGATCAGTTGGGTGGGGTTCTCGATTGGGTCACCCGTATCAGTTGCGTAGCCCAACACATAGGCGCCGGCGGTGGTGAACAAGGCCAGGAAGGTGAAGAAGGTCAGCGACACGGGCAGGCCCAGGAAATTGCCGCGCTTCATGGCCTTGGTGGAACGGGTGAAGCGGGCGAAGTCGCCGAAGTTGATTACCACGGCAGCGAAGTAGGACACCATGGTGCCGAACACGATCATGATGGCGGTGAAGTAGTCGGCGCCGTGCTTGTCGTTCTGGTTGAAGATGTTGGCTACGCCGTCCAGCATCTTGTCGCCGGCCTTGACCCAAATGACGATCAACAGTGCCACCATGACCACGTAGACGGCCGGGCCGGCAAAGTTGAGGAACTTCTCAATCCAGCCCAGGCCCTTCCAGAACAGCAGAGTCTGCAGCACGGCCACGATGATGAACGAGATCCAGTCGACCGCGTTCATGTGCAGGAAGGTGCCCGATTGCGGGTTGTCGGCTAAGGCGTTGATGGCTAGGGCCACGGCCGTGGAGGCGAAATAGGTCTGGCAGCCGTACCAGAAGATGGCCACGATGCCTCGGATGGTGGCGGGGAAAATGGCGCCGCGCACGCCCATGGAACTGCGGGCTACCACGGCGTAGGGCACGCCGTACTTGACCGAGGGGCGGCCGGATAGGTTGACTAGCCAGTTGATGAAGACGCCGGCGGCCACGATGGCAGCAAAGACCCACCAGCCGTTGATGCCGGCGCCGATGAACAGGCCGGCGGCCAGGGTGTAACCGCCGATCGACTGGACGTCATTGGTCCAGACGTTGAAGATGGCGAACGGGCCCCAGCGGCGCTGGCTCAGCTTCAGCGGGGCGAGGTCCTCGTTGTAGAGCGATGGATCGGGGGCAGCGCCGGCGCTGTATTCGATCATCACGGCATCGGATTCGGTGGGCGCCGGATCAAACCCACCGGCCGGGGGTTGGGTGTAGGACATGGGGATGCTCCCTGGAATTGTGGACAGTTTGGAGGCACTGACAGTCCCCATGTATACACGGTTTCAGCCGGATTTGGAATAGCCAAACGTTTCAGGGGCGTGACAAGTGGGTAAATTCCGGTGCTGCGCGCCCGGGGCCGGGCGGCCGGCCCCGGGCGTTTGGGCTGGTCCTGGGCCCGTCATGGCCCAGATGGGGCCCGTCTCAGGGGTGCCGTACCCGGTTTTGCGGCGCCGGCTGGGCGCTGTCGCAGAGCGTATACATTCTGCAAAAACCGGACCAGGCTCAACTACAGTCCGTACAGCCTGGCGGCGTTGCCGCCTAGCACCTGGGCCAGTTCGTCCTGCGTCAGGTGGGTCAGGCCCACCCGCGCCCGTTCCATCGCCATCTCGAACACCGGCGCGGCCGAGGCGTAGAGCAGCCGGTTGGCGCCGTACTCCCCCACCACTTCCTCCAAGAAGTCCTGACGGTATTGGCCGGTCGAATGCAGGTGCAGATTGGGATTGGCCGCCATGGCGTACTTGGCGTCAATCAGCGACAGGCCCGAGATGTTGAGCTGGCCGCCGGTGGTGAGCAACACCGGTACCGCCTCGGCCCAACTGGCCGCCTGGCCCAACTGCAAAGGCTCGGCCACCAGGTGGAACCCGGCCACGATGGTGACCGGCAGGCGCAGCGCGGCCGCCGCCTGCATGATCGGCTTGACCCGGCGGTCCGCCACCCGGAAATGCTCCTCGGACGGGTGCAGCAGCACGCCCTTGGCGCCCAGCGCCTGGCAGCGCGCCACCTCGCCGGGCGCGTCCCGGTCCCACGGGTCGATGCGGCACAGCGGCACCAGCCGGCCGCCGGCCGCCTGAGCCGCCGCCAACAAGCGGTCGTTAGCGGACGACATCGGGCCCTCCACCGGGTGCACGGGTGAGGCGATGGCCTTCTCCATGCCCACCGCATCCAAGGCGGCGAGGGCGGCATCGGGCAACAACTCGTAGCCGAAACGGCAGGTGCCCACAAAGACCAAACCGTCCACCAACATCACGCCACCGCCTTTCCGCCGGGGCCGGTACTGCCGTCCAGCTTCAGCAGCCGTTCGGCGTTGCCGCCCAGCACCAGGGCCAACGATGTCGCGTCAAGCCCGGCCAGTTCGACCTTGCGCCGCTCCACCGCAGGGGAGGCGATAGGGCCGTCGGAGCCGAACAGGACCCGTTCGGGGCCAAGACGCTGGACGGCCTCGGCGATGCGGGCGGGGTACGGCATGCCGGAGGTCTCCAGCAGCACGTTGGGCAGGGCCTCGGCCACTTCGAGGGCCTCATCGACGTGGAAGTAGCCGCCCATGTGGCCAAGGATGACGGTCGATGCCGGGCACTGCCTAGCCGCCTCCGCCACCGCCAGGGGGGTGGTGTAGGACTCGTCGCCGCAGTGGAACAAGGTGGGCACGCCCAATTCGCCGGCGCGGCGGATCAGGGCCACCGTGGCCGGGCCGCCCGGGTGGGCCAGCGTGGTGACCGGGTGCAGTTTCACGCCGGTGAAGCCGTGGCCGCGCACGGCAATCTCAAGGGCCAACAGTGCGGACTCGAGTTGGACCGGGTTCAGGCGGACAAAGCCGGTCAGGCGGCCGGGGAACTCGGCGCAGCCGCGCTCAATCAGGCCCATGCCGTTCTCGTTCAGGCCGGGATAGTCCGTCAGGGTCATGATGGCGGCCAGGTCCACGCCGGCCTCATCCATCGCCACAATGCAATCGGCCGCAGACATGGTCCAGCCCAAGGCGGCCACGTTTTCCACGTGCATGTGCAGATCGATGATCACTGGAACCTCCCGGTAGTGGCGACGTTTGGCCTGGTCCCAGCCTAGGGGGCGGGGCGGCGTGGGCGAAAGACCGGGAATAAACCGGGCGGTCAAGGCGTTATGCCAGGCGTGAAACCAGGATCCGGACCCAAGCGCCGCGGCACCCGCGCCCTGTTGGCCCTGATGATCGGCCTGATGGGGGCGGTGCTGCCGTTGTCTTTCGGCGCCCTGGAAGCCCAGGCGGCGCTGGACTACAAGGCGTACAACCGCGTCTACGAGGTCAACGACTTCAGTTTCAACGGCAACACCACGGCCGGCTACCCCAACTCCACCACCCTGAACTGTGTTGATATGGTGGCTCACCCGCTGGGCAGCAACACGGTGGGCGACAACCAATGCACCTTCAAGGAGGCGTTGCGGCTGGCCAATGGCGGCCTGGACAACGTCCTGATCACCATCGATGTGCGACAACTGACCCTTGACTACAAGACCAACGGCTGTTTCCAGGCCAAGAGCACCGCCTGCGGCGGCGCCTACGTCACCAAGACCAACGCCCCCGTCATCAACCTGACCAAGATCACTTCCAGCAACCTGATGTGTGACGCCTCCAACCGGGTGTGCGGCGACTACGACGCCGAGGACGGCCGGGCCGCCTACGAGGTCTACACCTCCGGCTCCATCACGGTCGATTTCCAAGACCTGTTGGGCATCGCCACCTGGGAGGACGGCGCGCCCTACTACACCACCATCTACATCTCCAGCAACAACGTGAAGCTGCTGCACATCAACGGCGTGCACTCCAACGAAACCGCCATCATGCTGGCGGACGGGGTGACCAACATAGAGATCGGCTACGGCTCCACCGAGAACTACCTGATGACCGACACCTTTCCGTGGTCGGCCGCCGGCTGGGGCTGGAAACTGGGCTTCTGGGGCACCGAACGCTTCCTGGTCATCCCCGGTACCCACGCCTTGGGTCAGACCGGCATCAACCTGCATGACTGGGCTTCCGGGCACCTGTATGACGGCGCATATAGCGGCTACTCGGTGTTGCTCCAGAAGGCGACCGTGGAAGGCATGACGATCAAGAACTTCCGGGTCTACGCCGGCCTGTCCGGTGGTTGCACCGAGGCCGACCAGTCGGGTTGCGCCACCTCGGCCGTCTGGGCCGATGGCGAAACCACCCTGACGAAGACCACCATCGACGGCCTGGTGCAAACCGGCGGCCGCTCCACCCGCCTGCCCATCGACATCCACGGCAGCAACATGACCATCAATGGCATGGTGATCAAGAACTCGGTCTTCACAGACCAGCGTGGCACGTCACTGGATTTCAACCAGGCCACCGTGACCGGCCTGCAGATTATTGGGGACGAGCCGGGGAAGGGGGGCACCTACCAGTCTCAGATAACAGGCGATGCCAGCACCACCAACTACTCCATCATGGACTTCACCAGCGCCAAGCTGACCTCGTTGACCATCTCCAACACCCTGATGAAATCCCTTAAGACGTCCGAGCCGTGCCTGCGTTTCGAGGGTGCCACCGTCAGCGGGGTGACCTTCAGCGGCAACCGCTTCGAGTCGTTGACCACCACCAGCTACGGCATCGTGTCGTTCCACAACACCACGCAGGCCAGTAACGCCACCGCGGCGGTCAAGTTCAGCGGCAACACGTTCTATGGCAACGCCGGCGGTAAGGGCATTGTCACGTTGTACCGCCAGACCGGCTTCTGGCTGGACTTCCAGAACAACACATTCGACTCCAACTACACCACCTTGCAGGACGGCGGGGCGGACCCGGTCTACGGCGGCCACCTGGTGTTGGGCCGGTCCGGCTATTACTACGACACCAACCCGGCGCATGGCTCGCTGGTCAAGGGCAACACCTTTATCAACACCTCCGAAACCACCACCTATAAGCAGGCCGCCATCTTCTGGAAGGGCGACCTGGACTCCACCAAGTGGAACACCGTGCGCCAGTCCAACCTGCAGATCCTGTCTAACACGTTCAAGGGTTACAGCGGCACGTCCATCTATCTGCGTGACGTGGGCGGGGTGCGGGTGCAGTACAACACCTTCCTGGCTTCGAACGCCCACGTTGCGGCCGGCAGCACCTATCCCTACTTCGTGGGCGAGGACACCAACCCGGGTCTCAGCCCGGCCCACGGCGCGCCCCGCTACATCCTGAACGCCGGCTACGCCAATAAGGACGTCAAGGCGTGGAACGTCGACACTAACGCATCCACCGTCAAGGTGTCGCAGTACGGCTGCTCGGCCCAAGTCTCGTTCAAGGTCAACGGCACTACGCCGCCCGTGCCGTACGTGGTGGACGTCTACGCCTCGGCCGATGAGTCCGTGGCCGGCACGCCGATCTATTCGCGCACCATCACCGACAGTTCGATTGGCGGGATTGCCTTCACCTTCCCCCTAGGGCAGGTGGCCGGCAAGTACCTGCGCACCCAGGTGACCAGCCTGGTCGATGGCGTGTACCAGTCGTCCCAGTTCGGCACCGCCGCGCTGATCCCGATTACCACCTGTGAGGTGCCCAACTACTCCATCACCAAACAGGCCTACACCGACAGCAAGTTGGGTCATCAGATCCCCGCCGGCTCAACCGTCAACGAAGGCACTGACGTCTACTGGGTCTATTCGGTCACTAACCACCGCACCGACCTGGCCGAAAACCTGGTGGTGGTGGTAACCGACGCCAAACTGGACGACTCGCACGGCAACCAGGTGTGCCAACTGAACGTGGCGCCGGGAGCAACCGAAAGCTGCACCTGGCACCAGCCCGTCTACCCGGACGGGAGTTGACCGTGATCCGAAAGCTACGCCACGCCATCGGGCTGGTGGCGCTGTTCCTGGCCACGGTGGTGGTGGCGGGTACCGGCAGCACCCTGGCCTTGTGGGACGAAGTCACCATCGAATCGCTGGCCAACGCCGGGCAGGGTGACCTGGATTTCACGGTCACCGGTGCCAGTTGGCGGGTGGTCGATGGCGCGGGCGCGGTGGTCACCCAAGGCAACTCGATGGCCAGCCTGAGCGGGCTACGCTCGCCCTGCGGGACGGGCCTGAGGTTGGAGGTGACGCACACCGTTGATGTGGTGCTGACCGGCGACAACCTGGCGGGTTACCTGACCCTGACCTGGACGGCCGGGCAGCCCACCGGCAGCTACAGCATGCTCGACTCCGGGAACGGCGTCGTGGTGAGTCAGCGTTCCACCGCAGCGCCCTACACCATCACCCTGCCGGCCGGCAGCGACACCTACCGGGTGATCGTTGTCTACCCGCTGGGAGTGTGTGACGCGTTTGCGACCGCGGCGTCTGCCAAATACGGCGGCCTGCAACTGTCCCTGCAACAGGCCAGGGAGGCGTGATGAGGCGGACCATTGCGATTGTGGTGGTTGTGGCGGCGGCCCTGGGCATTTGCTTCGGGGCCGGCATTGCCCAGGCCCTGTGGGGCAAGACGGTGACGGTGGCGCCGGCCAGTGTGACGACATCGCCCATCTTTGTCGGTTCCAAAGGCCTGGGCGGCGATGACGACCTGGTGACGGCGACGGACAGCGTCATCTCGGTGCCGTTCACCGTGGCCGATGCCCAGGCGATCTACAGCGAAGCCGCCGGCGCCACCGGGGGTGACGTGATGTGGGTCAAGCCGTTTACCATTGCAGCCAACGCCACCGGCACGTTCGGGTTCAGTTACACCGTGTCTTTCCCTGACCTGAGTGCCAGCCACTACGGCCGTGACGTGTTCATCTTTCCGGTGGAGGACGCCGCCGTGGAGTGCGATCCCGCCAACCCACCGGACCTGGATGTGATTGAACGGCCGCTGGCGGCAGACCTGACGGTTGACCCGGCCCTGCGCGGCACCTACGCCGCCAGCAAGACCTACCAGCAGGACTACTGCATGGCCATGCACTTTGTGCCCGAGCGCTACACCAACACCGGTGTGGGCACGGTTGAGGTCTTCGACGGCATGACCAATACGACGGCGGACCCGTCCTGCGCCATCGCGGCCCTGTGCTCCGGGGCGCCGGCGCCCACCTCGGCGGGTGATACAGGTGCCAACGACTACACCCAGCAGTCGACATGGTGGGCAGCAGTGCTGACGGACCCTTCGGCGGAGCCTGTGGTCACGTTCGACTTCACGGTCAACGTCTTCCAATACAAGGAATGACCCCGGCTTGGCGACAGGGCAATACGGACTCAGTACCTCGACTGGCTGCTGGCCTAGGACAGTGGCCGGGCCAGGTGGAGATTGTGGCCTGGGCGCTGGGGTTGCAGGGCCCCCTCCTTCCGAAAGGTCACTTTCCCGTCACGAAAGGTCAATTCCGTCGCCTCAACCATCTTGGGTCAAGGTTGTGACCTGCGGTTATACCGTGAGCGAAACGGCTTAGTTTGACAGAATTGACCTTTCGCGCAGAAGGGCCCGGCAATGGCCCGGGGTATGGTGGCTGCGGCCGGTAGGGCCGGTGAGGGGGAGTAGAGACGATGGCGCGGACCGGTGGGCGCGGCGGGCGCGAGGCCCTGGCGCCTGGGGCACGGCCGGTCATCTTCGCCTGTGTCCTGTGTTCGTTCTTGACCGCCTTTACGGGTTCTTCGCTGAACGTGTCGATCCCATCGATTGGGGCCGACTTCGGTTCACCGGCGGCGTCCCTGGGCTGGGTGGTGTCGGCCTACACCATTTGCACGGTGGTCTTGTTGGCCCCCCTGGGGCGACTGGCCGATCTGACCAGCCGCCGAAGTGTGTTGATTGCCGGTTTGGCCACTCTGGCGGCCGTGGCTGTGGCGACGGCCTTTGCCGTTAACCTGCCCCAGTTGATTGCATTGCGCGTAGCGCAAGGGGTTGGGGCGTCCTGCGTCTTTGCCACACAACAGGCCATCTTGGCCCAGGCCGTGCCGCCCTTCCGGCGCGGTTGGGCCTTGGGGCTGTCCGTGGGGGCGGTCTACTGCGGGTTGTCGCTGGGGCCGGTGGTGGGCGGTCTTCTGACCCATCACTGGGGCTGGCGGTCAATTTTCTGGTTCATTGCAGTGCTGGGCCTGGTGGCCCTTACGGTAGCCGTGGTGCGGCTGCCTCGGGAGGGACGCCATCGGGCAGGTGATACTGAAGCTGCCGGGCTGTGGGGGCGATTGGACGTGGCGGGAGCGGCCATCTATGCGGCCGCGGGCTTTGGCCTGTGCTACGGCATGATGACGGTGCCGGGTAGGGTGCTGGGCTACGTGGCATTGGCGGCTGGGTTGGCGCTGCTGGGGGTGTTCGTATGGTGGGAGCACCGGGCGGTCTCGCCGCTGATGGCCCTGTCGCTGTTCCGGGCGGGGCCGAACTTTGCCTTGTCGAACCTGTCTGCCCTGCTCAGCTACGCAGCCACGTTCGCGGTCAGCTACCTGTTGTCCATCTACCTGCAGCAGGTCAAGGGCCTCGGCGCGGACGTGTCTGGGCTGGTATTGGTGGTGGCGCCGGCTTGTCAGGCGGTGGTGGCGCCTCTGGCGGGGCGGTGGTCTGACCGGCGCTCGCCGTTCGCGTTGGCCTCCCTTGGGATGTGCCTGTGCACGGTTGGACTGGTGGCGCTAGCGCTGATTGGCAAGGAGACACCGCTGGCCTGGGTGCTGGCCTGCCTCGTGGTGACGGGGTGCGGCTTCGGTTTGTTCTCAACGCCCAACACGAACGCCATCATGTCCTTAGCCCAGCCGCGTGACTTCGGGGTGGTGGTCGCCTTCGTCGCCACGATGCGGAATCTTGGCATGGTGGTGTCGATGGCGATCATCACGATAATCGTGTCGCAGCGGTTCGGTGGGGCCGCCATCGCCGAAGCGCCTTCTGGTCTGGTGTTGGGGACGATGCGGATAGCGTTCTGGGTCTTCGCGGGCATCTGCCTAGCTGGCGTTGTCACCTCGCTGCAACGCCGCCGGCCAAGCCCGTCATCCAGGGCTTAACCCGGGATCCCCGATCCAGTCCGGGATGACCACACCGACATCGCCCGCCGGCCCCCGCGGGCGGTGGTCTAGATGGTCCAGACGTCGCGGACCACGCCCACCAGGCCGTCCTCGCTGAAAACTAGGCGAAGGGCAGCCCAGTCGAGGCTGCTGCTGAAATACGTGCCGAAGGAAAACTCGACCGTCTTGGCCTCGGCGCCGAAGTACTGGGGGATGTTGTTGGGGGCGTTGCCGCCAACCTGCGGATCGTCGACCGTGGCATTGTCGGCGTCACTGTAGTCGCGGTCGAGCACGAAGCTGTCTTTGTATTCGGGCCAGGTCAGCTCGATGGGCGAGCCCTTCCCGTCCTGGATGCCCCACACCAACGGTTCGGTCGACGTCATCATGTCCGCCAGTTCATCCGGCATGAAGGTCAGCGCCCTGTCCCCGACATAGGCGTACGGCGAGAAGGTGACGCCCCGGTTTGGATCGGTCAGTTCGGCCAGAGCGGCAGCGTCATCACTGGCCAGGGCGTCCATGACGGCGCGGCCTTGTTCGATCAGTTCGTCGTTGAAGGCTGCCTGGGCCTCTTCTTCTGTGTCTGTTGCTGTGTCCGTGTCTGGGGCATCGTCGGAGGGGTCCGAACCCGGGGTTCGGTTGGACGATGCGGTTGCGGTATCGGGCTCGGAAGGCGAATCGGTGCAGCTGGCCAGCGTCATGGCAGCTAGGGCGAGGGTAACAAGGGGAATGAAACCACGGGGCCTGGTCATTGCCCCAGGCTAACCAAGCCCCACGCCATCGGCAACCGCTGACAACCCCGCCTTGACGGTCTTCTGCCTGGTTCGGCTAGCCGGCCTGGACCCTGACGTGGTCGACCAAGTCGAACTGCTGGAACTGTCGCGCGAACTGGTAACCGAACTGGTGTGGTTCCCGCCAGCCTGGGTGGAAGGCGGTCTGAGTGGAAGCGGCCGGGCCCTGATGCAGCACGGCTTTCAGACGCCGGAGCTACCACCCGACCAGCCGATCCTCCTGGCCGTGCGGGCCGAGTAAACCCACTTCAGGGACCCGCCATTGGCGACGGTCGAGGACGTTGGTGCCTACTCGGCCGGTTTGGGCTTCTTCTTGCCCTTCTTCTTGGGCTTCTTCTTGGGCTTTTTCTTGCCCTTCTTCATGGGCAGCGGTGGGCCGGGGCCGTCGCCGGTATCGCGCAGTTCATCGCCATAGATGGCCCAGACTTCCTTGGGGCTCAAGTCCCGGTGCTTCTTGCCCATCACCCGGGCCAGGTCGAGGGCCTCCGGTGAACCGTAGGATTCGACCAGTCGGCGTTCCCGGCGCCGCGCCAGCCAATTTCCAATCGCCAGCCAACACCCCAGGCCGACGATGACCCAACAGATGAGGGCCCCCCAGGTGTACCAGTACAGGCGGCTTCCTACGTCCAACTTGACGAACAGGTCGTTGTCAGTGACTCGTGACAGGAATGAGCGCCACAGTGGCAACCTGAACTCGATCTTGTCTCCCTTGGGGATCTTCCGGTCGATGTCGCCGAAGTTCCAGGCTTCTTCATCATCGGCCGGCCAGTAGAGGCCCGAGGTGCTCCAGTAGCTCGGTCTACTGCCGCGACGGCGGATCCGACCCGCATTGTGGACCGGATTCGATGTCGCCAAGAAGACCGCTTTGCGTCCGAACAGCCGGCCCAACCAACTCGGTGCTACCGCATCCGTCATCACGGCGGTCACCGCCAGCGAGGCTGTGACAAACAGACCAGCCAAGAAGTCCCCCCACGTTGGGCGTTTACGACGGGGACGGGGGGCCATACGCCGATCCTATCCGCCCGCCCCCTGCGCGAAAGGTCAATTCCGTCACGCCCGGCACCAGGCCATGTCTCACCTCTTCGTGGACATTTATGTCTCACATCTTCGTGGACACAACTGTGGACACTTCACCCACCCACCCGACAGGCCCCATGGGACGTCTCTGCGACCTTCGCGCGCTTTTTGGTCACCATTTCGGCTGCGAACTGCCTCAAGCACCGCTGTCGGCTAGCATCAGCACCCCACACAACAGCTCTGACCCGCACAAACGCCACAGTTGATGCTTCGCCACCAACTCGGCCACCGGCCTCAACCGGCCCGCCGTGTCCAAAAAGTGCACGAAGCCCGCAGGTTCCGCCATCGGGAAACGAGCCCCACGCGGTTGACGGGAGCGACCAGGTCGACCCCGGGTTCCTGCGCGAAAGGTCAATTCCGTTGCCTGTCATCCCGGGACCTGATCCGAGATCGCGGCATAACCGCAGGTCAGAGCGTTGGGGTTGCGGTGAGGAAGTGACGGAATTGACCTTTCGCGCCGGAAAAGTGACCTTTCGGGAGGGGGGAGAGGACGGGGGGAGAGGACGGGGGGGAGGGGACGTGAGGCGGGGACGTGAGGCGGGGGCGGGGGCCGGTAGGTAGGCTTGCCGCATGGATGCAAAGCTGCCCCCTGAAGCCCCCGGACCCCAAACCGGAGCGCCACCCGACTACACCTCCCCGCCCAAGTTGTCCAAGAAGGCCTACGAGAAGGAATTGCGCCGCCTGCAGGCCGAACTGGTCACCATGCAGGAGTGGATCCGCCGGGAAGGCCAGCGCCTGGTGGTGATCTTCGAGGGCCGCGACGCGGCGGGCAAGGGCAGTGCCATTGCCCGCGTCACGCAGTACCTCAACCCGCGCTACTGCCAGGTGGCGGCGCTGCCCAAGCCGACTCCGCGCGAGCAGGGCCAGTGGTACTTCCAGCGTTACGTGCAGCACCTGCCCTCGGCCGGGGAGATCACGCTGTTCGACCGCTCCTGGTACAACCGCGCCGGCGTAGAGCGGGTGATGGGGTTCGCCACCCAAGAGCAGTACAAGCTGTTCTTGAAGCAGGTGCCCGTCTTCGAGGACCTGCTGATCCAGGACGGCATCATGCTGCGCAAGTACTGGTTCTCGGTCAGCGACGTGGAGCAGGAGCGGCGTTTCCACGACCGTCTGTCGGACCCGCTGCGGCGCTGGAAGCTGAGCGACATGGACATGGAGGCGATCACCCGGTGGGAGGAGTACTCGCGGGCCAAGGATGACATGTTTTGGGCCACCGACACGCCCACCTCGCCCTGGTTCACGGTGGAATCGGAGGACAAGAAGCGGTCCCGTATCAACATGATTGCCCACCTGTTGTCCACGGTGCCGTACGAGCATCTTGAACCGGAGCCGCTGCGCATCCCGCCCCGCCCGCCGTCGCAGGGGGTCTACCGCCCGCCGCGGGAGGTGGAGAACCACTATGTGCCCGATGTCGCGGCCGCCCTTGAGGCTGCCCGCGGCGGCAAGAAGAAGGACAAGCCTGCCGGATAGGCGTGTGTCAGGTGAGTTGTGCGGCAGGTGGCGGGGTTGCGGGCGGCGCGGGACGGCAGGTCAGGGCGGCCTTCTCCTGGCGGCCAACAGAAGAAGGGCAAGCCTGCCGGATAGGCGTGTGGCAGATGAGTTGTGCGGCAGGTGGCGGGGCCGCGGGCGGCGCAGGACGGCAGGTCAGGGCGGCCTTCTCCCGGCGGCCAACAGACAAGAGAGGCACAACCGAAAAGCGAAGTATGTAAGCGCTTGCATTTTCCCAATGTAAGCGCTTACACTACAGACAGCGAGACACCTCGTGACACAATGCCTGACCCACAAAGGAGTGAGATGCTTCCGACGACCCGCAAGGCCCTGCCTCTACTGGCGGTGGCCCTCCTGATCACTGGTCTGAGCGCCTGCGGCGACTCTGGCACCGACAACACCAGCAGCAAGAGCGCCACCGGTGCGGCGACCGACACGGCCGCCGCCGGTGACACCGACACGGACACCGACACAGACACCGGCACTGACAACACCGACACCGACACGCAAGCGGCCACCGGTGACGACGCTTGCGCCGCCTACGCCCAATACGGCGACCTGAGCGGCACCAAGGTGACCGTCTACGCCACCTTCATCGACCAAGAGGGCAGCGAATACGAGGCTTCTTGGGCCCAGTTCGCCAACTGCACCGGCGCGGAAATCGCCTATGAAGGCTCGCGCGAGTTCGAGGCCCAACTGCCCGTTCGCGTCGAGGCCGGCGCCGCTCCGGACATCGCCATCCTGCCGCAGCCCGGCCTGCTGCGCACCATGGTGGCTACCGGCCAGGTCAAGCCCGCCCCGGCGGCGGTCGAGGCCAACGTGGACCAGTATTGGTCTGCCTCTTGGAAGGACTACGGCACCGTTGACGGCACCTTCTATGCCGCCCCGCTGGGCGCCTCCGCCAAGTCGTTCGTCTGGTACAGCCCGGCCATGTTTGCCGACGCCGGCTACTCCATCCCCACCACCTGGGATGAACTGGTTGCCTTGACGGAACAGATTGCCGCCGATGGCGTTGCCAAGCCTTGGTGCGTTGGCATCGAGTCCGGCACGGCCACCGGTTGGCCCGCCACCGACTGGGTGGAAGACATGGTGCTGCGGTTTGCCGGCGGCGCCAACTACGACAAGTGGGTAGCCCACGAGATCCCGTTCAACGACCCCTCGATCGTGACGTCCCTGGAAGAGATGGGCGCCCTGATCCACAACGAGGACTATGTCAACGCCGGCATCGGCAACGTCCAGTCGATCGCAGCCGAGCCGTGGACCGACGCCGGCTACCCGATTGTGGATGGCACCTGCTACCTGCACCGGGCGGCCTCGTTCTACCAGACCAACTGGACCACGCTTGACCCTGAGCTGACCGTGGGCGAAGACGGCGACGTCTGGGCCTTCCCGTTGCCCGGCCTGACGGCCGATTCGAAGCCAACCATCGGCGGCGGCGACTTTGTGGCCGCCTTCTCCGACCGGCCCGAGGTCCAAGCCTTCCAGGCCTTCCTGGCCAGCCCCGAATGGGCCAACGCCAAGGCCACCGCCACGCCCCAGGGCTGGGTTACGGCCAACAGCGGCCTGGACGCCTCCCTGCTGCAGTCCCCGATGGACCAACTGGCCTTCTCGGTGCTGGCCGATCCGGGCGTGGAGTTCCGCTTCGACGGTTCTGACCTGATGCCGTCCGAGGTGGGCGCGGGCAGCTTCTGGACGGAGATGACCAACTACTTCGCCCAGGACAAGTCCCCCCAAGAGGTGCTGGACGCGATCGAGGCCTCCTGGCCCAAGTAGGCCCCCTGTAAGACCAGTCAACCCTCCAACCCTAGGAACCCAGGAAGCCCAGATGGACCTGCTCCTCCACCCGGAAAGCCCCGGTGACAAGCTCTTACTGATGGTGATCGCCATCGCCCTGTTTGTCGTTGTCACCGGGGCGATCCTGGCCCTACTTAGCCTGCCGCGGCGGCTGCCGCGCTGGCTGGCGGCGCTGGGCTTCCTGGGCCCGGCGGTGCTGGCGGTCTGTTTCGGGCTGGTCTACCCGGCCCTGGTGACCATCAACAACTCGCTCAAGGACCGGTCCGGCAGCCGCTACATCGGCTTGGGCAACTACGTCCAGGCCTTCACCGAGGGGCAGTTTCTGGTGGTGCTGCGCAACTCGGTGCTGTGGGTGGTGTTGGTGCCGGTGGCGGCCACCGCCCTCGGGCTGCTGTACGCGGCCCTGGTGGACCGGACCCGATACGAAAAGCTGGCCAAGACCCTGATGTTCCTGCCGATGGCCATCTCCATGGTGGGGGCCTCGATCATCTGGAAGTTTGTCTACGACAACAAGGTGGGCCTGCTGTCCCAGGCCTACGTGGGCGTGGCCAAGCTGTTTGGCCAGGAGGTGACCGCGCCGCAGTGGCTGATGAATGCCCCCGCCAACACCCTGTTCCTGATCGTGGTGATGGTGTGGATCCAGGCCGGCTTTGCGATGACGGTGCTGTCCGCCGCCATCAAGGCCATCCCGGATGACATCACGGAGGCCGCCATGCTGGACGGGCTGACCGCCTGGCAGTTGTTCCGCACCATCACGGTGCCCATGATCCGGCCGTCCATTGTGGTGGTGCTGACCACGGTGGCCATGACCTCCCTCAAGGCGTTCGACGTGGTCCGCACCATGACGGGCGGCAACTACGACACGTCGGTGATAGCGAACGAGTTCTACACCCAGTCCTTCACCAACCAGAACAAGGGCATGGGGGCGGCGCTGGCCGTGCTGCTGTTCGTCATCGTGATACCCGTCATTGCCTACAACGTGCGGCAACTGAAGCGATCGGAGGATGTCCGATGACGTCCCCCACCACGGCGGCCCGGCCTACCTCCGCAGCCCCCGCCAAGGCACCCAAACCCACCCGCCTGACCCGCGCCGAACGCCGGGCGGTGACGGCCAAGAACCGGCTGACCTCCCGGACGGCATCGGGCCTGGCCTTGGTGATTGCCCTGCTGTGGACCGTGCCCACCTTCGGCCTGGCGGTGACCAGCTTCCGCGGCAGCCGACGCCAGATCACCACCACCGGCTGGTGGAAGGCCCTGTGGCCCTCCAATTGGGGCGATTTCTCGCTGACCAACTACCAGACGGCCTTGGGCTCCCAGAACAAGCTGGGCACCTACTTTGTCAACTCGTTTGTGGTCACCCTACCGTCGGTGCTGATCCCCATTACCCTGGCCCTGCTGGCCGCCTACGCCTTCGCCTGGATCGACTTCCGGGGCAGGAACATCCTGTTCATCGCGGTCTTTTCGCTGCAGGTGGTGCCCATCCAGGTGACCATGATTCCGCTGCTGACCCAGTACGTGAACTGGGGCTTGAACGGCACGTACTGGGTGTTGTGGCTGTCCCACGCCATGTTCGGCCTGCCGCTGGCCATCTTCCTGCTGCACAACTTCATGCGCGAGATCCCGCGTGAACTGGTTGAGGCTGCCCGGGTCGATGGCGCCGGGCACGTGCAGGTGTTCCTGCGGGTGATCCTGCCGCTGATGACGCCGGCCATCGCCTCGTTCGCCATCTTCCAGTTCTTGTGGGTGTGGAACGACCTGCTGGTGGCGTTGGCCTTCGCCGGCAATACGCCCGAGGTGGCCCCGTTGACGGCCCGCCTGTCCGACATGGTCGGTTCGCGCGGCTCGGCCTGGCACCTGCTGTCCGCCGGTGCCTTCATCTCGATGGTGGTGCCGCTGGCGGTCTTCCTGGCGCTACAGCGGTTCTTTGTGCGCGGCCTGCTGGCCGGATCGGTCAAGGGCTGAGCCATGGACGGATACCTGTTCGATCTGGACGGCGTGCTGGTGCCCACCGCCGCGCTGCACCAGCAGGCCTGGGCGGCCCTGTTCGGTGAGTTCTTTGCCGCCGATGGCGTCCGGCCGCCCTACGGCGCGGATGACTACTACAAGTACGTTGACGGCCGGCCGCGCTGCGACGGCGTGGCGGCGGTGTTGGCCTCACGCGGGTTGACCCTGCCGTGGGGCGACCCGTTCGACCCGCCCACCGCGCCGACCGTCTGCGGCCTGGGCAACCGCAAGGACCAGTACTTTAACGCCGCCCTGGCCGCGGCGGCGGACTTTGCGCCCTATCCCGAAACTGTCCCGGTTCTGCAGGCCCTTGGCGGGCGCGGTGCGGGCCTGGCGGTGGTGACGTCATCGGAAAACGCCACCCAGGTGCTGGCCCGGGCGGGACTGACGGACTGGTTCCCGGTGGTGGTGGATGGGCGCCACCGGCGCCTGCACGGCCTGGCAGGCAAGCCGGCGCCGGACACGTTCACGGCTGCGGCCGGGCTGTTGGGCCTGTCCCCGGCGCGCTGCGCCGTGGTGGAAGACGCGGTCGCGGGCGTGGCGGCCGGCCGGGCGGGCGGTTTCGGCCTGGTGGCCGGGGTGGACCGGGGCGCGGGGGCGCCAGCCCTTGCCGCGGCCGGGGCGGACGCCGTCATGACCTCGCTGGAGGGCCTGCTGTGAGCGTGGACCGGAGCCGTTTCCCGGCGGACGAATGGGCGCTGATCGAGCACGGTGCCGGCGATGAGTTGTCGCAAACCCTGTTCGCGGTGGCCAACGGCACGGTGGGACTGCGGCCGGGTTCCGGCCAGGCCTTCGTCAACGGCTTCCATGAGACCTTCCGCATTCACCACGCCGAGACCGCCTACGGCTTGGCCCGGGTGGGTCAGGTGATCTGGCCGGTGCCGGACGCGACCGTTTTCCAAGTCCGCTGCGGCGGGCTTGACCTGGGGGAATGTCCGTTGGTCAGCCGGGTGCGGCGGCTGGATTTCCGGCTGGGTGAGACCGTCCAGACCGACGTACGCCAGTTGCCCGATGGCGCCCACGTCACCGTGGTGCAGACCTGGCTGGTGTCGCTGGCCCGGCCAGGGATGGCCCTGACCACGGTGGCGGTCACTGGGGTTCCGGCTGGGGCGGCGGTGGCGATTGAGGGCGAACTGCGGCCCTACCAACCGGCGGAAGGGGCGGCGGATGACCCGCGCCGGGCCGACCTGCCGCTGGGCGGCGGGTTGGACCGCCTGGACCGCCTGGACCGGCCGGGCGAGGCCGGGACCGGGGGTATCACAATGGGGGCCTACCGCTGCCGCAACTCGCGGCTGACCGTGGCCGCCGGCTACCTGGACCGCGTGTCCGAGGGCGCCCTGGAGCGCGTCATCGCCTACGCCACCACGCCCTTCGAGCCGGTCGGCCTGCCTGGCGGCGGCTTGGACGTCGTCACGGACCAACACCCGGCCCCGCTGTTGGCGGCCTGCCGCGCTGAACTGGCGGGGGCGCCATCGGCGGCCGAGCTACGAGACGAACAGGCCGCCTGGTTGGTGGGCTTCTGGGACCGGGCGGACGTGCGGGTGCAACTCGAGGCAGGCGGCCAGGCCCAGGTGGGCTTGCAGCAGGCCATCCGCTGGGAGTTGTTCCAACTGGCCCAGGCCGGCGCCCAGTTGGGCGGCTTTGGCGGCATCCCGGCCAAGGGCCTGAGCGGCTGGGGCTATTCCGGCCATTGCTTCTGGGACCAGGAACTGTACATCCTGCCGTTCCTGATCTACACCGACCCGGCCCGGGCCCGCCAGGTGTTGGAGTTCCGCCACCGGATGCTGCCGGCCGCCCGGGCTCGCGCCGCCGAACTGGAACTGCGGGGGGCGCTGTATCCGTGGCGGACCATCAACGGGGAGGAGGCCTCGGCCTACTTCCCGGCCGGCACGGCGCAATACCACATCGACGCCGGGGTGGCCTATGCCGTGCAGCAGTACTACACCGTTACCGGTGATGCCGAGTTCATGGCCCAGGCCGGCGGGGAAATCCTGGTGGAGACCGCGCGCATGTGGGCTGACCTGGGCTTTTGGGGTGACGACGGCTTGTTCCACATCCACACGGTGACCGGCCCGGATGAGTATTCGGCCATTGTGGATGACAACTTCTACACCAACGCCATGGCCCGCCACAACCTGTTGGCGGCGGCCCCTTGGGGGACTGAGGCGGAGGTGGCCGAGTGGCGCTCGATGGCCGCCGGGATGTACCTGGGGTACGACGCCGTGGTGGGCGTACACGCCCAAGACAGCCAGTTCCTGCGGCGCGAACCCTGGCCGGCGGCGGACACCAGGCGGCCCCTGCTGTTGCACCACCACCCCCTGGTGATCTACCGGCACCAGGTGGTCAAGCAGGCCGATGTGGTGCTGGCGCTGCACCTGTTAGGGCATGAGTTCTCGTTGGCGGACAAGCGGGCCGACTTCGACTACTACGACCCGCTGACCACGGGTGATTCGACCCTGTCGGCCGCCACCCAGGCGATCGTGGCGGCCGAGGTGGGCCGGTCTCAGTCAGCCTTGGAGCATTTCGCCGAGGCCCTGTTCGTGGACCTGGCTGACCGGCACGGCAATACCGCCGATGGCGTCCACCTGGCTTCCGCCGGTGGGGTTTGGCTGGCGTTGGTGGCCGGTTTCGGCGGCCTGCGCGATGGCGGGGGAGAGGTTGTGCTGGAGCCGCATCTGCCGCCGGGCTGGGCTGCATTGGAGTTCTCTCTGCAGGTGGGCGGCGAACTGCGGCGGTACTGCTTCAAGGCCGAGGCGGCCGGGCGCTAAGTGCCTGGTCGGCAGGCGACCCAAGGGCCGTGGGTTGGCCGACGTGCCGATGCGCCATCGGCCGCTGCCAAGCCCAGCCGGGCGGAAGCTGTCGTGGGGTGCCGGACGGCTGGTTTTAGGCGGTAGGCGCCGGGCCGGTCGAGGTGCGCGCCACCAGTTCGGTGGGGAAGACGGTCTGCTCCGGTAGGGGGGCGCCATCGGCCGCTGCCAAGAGCAACCGGGCGGCCTCGAAACCCTGCTGGTAGGCGGGCTGGGACACGGTGGTCAGGCCCAGCACCTGGCCCAGGTTGTGGCCGTCCAGGCCGATCACGGAGATGTCGCGGCCGGGTTCCAGGCCGCGCCGGCGCAGGGCGTGGATCGCGCCCATGGCGGTCTCATCCGAGGCGGCGAAGACGGCGGTCACGTCCGGGCGGCGGTCCAGTAGGGCATTGGTGGCCTGGTAGCCGCCCTCGGCGGTCATGTCCGCAGGTGCATCGAGGTCTTGGGCGGCGCTGAGGCCGTGGGTGCGCAGGGCGGCCCGCCAACCGTTGCGGCGGCGCATGGTGGGGGCGGCCGGGTTGCGGTCCTCGGCCGAACCAGAAACGTGGCCGATCACCCGGTGGCCCAGGTCAAAGAGGTGTTGGACGGCGGTGGTGGCGGCGGCCTCGTCATCGATGCCCACGTGCGGGAAGTCCGGCTGGCGCACCGAGATGAAGATGGCCGGCACGTTCAATTGGCGCAGTTGGGCCACCTCGTCCTGGGAGAAGAACATCGAGGCCACGACGACGGCGTCGACGCGCCGGGCCAGAACTTCGGCCTCGAAGGTCTTGCGGGGCAGTTGGGTGTCCGGCAGGGAGTAGAGCAGGGCGTCATAGTTGGCGGCCCGCAGAGCATGCTCGGCGCCCTCAAGGGTGGTGGCGAAGAACCATCTGGAGATGGCGGGGGCAACCAGGCCAACCGTGCGGGTGCGCCCGCTGGCCAGGGCCGAGGCGCTGGGGGAGGGGACGTAGCCCAGTTGGGCGGCGGCGGCGAGCACGGCGGCGGTGGTGGCCGGCTTGACGCTGGGCAAGCCGCGCAGGGCGCGCGAGACGGTGGCGGTGGAGACGCCGGCGGCCTTGGCCACTTCGTCGATGCTGACGTTGCCGGGGTGGGCCGAGGTGCCGCTCTCGCCTGTGTTTCCTGTGCTCACCAGTCAATTGTGGAGGTTGCTGGGCCTCAATGCAAGCGCTTACCTTGTCGTGCGGTCAGGCGGGTTGGTAGGCGGTGATGACGCAGTCGTGGTGCTCCAGCGCCAGCCGAAAAGGTTACCTTCGTGGTAACTATTTCGCAGAGGCAACGCCGCCACTCCGTCCGCCGTCCGCGCAGAAACATTACCTTGGTGGTAAGGTTTTCGCATGGCGGTGGAAGTCGTGACGCATCTGGAGCAACTCCGGGAAGCCGCACTCGACCAGCACGGCTACGTCACGACGGCCCAAGCCCTGGACCTGGGCGTACCCCAGACCGAACTGTCGAAAATGGTCCGGCGAGGGCGCCTCGACCGCGTGGCGCACGGTGTCTACCAGGTGCCGCAGGTGGCGGCCAGCCAGTACGACCCGTACATGCTGGCGGTCCTGTGGACCGGCGCCCCGGAGGCCTGCTTGAGCCACGACACGGCCCTCCAGGCGTGGGAGATCAGCGACATCAACCCCGACCGCATCCACGTCACCGTGGCCAAGACGCGCCGGATCGCCCGCCGGGGCGGCGAGGGCTACGTCCTCCACCACCACGACCTCGCTCCCGACCAGGTCACGTGGTGGCAGCAGATCCCGATCACGACCGTGCCTACGACCATCGCCCAGTGCATCGACTACGGCGTGCCGACCTACCTGATCAAGCAGGCCCTGGAACGGGCCGGGCAAACCAGCCTGCTCCCGAAGAAGCGGCGGGCGGAACTGGC
>JAISSX010000047.1 GCA_031272885.1 Bifidobacteriaceae bacterium | reverse complement strand
CCCCGGAACCTCGGAGAAGGAAGGTCAGGACAGGGACCAGCGGGCGCCCGCCGGGGAGTCTTCAACCTGGATGCCCACCGCCGCCAGGCGGTCCCGGATGGCGTCCGCGGTGGCAAAGTCACGGGCCGCCCGGGCGGCCGCACGTTCCTCCAGTTGGGCCTCCACCAAGACGCCGAGGGCGGCCTCCGCCTTGGAGGCTTCGGCGCCATCGGCCGCCCACTGGGGATCCAGCGGATCCAAACCCAAAGCGCCCAGCATCGCCCGCACGTCCAGCAGGGCCGCCTGGGCCTCGGCATCGTCGAAGTCCGCCAGGGCGCTGTTGCCTCGCCGCACGGCATCATGCACCTGGGCCAGGGCGCCCGGCGTGCCAAGGTCGTCGTTCATGGCCTCCACAAAGGCCTCCGGCAGGGGGTGGGTCGTGACATCCTGCCCGGCTCCCACACGTTCGCCGGCCCGTTCCACGAAACCGGTGATCCGCTCCCAAGCGGCGGCCGCCTCCGTCAACGTGTCCGGCGAATACTCCAAGGTGGAGCGGTAATGGGCTGCCGTCAGCGTATAGCGCAGCACCACTGGCGGGGCCTGCTTCAACAGTTCGGCCGCGAACAGCGAGTTGCCCAGCGACTTGGACATCTTGACGCCGGCCTGCGTCAACAGCGAGTTGTGCAGCCAATACTGGGCAAAACCGAAGCCGGCCGCCATCGACTGGGCCCGCTCGTTCTCGTGGTGCGGGAAGCGCAGGTCGAGGCCGCCGCCGTGAATGTCGAACGTCTCACCCAGGTAGCGCCACGCCATCGTGGAGCATTCCAGGTGCCAGCCTGGGCGGCCGCGACCCCACGGGGTATCCCAGGCGGCATCGTCCGGTTCGCCTGGCTTTGCAGCTTTCCACAATGCGAAATCCCGCGGGTCGTGTTTGTCGTCTTCCATCGAGTCATCGGCCGGCGCCAGGTCTTCCAGGCGTTGGTGGGTCAGGCCCAGATAATCAGGGAAGGACGAGACGTCGAAGTAGACGTTGCCGGGCTTGCCGGTGTAGGCGTGGCCCCGCTCAAGCAGGCGGGCCATGAACGCGATCATGTCCGGCACCACGCCGGTGGCGCGTGGCTCGTAGGTGGGCGGCAGTATGCCCAACTGCTGGTAGACGGCGGTGAACTCGCGCTCGAAGCGCTGGGCCCAGGCCCACCAGGTCCAGCCTGCTTCGGCCGCCTTGTTCAGGATCTTGTCATCGATGTCCGTCACGTTGCGGATGAACGTCACCTCGAGGCCTTGGCGCTCCAGCCAGCGGCGCAAGATGTCGAACACCACCGCCGGCCGCAGGTGGCCGATGTGCGGGGCTCCCTGCACCGTGGCACCGCACTGATAGATGCCCACCTTGCCAGGCACCAAGGGAACGAAGGGGCGCACCGTGCCGGTGGCCGTGTCATGAAGCGATAAGCCAGAAGTCACGCCGCCCAGGCTACAGGGGCCGGGCCCAGCAGGCACGTCGCCACCGCCGCCAAACCCTCGCCGCGGCCGGTGAAACCCATGGCGTCGGTGGTGGTGCCACTGACGTTGACGGGCGCCTCCAGGATTTCCGACAGGGCTGCCTCGGCTTCGGCCCGGCGGGGCGCGATGGCGGGCCGGTTGCCTATCACCTGGACGGCCGCGTTCACCACCAGGAAGCCCTCCTGGCGCAGGTGCAGCATGGTGTTGCGGAGGAACACCGCGGAAGCGGCGTTTTGGAAGCGGGGATCGGCCACGCCGAACAAGCGGCCGATGTCGCCCAGACCGGCGGCGGACAACAATGCGTCCACCAGGGCGTGGGTTGCGACATCGCCGTCCGAGTGGCCTTCCAGGCCGGGTTCACCCGGCCACGTCAAGAGAGCGAGGTGAAGGGGGCGGCTACCAGCGGGCGCAAACCGGTGGGCGTCAAAGCCGATGCCGCTGCGGTACGTCATGGCCCCGGTTGGCTATACGACCGGTTCGGCCAAGATTTGGTCCAGCCGGATCTCGGCCGCCGCTTCGTCGATGCCTTCGGCCAGCGCCAACTCCGACACCAAGATTTGCCGGGCGCGCGCCAACATGCGTTTCTCACCTGCGGAAAGACCCCGGTTGGTGTCGCGGCGGGACAGGTCCCGCACCACCTCGGAGACCTTGATGACATCGCCCGAGGCGATCTTCTCGACATTGGCCTTGTAACGACGCGACCAGTTGGTGGGCTCTTCCTTGACGTTGGCCCGCAGCACCTCGAACACTCGGTCAAGGCCTTCGCGACCCACTACGTCACGCACACCCACCATTTCGACGTTTTCCGCCGGCACCTCGATGGTCAGATCACCCTGGGTCACCCGCAGCCGAAGATACAGCTTGTCCACACCCTTGATGGTGCGGGTGGTGATGTCTTCGATGAGTGCGGCCCCGTGGTGCGGATACACCACAGTCTCGCCAACTGCAAAAGCCATAGTCTTAGTGATTCCCCTCTCGCGGCGCGCCAAGTTTACCACATTTGGGGCCTCGCCGTCGCCTCGGGGAATGTAAATGCCCTGGTCAGGCGGCCATTATCCGATTGCGCTGGACCCGGCCCGGGATGTGCCGGGCCCAGCCCGCCGGACGGCTACTTCTTGCCTTGGTTGGCCACGGCGGCAATAGCCGCTTGGGCCGCATCCGGATCCAGATAGGTGCCACCCGGATTGAGCGGCTTCAAATCCTCGTCCAAGTGATACACCAGCGGAATACCGGTGGGGATATTCAGCCCCGCAATGGCCTCATCGCTGATGCCGTCCAGGTGCTTCACCAGCGCCCGCAGCGAGTTGCCGTGAGCCGCCACCAGCACCACCTTGCCCGCTTTGAGGTCGGGCACAATGGCTTCCTCCCAGTAGGGCAACGCCCTGATCAGGACGTTCTTCAAGGCTTCGGTCAGCACCAGTGGCTCGCCGGCGTAGCGAGGGTCGGCATCCTGCGAGAACTCCGAACCGCGCTCAATGGCGGGCGGCGGCACGTCGTAGGAGCGCCGCCACAGCATGAACTGCTCTTCGCCGAACTCGTCCCTGATCTGGGTCTTGTTCTTGCCCTGCAGCGCGCCGTAGTGGCGTTCGTTCAACCGCCACGACCGCCGCACCGGAATCCAGTGCCGGTCCGCCGCATCCAGCGCCAGGTTGGCCGTCATGATGGCCCGGCGCAGCAACGATGTATGCAGAATCTGCGGCAGGACGCCGGCTTCCTTCAGCAATTCGCCGCCGCGGGTGGCCTCGGCCCGGCCCTTGTCGGACAAGGGCACGTCAACCCAACCCGTGAACAGGTTCTTCGCGTTCCATTCGCTCTCACCGTGGCGGAGCAGTACCAGTGTGTAGCTCATCGCAGCCTCTCGTTGGTCAGCAACTCAAAATGCCGAGACAAGCTTAGGACCCTCAGTGGGCGGCGTAGTAGGCCTCACGGAGCGGGGCCGGGATGCGGCCGCGGTCTGACACCTCACGGCCGGTGGCTTGGGCCCAGGCGCGGATCTTGGCGGAATCCGAGTTGACCGGCCCGCGCCTCACCAACTTGACGCCGCGGCCGGGCAGGCGGCGGCCGGCCGCCACATATGCGGCCAGCGCATCACGCAGTTCACCTGCGTGAGCGGTGGAAAGGTCAATCTCGTAGAAGGTGCCATCAAGGCTGAATTTGACCGTCTCGTTGGCCTTGCCGCCATCCAAATCATCCAGCAGCAGTACCTGCACCCGTTGCGCCATGCGCCTGGTTCCTTCCAGTAATGGCAATTGGGTTCAGGGGCGCCCCAATTGCCTCGAACGAAGTCACCCTTTACTGTAGCGGCTTGACCAACGGGAACAGAATTGTCTCGCGGATGCCCAGGCCGGTCAGCGCCATCAGCAACCGATCAATGCCCATTCCTTGGCCACCGGACGGCGGCATGCCATATTCCAGGGCGGCCAGGAAATCCTCGTCCAAGGCCATGGCCTCGGCGTCGCCCTTGGCCGCCAGCAGGGCCTGCGCCTCCAACCGTTCGCGTTGAATCACAGGATCGACCAGTTCGGAGTAGGCAGTGGCCAGCTCGACACCACGCACGTACAGATCCCACTTTTCGACCAGGCCGGGCGTGGTGCGGTGCTGGCGAGTCAAGGGCGAGGTGTCGACCGGGAAATCCCGCACAAAAGTCGGTTCATACAGCTTGTCCCCCACCAGGTGCTCGAACAGTTCCTCGACCAGCTTGCCGGCCGTTACGGTGGCCGGGTCGTAGGACAGTTCCAGCCGGTCGGCCAGGGCCCGCAAATGCTCCAACGGCGTCTCTGGTGTGATTTCCTCCCCCAAGGCCTCCGATGTCGCGCCGTACAGCGTGATGGAACGCCACTGGCCACCCACGTCATACTCCTCGCCCGTCACCAACTTGACGGTAGTGGAGCCGAACACCCGGTTGGCCGCATCCTGGATGATCTGCTGGGTCAGGTCGGCACAGGTGTTGTAGTCGCCGTACGCCTGGTAGAACTCGAGCGAGGTGAATTCGGGGGCGTGCACCGAATCGACACCCTCGTTGCGGAAAATCCGGCCAATCTCGAAGACCCGCTCCAAACCGCCCACCACGGCCCGCTTCAGGAACAGTTCGGTGGCGATCCGCATGTAAAGGGTCAGGTCGAAGGCGTTCATGTGGGTGCTGAAGGGCCGGGCCGCAGCACCGCCGTGAATGGTCTGCAAAATCGGCGTCTCCAGCTCAAGAAAGCCGTGCTCTTCCAGGGTTTGGCGGACCGAGCGGGTCACCGCCACGCGCATCCGGGCAATGTCCCGGGCGGCCTGTCGGTTGATCAAATCGGCCGGCCGGTCGCGGACCCGTGATTCGTCCGACAGTTCGGCGTGCATTACCGGCAATGGGCGCAGCGCCTTGGCTGCCAACTGCCACGAATCGGCCAACACCGAAAGCTCGCCCCGGCGGGAACTGATGACCCGGCCGTGCACAAATAGGTGGTCACCCAAATCGACCTCGGCCTTGAAAGCCGCCAGGGCGTCATCGCCCACTTCGGCCAGGGAAATCATCGCCTGCAGGCGGGCTCCGGGGCCGTCCTGCAAGGTGGCGAAACAGAGCTTGCCGGTGTTGCGGATGAACACCACCCGGCCGGCCACACCCACCGTGACGTCAGTTTCATCCCCGGCCGGCAGGCCCTCATGGGCGGCCCGAACCGCGGCGATGGTGGCCGTGATGGGCAGTGCGGCCGGATAGGCCTGGTCGCCTCGGGCCAAGATGGCATCGCGCTTGGCGCGGCGCACCTGGGCTTGTTCGGACAGCGACAGGGTGGGGGCTTCTACCGGTTGATTCACGGGGACAAGACTACTTGGCGCCGGTGTGCCACTCCTTAGGCGCCTGGTCCTCCACCAGATGTGGCCTGGATCACTATGGGGGCGTTGTCGATCAGGCGGGTCGAGCCGACCCGGATAGCGCCGATCAACAGGGCCGGTCCGGTCCAGGCATCCAGTACCGGCGTGAACTCGGCTCGGTCAACCACTTCCAGGTAGTCCACACTGAGGCCGGGGCGGTCCGCCACTTCGGCCCAGGCGGCGGCCCGCACGGCCATCACCGTGCCACCAGCGGCGGCCACGGCTTCCCCGGCGGCGATGGCCCGCGGCAGGGCCAGGGCGACTTGGCGCTGCGCCGGGTCCAGGTAGCGGTTGCGGCTGGACAAGGCCAGGCCGTCCGGTTCGCGCCGGATCGGCACCACCACCAGGCGGGCGCCCACGTCCAAATCGCTCACCATCTGGTGCACCACCGCCACCTGTTGGGCGTCCTTCTGGCCAAACAGGGCCACCGTAGGTGTGGTGCGTTGCAGCAACTTCAACACCACCGTCAGCACGCCCTCGAAATGCCCCGGCCGGATGGCGCCCTCGAACACTGCGCCCAGCGGCCCTGGGCTGACCCGCACCAGGGGCGGGCCCGCCGGGTACATGTCCACCACGCTGGGGGCGTAGACCAAATCGACCCCCAGGCCGGTTAAGGCCGCCACGTCATCGGGCAGGGTGCGCGGGTAGGCCTCATAGTCTTCGGCTGGCCCGAACTGCAGTGGGTTGACAAACACCGTCACCACCACCTGGCCACCCACCGGCGCCATCAACTCCCGTGCCTTAGCCACAAGGTCCAGGTGGCCCTGGTGCAAGGCGCCCATCGTCATCACCACGGCCCGCGGTCCGGTGCGCAACAGTGGCAACAACTCGCGGTAGGTGTGCACCACGGCGGGCCGGGCGCCATCGGGCACCGACAACCCCACCACTACCTGCGACTCACCCATGGTTGCGTCCTTCCTGCCCCGGCGGGGCCAAGTGCTCGATGGCGTCCCGTGCCTGCCTGGCCGCTTCCGCCCCAATGCGGCCGGCTCGCTCCGCCCCGTCCACCGTCGCCCTGGACAAGGCAGCGTAGGTGGCCACCGCGTCCAGGGCGGCCTGGGCCTCATCGCCCAGGGCTACCGGTCCTTCCAATAGTGCGCCGCGGGCGGCTGCGTAGCCGCGCAGGGCCTCGGCGTGGGCCGCCAAGGTGGCCGCATCACCGCGGGCCGCCGGGCCGGTCAGGGCCTCGAAGCCGCGCCGCAACGCGCCGTCGAGGGCCGCCCGGGTGAGGGGGCCCAGGACAAACTCGGCGTCATCCAGGCCGGCTGCTGCCAGCATGTCCCTGGCCTGGGACACCAAGGTCACCAGGTGGTTGGCGGCGTGGCAGAGGGCGGCGTGGTACAGCGCTCGCCGGTCGTCGCTCAGCGTGAACGGCAGGCCGCCCATTTCTTGGGCCAGCGCCACCGCCAGCGGGTCCAGGCCAGCCGGAGCAGAAACGGCGAAGGGCGCGCCGCGCAAGCGGGCCACGTCCAACGAGGTGCCGGTGAAGGTCATGGCCGGGTGCAGCACCAGCGTGATGGCGCCGACCGCGGCGGCCGGCGCCAACGCGTCCAGCCCCAAGGCGCCCGAGGCGTGCACCACCACCTGCCCGGGTCGCCAGTGACCGTCCAGGCCAGCCACCGTTAGTGCGATGGCGTCATCGGGCACTGTGACGAAGACCAAACCGGCGGCCTCCACCACGGCGGCAGGCGTCAACACCGGTACCCCTGGCAGGGCGACATCGGCCCTTTCCTTGGCGGCTTCGGAGCGGGCGGCCACGGCAGCCACCGGGTGACCGGCCGCGTGCAGGGCCGAGGCGAAGGCCGCCCCCACCCGGCCGAAACCGATCACACCTACCGCCAGGGATTCGCCCGCCACACTCACGCCTCAATCATCCCAGCCTCAACGCCCTCACGTGCCCAAACCTGCCCCAACCTGCCCCAGCCCCTCGCGAAAGGTCACTTTTCTTGCGCGAAAGGTCAATTCCGCCATCTGGCGGCCCGTGGACCAACGCTCTGACCTGCGGAGATCCCGGATCAAGTCCGGGATGACAACGACCAGGATGGACAGAATTGACCTTTCGTGCAGAGATCGCACGCAGACCTGGGCGAGGGCGTTAGGCGGGGTAAGGAGTGGGGCGACCGCGATCCGGCTCAGGTGCCCCGTCGCGGGGGCCGGCCGCCTTGTCTTCGGGAGGTAGGCGGCAGAACCACTCGGCCAGGCGGCCAGCCAGGCTCAGGGCCACTGCCGCCACTGTGGCCGCCAATGCCAACCACAGGCGCTCGCGGGCCAACGGCGAACTGGTGACCCGCAGGTCCTCGATCACCACACCCAGGCAGGCTCCAGCGACACCGGCCCCGGCCAGGGTGCAGGCCTTGGCCAGGGCGTAGATGGTGGCTGCCCGCAGGTGGTCGATCTCCTTGCGCTTGCCCTTGACGTATTGGTGCACCGGCCAGGCCAAGGCCAGGATCAGCAGCGCAATCACCAACATGGCTGCGGCTACGGTCCAGGGCACATCGACGTGGTCAAACCAGCGACCGGTGCCCAGATCCACCACCACCCACGAACAAACGGCCGCCGCCAAAGCCAACGAGCCCAGGGTGCGCCAGCGGGTCAGCCCCATTGCCTGATGGCCCAGGGGCTGACTGGCGCCACAGCCTGGTAGCCGCTGGGGGGCGGCGCCCAGTCCAGCAGCGGCGGTTGCGGCGCGATGTACTGGGTGGGCGAGCCTTCACCGGCTGGCAGGCCGGGGACGTCGAGCCCGCCGGCCCCGATCACCCCGGTGGCGCCGGCACCAAAGGCGGTGGCAGGTGCGGCCGGCCCACCGGGCGCGGGCGCTGGCGCCGGACCGGGCGCTGGCACCGGCGCGGGCGGAGGTGGCGGCGGAGGAGCGTAGCTGGAGGGGGCGAAACCGGCTTGCGCCACCAGTTGGGCCGCTTCGGCCGCGGCCTGGGCCTCAAGCGAGCCGGGTGCAGGAGGTTGGGCAGCCAGGCCGTAGCGGGGCGAGACGGCCGGCGGCGCCGTCAGGCCGTAGCGGGGGGACAGGGCCGGTTGTGGCAGCGGCGGCACTTCGCCCACACCATTGAGGGGCCCCGAGCCCAGGGAGATCCGGGTCAGGTCACCGCTTGGGGCCTCGGCCACATAGAACGAGGACGGCGTGGGCGTGGCCGGCTGGTCCCAGCCGGGCGCCAGCCAGCGGATGCCCGCCCGGTCTGGCGCCTGGTTGGCCAACTGGGCCACCGGCCCGCCACCCAGTCCCGGCAGGAAGCCGGCCGGCGACATCAAGGCCCACGGCACCAGCACAAACGCCCGGGTGTGGGCCTCTGGGTGCGGCACGGTCAGTTCGTCATCGCCGGCCAACAGGGTGTCGAAGGCGATCAAGTCGAGGTCAAGGGGACGCGGTCCCCACCGGCGCCCGCCGCTGTGGTCGCGGCCGTACTTTTCTTCGATGCCCTGCATGGTGTGCAGCAGGGCCCGGGCAGAAAGGGTGGTGCGCAGCAGCGCCACGGCGTTGAAGAAGTCGGGTTGGTCTTCCATGCCGACCGGCGCGGTGCGGGCAAGGGGTGAAACCGCCACGACTTCGATGCCCGGCTCGGCTCGCAGGTCCGTCAGGGCGCCGCGTAGGGCCGACAGGGCGTCGCCCTGGTTGGCGCCCAGGCCGATCACCACGTCCACCGGCACCCGTGGCACTTCATCAAGGGTGCGGACCGGACCCCACACTTCCTCCGGCGGCTCGATGACGCGGCGGCGGCGGCCGGCCACCGACTGGCCGTCCGGGATCAGCCCCAGGGCTGAGGCGGGCCCGTCGGCGGCGTGACTGGCCCGGCCGGCGTCCGCTGGCGGGCTGCCATCCGGTTCCGTCACCCTGAGGCCGGAAGGCGGCAACCCATGAGGGCCGGTGACCCGAGCCTCACCGCGCTGGGGGGTGGCGGCGTCTTCTTCCAGCACCGCGGCGGCGTGGCCGCCCGCGGCCCGCCCGCCGGTCGCCTTGGCGCCGAACGGGGTCCAGGCGTCGCCACCGTGCCCGCCGGCCGCGGCCAGGTCACCCGGTCGCAGGCCGAACATGGGGCTAAAGGTAGGTACCGGCTCATCTGCCACACCAGGTGCCCGATGGCGCCCGCCATGTTCGCGTCGAATCCGCACCGAGACATCTTTGAAGGGCACACCCATTGGGGCCTCTGGCTTGTGCACCACCACGTCCGCCACCTCCACGGCATCGGACTCCAGCACAGCGTCAGCGATGCGCTGGGCGAGGGTTTCAAGCAGGTTGAGCGGTTCACCTTCCAAGATCGCTGCCACCCGCTTGGCGGTTACCGCATAATCGACGGTCAGCCCCAAATCATCCGCCGCTGCGGCCGCCCTGGTGTCCAAGTGAAGGGACACATCGGCTGAGAATGGCTGCGCCACGGCGCGTTCAGCCGCCGTGGCACCATGGAAGCCGCGGGCCGTAATTCCGCGCACTTCAATAGCGTCCAGGGGCGCGCCGTGGGCGCCGAGGACCCATTCCATACGGCCATGATCCGCGAAATCGCAGGCTAGTGGTGGTAGGCGCGCCAGGCTTCGCCAAGCCGGGCCGCGGCAAAGTTGGCCGCGGCGGCGTGGACCCGCACGCACCAGACGCCGGCCGCCGCCACCAGGGCGGTCAGCGCGGCGGTGGCAGCGTCTCTATCTGCGGGTTTGTCTTGGGCGGAGTCTTGGGCAGGGTCTTGGGCGGCCCGGTTAGCCCTCTCCAACGTGGCCAGGAAACGCTTACGCGAGGCGCCGATCAGCAGCGGAAAGCCGAGCCTCGCCAGGCGGTCCAAGCCGGCCAGCAGCGCCCAGTTGCTGTCCCCCACCTTGGCAAAGCCCAGGCCTGGGTCAAGCACGATGGCGCCCGGCGCCACCCCTGCCGCCAGCGCCGCCTCGGCCCGGGCGGCCAGTTCGGCTTGGACCTCGGCCACGACGTCGGTGTAACGATCGGCTCGGTCCATCACCCCGGAATGCCCGCGCCAGTGCATCAGCACGCTAACCAGGCCGGTTTCGGCCATGACCGCCAACATGTCAGGATCGGCCAAGCCGCCCGAAACGTCGTTGATGATGGTGGCGCCGGCGGCGGCCGCCTCGGCCGCCAGGGAGGCCCGCATCGTGTCAACCGACACCGTGATGCCCTGTTCCACCAGGGCTTGGACCACCGGCAGGACCCGACGGCGTTCCTCGTCCACCGGCACGCGCTGCGCCACACCCGGGCGGGTCGATTCGCCGCCCACATCGATCAGATCGGCCCCTTCGGCCACCAGGGCCTGGGCGTGCGCCACGGCCGCTTCAACCGATAGCCAGCGGCCGCCGTCGGAAAACGAATCGGGCGTGACGTTCAAGATTCCCATCACGGCGGTGCGGCCCAACCCGGCTAGGGCCGGCGGCAGGGGTGACGGCTTGACCAGCGGAAACATGGGGACCTAGCCCAGGATCAGGCTCATCGCCTCGGCCCGGGTGGCCGGGGTGCGCAACATGCCCCGCACCGCGCTGGTGACCGTCTTGGCGCCAGGCTTGCGTACGCCGCGCATCGACATGCACAGGTGCTCGCATTCCACCACCACGATGGCGCCGCGGGCGTTCAGTTGGGTCATCAACGCATCCGCCACCGCGCTGGTCAGCCGTTCCTGCACCTGCGGGCGGCGGGCCAGGCCGTCCACCAACCGGGCCAGCTTGGATAGGCCCGTGATGCGGCCGTCATCGCCCGGGATGTAGCCCACGTGGGCTACCCCGTGGAACGGCAACAGGTGATGTTCGCACATCGAATAGACCGAGATGTCCTTCACCAGCACCAGTTCTTGGTGGCCCAGGTCGAACCGGGCCGCCAGCACTTGGGCTGGGTCTTCGTGCAGGCCGGAGAACATCTCCCGGGCCGCCCGCGCCACCCGTGACGGGGTGTCGCGCAGGCCTTCGCGGTCAGGGTCTTCGCCGATGCCGCGCAGCAACTCGCGCACGGCCGCCTCCACCCGGGCCTGGTCGAACTGGCCCAGAGGAGCCGCCACGCCGTCAGGAGGGTTGCTCACTGCGCCGCCTGGACGCCATCGGGCACCGACCCGGTCGAAGCCGCCTGGGCCTCCGCCGGCGTCAACACCGGCGGGTCTTGGGAGACGGGCCGGTCATCCGAACTGAGCCACACCGGCCGTTCGGGCCGCTTGACAATGTCCGCAAAGACCTCGGTCAACTCGCTTTCGACCAGGGTTTCCTTCTCCAGCAGCGCCAACACCAACCGGTCCAGCACATGGCGGTTCTCGGTCAGGATTTCCCAGGCTTCGGTGTGGGCGCGTTCGATCAAGGCCCGCACCTCGGCGTCGATGCTGGCGGCCACGGCCTCCGAATAGTCCCGCTGGTGGCCGTAATCCAACCCAAGGAAGACCTCGCCATCGGCCTGGCCGTAGCGCACCGCCCCCAGGGCGGCGCTCATGCCGAACTCCATCACCATCTTGCGGGCCGTGGCGGTGGCCTTCTCGATGTCGTTCGACGCGCCAGAGGTTGGATCATGGAACACCAGCTCCTCGGCCACCCGGCCGCCCATGGCGTAGGCCAACTGGTCCAACAACTCGTTGCGGGTGACCGAATGCTTGTCCTGGGTGGGCATCACCATGGTGTAGCCCAAGGCCCGGCCGCGCGGCAGGATGGTCACCTTGGTCACCGGGTCGGTGTTGCGCAGCGCCGCCGCCACCACGGCGTGGCCGCCCTCGTGGTAGGCGGTGTTCTTTTTCTCTTCCTCCGTCATGATCATGGAACTGCGCTGCGGCCCGGCCACCACCCGGTCGATAGCCTCATCCAGGGCCTTGTCGGTGATCTGCTGGGCGCCGCCGCGGGCCGTCAACAAGGCGGCCTCGTTCAGCACGTTGGCCAGGTCCGCGCCCGTGAAACCGGGGGTGCGCTTGGCGATCATTTCCAGATCGACGCCCGCCGCCATCGGCTTGCCCTTGGCGTGTACCTGCAGGATGGCCAGGCGGCCCTTCAGGTCCGGCGCCGCCACCGCGATCTGGCGGTCGAACCGGCCCGGCCGCATTAGGGCTGGGTCAAGAATGTCTGGCCGGTTGGTGGCCGCGATCAGGATGACGTTGGTGGTGGCGTCGAAGCCGTCCATCTCCACCAGCAACTGGTTCAAGGTCTGTTCGCGTTCGTCGTGGCCGCCGCCCAGGCCGGCGCCACGATGGCGGCCCACGGCGTCGATCTCGTCGACGAAGACGATGGCGGGGGCGTTGGCCTTGGCCTGTTCGAACAGGTCGCGCACCCGGCTGGCACCGACGCCAACAAACATCTCGACGAAGTCCGAACCAGAAATCGAGTAGAACGGCACGTTGGCCTCACCGGCCACGGCGCGGGCCAGCAGGGTCTTGCCGGTGCCGGGCGGGCCGTACAGCAGCACGCCGCGGGGAATCTTGGCCCCCACGGCCAGGAACTTGGCCGGCTCTTGCAGGAATTCCTTGATCTCTTGGAGTTCCTCCACCGCCTCATCGACGCCCGCGACATCGGCAAACGTCACCTTGGGTGTCTCTTTGCCCACCAGTTTGGCCTTCGACTTGCCGAAGCTGAGCGGGCCACCCCGGCCGCCGCCCTGCATCTGCGACATGATCCACCAGAACAGCGCCAGGATGATGGCGAACGGGATCAGCGTCATCAACAGCGAGGCCCACCACGAGGTGGACGGGACCTCGGAGTTGTAGCCCTCTTCGGCGTTAGAGTTCTTGATCGCCTCAACCACCTCGGGACCCTGCGGTTCCACGTAGTAGAAACGCAGCGACTTGCCCTTGTCCTTGTAGTCCTGGGTCAAGGTCAGGTCCACCCGCTGTTCGCCGTCCACAATCTTGACGGACTTGACGTCGCCCCCGGCCAGCAGGGCCAGGCCGGTGGAGGTGTCGATCTTGGACGGGCCGGACTGGAACAGGTTGCCCAGCACCAACCAGATCAGCACCATGCCCAGCAGCAGCCAGAGCAGCGGGGCACGGAACCTGGGCCGTTTCGGTTTCGCAGTCAAACTGGTTTCTTCCGGTAGGTGACGGGTCGGTTGGTGGCGTTCTAGGACTGGTAGGCGCGGGGCGCCAGGGTGCCTACGAACGGCAGGTTGCGGTAGCGCTCGGCGAAATCAAGGCCGAAGCCCACCACGAATTCGGGCGGAATATCGAACCCCACGTAGCGCACCGGCACGTCCACCTTGGCGGCGGCCGGTTTGCGCATCAGGGCGGCAACCTCAACTGAGGTGGCGCCGCGGGACTTCAGGTTGGCCAGCAGCCAGGACAAGGTCAGGCCGGAGTCGACAATGTCCTCTACCACCAGCACGTTGCGGCCGTGAATGTCGGTGTCGAGGTCTTTCAGGATGCGCACCACGCCGCTTGACTTGGTGCCCGAACCATAGGAGGACACCGCCATCCAGTCCATGGTCACCTTGGTGTGGAGCTTGCGGGACAGGTCTGCCATCACCATCACAGCGCCCTTCAACACGCCCACCAGCAGCAGGTCTTTCCCGGTGTAGTCGGCATCGATTTGGGCCGCCAGTTCGGTGAGCCGTTGGTCGATCTGTTCCGCGGACAGCAGGACCTTCTCCAAGTCTTGGCCCATGTCGGTGGCATCCACCGGGGTTCTCCTTAGTGCTTTAGTGCCGTGGTTGGTGCAGGTATGTGCACTTCCGAGGCTCAAGTCTCCCATACCGATGTGTGGGAAACGTGAGGGACGGTTGGCCTACGTGGTTTGGGGCCCGATCAGGGCCTGACCGCCTTCGTTCCAGCGCCCGATGGCGACCCCGGGCAGGGCGGCCGGGCCTTGCCCGTGCCAGGCAGTCACCAGGGCGTCAAGGGCCGCCACGTGGGCGTGGGTCAACGAACCAGCGGCGGCGCCCCACTGCTGGGCAGCCTGGTGCAGTGCCCGATGCCGTAGGGCCGGGTGGGCTTGGGCCAGCGTCTTGGCGTCCAGGGCCTGGGGGGTTTGGGCCCGGGGTCTTGGGGCGGCGGCCTGGGCGGCGGCCAGCAGGGCCGCCGCCTGCGTATCCAGATAGTCCTGGTCTTGGCGCAGCCCTTCGGCCGTCCGGGCCAGGGCGGGCACCAGGCCCGGGCCCAGCACCTCAATGGCCACCGGCAACAGCGTGGCCCGCACTTCGGCCCGGCGGGACGGCAGCGGGCCGCCGGGCCGGTTGGTCGGGTCCTGCCACGGTTCCAGGCCAAGGGCTTGGCAGGCCGCCTCAGTGTCCGCCCGGCGCAGGCCAAGGAAGGGGCGGTGGAACAAGTCTCTGGCGGGTGCCATGCCGGCCAGGGCGCGCGGCCCAGAGCCGCGCGCCAGCGCAAGTAGCACGGTCTCGGCCTGGTCATCCATGGTGTGTGCTAGAAGGACGGCGCCGGCTTGTTGATCCGCGGCGGCTTCGGCGAGGCCCGCGTAGCGGGCCTCTCGGGCCGCCGCCTCCACCCCGTTGCCGGCCGCCCGGTCAACCGCCACGCGGCGGCTCTCGACCGGGTCCAAGCCCAGGTCACGGCATTGGGCGACCGCCCGGGCCGCCACCGCGGCGGAGCCTGATTGCAGGCCGTGGTCGATCACAACGGCGCCGGCCCGCCAGCCGGCGCGCGGCGCCTCGAAGGCGGCCGCGGCGGCTAACGCCAGGGAATCGGCCCCGCCGGAACAGGCCACCAGCAGTAAAGGTGAGGGGGCGCCATCGGGCACTACAGCCTGCTGCGCCAGCCAGCGGCGCACCGCCACCCGGCCGGCCGCCACCGCCGGGTCAGGCCGTCCGTTCATGCGCCGTGGACGCGCGCCAGCCAGGCCGAAGGGTCATCCATCTCGGCCGGTGTGGGCAAGTTCTGCTGGCCCACCCAGACGGCCCCAAGGCCCTCGTGGCCCACCTCGGCCAGGACGGCTCGCACAAAGGCCGCCCCCTGCACGTATTGGGCGGTCTTGGCCTCAATGCCGGCCAGGCGCCGCACCGCCCGTTCCAGGCGGCCACGGGCCACCCGGCGGGCGTCAAACTTGGGCCGCAGTTGCTCAATGGACCGCAGCACGGCCGGGCCAACCGCGTCCATGATGACGTCCGCGTGGCCTTCCAGCAGCGACATGGTGGCTGTTACTTCAGCCAACACCTGGGCTTGGCGCCGGCTCAACAGGCCTTCCAGCGGCTGTGAACCCTCGCCCTTGTCCTCCAGCAGATGCGGCAGCTTGCGGGCCGCCGCCAACAGGCGCTTGAACGGGCCACCGGCTTCATCATCCGGATCGTCTTCCTGCGCCAACTGGGCCAGGTGGCCGCGCAACCAGTCCCTTAACCAAGGCGCAGCCGAGAACTGGGCGGCGTGCGTCACCTCGTGGAGCGCAATCCACAGATGGAAGTCACTTGGGTCCGCCCCCAGTTCGCGCTCGAAGCGCAACACATTGGGGGCCACCAGCGCCACCCGCCCGGCGCCGTCGTTGGCGAACGGGTCGAACTGGCCCAACACCCGGGCGGCCATGACCGCCAACAGGCCACCCAACTGGGCGCCGGCCGCGTTGCGGGTGATCCAGCCGGCGCCGTCGTCCGTGATAGCGCCCTCGATCAAGGATTCGGCCATGCCCACGTTGGCCTTGACCAGGCCGCGCCGGTCGACAATCGCCACTGGCACCTGGGCGGCGGCCCGGCAGGCTTCATCCAGGCCTGTGATCTCGGCCACGTAGCCCAAGGCGGAGCCGACGCTGCGGCGCAGATCGGCTACCAGTGAGATGGCCTCGGCCGGGGTGATGGCCGGCCCGGGCGGCAACGCGGCCTGGCCCACCTTGCGGGCCAGCGCGTAGTTGATCTGGGGAGCCATGCACCAACCCTAACGTGCCGTCTGGGATGGTCTATAACCCGGCCAGGCCGCCGGCGAACTCATCCAGGGCCCCCCTGACCGTCTCATACCAGATGGCCTGCGACTGGTCGATCAGAACCGCGAAGGCCAACTGCCGGCCCGAGGTGGTCTGCACTACCCCGGCCAGGCCGTTGACGCCGGTCAGCGAGCCTGTCTTGGCCCGCACGTTGCCGCCCGCGGGGTAGTCCACCAGGCGTGCGCTCATGGTGCCTTCCAGGCCGGCTACCGGCAGGCCGCGCTGAATGGTGGCCCACTGGTCACCGGCCGCCACCGTCAACATGGCGGTCAGCAGCCCGGCCGGCACCACCGAATCATGGGACAGGCCGGAGCAGTCAACCAGGTTCAACCCGGTGGCGTCCAGGCCAAGCGATTCGACCGTCTGGCTGATGGCCGCGGCGCAGCCTGCGAAACTGCCTTCCTGGCCGGCCGCCACCGCCGCCACCCGGCCCAGGGCCTCGCTCAACACGTTGTCAGACATTTGCAACTGCCAGGACACCAATTCGCGCAGCGGCGCGGATTGGACGCGGGCGATTTCGCGGGCCGCCGCGGGGGCGGCGGCCCGGGCCACCTCGCCGGTCACCGTCAACTGCGGCAGGTTCAGGCTGGTATCAGCCCCGGCTTCGGCCAACTTGAGGGCGAACTGCTGGGCGGCTGCGATGGCCGGGTCCGCCAGGTAGGTGTGTTCGTCGAAGTTCTCACCAGCCCGGCCGGAGTAGATGGCAATTGGATAGATCGGGCTGCCCCATTCGGTGGTGGGGCTCCAGGCCCAGTCCGGCCACAGGTTGGGCCCGGTGAACAGGGTGTCATCTAGCGCCACCGTGACTTCGGTCACCCCTTGGCCGCGTAGCGCCACCGCCGCCGCTCGGGCCAGGTCGCCCAAACCGGCCCGGCCGTTGACGGCCAGCGGGTTGCCGGCATCGGGCGCCAGCAGCACGTCGCCGCCGGCCACCAGCGTCACCGCCGCCTGGCCTTGGCCCGTCTTGACCGACACCACCGTGGTGGCCAGGGCGGCGGACGGCCCCAGGTGGTCGATGGCGCTGGCGGCCGTCAGGATCTTCATGGTGGAGGCGGGGGTGTGGGCTCCGGTGCCGTTGTTGAACAGTTCGGCGCCGGTCAGCACGTCCCGCACGGAGACGCCCACGGCCGGTCCAACCTTGTCTTCGGTCAGGGCAGCCTGCGCCAGCGCCGCCAGTTGTTCGGTGGTGGGAATGGGGGCCGCCTCATCCAGCAGTTGGGCTACCTGGACCGGCCCGCTGTGCGCCACCTCCACCGCCGTGGCCTGCGGCGATGCTTGGCCAGTCGGTCCCACCGCGGTCGCCGCGCCGGGCAGGCAGGCCGCCAAACCGGCCAGGGCCACCAAGCCCAAGGCCAGCCTTCTTGCCCTAACCTTGACCAACAGCACACCTTTCGCGGGTTTTTCACGGCGGACCTACATAGGCCAGACTAGTGACCAGACACCCGTACCGCAGCGACCTGGGAGCCATCAATGACCGCCACGCCGGCCAAGAAGTCCACCGCCCTCCACACCGACCACACGGCATCGGGCAGCGACAAGCCGCTGGAGTTCGATGTCACCATCGAAATCCCCAAAGGCAGCCGCAACAAGTACGAGGTGGACCACGAAACCGGCCGCATCAAGTTGGACCGCATGCTGTTCACCGCCACCCGCTACCCGGACGACTACGGTTTCGTGGACGGCACCCTGGGTGAGGACGGCGACCCGTTGGACGCCCTGGTGTTGCTGGAAGAACCGACTTTCCCCGGCTGCCTGATCCGCTGCCGGGCCCTGGGCATGTTCCGCATGACGGACGAAAAAGGCGGCGATGACAAGGTGCTGTGTGTGCCGGCGGATGACACGCGGGCGTCCTGGCGCCAGGACATCGACGACGTTTCGGAATACCACCGGCTAGAGGTCCAGCACTTCTTCGAGATCTACAAGGACCTCGAGCCGGGCAAGTCGGTGGAAGGTTCGCACTGGACCGACCGGGCCGGCGCCGAGGCCGAAATCCTGGCTTCGTTCCGCCGGGCCGAAGAGGCCGCCGCCCGCGGCGACTACTGAGCGTTGACGCGCCGCCGTTAGACCCGGCCGGCCCACAGAGTGGTGTTGGCCCAGCGGATGGGTGTTTCCCGCACGTTCAATCCGGTACGCGGCGCCTCGATCATCATGCCGCCGCCAGAATAAATGGCCACGTGGTACACCCCGTTGCCGTTGTCCCAGAAGATCAGGTCGCCCGGCCGCATGTCGTCATACGAGATCTTGGTGGCGGCCGCGTACTGATCGGCCGCCGTCCGCATGATCCACTTGCCGCTGGTGTTGTAGTAGGCCTGTGAGGTCAGCCCCGAACAGTCGAACGAATCGGGCCCGTTGCCGCCCCAGTGATAGGGCTTGCCGATCTGGGCCCGAGCCCAGTCGACCGCGGCCTGGGCGGCGGCGTCGGAACTGATCGAACCACCGCCGGCCGGCGGCGTGGGCGTGGCCGTCTCGCCGCTTGCGTTGTCCTCGCCGCTAGTGTCCGTGCCGCCGCTGTCCGTACCTGCGGTACCGCTGTCCGCGCCGTCGCTTGGGGTGGCAGTTGGGCTGGCCGTGTCCGATGGCGCCGGGCTGGCTGAGGCGGTGTCCGATGGCGCCGGGCTGGCCGTGGCCGTCTGGCTCGGTTCGGCCGACGGCGTGGGGGTGGGAGTGGGTGTGGGCTGCGTCACGGGGGTGGGCGGCTGCAGGGCCTCCTGTTCGCGCCGTCGCCGTTCCTCTTCGGCCTTGCGGTTGGCCTCGTCGATGCGGCGCTGTTCGGCCGCGGCTTCGGCCTCGACCGTGGTTTGGCGTTTGGCGGCCAGTTCCTCCAGTAACTGCTGGTGTTCCACCTCGGCTGCGGCTTCGGCGGCTTCGGCGGCGGTGGCGGCCTCGGCCGCCGCCTGGGCCTTCGTCTCTGCCTCCGCTGCCAGGGCGCCTTGCAGCGCCATCGCGTCATCGGCCTTGACACGGGCCTGTTCGGCCGATTGTTTGGCCAACGCCAACTGGCTGGTGGCGCGCTGCGTGCTGGACCCCACCACGTGCAGCATGGCACCGCGGGCCATGGCGTCTTCGAGGCCGTCCGCAGTCAAGAACGGTTCCAGCACGCCCAGGTCGGTGCCTTGCTGGCTGGTGGCCACCGCCACGCGGGACAGGGTGGCGCGGGCTGAGGCCAGTTCGGTTTCGGCCGCTTGGGCGGCGGTCTCGGCCTGCTCGGCCGCCAGGGTGGCGGCGTCGAGCTGGGTGGCGGCGGCGTTGTAGGCCTCGGCCGCCTCCGCGGCCCTGATCTGGGCCGCTTCGGTCTCGGCCCTCAGGTCATCCAGCATGCCTTCCAGCTCGGCCACCGAAGCGGCCGCGATGGCCTCTTGGCGGCGGGCTTCCTGAACGGCCGGGTCGTCATCGTTCGGGTCCGCCACCGCGGGCAAGCCGGTCAGGCCGACGGCGAGCACCAAGCCCACCGCGGCCGTCAGCTTGGCCAAACGCGAGCATTGGGCGCGCATGGTTAAGTCCTAACCACGCCCGGAACCTCGGGTGCCGGGCGCCGAAACAGGGAAGAAGGCATACGTGGCGTAATTACGCTACCGTGCCGTGCGGCATTTGGCCAGGACTTTCGCACTGTGACAAAGGCGACAAGACGGGCCACCCCCTTCGGTGCCCCGCTTACAAACCCTGCCAGGCCGGCTTGTTGGCGTAGGTGTGGCGGTAGTAGTCCGCCAACTGCAGGCGGGCGGCCGCGGCATCGTCCACCAACACGGTGACGTGCGGGTGGAACTGCAACAACGAACCCGGCCACATGGCGCTGACGCCGCCCTCCACCATGTGGTGGATGGCCTCGGCCTTGTGGCGGCCCAAGGCCATCAACACCAAGTGCTTGGCCTCCATGATGGTGCCCAGGCCCTGGGTCAGGACGTGCCGGGGCACGGCCGCCGGGTCGCCACCGAAAAAGCGGGCGTTGTCCGCAATGGTCTGGCGGGTCAGGGTCTTCAACCGGGTACGCGAAGCCAACGACGAGCCCGGCTCGTTGAACGCAATATGCCCGTCCGAACCGATCCCCAAGATCTGTAGATCCACGCCACCCGCGTCACGAATGGCCTGGTCGTAGGCCCGGCAGGCGGCCGGCAGGTCGGTCGCCAGGCCGTCCGGGCCCTGCACCGCACCGGGTGCAAAGTCGACCCGGGCGGCAATCTCCCGTTCGATCACGTTGCGGTAGCGCTCCGGGTGTTCCGCCGGCAGGCCCACGTATTCGTCCAGCATGAACGCCTTGGCCTGAGCAAACGACACCTGCCCGGCGGCGTAGCGCAAGGCCAGTTCGTTGTACAGCGCCAGCGGGGAAGAGCCGGTGGCCAGCCCCAGCACGGCGGTCGGTTTGGCGGCCAGCAGGTGCACGATGGCGTCCGCCGCGGTGGCGGCAATGGTCTTGGCATCCGGCAGGATGACTACTTCCACGGTTGGCGCCCTCCTTAGCCTTTGACGGCGCCGGCCACCAGGCCGCTGGTCATGCGGCCTTGCACAATCAAGAAGAAGATGATGACAGGCACCGCCACCAGCGTAGAGGCCGCCATCACCTGGCCCCAATCGATCTCTTGCTGGCTGGACTGCTGGATGAAGCCGCGCAGCCACAGCGGCAGGGTCTTCTTGTCCGAATCCAGCAGCACAAACGCGACCGTGAACTCGTTCCAGGCCTGCAGGAAGGCATAGACCCCGCTGGCCACCAGGCCCGGTGCCAGCAGTGGGAAGGTGATGCGGAAGAACGCCTTGGTGCGGCTCAGTCCGTCCACCATGGCGGCCTCTTCCAGATCGGCCGGCACGCCGGCCACGAAGCCGCGCAACATCCAGACGGTGAAAGGCACCACGGCCGCCACGTAGATGATGGTGACGCCCAGCCAACTGTTGAGCAGGCCCAGTTCCTTCATCATCGAGTGCTGGGCCAGGAACAGGCCCTCGGCCGGCAGCATCTGGATGAACAAGACGGCCAGCACAAAGCTCTTGCGGCCGCGGAACTTGTAGCGCGAGATGGCCAGCGCCGCCAGGAAGGCGAACAGCAGCACTATCACCACGGTGGTCAGGGTGACGATCAGGCTCATGCGCAGGGCCGCCCCGAAGTTGCCGTGCTGCAGCACCTGGCGGAAGTTGTTCAGGGAGCCGCCAAACGGCAGGAAGGTGGGCGTCGAGGCGCTGAGGGTGGCGTTGGACAGGAAGGCGCTGTTGATCATCCAGTAGACCGGGAAGACCCAGATCAAGCCAATCACGATGGCGATCAGGGACAGCGCCGCCCGGCCGGCCCGGTTGAGGTAGAAGCGGGCGGTACGCGGCTTGCGGCGGGTGGCAGCGGCGGGTGCGGCTGTGCCCGCTGTGCCCGCTGTGCCCGATGGCGTGGTGGCGGTTTGGGTAGTCATCAGGCCTGGTCCTCCTTCAACAGGGAACGGACATAGGGCGACGAGGCAATGACCGTGATCAGCAGGACGAACACCGACATGGCGGCGGCCATGCCGAAGTGGGACGAACCGACGCCTTCACGGTAGATATAGGTGCCCAGCAGGTCGGTTTCGGAAGGTAGGCCGCCCCGGTCCTGCAACATCCGGATCTGCGAGAAGACCCGCAGGTCCCAGATGATCTGCAACAGGGTGACAATCGCCAGGACGGGCCGCACCATCGGCATGACGATGCCGGTGAAACGCCGCCACCAGCCGGCGCCGTCGATCTGGGCGGCTTCAAGCACTTCGCCGGAGATCTGGGTCAGGCCGGCGTAGATGGAGAAGGCCACGAAGGGCACCGACATCCAGACGATGATGATGGTGGCCACCAGGTAGAAGCTGAGCGGCTTGGCCAGCCACTGGTGGTGCCAGAAACCGTCCGCCCCGGCTTCGACCAGGGCCCAGTTGATGGTGCCGTGGAACCAGTCGAACAACCAGTTCCACACCGTCATCACGGCCACCACCGGCATGGCCCAGGCCAACAGCAGGGCGATCTGCAGCACCAGGCGCGGGCCCTTCGGCACAGCGCTCATCAAGGTGGCTAGGGCGGTGCCGATGGCTACCGTCAAGAAGGCGTTGATCAGGCAGAACAGGACGGAGCGGACCAGCACCATCCAGGTGGCGTTGGTGGTGATGATGGTGACGTAGTTGTCCAGACCGACAAACTCGGCCGGCTGGCCGAACTGCTGTTTCAGCCCGTATTCCTTCAGCGAGGTGGCGAACTGCCAGCCCACCGGGTAGGCCAAAGCCAGCAGCAGGGCGGCCACCGCCGGGGTGATCAGCAGGTAGGGCGTGAAGTGGAAGCGGCGGGGCCGCTTGCGGGCGGGGGTGCCGCTACCCGAGGTGGGGCCGCCAGAGGTGCCGCCACCCGCGGGGCGGCGGGCGCCATCGGCGGCTTGACCAGCCGTAGCCGAAACCGCAGCCGCTCCCTGGCTTGGGGTCATGGACATGTTTTCCGAACTCCTAGAAGGTGCCGTACAGGTGGAGGTTCAGGCGAAGCGCGGCCCCCGCCCGCACGGCACAGGGGATAAACCATGGGGATGGGCTGGTGACGCGCCGGGGAGGGAGGCACGCCACCAGCCCTGGTTGGCGGGAGATCAGCCGTTCAGCAGCGGCGTGATGATCTCGTCGTATTCGGCCGCCAGCGCGGCAATGTCGCCGCCCTCGGAGACCTTCTGGAAGAACTCCTCCAGCACGCCTTGGGCCTCAACGGTGGCCCAGCCGGGCGCGGCCGGCGTCAGCTTCGAGTTCAGGGCCGAATCGATCAGGGCCTGGGCAAACTCATCGCTACCCAAGGACGAGACGTAATCCGAGTTCGCCGGGCCGAGGCCCGCCCCACCCATCATTTGCTGGAACTCGGCGGAGAAGATGATCCGCATCAGGTTCTTGGCCTGCTCGGGGTGCTGCGAAGCGGCCGAGATGCCGATGTTGGAACCGCCGGCGAACACCGGGGCCGGTTTGCCGTCGTTGCCCGGCAGCACGAAGACGCCGAACTTCTCCGGGTTCCATTCGCGCGCCACGGTGCCGTCTTCGTTCTCCACCGCGTCACCGATCGACCAGTGGGCCCAACCGGGCGCCATGATGGTGCCCGCGGCCAGGGAGGTTTCGGTCACGTCGCCGCTGTCCTCGGTCACCTGGTCCGAATCGTTGATGTACAGCCACGGGCTCTGATCCTTGGCGTCCGCCGGAGCCATCGAGGCTTCGAGCTGGAGGGTTTGCAGCTGCTCAAGGCCCTTGATGGTGTTCGGGTCGCTCAGGGTGGAGACCCACTGGTCGCCTTCCTTCTTGGCCAGCTCGCCACCGTTGGCGAAGATCCACGAGATGCCGTTACGCCAGTCCTGGCCGCCGATGAAGAAGCCCGAGAAGTCCTTTACGCCCTTCGGGTTGGCCTTGGTCAGGGCCACTACGCGCTCGTTGAACTCATCCAGCGTGGTGGGCACTTCGAGGCCGGCCTCCGCCCACACGTCAACGCGGTAGAACATGTAACGGGAACCGAAGTAGTACGGGAGGGTGTAGTTCTTGCCATCAACTTCGCCCACTTCGACGAAGGACTGCAGCAGCTTGGCGCCGCCCAGTTCCTCATACATGTCGGAGATATCCAGGAACGCGCCCACGTTGGTGAACGTCGGTGACTGGGTGTTGCCCACCTCGACCACGTCGGGAGTGGTGGCCGGGTCAGGCATCGAGGTGGTCAGCTTGGCCACCAAATCGCCCCAGTCGATCGTTTCGATCTTCAGGCTGTAGCCCGGGTTCTGGGCCTCGAAGGTGTCCTTCAGGTAGGCCCGCAGGTCATCATTGGTGTCGCCGCCGGCCAGCCACAGCTTGATTTCGGTGGTTTCGCCGGTGTTGGCGTTGTCATCGGCCGGGGTCTGCTCATCCGTCGTGGCCGTGTCGCCGGCGGTGTCGGTGGCTTGGGCCGTGGCAGTGGCCGTGTCTTCGGCCTTGGTGGAGGAATCCGAACTGCTCTTGTCGCCACCACCGCAAGCGGTCAGCGCCATCGCCGCGGCGATGGTCAGCGCCACTAGGGTGCTTGCCTTCTTCACATGTATTCCTTTCGCAGTGGTGCCGGGTGGCACCGGTTTGGTGGCCGGGGCGGTGCGATTGCGCCGTCCTGTCGGGGGCCTTGTCACGTGATGCCAAGTTCTTCGGAAAGAACCAGGGCGGTTGCCCCCAGGAGGGCGGACTGACCTCCCAGGGGTGAGATGCGGATGGACAGATCGGCGGAGATGGCGGGGAGCACCCGCGCCGCGATGGCCTGCCCGATGGCGTCCAGCAACGGCGGCGTGACAAGCTCGCTCGGGTCACAGAACACCAGGTCGGTCAGGTTGAGGGCACTGGCAATAGGGGCCAGCACCACGGCGGCGGCCTCGCCGACAGCCGTCAGGGACGGTGCGGCCGCGCCTGGGCCCAGCCTCTGCAGCGCCGGCTTGGCAAGGACAGTTTCGAGGCAACCGTAACGGCCGCAAATGCAGCGCTCGCCGCCCACCATGGCGGAAAGGTGACCAATCTCACCCGCCGCGAAGCTGCGGCCTTGCAGCAACACGCCATCGAGCAGGATGCCGGCCCCCAGGCCGCGTTCGATCGTGATGACCATCAGGCCGTCTGAGCTGGCGCCGCCGAAGGTGAATTCGGCCAGGGCCCGCAGGTTGGCGTCGTTGCCGGCGTGGCAGGGCAGGCCGGTGGCCTGGGTCAAGCGTTGGGCCAGCGGCAGGTGTTGCCAGGCGAAGTCGGTGGCGAACTCGACCGTGCCTTCGGGCGTGACCACGCCGGGGGAGGCGATGCCGACACCGATCAGGGGCGTCTTGGCCAGCGCGATCAGGTCTTCCACCAGGCGTTGCACCGTGGTCAGGGCGGCTTCGCCGGTGACCTGGCCGATGGCGCGGCTGCGTTCCTGCAGCGGCTCGCCCTTGAGGTTGACCAGCCGGCCGCGGGCGGTCTCGGTGTTGGACAGGTCGATGGCGACGATGGCGTGCCGGTCGATGTCGAGGCCAACCAGGTTGCCGGGCTTGCCGGTGCGGCCCTTGACCAGGGTGCCGAGTTCTTCGATCAGGCCTTCTTCGATCAGGCCGGCCACCAGATCAGAGATGGAGACGCGGGTCAGGCCGGTGCGGCGGGCCAGGCCGGCCCGGGTGAGGGGGCCGTTGTGGAACAAGGTGCGCAGAACAAGGGCCTTGTTGAGGACGCGGGAACGGCTGGGGGTGGCTTTGCCCGTTGGTCGTAGGGCGACGCCAACCAGGCCTTCGCTGCGGGGGGCCTCCTTGCCGCTCATGTTTGTTAGTAAACCTTCTTTACAAACTCCAGTCAACTCGAGAGGGCCTTCGCGGCACAGGTTGTAACCAAACCGTTATGAAACCGCCCCGGGCCTAGGCCCGGGGCGGGTGCGGGGTGGGTGCGGGGTGGGTGCGCCTTACATCTTCCTGCCGGCGGAGCCCAGCCGCTGGGCGGCCTCGACCACCCGGGCCGCCATGCCCGCCTCGGCCGCCTTGCCCCACGCCCGCGGGTCGTAGGCCTTCTTGTTGCCCACCTCGCCATCGACCTTCAACACGCCGTCGTAGTTCAGGAACATGTGCGCCGCCACCGGCCGGGTGAAGGCGTACTGGGTGTCGGTGTCGATGTTCATCTTGATGACGCCGTAGGACACGGCATCGGCGATCTCTTGGTCCGAAGAGCCCGAGCCGCCGTGGAACACAAGGTCGAACGGCCGGTCGCGGCCCACCTCGGCGCCGATCGCCTTCTGGATCTCGTCCAGAATGCCGGGACGCAGCTTGACCGCGCCGGGCTTGTAGACGCCGTGCACGTTGCCGAACGTCAGAGCCGTGATGTAACGGCCCTGCTCGCCCAGGCCGAGGGCCTGGTAGGTGGCCCGGGCATCCTCCACCGTGGTGTAGAGCTTCTCGTTGATTTCGGCCGCCACGCCGTCCTCTTCGCCGCCCACCACGCCGATCTCGATCTCAAGGATGGTGTGCGCCTTGACGGACAGGGCCAGCAGTTCCTTGGCGATCTCCAGATTCTCGGCCAACGGCACGGCCGAGCCATCCCACATGTGGGACTGGAAGGTGGGCAGTTCGCCCCGGGCCACCTGCTCGGCCTCAATGGCCAGTAACGGGCGCACCCAGCTGTCCAGGTTCTGCTTGGCGCAGTGGTCGGTATGCAGGGCCACCGTCACCGGATAGCCCTTGGCCACTTCGCGTACATAGGCGGCCAGGGCCAGCGAACCGGCCACCCGATCCTTCACCGTGGCGCCGGACACGTACTCGGCACCGCCCACGGACACCTGGATGATGCCGTCCGATTCGGCCTCGGCCAGGCCCTGCAGCACGGCGGTGGCGGTCTGGGACGAGGTCACATTGACGGCGGGATAGGCGAACCGGCCGGCCTTGGCCCGGTCAAGCAGCGCGGCATAGGTCTCAGGGGTTGCAACAGGCATTTCTTTCGCTCCAACAGCTAGAGGATCGGGGTACCGGACCAGTGTAGTGTGACGCGCACCGGCCACCCTGGGGACGAAGGGGCCGAAAGTGGTTTACCCCTCAGGTGTGCGCGTGTTGTAGCACCCACTGGTACATGGCGATGGCCGCCGCCGCTCCGGCGTTGAGCGAGCGGGTGGAACCATACTGGGTGATCTCCACCACCAGGCCGGCCGCGGCCAGAGCCTCTGGCGTCAGGCCTGGCCCCTCCTGGCCGAACAGCAGCACACAATCGCGTGGCAACTGGGTGTGCTCCAGTGGCACCGCCCCAGGGACGTTGTCCACCGCCACTATGGCCAAGCCTTGCTGCCCGGCCCACGCGGCGAGAGCTGCGACATCGGCGTGGTGGTAGACGTGCTGGTAACGATCGGTCACCATGGCCCCCCGCCGGTTCCACCGCCGCCGGCCCACGATGTGGACGCCGGCCGCGGCGAAGGCGTTGGCGGTGCGGACAATCGCTCCGATGTTGAAGTCGTGTTCCCAGTTCTCCACCGCCACATGGAAGGGATGGCGGCGCAGATCCAGGTCAGCCACGATCGCTTCGACCGTCCAATAGCGGTACCGGTCCACCACGTTGCGCGTATCACCAGCGGCCAGTAGTGCCGGATCCAGGCGCGCGTCATCGGGCCACGGGCCTGCCCAAGGTCCCACACCCACGGCGGGCCGTACGTCATCGGCGCTCACCCCACGTACTCTAGAGCCCGTGCAACTTCTTCCTGCCAACGTCGACGTACTGGCGTTAGGACCTGACTGGCTGGACCCGGCCAGCCTAATCAACCAGTTCGTGGCCTGGTTGGGGCCATGGGCCCTAGTGGGCGTGTGCTGCGCTGTATTCGCCGAGACCGGCATGATGGTGGGCTTCTTCCTGCCGGGCGATTCACTGTTGTTCACGTTGGGGGTGTTTATCGGCACCGGCGAGGTCGAGGTGCCGCTGTGGCTGGCCTGCCTGTGCATTGCCCTGGCGGCGGTGGCGGGTGACCAAACCGGCTACTGGATTGGCCGGTTGGTGGGCCCCAAGCTGTTCAGCAAGGAAGACTCCCGCATCTTCAAGAAGAGCCACATCGAGAAAACCAACGCCTTCTTCGCCAAGTATGGCGGGCGCACCATCGTGATTGCGCAGTATGTGCCGATTGTGCGGACGTTCGCCGCCGTGGTGGCCGGCGTGGGCAAGATGAGCTACCGCCACTTCGTGGCCTTCAACGTGGTAGCCGCGTTCACCTGGGGCTGGGCGCTGCCCATCGCAGGCTATTTCCTGGGCAGCTTCAAGTGGGTGGGGGAGAACATCGACATCATCATCATCGGGATAGTGCTGGTCTCGGTGGTGCCGATGGTGATCGAGTTCCTCAAGCACCGCCGCGAGAAGAACGCGGCCTGAATTCCCTGAGTAGTTGAGCCAGGCGCTTGGCGTTGGCGGCCGGGCCGGCGCCATCGGTCAACAGGGTTAGGTTTGCCACGGCCAGGTAGGCCGGGCGGCGCTGTTCGGCTAGTTCAGCCCAGCGGCCGGCGCCCTGACCGGACAGCATGGGCCGCTTCCGGCCCTTGCCCACCCGGGCGGCGGCGGCGGCCGGGGTGACGTCCAGGAACACCACCGTGCCACCAGCTTCACAGTAGGCCTGGAGCGCCGCCTGGGTAGCCGCCCGAACCGGGGCGCCGCCGCCCAGCGCCACCACGCCGGTTTGGTCCCGCAGGGCTGCTAGGACCAGGCGTTGCTCCAGGTCGCGGAAGTAGGGCTCGCCTTCGGTGGCGAAGATCTTGGGTATGGGTTGGCCGGCCGCGGCCACAATGGCGTCATCGGTGTCATGGAAAGGGACTTGCAGCACCTTGGCCAGGGCCTTGCCCACGGTCGACTTGCCGGCGCCCATCGGGCCTACCAACACCGCCACAGGGCCAGATGGCGTCCTAGACCCCGGGGTGGGGACGGGTGCCACTGGCGGCTGGCTGGTCATGCGCCAAGCCTAGGCGGGATTGGCGGGGATTGGGGAGATTTGTCAGACTCGGGGTAACGCCCCGCTCCCAGGAAGATGCCAGAGGTGCATGAGAGGGTAGGGAACGTGCCAACAGCCAAGCCACCTTCGGGCGGTCAGCCCCGCCGCCGTACAGCGGGGCCCGCCAACCCAAGGCAGGTTGACGGCCAAGGCCGGGCGGTGCCGGCCAAGCGGCCGGCGGCGCCCACTGGCGACGCGCCCCTGGCCAAACCGGCGTTCCGGCCGGTGACCGGCGGTGCTGCGCCAGCCGGCGGTACCGCACCCAAGAAAGCAGCGGCGGCCAAGGCCAAAGCGACCGCCCCGACCAGGCGGCCGGTGGCCGCCAAGACAGCAACCGCTGCCAAGACAGCAACCGCCGCCAAGCGCACCCAGGCCGGCCCCCTTCCGAAGCGGTACACCCGCCGCGGCAAACCGCGCTGGGGCTTTTGGAACTACCCCCGCAAGCAGTACAAGGGCCTGCGCCGCTGGGTGCCCTCGTGGCGCTTCGTGACGGCCACCATCGGACTGCTGATTGTGACCGGCGTGGGCCTGTTCGCGCTGGCCTACGCCATGGTGGACCTACCGGCTCCGGGGGCCGAGGTCCAGGCCCAAACCACCAAGGTCTACTACAACGACGGCACCACGTTGATGGGCGAGTTCGTGGTGCAGAACCGGGAGATCATCGACGTGGCGGCCCTGCCGGAGCACGTACGTGACGCCGTAGTGGCGGCCGAGGACCGGACCTTCTGGGAGAACGCCGGCGTGGACCCGATGGCGCTGGCCCGGGCTTTCTACCACACGATGAGGGGCGACCGGCAGGGCGGTTCAACCATCACCCAGCAGTACATCGAACGGTATCTGGTGGGCGAGACCACTACCTCGATCAAGGGCAAACTGCGGGAGGGCCTGCTGGCCATCAAAGCCACCCGGCAGCGCGACAAGATGACCATCCTGTCGGACTACCTGAACACCATCTACTTCGGCCGGGGGGCCTACGGCATCCAGACGGCCGCCCAAGAGTACTTCCACAAGGACGCCATGGACCTGACGGTCTCCGAGGCCGCCATGCTGGCCGGGGTCATCCCGGCGCCATCGGCCTATGACCCGGAACAGTCCCTGGAGAAGGCCACCGTCCGCTGGAACTACGTGCTGGACGGCATGGTCACCATGGGCACGTTGAGTGAGGCGGACCGCCAAGCCCAGGTGTTCCCCACCTTCTACCCCTATGAGGTGCCGGACACCTACGCCGGGCCGCAGGGCTACCTGCTGGAGATGGTGCGGCAGGAGTTGATTACCCGGGCGGGCCTGACCGAGCATGGCGTGGGCACGGCCGGTCTCAAGGTCACCACCACCATCAATAAGGCCTGGCAGGACGCCACGGTGGCAGCGGCGGAAGACCTGCCGGAAGACACTCCAGCCGGTCTGCATGTGGCGGTGGCTTCGATCGACCCGGCCACTGGCGCCATCCGGGCGCTGTACGGCGGGGTGGACTACACCAAGCGGCAGCAGAATGCCGCCACCCAGGACATTGCCCAGGCTGGTTCCACCTTCAAGCCGTTCACGTTGGCGGCAGCGCTGGAACGGGGGGTGTCGCTGGACCAGACGTTCTCGGGCGAGTCACCGATCGAGATCGGCGACTGGAAGGTGCAGAACTCCGGCAACACCTCGTACGGCTACATCACGCTCACCAGGGCTACCCAAAGCTCGGTTAACACGGTCTATGCCCAGCTCAACGAGCAGATCGGGGCCGGCGCCACGCGCGACGCCGCGATAGCCGCCGGGCTGCCGGAAGACACCATCGGCCTGACGGACGACATCACCAACGTGTTGGGCACCTCCAGCCCCCACCCCATCGACATGGCCCACGCCTACGCCACTTTCGCCGCCCAAGGCATCCGGCATGACACCTACATCGTGGAACGGGCAGTCAAGCCCGATGGCGCGACCTTCTACGAGGGCCAGGGCGAAGGCACCAGGGTGTTCGGCGAGGATTCGATGGCGGAACTGACCTACGCCCTGACCCAAGTGGTGGACCATGGCACCGGCACCGCGGTGGCCGAGCTGGGCCGGCCGGCGGCCGGTAAGACCGGCACCTCGGAGAAGAACCAAAGCGCCTGGTTCTGCGGCTACACCCCCCAACTGGCCACCGCGGTGGCCTTCTACCAGGAAGGGCCGAACGGCGAGGTGGTGCCACTGACGCCGTTTGGCCAGGACGACGTGATTCAGGGTGGTGGGCCGCCGGCCCGGCTGTGGCTGGCCGTGATGCAGGCCGCCATGGACGGCCTGCCGGTGGAGGACTTCCCGGAGCGTCCGGCGGACCGGGCTACCCCCTCCAACCAGGTGCCCGATGACGAGCCGTCGCCATCGGAGGAGCCGTCGCCGTCCGAGGAGCCAAGCCCTTCGCCCAGCGATGTCCAGCCTTCGGCAGAAACCTCGCCCACGGTCGAGCCGACCCCTACCCCGGCGCCCACGCCATCGGACACCCCTGCCCCTACGCCGACACCGGCCACCCAGACACCCACGGCGAGCGCTACCACCGCACCGGCGCCCACGCCATCGGACACCCCTGCCCCTTCCCCAACTGCGGAACCCAGCCCCGAACCGGAACCCAGCCCCGAGCCCCAACCTTCGCCCACGGCGTCTGGCACCGAGGCAGCCGAGGAGCCATAATCGTGCCAATGAAGCGGCCCCACTTCTTGCCTGTGTTGCGCCTGGACACTCTGGCCATGGCTGCCGCGGTTCCGGGGGCTGGTACCACTGGGGTGGACCCGTTGGCCCAGACGCGGCGGGAACTGAAGGCCTACTATTTGGGCGATATCCCGGCGCCGGAGCGAGCCGGACATTTCGCCAAGGAGGCGGGACGGCATGTCTAGACGTGAGACTGGGGCGAGCCGGCCTGGTGCCGGGGCGGTGGCGGCGGCACGCTCGGCCCTGCCGCAGGTCACCGGCATGGTGACCAGAAAAGTAGTCAAGGGTGGGGTCTGGGCCATCCGGCACTCGCGGCTGCTGCCGAAGATGATCCCGGACGGCCTGGGTGACGAACGCCGCCTGGCTCGCCTGAGCAGCCCCGCCCAGGTGATGGTGTTTTTCGCGGACACGGTGATGGGGCTATACCAGTTGCGCCCCTGGTACCAGCCGTTGCGGGAACTGAACCTGGTCCACCCCGTGGTGGTGATCGGCACCGATTCGCGGGCGGTACGGGCCATCCGGGCCGAATCCGGCCTGCGCGCCTACACCATTGAGCACTACTCCACGGTTGACACGCTGATCCGGCGCTGGCCGCTGCGCCTGGCGCTGTACGTCAACCACAACGCGCCCAATTTCTCGGTGCTGTCCTTCCCGCAACTGGTGCACGTCAGCATCATGCACGGTGATTCGGACAAGATCATCACCGTGTCCGGGCAGACCAAGGCTTATGACTACACCTTCGTGGCCGGCCAGGCCGCCATCGACCGGTTGGCGGCCTTCCTGCCCCTGTTCGATGCCGCCGCTCACTGCATCCCGATCGGCCGGCCCCAGGTGGACTTGGGGGCCGCCGCGGCGGCCGGTGAGGCAGTGCCCGATGGCGCCCGCCTGACCGTGCTGTATGCCCCCACTTGGGAGGGTGGTACCGAAACGGCCGCCTATTCGTCGTTGGAGGCATACGGCCCCAAGCTGGTGGCCGCCCTGCTGGATGACCCGCGCTTCCGGTTGGTCTACCGGCCCCACCCGTTGACCGGCACCCGCGTTGGCCGCTTCGCTGAGGTGTCCGGCTGGTTGCGCGGCCTGGTGGAGGATGCGGCGGCCGCTTCGCCCGAGGCCGGCCACCGCGTTTCCCTGGGCGGGGACGCCCAAGAGGAGCTGGCCAAGGCCGGCCTGCTGTTGACCGACGTCGGCTCGTTGGCGATCGACTTCCTGGCCACCGGCCGGCCACTGGCCGTCACCTTCCCGCCCGATCCGACGGCGGTGGTGGCGCCCACCAAGATGCTGGAGACGGTGCCACGGGTGGGCGCGGCGGAAGTGGACGCCATCGGCGATTTCCTGGCCGGTTTGGTGGACGACCAGGCGGGGGCGGCCACCCGGCGTGCCCTGGCCGAGTACTACCTGGGCGACACCACACCGGGCGCGGCCACTAAGGCTTTCATTGCGGCCTGCGGGCGCATGATTGAACTGTGCGACCAGAACCGGGCCGCGGTGGCGGCCCGCCTGGCGGCGACAGCGGGCGGGCCAAACCCAGTTGGCCCACCCGGCCCCAAGGAGGTGGCGACATGAAGGTAGTAGCCGTGGTGGTGGCCTACAACCGCCGTGACCTGTTGCTGCAGGCGTTGGACGGCCTGGCCGCCCAAACCCGGCCGGTGGACCGGATTGTGGTGGTGGACAATGCCTCAACCGACGGTTCGGGTGCGGCGGCCAAGGCCCACCCGGCCCAGCCCGAGGTGCTGACGTTGCGGCGCAACACGGGTGGAGCCGGCGGCTTTGCAGCCGGCCTGGCCCACGCCGCCCTGAACTTGGAGGCGGGTGCCGTCTGGTTGATGGATGACGACACCGTGCCGCAGCCGACTGCCCTCGAAGAACTGCTGCGGGCCTGGGAGGCCTGCCCCACCCATCCGGCCGCCGTGGCCAGCCGGGTGGTGTGGACCGACGGCCGCGACCACCCCATGAACACTCCCCGCAACCGTCTGTTCGCACCCTTGCCGATGCGCGTGCGGGCGGCGGCGGCCGGGGCTCGGCCAATCCGCACGGCTTCGTTCGTGTCGTTGCTGGTGGATGCCGACCTGGCCGTCCTGACCGGCTTGCCGAAGGCCGACTATTTCATTTGGAACGACGACTTCGATTTCACGGCCCGGTTGTTGCGCCACCGTGAGGGCCTGCTGGTGCCGGCCTCGGTGGCGGTGCACCACACCACCAGTTTCGCCGGTGCCCTGGATGAGCCGGGCGATCGGTTCTTCTACGAGGTGCGCAACAAGGTGTGGACCTTCACCCGGTCGCATGCCTTCGGGCCCATCGACCTGCTGGCCTATGGCGCTTTCACCCTGCTGGGTTGGGTTCGCCTGCTGGTGCGCAGCGAGCACCGCCTACCGCTGGTGCGCGGCCTGGCGTTTGGCCTGTTCGACGGCCTGCGCCGCAGCCCCCGGCCCACCGAAAGGGTGTTGGCCGGCCTGGGCCCGGTCAGCGCCGAAGTGGCGGCGGCTTGCGGCCGGGCCAGGGCGGTGGCTCGCAGACGGGCCGCCTGATGGCGCCACAGGCAAGCGAGGCCTTCAGCCTGCTGATGCCGGTGTATGCCGGCGACACGGCCCCTGCGGTCGAGGCTGCCCTGGTGGCTGCCACGGACGGCCAGGTGGTGGCGCCGGCCCAGGTGGTGATAGCCCAGGACGGGCCGGTGGGAGACGAACTGCGAGACCGGCTGGACCGCTGGGTGGCGCGTCGCGACGTGGTGTTGGTGCGGCTGGCGCAGAACCAGGGCATCGCGGCCGCTCTCAACGCCGGTTTGCGAGCCTGTGTTCACCCGGTGGTGGCCAGGGCGGACGCCGATGACGTGTCGTTGCCGGGCCGGTTTGCGGCCCAACTGCCGCTGGTGACAGCAGGGCTGGATGTGGTGGGCGGCGCCATGGTCGAGTTCACGGAGGCGGACGGGCCGGCGGCGCAGGCCGGGCCGGACGGGGTGCTGGCCTGGGCCCGCGCCCTGGAGGCCAACCCGGAGGCGGTACCGCACGGCACCGTGCGCCGGTACCCGGAGGCGCACAGCGACATTGCCCAGACGGCCCGGCTGACCAACCCGATGGCCCACCCCACGGTGATGTTCCGCCGCGCCGTTGTGATGCGGGCCGGCGGCTACCAGAAGCTGACCTACCTGGAGGACTACCTGCTTTGGGCGCGCTGCCTGATGCAGGGCGCCCGCTTCGCCAATCTGCCTGAAATCCTGGTGGCATACCGGGTCAGCCCGGCCGCCTACCGGCGGCGCGGTGGCCCCAAGGTGGCGCTGGCTGAAGCGGCCCTGCAGCGCACTTTCCGGTCCATGGGCTTCACCAGCCGGTGCCAAGAGATGCGCAACCTGGCACTGCGCGGCGGCTTCGAATTGGCGCCGGGGCCGCTGCGCGGCCCCTTGCTGCGGCGGGTGTGGAAGGTCACGAATTCGCATAATCCTCCGCCCGGGTGATCCACCGGCCGCTCATCTTCCGTAAAGTTGGACCGTGATCTTCCGAGAGATCGGCGACGGCCGTCCTTACCCCGAGCACGGCTTTACCACCGCCGAGCAGTGGGCGGGCATTCCCCCACGCCAAGTGCGCTTGGCCGATCTCACTACGACGAAAAGGACCCTTGACCTGGGCAATCTGGTCAGCGAGGACTCTACTTTTTACGGCGACTTGTTTGCCCACGTGGTCTATTGGAACGGCTCCTATTACCTTGAGGATGGCCTGCACCGGGCCGTCCGGGCGGTGCTGCGGGGGCGCCAATCGCTGCACGCCCGGGTGCTGAATTTGGACCAGTTGCTGCTGGTGCGGGCGGCCCGGGCGGCCGAGGCCAAGGCGGCCACCGGGTCGCGCGAATTGCCGGTGGTGCCACCGGCCGCCGGCCCGGCCGCGGCGCCGGGCATAGTGGAGCCCGAATGGCCGGGTAACCTAGACGCGATTCGTCCCGCAGGTTCCGCCGAACCAACCACACCGCCGGCCGGCTCAGCCGCGGCAGAAAGGTAGCCGATGGCGCTCAAGCAAGACGCCAAGGCTCGCCGGCGCCGTCTTTACACCCGCCAAATGCTGATTTACGGTCCACTGGTGACCGCCTTCGTGGTGGCGGGCGTGGCGGCCACGGCCTTCTACTTCAACCGGGCAGATGTGCCCGAGGAGTTGCCGTGGTACCAGGACACGCCGTTCACCTCACCCTCTGCTACCCCGACGCCCACCGTGCAGCAGCCCTGTCCGGTTCCGCCGTCCACGCGCTATCCCTCGCCTGCCAGCATCAAGGTGACCGTCTACAACGCCAACGGGCAGCAGGGCCTGGCCGGCGGCGTGGCCGAGACACTGCGGGTGTACGGCTTCCAGGACCCGTCATCGGACAACGCCAAGATTTGGGAGGGCGCGGTCAAGGTGGTGGCGGGGCTGTCCGGCATCAACAACGCCTACACGGTGCTGGAATACATGCCGAAAGACACCGTTTTGACGATCGACTGGCGCACCGGCACCGCGGTTGACGTGGTGTTGGGCACCGAGTTCGAGAAGCTGCCCGCCGCGGTCACCGTGGGCTATGACCCGGAATCTCCGATTCAACCGGTCGAGGGCTGCCTTTCGGCGGCCGAAATTCTGCGTGACCTGCCCAAGTCCACGCCAACCCCAACGCCCAGCCCCACCGAGGTGTCGCCACCGGCGGAAGGTGAAGACGAAACGGCCACCGAGACGGGCACGGCAGCCGAAACCGGCACGGAAGAGTAGGCCGGCCCGGCGGCAGGCGCCGCGGTGCCGAACGCGGCCCGCGCCCCGGCCCGGCGCAGCAGCCGCAGGATTGGCGCCCCGAACGCCACCAGGCAGGCGGCGCAGGTGACGGCCCGTACGGCGTCCCAACTGGCCGTGGACGTGACCAACGTGAAGCCAAGGAAGCGACGCAGGTTGGCTCCCGGTGAATCGCCCGGCACAAAGCCCAAGCCGCTGGCCACCGTGCCGCTGCCGGCCAGCATGGGCCAGAACCACAGGTTCATGATGGCGCCGAACAAGAAACTGGCCACCACGCCGTAGGCCGCCAACAGGGCCACCTCGGCCCGGCCGCGCAGCCGTTTGGGCAGCAAGCCGGCCCCGGCCGCGATCCAGGCCGAACAGGCCATCTGCAGGCCCAGCCACGGGCCCACCCCGCCGGTCAGTAGGGCGCTGGCCAGCAGCGAGATGCCGCCCAAGGCGAAGCCGAAGCCGGCGCCGAAGGCCCGGCCGCCCAGGATCAGCAGGAAGAACACCGTTTCCACTCCGCCAACGCCGGCGCCCAGCGGCCGGATGGCGGCAATCAGGGCGGAGAGCAGGCCCAGGAAGGCCAGCGTCTTGGCGTCGATGCCGCCTTCGGTCAGTTGGGCCAGCACCGTCACCATCAGGGCCGGGATGATGACGATGACGCCGATCAGGGCACCGGTCTGGGCCGTCTGCTGGGCGGCCTGGTCGGTGGCGGCCGTGAACCAGGGCACCAGGCCGCTGGCCAGGGCGGCCAGGCTGGCTACCACCATGGTGGCGATCGAGGCCGGATGAAGCCGCAGAGCGTTCACGTTGCCTCACCTCCGGACGCGGCGCCCTGGAGTGCGGCTACCGCCTGGGCCACGGTGGCCACCCGCAGCGGGGCGCAGACCTTGGTGACCTGGGGCGCGTGGGCCGGCACCGAGGTCAAGACCTCGAAGGTGGGGCCGCGCAGAATGATGCGGCCGGCCGCCATCCACACCACGGCATCGGCCGCGGCGGCCAGGAACTCGACATCGTGGCTGGCCACGATGATGGCGTGGCCGTCTTGGGCCAGGCCGCGCAGCACCCCCACCAGGCGGGCTTTGGCGGTGTAGTCCAGGCCGCGAGTGGGCTCGTCTAGGGCGATGACGCGGGCCGGTGGCCGGGCGGCCGGCTGGGTGCCAGCGGGTTGTGGTGCCAATTGGATGGCCAGGACCAAGGCCAGGCGCTGGCCTTCGGACAGGTCCCTGGGATGGGCGGCCCGGGGAATGCCGGGGGCAATCAGGTCCAGCACGGCGCCCGCGCCGGTGCCGGCCAGTTCGCGCTCAACCGTGTCCTCCCACAACAGGTCGGTGGGCTGCGACGGCACCAGGACCACCGGCGGGCGGGGGGTGGCGGCGGCCGGCTTGGCGGAGCGGGAGCGCGGGCGCGGGCGTGGGCGCGGGGCGCCATCGGGCAACGGGCCTTCAACCGTGCCGGCGTGCATCGGCCCGGCCCCGTGCAGCGCCCAGAGGAGCGAGGACTTGCCCGAACCGTTGCGTCCCATCAGGCCCACCACCACGCCGGCCGCCAGGTCAAGGTCGACTTCGTCCACGGCGGTGACACCGGGGTAGGTGACGGTGACGCCGCGGGCCTGCAGCAGGCAGGGCGCGGGTGGTACGGCAGTGCCCGATGGCGCGGCGCTAGCGGGCGGGGCCGCCGGCTGGGCCAGGGCGGCGTCGATGGCCGGCTGGGCCAGGCGGCGGGCCTCCCGCACGGTCAGTGGCACCTCCGGCCAGTGAAGGGCCCGCCCCAAGGTGACGACGGGCGGTACCACCGGCGAGTTGGCCAGCACCTCGCGTGGCGGGCCGGAGACGGCGTGGCCCTGGCGGTCCAACAACACCACTTGGTCCGCGAACTGGACCACCCGTTCCAGGCGGTGTTCGGCCATCAACACGGCCATGTCGAAGTCTTGGACCAGGCGGGCGATGGCGGCCATCACCTCTTCGGCCGCGGCTGGGTCGAGGGCCGAGGTTGGCTCATCCAATACCAGCACCCGTGGATGCAGTGCCAGGGCTGCCCCCATGGCGACCCGTTGGGCCTGCCCGGCCGAGAGCGTCAACAGGTCGCGGTCACGCAGTTCGGCCAGACCCAATAGGTCAAGCACCTCTTCGATCCGGGTGCGCATGACGGCCGGGTCTAGGCCGCACTGCTCCAGGCCGTAGGCCAGCTCCTCTTCGACGGTGTCCGAGACGAAACCGGCGGTTGGGTCCTGGCCCACGTAGCCCACTAGGCCGGCCAGTTGGCGCGGCGGGTTGGTGCGGGTGTCCAGACCGGCCACCGTCACCTGGCCTTGCAGCAGGCCGCCGCTGAAGTGGGGTACCAGGCCGTTGATGGTGCGCAGCAGGGTGGACTTGCCGGCGCCGGTTGAGCCTGTCACCAGGGCCAGTTCGCCCGGGCCGACGTGCAGCGTGACGCCTTCGAGCGTGGGCCCAGGGGCGTCGCGGTAGGTGAAGGTGACCTTGTCCAGGTGGATCATGCCGCCACCGCCTGCCGGTGCGGAGTGGCGGGCAGCGTGACGCGGGCTGCCCCCAGGCCGATGGCTAGCGGCAGCAGGGCCATCCCCCAGCCCACCACGGCGGGCCAGGGCAGCGGCGGCCAACCCAGGGTGGACGGGTGGAGGGCGCCGGGCACCAGCGCCGAGGTGAGCCACAGGCCTAGGCCAAGGCCCAGGCCGCTGAGGGTGACGGACCAGTCCCGCCAGGTCCACGGTTGGCGCCAGTAGCGGGTGCGGCGGCTGGACCGGCCCATCAGGCGGAAGCTGAGGCCGATCAGCAGGGCGCCGGCGGCCACGGCGATCCAGCCCGCCGTGGCGGCCCGGCCCGAGGCGGCCATGACGCCGCCGCCGCCCAGGGCGGCGCAGCCCACCAGCGCGGCCAAACTCCCTCGCGAAAGGTCAATTCCGTGGCCCGCGCCGACAGCTCCAACGCTCTGACCTGCGTAAACACTTTTCGCTGAGGGTGAAATGGCGGCAGAATTGACCTTTCGGGAGGGAGGGGTGGAACCGTAGCCGCGGGATTCCAGCGAGGCCGCCAGTTCCAGGGCCCGGTCCAGGCCGTCCGCCAAGACCGGGAAGACAATCCGGCGCAAGCGCGTGCGGGCCGAGACCTTGACCGCCGGCCCGGCCTGAGCCCTGAGGGCCTGGGCCCGCCGCACCCGCTGCACCGACAGGGCCAGCGACGGGAACAGCGACAGCGCCACCACCACGGCCGTGCCCACATGGCGCAGCGCCGCCGGCAGGGCGGCCAACGTCTTCTTGGGGCTGGCCAGACAGTTGGCCACACCCACACAAAGGATCAGGCAGCCCAGCCGCAGGCCGTCCATCAACCCCCCATACAGGCTGTCCCAGGTGACCGGGCCCAACAGCGCCAGGCCGTCACCGCCGCCGATGGCGGGCAGCCGCAGCACCGGCAGGCTCACCGCCACCGCCCCGGACCCGGCCGTCCCGGCGCCGAACAACACCCGGAACCCCAGGCGTAACACCACCACCAGGCCGGCTATCACCAGGTACAACCGCAGCGACAAGGCCCAAGGGGCGTCCGACCGCAGCGCCAGGCAGACCGTCAGGGCGGCCGCCGCGATCAGCACCAGCACCAACGGGTTGGTGGTGCAGGCCGCCGCGACGGCCAGGGCAAGGGCCCAAGCCCACCAGGCGCCAGGGTGGATGGAGGTGCCGGGCCGGGGCCCGGTGCGACGCGAGGCCAGGACACGGTCAGCCATGGCGCCGCCTCCACGCCACCACCACTAGGCCGGCCGCGGCCGCCACCGCCACCAGCAGGCCGGTCAGCGCCAGCGGCCAGACCTGGCCCCCCGGTTCCGCCCCGGTCGACACCGCCGGGGCGGCCCAGGTTGGCCTGGCCGAGCCGGCTGCCCCGGCGGCAGGGGTCGCGGTGGACGGGGCGGGCGGATCGATCCGCGGCGGCTCGCCGGCCCCGAAGGCCCAGCCCAACACCGCGCCGGCCGAGCCCTTGAAAGAGCCGCCACCAACCATGGCGTAGGCCCAAGCGCCGTCGGTGCCGTCCCAGAACGACCAGTAGGCCTCGGCCGGGGCACCGTTGCACGGGTTGGGCCAGCCGCCGATGGTGCACACCATGCCGGGGAAGCCAGGCCGAAACTCGTACTGGAAACCGGCCGCCGCCAGGGCGGCCAGGGCAGTCTCGGTTTCCCCGGAGACGCACCGGACAACCACGTCGGGCCAGGTCTCGGCCGGGGCCTCGGCACCGGCGTCCAGCACCAAGGTGACCCCTTCGCCTGGGGCGCAGGCGCCATCGTGCACCGTGCCTGCGGGGGCGCCATCGGCGGCCGTGGCAGCCAGGGCCGGGGCGGCGGTCGCCACACCCAACCCCAAGACCGCCGGCGCCACCAGCCGGGCAACGAACCGGGTCAGCCGCCCGGATTCAAGATGGGGGTGGCGCCGGCGCCACCGGCTCACAGCACCACCAGACCGGCCAGGGAAAGATAGTCCACGCCCGCCAGGCCCAACACGGCCTGGCTGGTGGCACGGGCGTCACCAGCGCTGCCGCCCGCGGCGGCCGGGAACGCGCCATCGGGCAACTGCCAGGTGGCTAGCACCTGCAGGCCAAGGTTGACGGCCCCGCGGGCCTCTTCGCTGTCCACCTGGCTCAGCAACGAGACGGCCAGGCCGGTCGAGTTGGGCGTCACCGCGCCCATCGAGGCCCATGAACCGTCCGCCTCTTGGAAGTTGTAGAGCCAGGTCAGGGCGCTGGTGACGCGCTCTTCGTGGCCGCCGGCGGCCATCAGGGCCTGGACCACCACGGTGGTCGAATCCGGGTCCGATTGGCAGCCTTCTGGGTCATTGAAGGTGGACGGGTAGCCGCCGTCCTCGCACTGGGCGGAGGCCAGGAAGGCCACCGGATCGGCCGGCAGATCGCCCAGGGCCGACTGTTGTGCCAGGAACACCACGTCCAAGGCTTGGCCGGTAGGCGTGGAATAGTCGCCGAACTCGCTCAAGTCTTGGAACCGGCCGGTATCGGCTAACCGGTCGGTCAGGGCGGCCACCATCTGATCGGCCGCCGCGGCCCCCTCCCGGGTCACATTCAGGCCCTCGATCCCCAGGGCCAGGCCAAGTTTCCCGACGGCGCCTGGATACAGGGCCATCTCGCCGTCGCCGATGTAGGCAATCAGGTTGTCGGGTTCCACCAGCCACTCGGCGATGGCGCCGGCTTGGTCCAGTTGGCCGGTGGCGGCCAAGGCGAACAGGGTATCGACCGTCAGGCCGTAGTCGGTGAACATGGCGCCGTCGTATTCGGTCTCTTGGTGGGTGCCGTCCACCAGTTGGGCAGCCAACCACTCGGCCGCCACGGTCGCGGCCGCTTCCGGCGCCCAGTCCGCCGCCGCCGTCTCGGTGGCGGTCACCTCTGGGGTGGCGGCGTCGGTGGCAGTCTCGGTGGGGGCCGTGGACGGCGCCTCCGAAGGGCTGGAGACGGCCGTGACCTCAGCCGATGGCGAGGGGCTGGGGGCGTTCTGCTTGGTGCCACCGGAGCACCCGGCGGCCGCCAAAGCGACGGCGGTCAGGACGGTGGCGGTACCGGCCAGGGCCCGGTAGCAAGTGAGGGACTTCATCCCATGAACCTTCCTAGTAGCGGTCCGGTGAACCGCCGCCGGAAAGGGGGAACGCCCCTGTCCTTTGAGCGCTCCACGCTGCAGACCTCGACAGTAAAACTGGAGCCGCTATCCGGGCCCTGACGGGCCCTTACCCTGCTCCCAGGTTTTCCGGCTCGCGGCCCCGGGAACGATGGTCCCGGTGGTCCGCACACGGTTGCGGGTCAGCGCCGGCCTTGAACCGGCTTGCCCTGGTGCAGAGCGAAAGTGACGCGGTCCAGCCTAGTGGCCCACCGCCCCGGCGGCCAAGTGTCCGCATCAGCCAACCGAGGCACGCTGCCGGCCGCCCCGGCGCCACCCGATTCCAGGCTTCTACCTAACGAAACCCATGTCCTCCCAGGTCGCCCCGGCGCTAACCGCTAGTATTGGGCAAGCCCCTGAGGGCAACCCCTGCCCGCCCCGCCATGAATGAGGACACAGCTCGTGGACCTGCACGCCTACCTGCGTATTCTGCGCAAGAACTGGGTAGTCATTTTGGTGTGCATGGTGTTAGGCGTGGGCGGCGGCTTCCTGTACCTCAACTTGGCCACCTCTGAATATGAGTCGACCTCCAGGCTGTATGTCTCGGTCCGGTCGGGTGGGGACGGTGGCACCAACGAGTTGGCTCAGGGCACCACCTTCGCCCGCCAGGCCGTTTCCAGTTACGCGGACGTGGCCACCAGCGCCATCGTGCTTGAGCCTGTCATCGAACAGTTGGGCTTGACTGCCAAACCCCACGAGCTGAGCCCCCAGATCAGGGTCTTCATTCCCACCAGCACCTCCATCATCGAGATCCGGGTGACCAGCCGTGACCCGCAGCGGGCGGCTGACTTGGCCAATGCGGTGGCCGAGACCCTGGTGGACGTGGTCACTAATGACCTGGAGAAACCGGACGGCAACGACCCGTCGATGGTCAAACTGACCCTGATCCAAGCGGCCGAGGTGCCGGTTGACGCGGACGGCAATCCGATCGCATCCGCCCCCAGCCCCAAGATGTCTCTGGCCTTGGGTCTGGCCCTAGGCCTGATCGCCGGCCTGGGCACTGCCCTGCTGCGCACCATGCTGGACACGCGCATCCGCAGTTCGGAAGACATCGCACTAATCACCAAGGCTCCGGTGCTGGGCCACATCGCCTTCGACGAAGAGGCCAAGGCCAGGCCACTGGTGGTGCAGGCCGATCCCCGCAGCCCGCGGGCGGAGGCCTTCCGCCGCCTGCGTACCGCCCTGATGTTTGTCAACGTGGAGGGCGGCAACCAGTCGATCGTTTTCACCAGCGCCGGCCCGTCGGAAGGCAAGTCGGTGACGGTGGCCAACCTGGCCCTGGCCTTGGCCGATTCCGGCTTCCAGGTGGCGTTGATCGACGGTGACCTGCGCCGGCCCACGGTGGCTAAGAACATGGGCATTGAGGGTGGCGCCGGTCTGACCGACGTGTTGATCGGCCGGGCCTCGCCCAATGACGTGTTGCAGCGTTGGGGCACCACTCACCTGTACGTGATGCCGTCCGGCCGCACCCCGCCCAACCCGTCCGAACTGCTGGGCTCGGTCACCATGCAGACCCTGCTGGGGGCGTTGCGCAAGCAGTTCGACTACGTGCTGATCGACGCCCCGCCGCTGCTGCCCGCCACCGACGCCGCCGTCATCTCCAAGTTCACCGACGGCGTGGTGCTGCTGGCCCGCTACGGCCACACCCGCAAACAAGACCTGTCCACGGCTGCCGCTTCGCTGGAGTCGATCAAGAGCCGCATTTTCGGTGTGGTCATGACCATGCTGCCGGCCAACGGCAAGAAGTACGGCAGCTACCACACCTACTCCTACTACTACGCCTCGGATTCGGAGGGCGGCGGCGACAAGCCGTCTGGCTCCGCCAGCACGCGGACGGCCCCCACCACCCGGACGGCGCCGACTACCCGCACGGCGGCGGCTCCCGGCGCCGCGGCCCAGCCGGTCGCCGGCGCCCCGGCCGACGCAGCCGCTCCCGGCGCAGCCGCTCCCCTGGTAGCCGTGCCCACCGGCCCGCCCGCCACCCCGCCCAGTGGTGCGGCGGCGCCGCGGGTGAGTTGGAACTTCCCCCGCTCCCAAGGCCAGAGCAGGCGCCTGTGACGACGTTTCGCCTACTGACGGTCTGCACCGGCAACGTCTGCCGTTCGGCCATGGCCGCCATCTTGTTGCGGGACAGGTTAGCCGCGTTGTCCGATGTCGTGGTGGCGTCGGCCGGCACCGGTGCCCCTGTCGGCATGGGCATGACGTACGAGGGCCTCCACCTGATGGACCGCCTTGGCCTGGGCGACCTGGCCCGGGCCCACCGGGCACAAGACCTGACCCGTGAACTGATCCAAACCTCGGACTTGATACTGACGGCGGCGCAAACCCACCGGCGGGCGGTGGTGCAAGACGTGCCGGCCGCCACCGGCCGCACCTTCACGTTGAACCAGTTTGCCCACCTGGCCCAGTATGTGGGGGCTGAAGAATGGGACTGGGCGGCCGGCGAACTGGCGCCTGAAGCCTCGCCCCTGAGCGCCGCCGTGCTGGCGGCCGGGGCGGCCCGGGCGGTGGCGCCCCACCTGACTGGTGAACGGCTCGACATCGCCGATCCGTATATGGAACCCATGCCGGTCTACGAGGCCTGCCTGGCCCAGGTGACCCAGGCGGTGGACGCCATCGCCGGGCTGTTGTTGGCCGCCCCGGCGGGGCAGGGCGCGGCGGCCGGCCATGCCTGAGCCCAAGCCGAAGGTGGTGGTGGACGCCCGCTGGTCAAAGCTGGTGGGCGGCATCGGCCGCGTGTCGCATCAACTGTTGCAGCGCCTGCCGGCTTACCCGGCCGCCATCAAAGGCGGTTCGCCATCCAGCCCGCTGGACGTGATCAACCCCAGCCGGCTGCGCCTGTCCGGCCGCACCGTGCTGTACAACCCCGGTTACAACGCCGGCTTCACCGACGCCCACCAGTTGTTGACGCTGCATGATCTGATGCATCTGACCAGCGAAAGCTCGGCCCTGAAGCGGGCCTACTATGAGCGGATTGTGGCGCCCGCCATCAAACGCACCGGCCAGGTGTTCACCGTTTCCCATGCCAGCGCCGCCGCCATCCGCGAGTGGTTGCAGACGGACCAGGTAGAGGTGCGGGTGGTTTACCACGGGCTGAGTTGCGTCGCCGAGCGCGGCACCCCGCCGGCCGGCGCTGGGCCGCGCCCGGACGGCCCGCTGCGGCTGCTCTACGTGGGCAACCTGATGGCGCACAAGAACTATCCCACCGCCCTCAAGGCGCTGGCGGCCCTGCGGGAAGCCAGCCTCACCGTGGTCACGGCTGATGACGCCGAAGCTTGGCGGCAGGCCGAAGCGGTGGCGCCGGGCCTGCGGCGCCGGGTACTCGTGCGCAGCAAGGTGACCGACCAAGCCTTGGCCGGGCTGTACCAAGAGGCGGACGCGCTGCTGATGCCGTCCCTTGAGGAGGGCTTCGGTCTGCCCGCCCTTGAGGCCCTGGCCTGGCGCAAGCCGGTCCTGTACTGGGAGGGTTGCACCGCCCTGGCCGAAGTGCTGGGCGGGTTTGGGCACCCGGTGGCGGACCCGACATCGGGCAGCGCTTGGGCGCAGGCCACTCAGGCGGCCATCGACGCCCCCAAGCCGGACGAAGCCGCACTGGCGGCCTGGCTCAGCCAGTTCAACTGGGACACTGCCGCCGCCCAGGTCAAGGACGGCATTGACAGCGCCGTGGCGCGGTTGGAGGCCCAAGCGTGAGCGGCGTCATTGTGCATGAGTGGATTGCCCGCTTCGGCGGTTCTGAGAACGTGGTGGACCAGTTAGCGGCCATGTTCCCGGACGCCGAACTGCGTGTGCTGTGGGTGGACGCCCCCGAACGTTTGACCCTGCCCACCCGGGAGACCTGGCTGGCTCGCACCCCACTGCGGCGGTCCAAGGCCTTGGCGGTGCCGTTCATGCTGCCTACCTGGCGGCACCTGCCCGCCAGACAGCCCTATGACTGGAT